>CAUJIP010000023.1 GCA_963205235.1 Pseudomonadota bacterium
ATCCTGCCGGGCGGGTCTGCCCTTGCCGCGCACCTGCACCTGTGCCGCACCGTCTGCCGCCGTGCTGAACGGTTGGTCGTCGAAACCGCGACGGTCGAGGATGTGAACCCCGAGGCGGTGAAATACCTGAATCGTCTGTCCGACTGGTTCTTCGTCGCGGGTCGCATTGCCAACAATGATGGCAAGGATGACGTGCTGTGGGTTCCCGGCCTGACGCGCTGAGCTGACTTTCGCTCCTCGAGCACTTCGTGCACTCCTCGCACCATCCACGACGAGTGCACGAAGTGCTCGAGGAGTTTCCCCTTGAAGCCCCGGAGCCAGGGCTGATCGGCCCCCACGATCAAAACGCGGCGTCCTGTCGCTGGAAGGTGTCGCATTTGCTCTGTTCCCGAAGCGAACCCTGCGCTAAACGCGGGCCGGAGAGCTTGTGCGCCATTTGGCGCGTTACGAAGGAGTTGCGGCCATGAAGGTGCTGGTCCCGGTCAAGCGGGTGATCGACTATAACGTGAAGGTGCGCGTCAAGGCGGACGGATCGGGTGTCGACCTTGCGAACGTGAAGATGTCGATGAACCCCTTTGACGAGATTGCCGTCGAAGAGGCGATCCGGCTGAAGGAAAAGGGCGTCGCGACCGAGGTTGTCGTCGTCTCCATCGGCGTCAAGCAAAGCCAGGAAACCCTGCGCAACGCTTTGGCCATGGGTGCCGACCGCGCGATCCTGATCGAAGCGGCTGCCGACGTGCATACCGACATCGAGCCGCTGGCAGTGGCAAAGCTGCTGGCTGCCGTCGTCAAGGAAGAGGCCCCCGGTCTGGTCCTGTGCGGCAAGCAGGCCATCGACAATGACATGAACGCGACGGGCCAGATGCTGGCCGCCCTTCTGGGCTGGTCGCAGGGCACCTTTGCGTCCGAAGTCGCCATCGAAGGCGACAAGGCCAAGATCACCCGCGAAGTGGACGGCGGTCTTCAGACCATCACCGTCAAGATGCCGACGATCATCACCGTCGACCTGCGCCTGAACGAGCCGCGCTATGCCTCGCTGCCGAACATCATGAAGGCCAAGGCCAAGCCGCTGGCCACCAAGACGCCCGCCGATTACGGCGTGGACGTCAGCCCGCGCCTCTCGGTCATCAAGACCGTGGAACCTGCCGGCCGCAAGGCTGGCGTCAAGGTCGGTTCAGTGGCCGAGCTGATCGCGAAACTCAAAGATGAAGCAGGGGTGATCTGATGGCCGTTCTTCTTCTTGCCGATGTTGTCGGCGGCGCGCTGGCAACCGATCAGGTCGCAAAGACCCTGACCGCCGTGAAATCGCTGGGACCGGTGACGGTTCTGGTCGCTGGCCCCGATGCCGCCGCTGCCGCTGCCGAAGCGGCGACCCTTGCGGGCGTGGCCAAGGTCCTGCTGGCCGAAGGTGCGGAATATGCCCACGGCATGTCGGAACCGACTGCCGCGCTGATCCAGTCTCTGGCCGGGGACTATGAACACATCGTCGCCCCCTCGGGTGCCCTGTCCAAGTCGGTCCTGCCGCGTCTGGCGGCGATGCTGGACGTGATGGTGATCTCGGAAGTTCTGGCCGTACATGACGCCGCGACCTTCGACCGCCCGATCTATGCCGGCAACGCGATCCAGACCGTCAAATCGTCGGATGCGAAGAAGGTGATGACCGTCCGCACCGCGACCTTCGAGGCCGCTGGCAAGGGCGGTTCGGCTGCGGTCGAGAAGGTCTCGGCTTCGGTCGATGGGTCGATGTCGGCCTGGGTTGAGGACAAGGTTGCCTCGTCCGACCGTCCGGAACTGACCTCGGCGGGCATCGTCGTGTCGGGTGGCCGTGGCGTCGGCTCGCAGGCCGACTTCGCGCTGATCGAGAAGCTGGCCGACAAGCTGAACGCCGCTGTCGGCGCGTCGCGCGCCGCCGTCGACTCGGGCTATGCCCCGAACGACTGGCAGGTCGGGCAGACCGGCAAGGTCGTCGCGCCGCAACTGTATGTCGCGGTCGGCATCTCGGGTGCGATCCAGCACCTTGCGGGCATGAAGGACAGCAAGGTCATCGTCGCGATCAACAAGGACGAAGAGGCGCCGATTTTCCAGGTCGCCGATTATGGTCTGGTTGCCGACCTGTTCGCCGCTGTGCCGGAGATGATCGAGAAACTGTAAGGTTCGGTGCGCTGTAGCGCACCCTACGATGCAGATGAGGGGTCACCGCAAGGTGGCCCCTTTTGCTTTACAAAAGGTCGGCGATTGCCGGGGACAGCCGCGCCGCAATTTCGGCATGGACAGCGGCACCGGGAAGACCGCGCGCCTGAACGGCCTCTGTCTCGGGGAAAAGCATGTCCTTGACGCCAATCGCCCGCGCCGCCGCGCTGGGGATTGCGGTCACCAGCCGGGTTCCGGGCTGCAGCACACTGACGATCATGTCTTCATCCACCAACAATGGGCCCGTGCCGACAAGCCCGGTCGCGACCTTTGGCGGCATTCCTTCGGCCAGCCACAACAGCAAGCGCCGCAGCGGCAGATGCACCAGAAGCTGGCGCATGGTCGACAGCCAGTTCTTCTTTAACCCAGCGACAACGGTCTGGAACCGGTCGGGATCGGCCGCAGCCAGCACCGTAAGCAGATGGCGGGCGAACAGCGTTTCGGTAAAATCAACCTGGGGGAACAGGGCGCGCAAGGCGGGGGTCGGCGTGAGGATCCGGTCATTGCGACGGGTGTGGACGGTGTAGAACGGGTTCGACATCGCCTCGGCCCCCGGAATCTGCACCACGGCAAGGCACGCTTCGGCCGCGATGCGCAGCGCCGCCTGATCCTCAAGATAGAAATCCGGCCCTGCCCCAAGACCCCCAAGGTTCACGACCTGCTGCCCGATTTCCCGTTCCACCAGCGCGGGATAGGGGGCGGAGACATATTTGCCAAAGGTCTGGGTCCCGCCCAGCATCGCCACATAGCTGCCGGAAACATCCCGCGCTGGCCCGCGAAACACCGCCCGCGATGTGCCGTATCGACAGGGCGCATAATCCAGCGCCCCGGCATCAGTCAGAAGAAGCATCACCACCACCCATTGCATCACCCAATGGCGGAAGCTTGGCAGATGGTGGTTTCCGAAGGGCTAAACTCGGGCGGACCGATAAAGCTTTTGCTATTTTGCCGATCCTTGCGCGGGCCGGTTCGGACGGGCATAAGCGGTGGCATCAGATGGAGGTATGGCGATGGAGATCAAGCTGGTAGGCGTCGTGGGCGCCGGGCAGATGGGCAACGGGATCGCCCATGTCTTCGCGCTGGCGGGCTATGAAGTTCTAATGACCGATATTTCCGAAGCCAGCCTGCAAAAGGCGATGGAGACGGTTGAACGGAACATCGAACGTCAGGTGTCGCGCGGCAAGGTGCTGCCCGCCGACAAACGCGCCGCGCTGGAGCGGATCAAGACCACGCTGAAACTGTCCGATCTGGGCCAGTGCGACCTGATCATCGAGGCCGCCACCGAACGGGAAACCGTCAAGCAGGCGATCTTCGAGGACCTTCTGCCGCATCTGAAGCCGACGACGATCCTGACCTCGAACACCTCTTCGATCTCGATCACCCGACTTGCTTCGCGCACCGACCGGCCCGAGAAATTCATGGGCTTCCACTTCATGAACCCGGTCCCGGTGATGCAGCTGGTCGAACTGATCCGCGGCATCGCGACCGATCAGGAAACCTGGGACACGATGCACGAAGTGGTTCGAAAGCTTGGGAAAACCGCCGCGAGCGCCGAGGATTTCCCCGCTTTCATCGTCAACCGCATCCTGATGCCGATGATCAACGAGGCGGTCTATACGCTGTACGAGGGCGTGGGGAACGTCAAAAGCATCGACGAATCGCTGAAACTGGGCGCGAACCACCCGATGGGGCCGCTGGAACTGGCCGATTTCATTGGCCTCGACACCTGCCTTGCGATCATGAACGTGCTGCACGAAGGGCTGGCGGATACCAAATACCGGCCCTGCCCGCTCCTGACCAAATATGTCGAGGCCGGATGGCTGGGCCGCAAGACGCAGCGGGGGTTCTATGATTACCGGGGCGAAGTGCCGGTGCCGACGCGGTAAATTAGCCCAGTCCCTCTCCTTGGTTTGCATGAATGGCCGGATGATTATCTCATGGAGCATCCAGAAGAATCCCTTCCGGACGAGTTGCTGTGTAAAGCCTCGATCAAAGGACACGAGTATGCATGGCGCGTCGCAGACATTCCTGAGGTGATCGAAACGACAAAGCTGGCGGGGATGATCAGCATCGGAGGTCAGTTGCAGTTTCGCTTCCCCAGCGGGGTGACGTGCGAGTGCTATTGGGTTGAGGTTGATACCTTCAAAACAGTCCCCGCTGATCTTTCCAGGAATGATGTCGTGGTCCAGAGCGCAACCGTAGCACTGTCAGACTTTGAAGCACTCAAAAGCCGCTTTGACTTTATTGCTGAGGGACGGTCGAATTTCGGGAAGACTTTTGAGGAGTTTGAAGCAGAAGGCGGCGACCCACAGGACACCATGTGCTTTGTCTGGTACGTGAAAGCCTAGCGAACATACTTTGCGAATGGTGGGTTGGCGTCCACCCTACGCTTGGTCCTTAAGCCTCAGCGTATGTTCCCGCAGCCAGGCCAAGAACCCTCTCGGGTTCCCCTCCCAGTTCTTCAACTCCTCCGCCGGGATCGGTTCGCCGATCACGGGGCGGGTTGGTTTGAAGAGGCAGCGCTTGATTTCGTGCAAGAGCAAGCCCTGACGAAGCGTGTCGCTGATCTGGTTGGCGATCTGGAACATGCGGGAATTCTGGCCGGGGAAGTAGATCGGCACGATGGTCGCGCCGGATGACCGCACGATCTTGTGGGTGAAGACGTTCCATTCACCTTCCACCGCCGGGCCCCACCAGCCTTCGGACATCGCGACCTTGCCTGCCGGGAACAGGATGATCACCCCGCCTGCCTTCAGGTGCTTCATCGTGTCGTCGCGCATCTGCAGGCCAAGTTCGCGCGCGTTATCCTCGTGCGGGAAAGGCACGGGGATCATGAATTCCTCGACTTCCGGGATGCCGGTCAGCAGCGAGCGGGTAAGAATGCGGAAGTCGGACCGCACACGGTTGACCATCTCGGCCAGAACCATGCCATCGACAAGGCCAGACGGGTGGTTCGACACCACGACAACAGGGCCGGTCTTGGGAATGCGAGCGATTTCTTCGGGCGGGGTTTCGATGCTGATACCCATATGGCGGATCGCCTTGGGCCAGAATGGCGCGCCGACCGGGGCACCGGATTTTTCGAAACTGCGGATCAGGCTTAGAAGCCGGACCTTCGCAGTCAGCCATTCGATGATGCGGATGGAGTAGATCTTGACCGGATTCTTGAAGGTCCCGGAATAGCTGAGACGCCGCATATCATACTTGCGTGCCGGTTTGACGACAGCAGAGGTTGGCACCTCGTCAGCGATCTGGCTCTGTTCGGTCACGAAGCAGCGGTCCCCGGAAGGTTCCCGGAACGCGACCGGGCATCACCGCTCAATAATCCTCTCCGAAGCGCGCCGCAACCAGCGCCTCTAGTGCATCGGCGAGTTTCTCCGCTTCGGCACCGGAACAAGCGACCTCGATCGAGGTTCCGCGCGATGCGCCAAGCATCAGAAGGCCCATGATCGAATCGCCCGAAACTTCCATCCCGTCCTTCGACACCCGGGCGCGGGCGTCATGTGCCTCGACCGTTTCGACGAATTTCGCGCTGGCGCGGGCATGCAGGCCCTTTTCGTTGACGATGCGGATACTGCGGCTGCTCATGCTCAGGCCCCTCCGCCCAGATCAAGACTGTTGATGTACTTTCGCCCGGCATCAAGGGCGGCCGACACGGCCTCAGGAACGGCAAGGTCGCGCGACTTGGCCAATTTGATCAGCATCGGCAGGTTCGCGCCATAAAGAATGCGGCGACCCGTGGTTGCGCAGGCCGGAAGCGCCAGGTTCGAGGGCGAGCCGCCGAACATGTCGGTCACCAGAACCACCCCCTGCCCGACATCGACGGCATCGGCGGCGGCGCAGATTTCATCCTGCTTGGCCTTGCGGTCGTGGTCATCCTCGATCGAGATCGCCCTGACCCCGTCCTGTCGGCCCACAACATGTTCAACCGCCGAGAGATATTCCCTCGCCAGCCCGCCATGCGCCACGATCACGATACCGATCAAGCGATCCCTACCTTCATTCACTGGCCTTCGCAGCCTGGGGCTGCACTGTGCCAGCCTGGCGTTCCAGTTCCCGGTGCCGTTTTGACACCGGCCAGCCTGCTTCTGCAAGCATGTTACCGACCATTTCCGCAACGGCCACCGACCTGTGTTGCCCTCCGGTACAGCCAAAGCCGATCGCAAGGTGCGACTTGCCCTCTTCCAGATGCGCGGGAAGCAGGAACAACAGAAGCTCGCTGAGCTTGGTGATGAAGGCGTCAAACCGGGAATCGGACCGCACGAAGGCGGCAACTTGCGGATCGCGCCCATCCAGCGGGCGCAAGGCCCCTTGCCAGTGCGGGTTGGCCAGGAACCGGCAGTCAAAGATCATGTCGACCCCGCGCGGGATGCCGCGCTTGTAGCTGAAGCTTTGGACCGAGACCGACAGATGGCCACCCGGACTGATGTCGAACAGCCGGGCGATTTCGGCCTTCAGCTCGTGCTGGTTCAAATCGGTGGTGTCGATGAGGTGGTCGGCACGCACCCGGACCGGGGCCAGAAGATCAAATTCGCGCTCGATCCCCTGCGCCGGTGTTTCGTTCGGGGCCAGGGGATGCCGTCGCCGGGTTTCGGAAAACCGCTGGATCAGGATCGCCGGCGCGCAGTCAAGGTAAAGCACCTCAAGCTCGACCCGAGGGTCGCGGGTCAGGCTGTCGATCAGTTCAATCAGCGCGGTCGGGTTGAAATCGCGGTTCCGGGGATCAAGGCCCAGCACGATGGGGCGGCCCAGTGGCGCACCATCCACCAGCCGCGGCACAAGGCTTAGCGGGATATTGTCGATACCTTCATAGCCAAGATCCTCCAGCACGCGAATCGCGGTCGTCCGCCCGGCGCCCGAGGGGCCGGTGACGAAGACAAGACGATGATCAGGTCCGGCAGGGTTGGTCATCTTGGGTCCGTGACGCCTAGGCCTGGCGACCATGGCGAAGATACAGCATCAGGGCGTTGGGAAAATGGTCATTTTGCACCTGCAGCACAAGGGGCAGGTCGCAACCCAGGATCGTGACGCGGCGCAAGGGAGGCAGGCGTTCGATTTCCACCTGTGCAAGATCGGCGACCAGGGCGACCTTGGTGCTGTCAATCTCGGGGCTCCGCAAGATGCCGATGCAGCGTGCCTCGATCAGGCCGGCAATCTCGGGCGCGGGACAGCGGGCATGGAGTTGTCCATTTTCCGACCACAGCAACGTGCGGTCATCCGAGACAAGCTGCGCACCGAGCGTCAGCATCCGCAGCGCCAGCGAGGACTTGCCCGAACCGGACGGCCCGGTGATCAGAAGTCCTTGGCCCCTGACTGAAACGCAGGTCGCATGAAAGATCTGGCTGGCGGCGACAGTCACACCGGCAGGCCCACGACGAACCGCGCGCCAAGCGGGGCCGAGGTCGGATCAGCAGCCGTCGGGCGGATGTTTTCGGCCCAGATCACGCCGCCATGCGCCTCGACGATCTGTTTGGAAATCGCCAGACCAAGGCCGGAATGCTTGCCGAAATCGGCCTGCGGGCGTTCAGAATAGAACCGCTTGAATACTTTGGTCAGCGCCTGTTCCGGAATGCCGGGTCCGGTATCCTCGACCACGATCAGCACCCGATTTTCGCGCCGCCGGGCCCAGACCCGGACAGCATCGCCGGAGTCGCAGAAGGAAATCGCATTGGTCACAAGGTTGACGAAAACCTGCGCCAGCCGGGCCTCAAGTCCGTGAATGCTGATCGGATCGCTGGGCAGGTCGATGATGAAATCGACCCCCTTTTCGCCCGCCTGTTTCGACAGATACTGGCACAGGTTCGCCAGCGTCTTGATCAGGTTGAATTCCTCTTCCTCTTCCTTCACCAACTCGCTGTCCAGTCGCGAGGCGTTGGAAATGTCGCTGACCAGACGGTCCAGACGGCGAACGTCATGTTCGACCACATCCAGAAGCTTGTCGCGCTGTTCGTCCTTTTTCACGAACCGCAACGACCCGACGGCGGACCGCAAGGACGCCAGCGGGTTCTTGATTTCATGCGCCACGTCGGCGGCAAACTGTTCGTTGGCGTCGATCCGGTCATAGAGCGCCGAGACCATGCCGCTCATGGCCACAGACAGGCGACCGATTTCGTCTGGCCGCGCGGCAAGGTCGGGGATTCGCACCCGGTTGGCGGCATTGCGGCGGGTGTCACGCTCACGTCCCAGTTCGGCGGCGGCGGCCAGATCGGACAGCGGGTTCGAGATCGTCGAGGCCAGCATCAGGCTAAGCGCAATCGACAGGACCACGGCGACAAGAAACATCCGAAGGATCTGTTCGCGTTCGTACCGCACCAGACGGTCGATCTCGACCGACGACGAGACCAGAACGACGATCCCCACGATATCACCTGAAACCATGATCGGGGTGCCGGTTGAAAAGAACAGGCTGCCGTCCTGATCCTTGCCGGTTTGCGATACCGTCTCGCCAATCCGGGCGGCCTCGAAGACGCTGGCGGCCTGCTGCGCGACATCGATCGTCTCGGTCTTGGTGGCCTGACCCTGACGCAGGAAGAAGGTGACGGTGTTCCAGACGTTTTCCAGAAAGTCGGTCAAAAGCGTGGTCTGACCCGGATCGGTCAGCAGCGTCTTGTTCCCCTGCCCCACCTTCGAGGCGATGATCCGCCCGGTGGGATCAAAGACGAACACTTCGAACCAGGGGTCAATTTCGATTTCCGCCAAGGTTTCGCGAAAGTCAAAGCCCTGCGGTCCCGGCAGCAGGCGGCTTTCATAGATGTCGGCGATCAGTTCGACCTGCCGCGTCATGCCCTGATGCCGCTGCAGCGCCAGACTTTCGCGGAACGGGTTCATGAACAGGACGCCGACGACCAGAATGACCAGCGCCAGCAGGTTGAAGATGATGATCTTGCGCGCAAGGGGCGAGCCTTTAAGCGTGACAAACCCGCGCCCCGCCCGGCGTTCCTTAAGCCGCTCGACCGTGGAATCGGGCGATACCCAGTCTTCGCCCAGAAGGACGTCGCCCGACCGTCTGGCCTGCGGGGTCTGCGCGGTGATCCTGGGTGCCGAGGTCATGTGCGGGGCCCGTCGCTACTCCCCCTCACTCTTCGTTGTATCGATACCCGATGCCGTAAAGCGTCTCGATGGCGGTGAAGTTGTCATCCACCGTCCGCATCTTCTTGCGCAGCCGCTTGATGTGGCTGTCGATGGTGCGGTCATCGACATAGACCTGATCGTCATAGGCCACGTCCATCAACTGGTCGCGCGATTTCACGAAACCGGGCCGTTGCGCCAGCGCCTGCAACAGCAGGAATTCGGTCACGGTCAGCGCGACCTCGCGGCCTTTCCAGGTGACCGAATGGCGCAGCGGGTCCATCCGCAGGGCGCCGCGTTCCATCATCCGGGTTTCTTCGGTAGCCGCCGCCTCGCCCGAGTTGATCGCCTCTTGCCGACGCAACAGCGCGCGGATGCGTTCGACCAGAAGCCGCTGGCTGAAGGGCTTTTTCACATAGTCGTCCGCGCCCATCCGCAGGCCCAGAACCTCGTCGATCTCATCGTCTTTCGAGGTCAGGAAGATGACCGGGATCGAGGTTTTCTGCCGCATCCGCTGCAACAGATCCATCCCGTCCATCCGGGGCATCTTGATATCAAGGACCGCCATGTCGGGCATCCGGCGGGTGAACGCCTCGAACGCGGACTGGCCGTCATTGTAGGTTTCGACTTCAAAGCCTTCCGCCTCAAGCGTCATGGCGACCGAGGTCAGAATATTCCTGTCATCATCAACTAGTGCAATGCGAGACATCTTCGTGCCTTCCTGTAACTGCTACTGCCTCATGGCTATTTTGCCATATTGTCCGCTTGCAAGGCCCGAGAATCAACAGGAAAGCGAATCAGGCCCCCAGAACGGGTGCAACGGGTGGCATTTTCGCCGCAGTCGGTGGCAACCCGGCGGCATTTTGCCCGGCTTTCGCAGTTGGTGGCGCTAACCTGAAAATGATTGCGCTAACGCGCTGATTACCTGCTATTATGTCATGAAATCATCATGCTATAGGCCAATTGCGACCCGGCCATACCACGGCTTGTCGTGGCATCCCTTGGCCCGGATGCCCGGATTGAACCCGCCGCAGACCGCTTGCGGCATTGGGAGCGTGCAGGATGACCCATGACACCGCCCGGGGGCGTGTGAACCCCGATCAGCAGCTTGAAGTCCAAGGCATCACCGGTGTGGCAATCGCCCACTACAACTATGCCGAGGCCGCTCTGGTCGAAGAGGCGGTTCGCCGGGGCGAGGGTCGTTTGGGTCGGGGTGGCGCGTTCCTTTGCACCACCGGGCAGTTCACCGGGCGTTCGCCGAAAGACAAGTTCGTCGTCCGCACGCCTGCCACCGAAAACACCGTCTGGTGGGAAAACAACGCGCCGATGACACCGGCAGCTTGGGCCACGCTCAAGGCCGACATGCTGGCCCATGCCAAGGGGCGTGAGGTTTTCGTGCAGGACCTTTACGCCGGGGCCGATGCAGACCATCGCCTTGACGTCCGCGTCATCGCCGAACTGGCATGGCATGGCCTGTTCATCCGCCACCTTCTTCGCCGCCCCGCGCGGGAAGAACTGGACAGCTTCATCCCGGAATGGACGGTCATCAACCTGCCGTCGTTCAAGGCCGACCCGGCCCGCCATGGCTGCCGCACCGAAACGGTGATCGCGCTGAACTTTGACGAAAAGACCGTGCTGATCGGCAACACCGCCTATGCGGGTGAAAACAAGAAGGCCGTGTTCACCGTCCTGAACTACATCCTGCCCGGCAAGGGCGTGATGGCGATGCATTGCAGCGCGAACCATGCCCCCGGCAAACCCGATGAGGCCGCTGTCTTCTTCGGCCTCTCGGGCACCGGCAAGACGACCCTGTCAGCAGCCCCAGACCGCACGCTGATCGGCGATGACGAACATGGCTGGTCGGATCGCGGCATCTTCAACTTTGAAGGCGGCTGCTACGCGAAGACCATTGATCTCTCGCCCGAGGCCGAGCCGGAAATCTATGCCACCACCCACCGCTTCGGCACCGTGGTGGAAAACATGGTCTATGATCCCGAAACGCTGGAACTGGATTTCAAGGACCGGTCCCTGACCGAAAACACCCGCTGCGCCTATCCGCTGGAGGCGATTTCGAATGCGTCCGCCACCGGGCTTGGCGGGCATCCCCTGCATGTGGTGATGCTGACCTGCGACGCCTTTGGCGTGTTGCCCCCCATCGCGCGGCTGACCCCGGCGCAGGCGATGTATCACTTCCTGTCCGGCTTCACCGCCAAGGCGGCTGGCACCGAACGCGGCGTGACCGAACCGACGCCGACCTTCTCGACCTGCTTCGGTGCCCCCTTCATGCCGCGCCGTCCCGAGGTGTATGGCAAGCTGCTGCAGGAAAAGATCGCCCGTCATGGCGCGTCCTGCTGGCTGGTGAATACCGGGTGGAGCGGCGGGGCCTATGGCGTGGGCAAGCGGATGCCGATCAAGGCCACCCGCGCGCTGCTGTCGGCGGCACTGGACGGATCGCTTGGCAAGGCCACCTTCCGCAAGGACCCGAATTTCGGGTTCGAGGTTCCGGTTTCCGTGCCCGGCGTCGATACCGCCCTGCTGAACCCGCGCCAGACCTGGGCCGACCCTGCCGCCTATGACGCGCAGGCGGCGAAACTCGTCGGCATGTTCCAGAAGAATTTCGCCCAGTACCTGCCTTTCATCGACGGTGACGTTAAGGCGGCGGCCATCGGCTAAGCTGACAGCCCGGATCGACCGCCAAACCGGGGGTCGATCCTTGCGTCCGTGCAACCGAATGCCGCAGAGCCGGAAGCGAAATCCGGCTTTCCTGACCCTTCAAATATTTCGCTTTCGGGAAAACCGGTGCTAGTGTTCCGTCGCGATTCATCACGTCCAAGAAGGGGCGTGAGAGGCATAGGGAGGAAATTATGTCCGCAAAATACGCAGGTGGCTGCAGCCACGTCCATGTGACGTCCGCTGCCGAACCGATTGATAACCACGAATGCCATTGCAACGTCTGCAAAGCCGTGACCGGCCAGCACACGACCCACGTCGCCTTTTTCAACTATGGCGACCTGAAAGTTGATCACCCCGAGAAAATGAAGCGCGTGCCTTTCAACGCGCAGAACCCGAACGGGCCGCTGGAAATCTGCCTTTGCACCGAATGCAACGCCGTGCTTCTGCTTGACGACAAGCAAAAGCGCATCCGCGTCGCGGTGCCGAACGTCATGGGCTATGACGATGCCAAGTTCCCCAAGGCGACCTACCACGCCTTCTGGGACGAAACCAAAGGCTATGCCGCGCCGACCGATGGCCGTCCGGTGTTCTCGGGCCTGCGCCCGGAATTCACCTGGCCTGCTGGTCACTAAGGCCTTTCGCCAATCCATTCAGGGGCGTCCCGACCGGGGCGCCCTTTCTATTGGCGGCGGCTAAGCCGTTCATCCAGCTCGGCATTGATCGCGCCGCCGAGCAGGATCGACCACACGCTCAGGTAAAGCCACATCATCAGGATGATGACTGCGCCAATTGACCCGTAGATCGCGTTGTAGCTGTTGAAGTTCGCCAGATAGATCGAAAACCCGATCGACACCCCCGCCCAGCCCAGCGCCGCGACCAGCACACCCACCGTGATCCACGGCGACCGGAACCCGCCGGGGACATTGGGGCCGAACCGGTACAGGATCGACAGGCAGGTGACGACCAAAAGGAACATCGCGCCCCAGGGCAGGACCTTAGTCAACCACGCTTCGAACGTGCCGAACTGCACATAACTCAGCATGATCGGCACAACGACCACAGTCACCAGCGCCAGGAACAGCGCGCCGATCAGCGCCGCCGTCAGGATGAAATCCACCACCCAGCCCCACAGAAACCCGCGCGGGCGCGACCGATGCACCACGTCCAACCCCTGCACCAAAGCCGAAACCCCGGCGCGGGCGGAATAGATCGCGATGGCAACCGAAACAAAGGTCGTCCAGCCCAGCGTCGCAGGCGGGGCCTCGATCAGCCCCATCACCTGAACATGCACCAGCGTCCGCGCTTCGGGCGGAAGGAACCGTTCGGCCACCGTCAGATAGCCCTGAATCGCCGATGGGTCGGCGAACATGCCCCAGACCGCAACTGCGGCGGCAAGGCCGGGAAAGACGGCGAACATCGCGAAAAAAGCCACCCCTGCCGCGACAAGGCCGAAATGGCCATTGCCAACCCGCAACCCGACGGCATTCACGAAGTCCCAGAATTTCCACAGGAGGCGCATGGCCGCATCCTTTCCCGAATTCCGCCACGACGCAACTTGAAGCCGCGGATCGCGCGTGAAATGCTTGCGCCAACAGGAGGCTGCCATGACCTATATTCCCCGCGAAGACCGCTATGACCGCATGATCTATCGCCGCTGCGGCAACTCGGGCCTGAAGCTGCCCGCGATCAGCCTGGGCCTGTGGCACAATTTCGGCCACGACACGCCGCATGCCACCAAACAGGCAATCTGCCGCACAGCGTTTGACCACGGCATCACCCATTTCGACCTGGCCAACAACTACGGCCCCCCCTTCGGCAGTGCCGAAACCGCCTTCGGCGAGATCATGCGCACCGACTTCCGCCACTTGCGGGACGAACTGATCATCTCCTCCAAGGCGGGCTATGACATGTGGCCCGGCCCTTACGGCGAATGGGGCAGCCGCAAATACCAGATCGCCTCTTGTGACCAGTCGCTGAAGCGGATGGGTCTTGATTACGTCGACATCTTCTATTCCCACCGTTTCGACCCCGACACGCCGCTTGAAGAAACCATGGGCGCGCTGGATCACATCGTCCGGTCGGGCCGGGCGCTTTATGTCGGCATCTCCAGCTACAACAGCCAGCGCACGCGCGAGGCGGCGGCGATCCTGAAAGACCTTGGCACGCCCTGCCTGATCCACCAGCCCAGCTATTCGATCCTGAACCGCTGGGTCGAGACCGACGGGCTCAAGGACACGTTGGCCGACCTTGGCATCGGCTCCATCGCCTTTACGCCGCTGGCTCAGGGCATCCTCACCTCGAAATACCTCAAGGGCATCCCGGCAGGCAGCCGGGCCACGCAGGGCAAGTCGCTGGATGTGGCCACGCTGAACGACCGGGCCCTGGCATCGGTTCACCGGTTGAATGCGATGGCCGAAGCACGGGGCCAGACGCTGGCACAAATGGCGCTGGCCTGGGTTCTGCGAGGGGGTGGCATCACCTCGGCGCTGATCGGGGCGTCAAAGCCGGAACAGGTTGAAGACTGCGCCGGCGCGATCCGCAATCTTGATTTCACGGCCGAGGAACTGGCCCAGATCGGTGCGATTGCCGAAGAGAAAGAGATCAACCTTTGGGCCAAATCGGCTGATCTTTAAGCCAGAGCCCTTATCGTTCGCCTTCGTCTCCTCGTCGGGTCGCCCCGGCGAGGAGTGACGAAGTCATCGACGAGCCGTCCTAAAGCCGAGCCAGTTCCGGACCATACTGATCCAGAAGCCCGCTGCGCCGCAGGGTGACGGCGGGGTAATCCGGTTCGTTGACGATCCGGTCCAGCGTGAAATCCGGCTCGACCCGCAGAAGCGCGCGATAGACCCGCGCCGCCTTGTCGCGTTCGCCGACCGCCAGATACAGGAACAGGAGGTGCCGCATTGCCGCCCGGAAACTGGGCGCGCGCGAATGCGCCGCCTCGTAATGCCCGATGGCCGATACATGGTCGCCGCCGCGCAGGGCTGCAAGGCCGCTCAGCGCCTCCCACCAGTGGACATGCGCCGTCCGGGCGGCGATCTGCGCCCCCTGCCGGGCGGCAAGCAACGCGCCGTCGTTATCGCCGATCCGGATCAACGCCCCAGCCCGCGCCCAATGGGCAAAGGCATTGCAGGGGCTAAGCGCCACCGCGTCACGCGCCAGCACCGTGCCAACCTCGGGGTTTTCGTCCACCATGACCCGCGCCTGACTGACAAGGGCAAGCACAAGCGGGTTGCCCTTCGACATCTCAAGCGCCTTGCGTGAGAATTCGTCAGCCTCGTCCACCAGCCGGGCAAAGTCCGACTCGGTCCGTTCGACGAACATGATCTGCCGCACCAGGCAGCGCCAGGCAAAGATCCGCCCCGGTTCGGCATAGTCCTGCGCCTGAACCAGCATCCGATCCGCCTCGCGCAGGCGTTCGCTGTCATAGCTGAACATCTCGGTCAGAGCGCCCGCGATCAGGGCATTGGCCCGCCGGGGGCCGGATTCGCGGTCGGGAACCCTTGGAAAATGCGCCAGCGCGGCGTCGGCAGCCTGAAAGACCAGCGGCGGCAACTCGCCCTTGCCGAAAATATCGGCCTCGGCCAATGGCACGGCGGCCCGCTGGCTCCAGATCGTCAGCTTGGTGTTGGTGACGTTCAGACTGACCAGAAGGTGGACATGGTCCTGGCTTGCCGTGCCTTCCACATGCAGCGACAGGCCACCGGTCGGCAGGTCCAAAGGAACTGCCGTGCCGCCTGCGCCGAAAAGATCGACATGGGCAAACTCGCCCACCATCCGCCCGATGGAATCAGCCAAAGCCTTGCCAACGCTGGCACCATGACCCGACGGCAGGCCGCCAAGCCGGATCAGGAACGGCATCGGCATCTGCGACGGGCCGGGTCGGGACATGCCCAGATGCAGGTCGACCCTGACACGTTCTTCGCGCAGCCAGTCGATGAAGGCCGCATCGACAATGTCGCTACCTTCCAGGAATTCCCGACCGGATTGCAGCGCCTGCAGGCAACCCTCGCGGTCTTGCTCAAGGTCGGTGACGACATCGGTCAATTGCGCCATGTCGCGGTCGGTGATCAGCTTGTCCGAAGCGTCGCCAAAGGCTTTGCGAATCTCCATCAGCGCCTGGCGCAGACTGCCCGAGGCAAGTTCTGCCCCCCGGTCCGACCACAGCCGCCCTTCCAGCCAGCGACGGGCGCGCAGACGGTCCGGGGTCTGACACAGCATCGCCAGAATGGCGCGCGCCTTCGACCCGCGAGGCGTGCAATCGCGCCCTGCGTCATCCCGAACCTCAAAGACGCCAACCAGGCGAATGAACATCCGACCCCTCAAGCCCCGAACATGCAGGCAGTCACCCGCGTTCCTTCGTGCGCCATCCTGCAAGGCACATCCGGCATGCCCAACCTTTCATTGCAGCGCAAGGACGCCGTTTCACGGTAGCATGGGCCAGCTTCACAGCAGCACGTCAAGAATGTTTGCGCCATTTTCACGCTATTTCCTGCCGTCCGACCCTTGGTCCGGAAGGTTCTGATCACGCAAGAAGTCATCGCCAGACTTGCCATTTCGCCGATTCTCGCTGGAATTCCGCGCATAGGCGGACCATTCGGCCAAGCTTGACACGAAATTTGGTGGCGATTGTAGGGTCGCTTTCAACAATTGGCGCAATTCACGAGGAATTCACGAAAACGCGCGCAACAGGCGGCATTCACGCGCGCCTGCCGATGCCACGGGGCGATTTGACCCGAACTTACGCGCCTTTGACGGAGGCTGTCACATAGTTGCAGCCCAGATCCCGATCCGACAGCTTCCAGATCCACGCGACCGGGTTGAACACCATGCCCTTGCGGTCCACCGGGCGCAGGCCCGCCTTGCCGATCAGGGCATAAAGCTCGTCCGGGGTGATGAACTTCGCCCAGTCATGTGTGCCCTTTGGCAGCCAGCGCATCACCCATTCCGCGCCGATGATCGCCATCAGAAAGCTTTTCGAGGTCCGGTTCAGGGTGGAGCAGATCATCAGCCCGCCGGGCTTCAGCAATTCCTGACAGGCGGTCAGATAGGCCTGCGGGTCAGCGACATGCTCGACCACTTCCATGTTCAGCACCACGTCGAACCGTTCCCCCGCCGCCGCCAGCGCCTCGGCCGTGGTGTGGCGATAGTCGATCACCAACCCCGACTGTTCGGCATGGACACGGGCCACCGGAATGTTCCGTTCAGCCGCATCCGCGCCCACCACTTCGGCCCCAAGCCGCGCCATCGGTTCGGACAAAAGTCCCCCACCGCAGCCGATATCAAGCACACGCAGCCCCTTGAACGGCAAATCCCCGGCCAGATCGCGCCCGAACTCGGCCGCAACTTGGGCGCAGATGTAATCCAGCCGGCAGGGGTTCAGCATGTGCAAGGGCTTGAACTTGCCCTCAAGATCCCACCATTCGGCGGCCATCGCTTCGAACTTGGCCACTTCTGCGGGGTCAACCGTATCGACTGCCATCGCCGTCTCCTTTGCCCTTCGACACCGGGCTTTCGGGAAGCTATATAGGGCAACGATGGATCAAAGATCAGGGCAAAAGCGCGCAGTCGACTATCTTTACCCGCCGGTCGAGCCCTTCGATCAGCGGATGATCGACATGGGCGACGGGCATACCGTCTATGTCGAACAATGCGGCAATCCCGCCGGTATTCCGGTCTTCGTCTTTCACGGCGGGCCGGGCGGCGGCTGTTCCCCCGCGATGCGCCGTTATTTCGACCCCCGCACCTATCGCACCATTCTGTTCGACCAGCGTGGCTGTGGCCGGTCGCGTCCACATGCCAGCGTTCAGGCCAACACGACCTGGCATCTGGTGCAGGATATCGAAACCATCCGCGGCACCTTGGGAATCGACAGCTTCATCGCCTTTGGCGGCAGCTGGGGCGCGACCCTTGCGCTGATCTATGCCCTGACCCACCCGACCCGCGTCCGTCAGCTTGTCCTGCGCGGCATCTTCCTGATGAAAAGGTCCGAGCTTGACTGGTTCTACGGCGGTGGGGCCGGGGCGTTCTTCCCCGATCTCTGGGCGCGCTTTACCGATGTCATCCCCGAAGCCGAACGTGACGACATGATCGCCGCCTATCACCGCCGCCTGTTTTCCGGCAATCTGGCCGAGGAAACCCGCTTTGGCCGAATCTGGGCGAACTGGGAAAACGCCCTTGCCTCGATCCAGAACGAAGGCGCTTTTGGCGAAAGCCCAAGCGATTATGCCCGCGCCTTTGCCCGGCTGGAAAACCACTATTTCCACAACGCCGGGTTTCTGGACTGCGACGGTTGGATCCTGCGCGAACGCCACCGGATCGAACATATCCCGACTACCATCGTGCAGGGCCGGTATGACATGATCTGCCCGCCGCATTCGGCCTGGTCGCTGGCCAAAGGCTGGGGCAGATGTGATCTTCGGATGATCCCGCTTGCCGGTCACGCCCTGTCGGAACCGGGCATCAGCGAGGCGCTGGTCAAGGTGATGGACGGGCTGCGAAGCTAGGCCCGACCGTATGGGTGGCCAGTATTGCCCACCTTGCGCGACCGCTGGTCAATTCCGCCCCGGTCGTTATGCTTGGGCTACGGTTCCAAAAGGCAAAGGCGCATGGCCGAAATCCTTGGCAGTCCGGACCCCTGGTCGGCATACGCCCTTCTGCTTTTCATCACCTTCACGGCCAGCCTTGCGCGCGGCTTTTCCGGCTTTGGCGCCGCGCTGATCTTCGTGCCGCTTGTCAGCGCGCTGTTCGGCCCGCAGGTCGCCGCGCCGCTTTTGTTGGTCACCGACAGCCTGATGAGCCTGCCTCTGATCCCCCGCGCCATCCGTCTGGCTGACCGGCGCGAGGCGGCGATCATGGCCACCGGGGCCATTCTGGGCGTGCCCGCAGGCACTTGGGCGCTGGCAACGCTTGATGCAAGCGTCCTGCGCTGGATCATCTCTGCCGTCGCCGGGGCAATGCTGATCCTGCTTGCCTCGGGCTGGCGCTACCAGGGTCAGCCGAAACCACCCCTGACCGTGGTCGTCGGCCTTGTGTCCGGCATCTGTTCAGGCGCGGCCCAGATCGGCGGCCCGCCAGTCGTGGCCTATTGGCTGGGAGGTCGGACCAATGCCGCGACCGTGCGGGCGAACATCGTGTTCTTCTTTGCCCTGACCAGCATCCTGTCGATCCTTGGCTATGTCGTGGGCGGCCTTGTGCCCCTGCACATCCTGACCCTCGCCGCGCTGATCGCACCCGTCTACGGGCTTGGCCTTTGGTTGGGCAGCCACATGTTCGGCCTTGCCAGCGAAACAACCTTCCGCCGCATCTGCCTTGCCCTGATCGCCACCGCGACCCTGATCAGCCTGCCCGTGCTGGATGGATGGTTGAGGGGTGGGTGATCCACGTAGGGTGCGCTACAGCGCACCGTGCTCTCACCCCTCCGGGTCGGCGAACCGATCTTCATCGATGGACCTGATGACAAATGTCCGCCGTGCCCTCACCCCGACCTCGTGCTGAATCATCAGCCGCGCCAACCGCTCGCCATTGATCAGCACGATCCGGTGCTGCACCTTGTTCAGATAATCCCGCGCTTCACGGGTAAAATCCGAGGTGGTGACAAACACCCCCTTGGTCGCGCCTTCCCCGGTCAATGACCCAACAAAGCCCTGCAGGTCCGGGCGGCTGATCTTGTTCTCGGGCTTCCAGCGCTTGGCCTGCACGTAGACCGCATCAAGGCCCAAAGCGTCTTCGTTGATGATCCCGTCAATCCCGCCGTCACCCGATTTGCCGATACGTTCTCCCATCGCAGGGTCACCGCCGCCAAAGCCCATCTTCACCAGAAGGTCGACGATCAACTGCTCGAAACGGGTCGGGTGCATCTTCTGCAGGCGGTCAAGGATGTCATCGACCAGCACCGCTTCGGCCTCACCGATTGCGCGGTCGATCACGTCCTCCGGGTTTTCATCGGGGGCTGTTGCCGAATCCTGCGATGGTTTCTGTGTCGATGCGCTATTCGCGTTGTTCCGCTCTGCCGCAGCCGCCATCGCCGCCTGATGCGCCGGAATGGCCTTCACGATCCGCCAATCCAGCGGCTTGCCCGCCGCAAGCCAGGCCCGTCCTTCCGCCGTTGCGCGATAGACACCGCGCTCGGGCCGTTCGACCAACCCGGCCCAGTAGAGGTGCTGCACCGCCCAATCCGCCCGGTCAAAGACCCGCGTCCGCGTCCCGCTGGGAAGCGCTTCGCCCATTTCGTCTTCGCTCAGGGCGAACAGCTTCTGCAAGGCAGGCATGCATTGCCTAGTATTCCGCGCCTCGCCCGCCAAAAGCCGCAGGCAGGGCAAAAGAAACTCTCCCATCGACGGAATCGGCATCGTGTCCTCTCAAATCCTTCTGCATCAGAGGTCATGTAGAACCTATTAAAAATCCCTTAACGTCCACACCAAATAACAAACAAAATCAATCCCTTGCGCAATATGTCCACCGTGGGCACTCACGCCCGTTTCCCCACCACCGCGACGCCCAGCGCCTCCAGAACCTTGGCCTCGATATGCCCGAAATCAAGGCCCGCAACCCGGTACATCGCCTCGGGGCTGGCCTGATCGATGAAGATATCCGGCAGGACCATCGACCGGAATTTCAGCCCCCGGTCGAACACCCCTGCCTCGGCCAGCACCTGCGCGACCTGCGACCCGAAGCCGCCGATGGCCCCTTCCTCGACCGTGATCAAAGCCTCATGCCCCCGCGCCAGCCGCAGGATCAGCTCCTCATCCAAGGGCTTGGCGAACCTTGCATCCGCGACGGTGACCGAAACGCCCCGCCCCGCCAGCGCCTCGGCCGCCTTCAGGCTTTCCTGAAGCCGCGTCCCGAACGACAGGATCGCCACCCGCGACCCCTCCCTCAGAACCCGCCCGCGACCGATCTCCAAGGGCACGCCACGGGCAGGCATCTCCACCCCCACGCCCTCGCCCCTAGGATAGCGGAAGGCAATCGGCCCCGCATCATGCGCGGCGGCGGTGGCGACCATGTGGACCAGCTCTGCCTCGTCCGCGGCGGCCATAACCACCATGCCGGGAAGGTTCGCCATGAAGGCCACATCGAAGGCCCCCGCATGGGTCGCCCCATCCGCCCCCACCAGCCCCGCCCGGTCGATGGCGAACCGCACCGGCAGGCGCTGGATCGCCACGTCATGCACGACCTGATCGTAGCCACGCTGGAGGAAGGTGGAATAGATCGCGCAGAAGGGTTTCAGCCCCCCGGCGGCCAGCCCGGCGCTGAAGGTGACCGCGTGTTGCTCAGCAATCCCCACGTCGAAACACCGCTTCGGGAAGCGGCCCGCGAACAGGTCCAGCCCCGTCCCGTCCGGCATCGCCGCCGTCACCGCGACGATCCTGTCGTCCCGCTCCGCCTCGGCCAGCAACGACTGGGCGAAGACCTTGGTATAGCTGGGCGCATTCGACGCCGCCTTCACCTGCACCCCGGTCAGCACGTCGAACTTGCCCGTCGCATGGCCCTTGTCGCGCGCCGCCTCGGCCGGGGCATAGCCCTTGCCCTTCTTGGTCAGCACATGGATCAGGACCGGCCCCGTCGCCCGCGCCTTCACCGTCCGCAGGACCGGCAAAAGCTGGTCCAGGTCATGCCCATCAATTGGGCCGACATATTCGAACCCCAGCGATTCAAACAGCGTGCCCCCCACCGCCATGCCTTTCAGCATGTCCTTGGCCCGCTTTGCCCCCTCTTGAAACGGCGACGGCAGCAGCCCCACGATCCCCTTCGCCACCTGCTTCAGGTCCTGCATCGGCGCCGCCGAATAAAGCCCGCTGAGGTAGGACGAGAGCGCGCCAACGGGCGGAGCAATCGACATCTCATTGTCGTTCAGGATGACGAACAGCCGCTTGCCCAAGTGGCCCGCGTTGTTCATCGCCTCACATGCCATGCCGGCGGACATCGACCCATCGCCAATGACGGCAATCGCATCGCCCGGATCGCCGCCCAGATCGGCGGCCATGGCAAAGCCCAACGCAGCACTGATCGAGGTCGAGGAATGCGCCGCCCCGAACGGGTCATAAGGGGATTCCGACCGCTTGGTGAACCCCGACAGTCCGCCCTCCATCCGTAGCGTGCGGATCCGGTCGCGCCGTCCGGTCAGTATCTTGTGCGGATAGCACTGGTGGCCCACGTCCCAGATCAGCTTGTCACGCGGGGTGTCAAAGACGGCATGCAAAGCGACTGTCAGTTCCACCACGCCAAGGCCCGCGCCCAGATGCCCGCCCGTGACAGACACGGCGGAAATCGTCTCGGCCCGAAGTTCATCGGCCAGTTGGTGTAGGTCACGGTCTGACAGCGCCTTCATGTCGGATGGCACGGTCACCCGATCAAGCATCGGGGTTTGGGGTCGGTCGGTCATCTGCCGTCCTTTGGCTCAGGTCTCGCGCGCAATAACGAAGCGGGCTGCCTCGATCAAGTTCAACGCCCTTGCGCCATAGGGGTCAAGCGCCGCCTCGGCCTCGGCCACCAAAGCCGCAGCCCGCGCCCGTGCGCCCGCAAGTCCCAGAAGCGAGACAAAGGTCGCCTTGCCCGCCTCGGCGTCCTTTTTCACGCGCTTGCCGGTCTTGGCCTCATCCCCGGTCACGTCAAGGATGTCATCGGCGATCTGGAAGGCAAGGCCCAGCGCGGCGGCATAGCGGCGCAAGGGGGCGGGGTCCGCTCCGGCGATCAGCGCCCCGGCCTCAGCCGCGAAACCGATCAGCGCCCCGGTCTTGCCCGCCTGCAACGCGGTGATCTCGGCCAAGGTCAAGGGACGCGATGCGGTTTCGGCGGCAATGTCCAGCGCCTGACCCAGCACCATTCCGTCAATGCCCGAAGCCCGCGCCAGACCTGCAACCAAGGCCACCCGCACCTCGCCTGACCCCAGCGCCGGGTCGCACAAAAGCTCGAAGGCCAAGGTCTGCAGGGCGTCGCCTGCCAGAACCGCCGTCGCCTCGTCCCATTTCCGATGCACCGTCGGCTGGCCACGGCGCAGGTCGTCATCGTCCATGCAGGGCAGATCATCATGCACAAGGCTATAGGCATGCAGCGCCTCGACTGCCGCCGCCGCGCTGATGGCGCGATCCTCGGAAACCCCCAGCATCCGTGCGCCTTCCAGCACCAGAAATCCGCGCAGCCGCTTGCCGCCCTGAACGGAATAGCGCATCGCATGGGTCACCGGCTGGTCGGCCCTGTTGGCCAACACCACCTGAAGTCGCGCCTCTATCAGCGCGGCATCGGCCTTCAGTTGTTCGGAAAAGCTCACATCCCCTCCGCCGGGGTCGTGCCCACCGCCCGGCCTTCCTGGGCACGGATCAGTTCGACCTTCTCCTCGGCCTCGGCCAGCTTTGCCGCGCAATGCGCCTTCAGCTTGGCCCCGCGTTCATACAGCGCAATCGACTGGTCCAAGGGCACTTCGCCGCGCTCCAGCGCGCCGACCACCTGCTCCAGCGCGGCCATCGCCTCTTCGAATGTCATCGCCTCGACGGCTTTCTCGGTCATTGGCCCCGCTCCTGCAACACGCCCACATGTGCGGCGACGGATGCCGCCAGCGCGTCCAGATCATAGCCGCCCTCAAGGCTGGACACCACCCGCCCCCCGGCGAAATCGCACAGGCGGTCGGTCAGCCAGCGGTAATCCTCGGCCTGCCATTCCAACCCGGCCAAGGGATCATCGGCATGGGCATCGAACCCCGCCGAGATCAGCAGAAGCTCCGGCTCCCAGGCCCTGAGCGCGGGAAAGACCTGCGCCTCATAAGCCGCCCGCATGGCCCCACCACCCGAGCCTGACCGCAGCGGCACGTTCAATATCTGCCCCTGCGCGCCCTTTTCCTGCGGGCTTCCGGTGCCGGGATAAAGCGGCATCTGGTGGCTGGAGACGAACAGACACCGCCCCTCATCCCACAACAGATCCTGCGTGCCGTTGCCGTGATGCACGTCGAAATCGACGATGGCTACGCGGCTCAGCCCGTAATGATCCAGCGCCCGCTTGGCCCCGATGGCCACGGTCCCGAACAGGCAGAACCCCATCGCGGTTTCCCGTTCCACATGATGGCCCGGAGGGCGGCCTGCGACGAAAGCCGTCTTCGCCTCCCCGCCGATTACCGCATCCACGGCGGCACAGATCCCGCCAACCGCGCGCATCGCCGCGTCAAAAGACCCCGGCGACAGGAACGTATCCCCATCAAGCTGCGCCCAACCTTCAAGCGGCACCGCCGCCCGAACCCTTTCGACATAACGCGAGGGATGCACCCGCAGCACATCCTCGACCGCCCCCATCGGACAGTCCCGCCGCTCGACTGCCAACCCGGAAAGCCCTCGCTCCACCGCCGCCAACCGCTCCACCCGTTCGGGGTGGCCGGGGGGCGTCACATGGCGCGCGCAGTCAGGGTGTGAATAGACGTGGCATGTCATGACGCCTCTCCGTTGCGGACCCCGAGGGGCATTTCTATCGGTCCGAGCCAGTTTCCCCTGAATCCTTGATGCATATCATCGGCAACCCACCCGGCTAGGGTTAACATCACATCGTCAGAGAGGCTGACAGGGATTTTCCCTTGAAAATCACATGGAGAGCATAAAAGTCCGCACTGAAAATTGGGTATCTTGGACGGTTCTCGCTTGGTGTTGTTGCAATGGCGCTGATCGGAACCGCCATTGATGTCATTCCGCAAGGCTTCGGGACCTCGGCTGTCTGGGCGCAGGAGGGTGATGGTGACGGTCAGGGTGGTCAAGGTCAGGGTGGTCAGGGCCAGGGCGGCCAGAATGGAACCGGCGAGGGAGACGGAACCGGTCAGCAGGGCGGTGGTTCTGCGGCTGACGGTGGCGGCAAGCCGGTCTGGGCGCAGGAAGGCATTCCCGAGGTCGAACTTGGCCGCCTGAGCGTGGCGCGCTCTCCGGACAAGGTGCTTGATCAGGCGCTGGCCGAGGCCATCGCGACCCTGACGCCTGAAATGGTGGACTACTACAACATGACGCTCGAGGAAGTGGTCCAGGAACTGGACCTGAACTTCGACGAGGTCGCCTTCATCGACTCGCCGCTGCAAAACCTCGCGCTTCTGAATGACCTGCTGGCGGATGGAACCGCGCTTGCCGACGCGGGTGTGACGTGGGACGACTCGCTGCTTGCGGCAATGCTGCTTGGCGCGGCATCGGACAAGACCATCGAGATCTCGACCGAAACGGTGATCGCCGTCACGACAATTCTGGGCACCCCCATCACCGGGGATGAGGCCGCGGCACTGGCCGACGAGGCGGAGGCCATCCGGATCGCCATTCTGGCGGGCCACGGCTGAGAGAAGGCGGAAGTTCACCCGAGAAACGCTGTCTCCGGCTGCCGTTGGTGGCCGGAGATTTTTGCGAATGCAAGGCTGCACAGACATGCATATGTAAACATGCAGGAGTCGATATGAATCGAGATTGGTCCTTTGGTGTCTCCGCGCGCATCCTTCTTGCGTCAGGGGCGTTCGGATTGGCGCTTGGTGGGCTGGTTCCCGCATCGTCCCACAATGGCGCTGCCTGGGCGCAGGAGGATGGTGATCACGAGGACGGGGATCACGAGGACGGCAGCGGCGGCCAGGGAAAAGGCAAGAAGCATGGCAAGCCGATCATTCCGGAGGTGCCGGTGGTTCTTCCGACAGGTGAAGTCGGTGCTGCCGCAAGTGCTGGCAGTGGGCAAGGCGGACCTGGAAACTTTGTTCGTCTTGAACTCGGCGGTGCTTATGGCAGCGCCGAAGACGCAAGCTGGCTTCCGCCTGGATATCCTTCGGACCCTCAAGTGTTCTTCGACCTCGACATGGATACTTCGGCGATGGTTGCCTTCGGTTTCGGACGCGACTACGGCAACGGCTGGCGGTCCGAGGTATCGGTGAACCTTTTCGGCAGGACTGACTTTGAAGGACCGTGGAGCTATACCGTTCCCGCCGACCTTGACGAGCATGCCAGCATGGAAGGGTCGGCCCGTTCGCTCGCTATCATGGCGAACGGGTACCGCGACTTCGATTCGGGCAGTGCCCTGACCCCCTTCGTGACCATGGGCTTGGGCATCGCCCACAACAGCATGAACGAATGGACCCGGATCAATCCGGACTCCGACCGGACGCGCCGCAGCTTCGATGGTGGCAGTGACACGGGTCTTGCGTGGACGGTCGGGGCGGGCGTCTCTTGGGATGTGGGACCGGTGTTCGGTTCGGCTCCGGCCAAGCTGGACCTGACCTGGCGCTATTTTGATCTTGGATCGGTAAGCGGCTCGACGACGGCGACTGACGGAAGCGGCGACGACAATCCGGTCGAAGCACTGAACTTCGACCTCACCGAACACGTGATCGCTATTGGTTTGCGTATCCCGATGTAAGCCACGGGAGAGGGGGAAAGCACCCCCTCAATCCGGCTGCAGCATATAGCCCTCGCCGCGCACCGTCTGCAGATAGCGCGGGGCCTTGGCGTCATCCTCGATCTTGCGGCGGAGCCGGGTGATCTGCACGTCGACCGCCCTTTCCTGCGCCGCATCACCGCGCGCGGCATCGCCGACCAGCGTTTCGCGGCTTAGCGCCACACCGGGCTGGGCCGCAAAGATCCGCATCAGTTGCGCCTCGGTGGAGGTCAGCCGGACCATCGTCTCGCCCCGCCACATCTCGCCCCGGTCGGCGTCATAGCGTACCGGCCCCATGTGGATCACCTGCCGCACCGGTTCCGCCGCCCGGACCTGAGGCACCCGGCGCAGGATGGCGTTGATCCGCAGCAGCAGTTCCTTCGGCTCGAAGGGCTTGACCAGATAGTCATCCGCCCCCGCCTCCAACCCCTCGATCCGGTTGGCGGTTTCCCCGCGCGCGGTCAGCAGCAGGATCGGCACCTGCAGTTTCTTGCGCAAATCGCGGGTCAACGTCACCCCGTCTTCGCCCGGCATCATCACGTCCATGACGATCATGTCGAATTCCAGCCCGCCCAGAATGCGCCGCGCCTGAGCCGCATCCCGCGCGGTCGAGACGAGGAACCCGTTGCGGATCAGGAATTTCTGCAACAAGCCACGAATGCGCTCGTCATCGTCGACGATCAGAAGATGGGCGTCCGCCTGCATCAGCCACCCTCCTTCAGCCGGTTGTACTGGCGCCGCATTTCGGGGTCCATCATCGCCTCCAGCACCTGCCGGAAACCCGCCACGGCCTGAGGCCCCGCCGCGCGATAGGCCGCCCGCATCCGCGCCCGCTGCGCGTCTGAAAGTTCCCGTTCCAGCATCTGTCCCTTGTCCGTCAAATGCAGATGCCGTTCCCGCGCATCCACCTTGCCCTTTTCACTGCGTACAAGGCCATCGTCGATCAGGCTGCGCAACACACGATTCAACGACTGCTTTGTAACACCAAGGATCGACAACAGGTTGCTGACTGTCGTTCCTGGCGAGCGATGGATGAAATGCACTGCCCGGTGATGGGCGCGGCCATAGTCCTTGGTCTCCAGAATCCGGTCGGGGTCGGCGGTAAAGCCGCGATAGGCGAAAAACATCGCCTCGATCCCCTTGCGCAGCTGTTCGTCGGTCAGGAACAGCAGGCCGTCGCTTGTCGGTCCCGGTTCTGCCATGGCATCCTCCTTGGGCGCGTTCATCAAGCCCTTGCGGGCATTCTTCACTTGGGAAACGAAGAATGCCCGCAAGGGCTTGATGAGTGTCTTGTCCTGAATTTACGTCAGCCTTGTTGACTTTCCAAGCACGAACCCGTAATTCTCCGCCGATTTCGCGCAAGAATCTGTCCGAAGCGGACCTTTCAGGCGCAACATTCGCAAAGCCGGAGGGTAAAATGGCAGGTTACGACGATCGCGACGGGTTCATCTGGATGGACGGCAAACTGGTGGACTGGCGTTCCGCGAATGTCCACATCCTGACCCATGCGCTGCATTATGCGTCCTCGGTCTTTGAAGGCGAACGCTGCTACAACGGCAAGATCTTCAAGTCGACCGAACATTCCGAACGCCTGCGCATGTCGGGCGAGCTGCTGGACATGCCGCTGCCCTATTCCGTGGCCGAGATCAACGCCGCCAAGGAAGCCGTCCTCAAGGCCAACAACCTGACCGACGCCTATGTCCGTGCCATCGCCTGGCGCGGCGCGGGCGAGGATATGGGCGTCGCCTCGAAAAAGAACCCGATCCGCATGGCGGTGGCCTGCTGGTCCTGGGGCAACTATTACGGCGACGCCAAGATGAAGGGCGCGAAACTCGACATCGCCAAGTGGAAGCGTCCGTCGCCCGAAACCATCCCCTTCGCCGCCAAGGCCGCCGGTCTTTACATGATCTGCACCATGTCCAAGCACGCCGCCGAGGCCAAGGGTTGCAGCGATGCGATGATGTTCGACTATCGCGGCTATGTCGCCGAGGCGACGGGTGCCAACATCTTCTTCGTCAAGGACGGCGAAGTGCATACGCCCAAGCCGGACTGCATCCTGAATGGCATCACCCGGCAGACCGTGATCGGGATGCTGAAAGACATGCAGATCAAGGTCCACGAACGCCACATCATGCCCGAGGAACTGGAAAGCTTTGAACAGTGCTGGTTGACCGGCACCGCCGCTGAAGTCACTCCGGTCGGCCAGATCGGCGACTACAACTTTGTCGTCGGCGACCTGACCAAGCGCGTGTCCGAGACCTACGAAAAGCTGGTCCGCGCCTGATCGCTGGCCGTCTGATCCAAAAGCGCCCGCTGTCCCCGGACGGCGGGCGTTTCCTTTATCCGGCCTTTTCGACCAGACCCGGATAACGCCGGATCAACCGGCCCACGACCGGCATCGTCAGCACGGTCGATGCCACCGCCATCAGCAAAAGCGCGGTGAAGGCGCTGGCACTGATCACGCCCTTGTCCAGCAGCACATTGGCAAAGATGATCATGATCAGGGCCTTGGTCTGCAACAGCCAGCCAATCGTCCAGGCCTCGCCCTTTTCCCAGCCCAGAATGCGCCCGGCAATCCCGACACCCACCAGCTTGCCGACAACGGCAGCGGCCAGCAGGGCCAGTGCCGCCAAGATCACCTCGACCCCGCCCGTGCCCCAGGACGTGCGCAGCCCGCTGGACAGAAAGAAGATCGGCATCAGGATCAGAAGGATGTGCTTGCGGAAGGTTTCGACCCGCTCCTCGCCCAGCCAGTGGCGGTCGATCACTGCCCCGGCCAGAAAGGCCCCCACCATGAAGTGCAACCCGGACCAGTCGGCCCCAAGCGCCATCAGCAGCATCCAGACCAAAGCTACCGCCCAGCGGTCATCCATCGCGCAGCGCAGGATCAGACGCCGCACCGGCACCGACAGCGTCAGGAAGACCAGCACAAAGCCAAGCTGTTTCATCAGTTTTTCGCCGTCCATCAGGATCACGGCCAGAACCGCCCAGATCGCGACGTCATCCAGGCTGGCATAGCTGAGGATCCGCTGCCCCAGTTTGGCGCGCAGGATACCCAGTTGCTCCATGAACAACACAAGGATCGGCAGTGCCGTCACCGCGCAGGCCATGCCCAGCCCGGTGGCCACCTGCCAGTTCTCGGCCTTGTCGCCCGCCCAACCGGGCGATTGCAACAGGACGATGCCGACGCCCACCCCCGCCACCATTGGCACCGCCAGCGCCAGCCCGGCCACGATGCCGGTTTGCCGCCACTGCTTGCGCACGCCATCAAGGTCCAGCTCGACTCCGGCCAGCCAGACGAAGATCATGACTGCCCAGAGGGCCAGACTGCTTAGCGATGTGATGGTGCCTTGCCCAAAGACCGCTGCATGCAGGTCAGGCGCAAGCCGACCAAAGACCCCCGGCCCCAGCAGGATGCCGCCCACGATCTGCACCACGACCAGCGGTGCCCAGGATTTGCGGCCCAGCAAACGCCAGACCGCCCAAGGAAGCGCAAAGATCACGATCAGTGCGATCAGCAGGATTTCGTTGGGGGTCATTTCAAGCCCGATGTTGCCTGCACCGAAAGACGCAGGCATCGGCGCGAAAAGTCAAGCACGGCAAAAGGCCGGCGTCCGGCCTAGACTGTCCGCCCGCGTTCGATCCGCAGGAACTGCACCAGCCGGGTCGACCCTGCCTTGCCCCGCGGTCGCGCCCAGGTTTCGCGCGGCTTGCGCGCCAGACGCAAGAAATGCTTCAGCCGGGCTCCAGTGGTCTGGCTGCGATGATCCGCAAGATGTCGGCTCATGGTTCCCCTCCCAAGGTTCCGCTGTTCGGGCATCATGCGCCCGAATCGCCGTTGCTCCAAGCGCGTCGTTTGCGGACCGGTGTCAGACCGCCGAAAAACCGCCGTCGACGAAAAGCTGCGCCCCGGTGACGAAATCCGAATCGTCCGAGGCCAGATAAAGCGCCGCCCGCGCCACATCCTCGGGCTTGCCCATCCGGCCCTGCGCCGCCTTGATCGCAGCGTCGGATACGTCGACGCCCAGCTTGGTCAGCCCCTCGACCTCACGCATGCCATGCGGGGTTTCGATGAAACCGGGGCAGACCGCGTTGCAGCGGATGCCCTTGTCGCGGAATTCAACCGCAATCGCGCGGGCGAACATGTGGCAGGCACCCTTGGTGGCGTCATACAGCACCTCGTTCGGCGTCGCATAGACGGCTGAGATCGACGACGTGCAGACGATGGAGCCACCGCCCGCCGCGATCATCCCCGGCAGGACGGCGCGGGTCATCAGGTACATCGACTTGACGTTCACATCGAACAGGAAGTCCCAGTCCGACTCCTCCGTCTCAAGGAACGGTTTGATGACGATGGTCCCCGCGTGGTTGAACAGCACGTTCACTGGCCCCAGCGCCTTGGTCACCGATGCAACTGCGGCCTCGACCTCGGCCTTCGACGATACGTCGGCCTTGGCGAAATGCGCCTTGTGCCCCGCCGCCTTCAACTCGGCCACCAGTGCCTCACCTGCCGCGACGTTGCGGTCGATGACCCCGACCGTGGCCCCCTCGGCCGCGAACAGCCGCGCCGCTGCCGCGCCCATGCCGGTCGCCCCGCCCGAAATGATCGCCGTCTTGCCCTTCAGCCTGTCCATGGTGTCCCCCTTAAACCGGATCGCGCCGCAGGGGCGTTGTCGAACAGTGCAATCCCCCGCCATTCAGATGCATCGCCGCGAAGGGCTGGTTGATCACCGTCACCCCCGCCGCCGCCAGCCGGTCCAGCGTGCGGTTCGTCGCCCCGTCCGCCATGATGACCTTGCCCGGAGCGATTGCCAGTGAATTGACGATCCAGCCGTCATCGCCCGGCCCGATCTCGATGGTCTTGATGCCCCGCTTGGCCAGTTCCTCCAGGAAGCTGTAGGGCAGACCCTGAGGGTCGATCAGCGCAAGGTCGCGGTCGATCATCAAAAAGCTGACGTCCAGATGGATGTCATAGCCCGGCAGGTCCACGACCAGCAGTTCCACCCCCTGCCGCGCCAGCACCTCACCAACTTGTGCCGCCCCTTCGCGGTTCACCCGCACACCGACACCGATGGCGCAGGTCTTGTCGTTCAACCAGGCGAAACTGCCGCCTTCCATGACGCCGGTGCCCGAGATGGTGCGCAGGATCGGCACCCCGATGCGCGCCAGCGTCCGCGTGACCGCCAGTTCCTCGCCCCGGCGAATGCGCGCGCCCATGCGGCAGACAATCGCGCCGCCTTTCACCATGATGAACGGGTCGCGGGTGTAGCATTGCTTGAGCCTTATGCCCGCGTCGCCGTCCATGAAATGAACCTCGACGCCCTCGGCCCGCAGCTTTTCGACAAAGGCCGCATGCTGGGACTGCATCAAGGGAATGTCGGGCGGCGTGTCGGACTGGAAATACCAGCCGACCTTGGGGTCGCCGAAACTGCCGATCTCGGCCAACCGCTTCGACGGGTCGACGACCTGCATCTCCGGCCCCGGCGCATGCATCAGGATCGACCGGATCCGCCCCACGTCATTGTCCACCCCCCAGACCGCACCCCAGGTCTGAAGCAGTTCCCCCTCATCCTCAAAAGCCGGTTCGGCCCCTGCGGCAAAAGTCTTGACGGTCTGGTTGTAAACCCAATGTGCGTTCGACATGGCATCCCCCTGTTGGGGGCAGACTAGGCGGGAGGGGACAGCCGCGCAACTGCCCACCGCGCCGCATCCGCCACTGTCGGGTCGGGGTCATCCGCCAACCCCGCCGCGACCGCGCGCAAGGTCGGCAACCCCGAATTCCCGATGGCATAAAGCACGTTCCGCACGAACCGGTCCCGCCCGATCCGCTTGACCGACGACCCCGCGAAACGCGCCCGGAATCCGGCATCGTCCAACGCGGCCAGTTCCGCCAATTCCGGCAAACCGACCTTGGGCTGATAGCCCATCTCGACCGCCGCCACCGCGAATTTGTTCCACGGGCAAACGGCAAGGCAATCGTCACAGCCATAGATCCGGTTGCCCATCAACCCGCGCAATTCCTCATCCACCGGGCCTTTGTGTTCGATGGTAAGGTAGGAAATGCACCGCCGCGCATCCAGTTGATAGGGCGCGGGGAAAGCCTTGGTCGGGCAGATGTCGAGGCACGCATTGCAACTGCCGCAATGGCTGATCTCGGGCGCGTCCGGCTCCAGCTCCAGCGTGGTGAAGATCGCGCCCAGAAACACCCAGGACCCCAGATCGCGGCCCAGAAGGTTGGTGTGCTTGCCCTGCCAGCCCAACCCCGCCGCCTGCGCCAGCGGCTTTTCCATCACTGGCGCGGTATCGACGAAAACCTTTATCTCGCCGCCGCCCTGATCAATCAACCACCGCCCCAACCGCTTCAGCCGCCGCTTGACGAGGTCATGGTAATCCTTGCCCTGCGCATAGACCGACACCACCCCCCGGTCCCGCGCTGCCAGCCCCGCCATCGGGTCATTCTCCGGTGTATAGGCCTCGGCCAGCATGATCACCGACCGTGCTTCGGGCCAAAGTGCCGCCGCCGAGCCGCGCCAGCCTTCGCGCTCTTCCATCCAGCCCATCTGCCCGTGTCGCCCCTCAGCCAGAAACGCCCGCAGCCGCCCCGCCGCCTCGGGCACCGCATCCGGGCGACAGATGCCGACTTTGACGAACCCCTCTTGCAAAGCCCGCGCGACCAGCAGGTCCTTCAAACCGGTCATGCCTTTCCTCTTGGCGGAAATACTCCGGGGGTCCGGGGGCTGGCCCCCGGTTCGCGGCAAGGATCAGAAATCCAGATCGGCATAATGGGCCGCTGGCGGAAAACCCGAGATCTGGTCGGCCAAAAGCGTCCGGAACGCCGGGCGCGATTTGATCTTGGCGTACCAGTCCTTCAGCACTGCATGCCGGTTCCAGTCGACATCGCTGATATAGTCCAGACAGCTTAGATGCGCGGCGGCGGTGAAATCGGCCAGCGTCATCACATCCCCCGCCAGCCAGCGCCGCTGATCCAGAAGCCAGGCCATGTAGTCCAGGTGATACTTGATCCGGGTCGAGCCTTGCTTGACGTTCTTGCTGTCCGGATAGCCCTGACCGGTGACCTTCTTGTTCACCCGTTCGTACAAAAGCTTCGACGTCACTTCGTTGTGGAACTTGTCGTCGAACCAGGCGCACATCCGGCGCACTTCATAGCGACCATCGGGGTCTTTCGGCATCAACGGGGTCTGCGGTGCGATTTCTTCCAGATATTCGCAGATCGCCTGACTTTCGCTCATCACCCGGTTGCCCATCTTCAGGATCGGCACCTTGCCCGCCGGGTTCCGGCGCAGGAATTCCGGGGTCGGCTCCCAATAGCGCTCTTCGACCAGCTCAACCTCGATCTTCTTTTCGGCCAAGGTCAGGCGCACTTTGCGGCAGAAGGGAGAGAGCGGCACATGGTACAAACGGTTCATCGGGCAAGGGTCTCCAGTCCTGACCCTTCATTGCCGTGCCAACCCGGATTTTTCAATCCCCGCACGTCATTCGCTGTCGAAACAGGCGGATCTGCCGTCTGCGGCAATGGTCTCGGCCCCGGCAAGATGCTGGCGCGCCATCTTCTTCACAAAGCTCGACGGCTCTGACGCGCTGCGCCCCTTTGGGTCGGGCAGGATCGCCGCCAGCCGCGCAGCCTGCACATCGGTCAGGTCCTTGGCGTCAACGCCAAAGTAGTGCTGCGCCGCCGCCTGCACGCCAAAGACACCTTCGCCGAATTCGGCCACGTTCAGATAGACTTCAAGAATGCGTTGCTTGGACCAAACAAGCTCAACCACCGGCGTCAGCACTGCCTCTAACGCCTTTCGCACATAGCTGCGGCCCTGCCACAGAAAGACGTTCTTCACCACTTGCTGGCTGATCGTGCTGGCCCCGCGGTTGCCGCCCTCATCAATGGCCTCGCGGATCGCGGCCATATCAAAGCCCCAGTGGTTGCAGAAATTCGCATCCTCGGCCGCCACAGCCGCCCGGCCCATCACCGGAGCGATCTCGTCCCAGGACACCCAGTCCTTTTCGATCCCGCCCAGCCGCCAGGCCTCGCTTAGTTGGTAAAGATTGATCGGCGGGGGGACGATCCAGAACAGGAGGATCAGAAAGGCATAAAAGCCCGCAACAACCGACAGCCCGCGCCCGACCCATTTCAACGCTTTACGCAACCGCGAAGGCGGGGCCTTGGCTTCGACCTTTTCCGCAGCCTTGGCCTCGCTTGCAGGCTTGCGCTTGCGCTCTGTCGAAGCGGGCTTGTCCTTGGGGGTTTCTGCGGGTTTCTTCTCGGCCATCTTCGTCCTTAGACTCAGGTCCGCTTGTTACGTCAAGCCCCGAGACACACGGCCCTAGGCGTCTTGGTCCGACAGCGCGGCCGAGAAATCCGGGATGACATCGCACAGCGTTTCAAGCTCTGCCTCAACCTCGGCAGACAGCGTCGCGCGCATCACCCGGCCCGGAACATCAAGACTCGCAAGCCGTGCGATCACCGTCTTCGGCGGCAGGGCACGAATGCGCATGCCAACAGCGGCCCCACCGGAAACCAGCGCCCCGGAAACATCACGGATGAAATCCAGGTCCAGCCCGGTTCTGCGGAACAGCGCGGCAAGACCCCTGTTCCTCTGCTTCTTCGGGTCCCGCTCATCCAGGAAAAGGCTGCCGATCAACAGACCCCAGCGCCCGTCGCCAAGCGGCTTTCCGGTGGCCTTCCACGCCGCCTGTTCAAGTGTGATCTCGCCCTCGGCCCTGCGGATGACCAGGATGACGTCCTCAAGCTCGGTCTTGGCTGCCAGTTGCAGCCCAACCAGCGCATCGCGCGCCGCCATCGCGGCGGCCTCGGTTGGGAAAGCGGTGATGATCAACTCGGACACAGGCGCACTCCGGAATGGTTCCGCGCCAATCTAGTCGCGAGAAAAAAGCATAGGCAAGCCCGCATGATGGCCAAGCTGGGGCGCTTTGCCAATGCTTTGCCCAAATATCGGCCCATGGGCCGGGGACTGCGCCCCGCCGTCGGATCGGCGGGGCGCAAGCTATTGCTCTGCCGGAACCTTGGCCACTTCGTCGCTAAGCGGATAGGGCAGACGCTGGACCATCTCCTTCGGGCAGACCTGCAAGAAGTTCTGCCGCTCCACCTCCCAGTCCGCAAGGATGCGTTCCGCGATGCGGCTGCCGGTTTCCTCATGGTGCCGCTGGATCAAGGATTTCAGCTGCATCTCCCAATGCGGATGACCAAGGGCAACCGGCAGGATGGTTTCCAGGTTCATGAAATCCTCGGCCACGCCTTCGGGGTCGTAGACATAGGCCATCCCGCCCGTCATCCCCGCCCCGAAGTTCGCACCGATCCGGCCAAGGATCACCGCGACACCGCCGGTCATGTATTCACACCCGTTCGAGCCGCAGCCTTCCACCACGACCGAAGCGCCCGAGTTCCGCACCGCGAACCGCTCCCCAGCGCGACCGCTGGCAAACAGGAACCCGTCGGTCGCCCCGTACAGCACCGTGTTCCCGATGATCGTGTTCTCCTCGGCCTTCAGCGGCGAGGACATCAGCGGCCGCACGGTGATCGTGCCACCCGACAGGCCTTTGCCGACATAGTCGTTGGCATCGCCCTGCACTTCCAGCTTGAGGCCCCTCACCGAGAACGCCCCCAGCGACTGCCCGCAAGACCCGGTCAGCTTCACCGTCAGATGGTCGGGTTGCAACGCGTTCCGCATCCCGAACTTCTTGACGATATGACTGCTGGCCCGCGTCCCGATGGTCCGCAAGGTGTTCCGCACGGCATAGGACAACTGCATCTTCTCGCCGTCCTCAAAGAACCGGTGACCGTCCTTGATGATCTCGGCGTCCAGCGTGTCCGGCACGGCGTTCCGGGGCTTGGTCCGGTCATAGGTGATCGCCCGAGCGCCATCGACCGAGATCAGCATCGGGTTCAGGTCAAGGTCGTCGAGGTTGGCCGCACCGCGCGAAACCTGGGTCAAGAGGTCGGCACGCCCGATGATCTCGTCCATGCTCCGCGCGCCAATCGACGCAAGAATTTCCCGCACCTCCTGAGCATAGAAGGTAATCAGGTTCACCACCTTGTCCGCCGACCCGGTGAACTTCGCCCGCAAGGCCTCGTTCTGAGTACACACCCCCACCGGACATGTGTTCGACTGGCACTGCCGCACCATGATGCAGCCCATCGCGATCAGCGCGGCTGTGCCGATGCCGTATTCCTCGGCCCCCATCATCGCCGCCATGACGATATCCCGGCCCGTCCGCAAGCCACCGTCCGTGCGCAGCGTCACCCGTTCCCGCAGGTTGTTCATCGCCAACACCTGATGCGCCTCGGTCAGGCCCATCTCCCACGGCAGGCCCGCGTACTTGATCGAAGTGGCCGGAGAAGCCCCCGTCCCGCCGTTGTGGCCCGAGATCAGGATCACATCCGCCTTGGCTTTCGCCACGCCCGCCGCGATGGTCCCGACGCCACTGGACGACACCAGCTTCACCGTCACCTTGGCGCGCGGGTTGATCTGCTTCAGGTCGTAGATCAGCTGCGCGAGGTCCTCGATCGAATAGATATCGTGGTGCGGCGGCGGGCTGATCAGCGTCACACCCGGCGTCGAATGCCGAAGCCGCGCGATCAGCGCCGTGACCTTCATCCCCGGCAGCTGGCCACCCTCACCGGGCTTGGCCCCTTGGGCCACCTTGATTTCCAACTCCTCACAGGCGTTCAAATACTCCGCCGTCACGCCAAAGCGCCCCGACGCGACCTGCTTGATCTTGGCCGAGGGGTTGTCCCCGTTCGGCTCGGGCACGAAATGCGCCGGGTCCTCGCCACCCTCGCCCGAGTCCGACTTCGCCCCGATCCGGTTCATCGCCACGTTCAGCGTCTTGTGCGCCTCGGGCGACAAGGCCCCCAGCGACATCCCCGGCGTCACGAAGCGCTTGCGGATCGAGGTGATCGACTCCACCTCCTCAATCGGCACCGGCTTGCCCAGCGTCTTGATATCCAGAAGGTCCCGCAGATGGATCGGCGGGTTCGCCCGCATCGCGGCGGAGTATTGCTTCCACAGGTCATAGCTGGCCCGGTCGCAGGCCGATTGCAGCATGTGCATCGTCTGGGCTTCCCAGGCGTGCTTTTCGCCCGACCGCCGCGCCTTGTAGAAGCCGCCGATGGGCAGCACGTCCGCGCCCCCCAGCCAGCCCTTGCGGTGGGCTTCCTCCAGCTTCTGCTCAACGCCCGTGAGACCAATCCCCGAGATACGCGACTGCATCCCCGGGAAATACTCGGCCACCATCGCACGGCTAAGACCCACGGCCTCAAAGTTCAGCCCACCCCGATAGGAGGAGATCACCGAAATCCCCATCTTCGACATGATCTTCAGAAGACCCGCATCGATGGCATCGCGATACCGCCGCATCGCATCGGTCAGGCTGCCCTCGATAAGCCCGCGCGAAATCCGGTCCGCAATCGAATCCTGCGCCAGATAGGCGTTCACCGTTGTCGCCCCGCAACCGATCAGCACCGCGAAATAATGCGGGTCAATGCACTCCGCCGACCGCACGTTGATGCTGCAGAACGTCCGCAGCCCCTTGCGCGTCAGCCACGAATGCACCGCCGACGTGGCAAGGATCATCGGCATCCCCACCTTGTCCGGCCCCTGATGTTCGTCCGTCAGCACCAACTGCCCCGCGCCCGACCGCACGGCATCCTCGGCTTCCGCCCGGATACGCTCCAACCCGACGCGCAGGTCGTCCAGCCCCTCTCCCACCGGGAAGGTGCAGTCGATGAAGGCCACCTGATCGCCAAAACGCTCGACCATCACCTCGAATTCCGCGGTGGCGACGAAGGGGCTTTCCAGCACCAGAATCTCGGCTTGCGCGTTGGTCTCGTCCAGCACGTTGCGCAGGTTGCCGAACCGCGTTTTCAACGACATCACGCGCCCTTCACGAAGCGAGTCGATGGGCGGGTTCGTCACCTGGCTGAAGTTCTGCCGGAAGTAATGCGACAAGGGCCGATAGACCGACGACAGCACCGCAGGCGGCGTGTCATCACCCATCGAGGCGACCATTTCCTTGCCGTCCTCGGCCATCGGGGCCAGAACCTGCTCCAGCTCCTCGACCGTGAATCCCGCTGCAATCTGCCGCTTGCGCAGGTCTGACCCGGTATAGGTCTGCGTTTCCGGCACGTCCTTGAGAAGCGCGTTCAGGTCAACGATCTTGCCCACCCATTCGCCATAGGGCTGCGCGGCGGCAAGTTTGTCTTTCATTTCAATGTCGTGGTAAAGCTTGCCCTCGGCCATATCGACGGCGATCATCTGACCCGGCCCAAGCGCGCCCTTTTCGCGGATCGTCGATTCATCGACCGGCACCATCCCGGCTTCCGAGCCCGCGATCAGCATCCCGTCGCCCGTCACCACATAGCGCATCGGACGCAGACCGTTGCGGTCCAGACCGCCACAGACCCACCGGCCATCGGTCATCGCCAAAGCCGCCGGACCATCCCACGGCTCGATGACCGAGTTGCAGTAGGAATACATGTCAGCCCAGGCCTTGGGCATGTTCACCGTCTGCTTCGACCAGGCCTCCGGCACCAGCATCGTCTTGGCCATGGGGGCACTGCGGCCCGACCGCACCAGCACCTCGAACACCGCATCCAGCGCGCCACTGTCCGACGTGCCACCCGGAATGATCGGCTTGATATCCTCCGCCGCCTCGCCAAAGTTCGCAGAAGCCATGCGGATTTCATGGCTTTTCATCCAGTTGACGTTCCCCTTCAGCGTGTTGATCTCGCCGTTGTGCGCCAGCATCCGGAACGGCTGCGCCAGCCACCACTGCGGGAAGGTGTTCGTCGAGTACCGCTGGTGATAGATCGCGAAGGCAGACTCGAACCGCTCGTCCATCAGGTCGGGGTAGAAGGTCGCCACCTGCTCGGCCAGCATCATCCCCTTGTAGATGATCGACCGGCAGGACAGCGAACACAGGTACATCCCCGCGATGCCCGAGGCCGTCGCCGCCTTCTCGATCCGGCGGCGGATGATGTACAGTTCCCGCTCGAACTGCTCCTGGTCGATGTCCTTTTCGCAGCGGATCAGGATCTGCTCGATCTCGGGCCGGGTCGCGTTGGCCTTGTCGCCAAGGACGCTGACATCCACCGGCACATGCCGCCAGCCATAGATGTAATGCCCCATCCGCAGCACTTCGGTCTCGACAATCGTCCGGCAACGTTCCTGCGCGCCGAAATCCGTCCGCGGCAGGAAAACCTGCCCCACGGCAATCAGCTTTTTCGCATCGGGTTCATGTCCGGTGCGGCGGACCTGGTCGTAGAAAAACTTGACCGGAATCTGCACATGGATGCCCGCCCCGTCGCCAGTCTTGCCATCCGCATCCACCGCGCCCCGGTGCCAGACCGCCTTCAGCGCGTTGATCCCGTTTTCCACGACCTTGCGCGAGGGCTTGCCGCTGATCGACACGACCAGCCCGACGCCGCAGGAGGAATGCTCATCCTCGGTCTTGTAAAGCCCGTTCGTGTCCAGCCATTCACGCTTGGCTTCCTCGGCCCGAACATATTCGGCTCCCCAGGCATCATCGAACTTGGTCATGGTCATTCCTCGCTTCGTTTTCCGTTCGCCGGTCCATCAGGCCAGCGTCAAATCCAGTGGTGTTTCCAGCCTGCGGCTGATGCCTTCCAGCGCCGTGCGGTCCCCGGTCCACAGTGCCGACGTCAGCCCTGCCAATTGCCCCTGCGCCTTAAGCCAGCGGGCGACATCATGCTTCTGGCCCGGCACGATCACGATCCTGACATGCGACGCATCGGGCAGGCGCTGGCGCAGATGGCCCAGTTGAATCCGGTCATCTTCATCGCTGTCGCCATAGACAAGATTGAACTCCGTCCCCTTGGCCGCCATGATCGCTGTCAGGTCGCGTTCGACCTCGGGCATGATCCGATGCCGGTTGGCGGCCCAGGTCGGCCGATCGATCACCTCGTCCCGCAGCAGGATCTGCGGCACGAAGGCAACCACCTTTGAAATCGGCAGACGATCCCGAAACAGGATTGCCCCAAAGCCGCCCATCGAATTGCCAATCGACCAGACCGTTTCGATGCCCTGCGCCGCGATGACCTTGCGAACCAAGGCCGCGAGCTTGTCACGCAGACCGGGCCGGGAATACCAGCTCCACCAACGGTCATTGATGAACAGCACATGGTCTTGACCCTGATCCGAGGCATTGGCCCGAAACTCCAGCCGGTCAGGATGCAAGGCCTTGCGCTGGATACTCAGGAAGACCAGCACCAACCGCGAGCTGCGCCCGGGCAACCAGGCCACGGCCAAACCCCGGTCGCGATGAATCATCTGCGGCTCACCCACCGGCGCGTGCCCGGTCAGCCGCCGCCGCAAGCTCTGCACCCACCAGACCGGACTGATGCGTTGACGCTTCATCCCGCCCTACGCCCCCGCCAGCATCGGAAACTTGGCGTGAACCTCGGCGCGGGTCAGGACTGTCCGCCCCTCGCCCGCATAGGCAAAGCTGTCAGGCTTTTCGTCGATGTAGATTTCGTTGACCAAGGTCAACCCATTGGCATCATCCAGAATGCCCACCGGCAGTTCCAGATTGCCGGACATCGGCCCATCGACCGTGATCCGATAGTAAAGCCCCGACCCGCAATCCTTGCACCAGGCCCGTTCCGCCCAGGCGCTGGTCTGCCGTTTCGCGATATGCTCTGAACCGGTCCAGACGACATCCGCCTCGGGCACGGTGATCCCCATCAGCGCCGATCCGGTCCACCTGCGGCACATCTGACAATGGCAGACGCCAAAGGTGCTGCGCGTCAGCCGTGCCGTAAACCGCACCGCCCCGCACAGGCAACCGCCGGTTCTTGCCTCACTGGTCATAAGACGCCCTCCAGACCGGAAGTGAGGCCGTCAGAGCGTCGCAATCGTATTTCGGCTGGGTCTCCAGAAACCCCTCCTCGCCCGGAAAGGCGAATTCCACCGGGCTTGCATCCAGGGGCAACCACTTGCCGTCGCCCAGATCCCGCTCTCCCGCCCCGCCAAGAAAGCTGCGCCAATCGGGGTTGATGAACTCGTTCCCCCGTGACCGGCCCACAACCGTGCCTGCCCGGTCGTATTCGGTATAGTCGATCTCGGTCTGCAACAGCGTGACCCCGTCGATCACGACTTCCTTGCCGGTCAACCGGTCAAAGCCTGAAAAGCGACTGCCCGTCCCGTCATCGCGCGACACGCTGAAGTCCGCCGTGTCCAGACCTGATGCAAGAAGGTTCGTGATGTTGGCCGGATCGGCGGGGCCCGCATCCAAAAGCTGACGGGTCTGGCCATAGCTTTCCAGCCACTGCCCCTCGCTGTCGATGTGGGAATAGAAGAACTCGCCCTCCTGCCCCATGTCGACCCGCCACTGATCCCCCGCCGGTTCCCCCTCACACCGGTAAAGATGCGACACGATGCAGGATTTCGACTGCACCGTCACATAAGCCGCACACCCCGCAGGCGGGGTCCAGGTCCCGGCCACCGCAGGCGCGGTCAACAGCGCAAGGGAAATCGCCCAACGCATGCCTACCCCTCGCAGCCGTACAGCGGGATCAGAGAGTCTGCACCCTCTTCCCCCGGAAACAGGAAATCGACGGGGGTGCGGTCCATCATGACCTTGCCGGTGGCCCGCTCGCTTGAAACGGTGTTCAGCATCAGGCCAAGCTCGGGATCATAAAGCAGAAGATTGTCCATTTCCGGGCTGGTCGACCCGTTCGGGAAGTTGATCGTTTCAATACGCTGGAACTCGCGCAGGCTGCGGCCATCGATTTCGACGACCTTGTCGGTCGAGGCCATGGTGCCCACGGTCGACAGGGTGGTGCCATCGTCAAACATCACCTTGTAGTCAAAACTGTCCGATTCACCGGCAATCAGTTTTTCAAGCTCTGCCGGGTCGCCGTTGGCGTCCAGCGTGCCGCGCGGCTTGTCCTTGCCGGTCATCATCACTTGCGGCATTCCGCTCAGATCAAGGACCGTCAGACTGATCGGCCCTTTCGGACCGTGGCTGGCAACCCAGCGCAAAGGTTGGGTGTCGGATGTGCAGGTAAAGACCTGCCGGACCGTGCAGCCCTGACTTTGGATCGTGACTAGTGGCGTGCAGCCCGGCGGCACGTCTTGCGCCAACGCCGGGGCAGCGACCAAAGGCAGCAGGCAGAAAACCCAGGTCATGTTCATCGCCGTTCCCCTTGTCTGATCAGGTCACCGTGCCTGCCATAAAATCTCCCCCGCATCCGCCGTGCCGCCCAACAGGGAAGACAAAAGGAAGACGGAAGGAAGACGCTTTCTTGCTCACTCTGCCGCCACCGCTTCGGCCTGGTTGAGGTAGCCAAGAATCGACTCGCCCGCCTCACGTCCGTCGCGGATCGCCCAGACCACAAGGCTGGCACCGCGCACGATATCACCCACGGCATAGACGCCGGGCAGGCTGGTCGCATGGCTGCGGAAATCTGCCTTGATCGTGCCCCAGCGGGTGACCTTCAGTTCCGGCACGCCCCACAGCGTCGGCAGGTCCTCGGGTTCGAACCCCAGCGCCTGCACCACCAGATCGGCGGGTTCCACATAGTCGGCCCCCTCGATCACCTCGGGCGACTGGCGACCCGTGGCATCCGGCGCGCCAAGGCGCATCTTCTGCACCATCACGCCGTCAACCTCGGTGCCGCCGGTGAACCCCTTCGGCGCGGAAAGCCACACGAATTCAACGCCTTCTTCCTCGGCATTCTGCACTTCGCGCTGGCTGCCCGGCATGTTCGCCCGGTCACGCCGATACAGGCATTTCACCGACAAAGCCCCCTGCCGGATCGCCGTCCGCACGCAGTCCATCGCAGTATCGCCGCCGCCGATGACCACCACGCGCTTGCCGCTGGCGTTCAGCTCGCCGCTGTCAAACTCCGGCACTTCGTCGCCAAAGCCGACCCGGTTCGAGGCGGTCAGATAGTCCAGCGCCTTGACCACCCCCCGCGCGCCAACGCCCGGGGCCTCAATGTCCCGCGCCTTGTAGACGCCGGTCGCAATCAGCACCGCATCATGCTGGCCAAGGATCGCGTCAAAGCTGATGTCCTGCCCCACCGTGCAGTTCAGCACCAGATTGACCCCACCGTCCTGCAACTGGGCAATCCGGCATTCGACCACGTCCTTTTCCAGCTTGAAGCCGGGGATGCCATAGGTCATCAACCCGCCCGCCCGGTCATAGCGGTCATAGACCGTGACCTGCACACCGGCGCGGCGCAGCACATCCGCCGCGGCAAGGCCACCGGGGCCAGCGCCGATAATCCCAACGCTTTCAATGCGTTCGGCGTGCGGGCGGATCGGTTTGACCCAGCCTTGCTCCCAAGCAGTGTCGGTAAGGTATTTCTCGACCGACCCAATCGTCACGGTGCCATGGCCCGATTGCTCGATCACGCAGTTGCCTTCGCAAAGGCGATCCTGGGGGCAGATGCGGCCGCAGATCTCGGGGAAGGTATTGGTGGCCTGCGAAAGCTCATAGGCTTCTTGCAGCCGCCCCTCGGCGGTCAGCTTCAGCCAGTCGGGGATGTTGTTGTGCAACGGGCAATGCGACTGGCAATAGGGCACGCCGCACTGGCTGCACCGGCTGGCCTGCTCGGCGGCCTTCTGATCGGCGAACTCACGATAGATCTCGTCAAAGTCCTGCGCGCGTGCGGAGGCATCACGCTTTTCTGGCATTTCCTTGCCCAAAGTGACGAACTTGAGCATCTTCTGCACGGCCATAGGGGGCATCTCCCGACGAAATCTTTGAAAAAGATGCCTACAGCCGATCCAGAAGCAATAAAAGTCAGCAAAGCTTACCTATTTGCGGGTTTTTTCCGCCTGCGGGTCGCGGGGCCCACATTTAAGTGCAAATTTAAGTCAGTATAGTTTCCAAACTGCCTTAGTACCCCAGCGAAAGCGCCACCAGCGCCGCGCTGCCGACGATGATTCGCCACCAGCCGAACAGCGCATAGCCCTTGCGGCTGATGTAACTCAGCACCCATTTCACCACGAGAACCGCCGTCACGAAGGCCACGGCAAAGCCGATGGCAATGTCGGTCACTGCGCTGAAATCCAACAGGTCTCGGCTTTTCCAAAGGTCATAGGCCACAGCAGCCCCCATGGTCGGCAGGCTGAGAAGGAACGAAAACTCCGCCGCCGCCCGCTTTTCGACGCCCAGCATCAGGGCCCCAACGATGGTTGCACCTGACCGACTGACACCCGGCACCATGGCAAGGCATTGAAAAAGCCCGATGATCAAGGACTTGCCAAACGGCAGCGCCAGCGCGTCCCGATGCACCGGCGCGGGGGCGATACGGTCGATGACCAGCAGGACCACGCCGCCAAGGATCAGCATGACGGCAATCAGCGCTTGACCTTCGAAAAGAACGCTCTTGATGAAATCATGCGCCAGAACCCCCACCACCATCGCCGGCAGAAAGGCCAGCAGGACCGAAACAATCGCCCTCCGCGCTGCATCCTCATGCCGGGCGCGCAGGAAAAGCCCCATGACCAGAGTGGCATAGACCGACGTCAGCGCCAGGATAGCCCCAAGCTGGATGGCAACTTCGAAGGTCCGTCCCGGCGACGAGAAGCCCAGGAAATGCCCCGCCAGCAACAGATGCCCGGTCGATGACACCGGCAGGAACTCGGTCAGGCCCTCAAGCAGGCCCAGAAATCCAGAGATGATGGTCTGATCAGCCATGGTCTACCTGTCGCGGAACCTTTCTGCCCTGACGGATCCGTCGGCCTGAACCACGCCGCGCATTTCCGCCTGATCGCCCAGACGCGGGCGGTCGTCGACCCGTGTGTCGCCATCGATGACGAAGGCCGCGCCGTCAATCTCGGCCTCGCCGGTCAGCACACCCCGCAGCCGGACCCGCGCGCCGACCGGGATCGGCGCTGCGGTCCCATCGGCATCCGGTGCCCCCTGGGCGATCCAGTCGCGGATCAGGCGGATATCGTCCTCGGGCAACCAGGGCGGGCCGTCGAAGGGCATCCTGGGGCTGGAATGGCCGACGATGCGGCGCCAAAGTTCCGACATTTCCGGGTTGCCGGGCAGGACGGCCAACCGGTCCCCGCCCCTCAGCACATTGGCCAGACTGTCCAGCCGCAGCCCTTCGGGCGGGGCGCCAAGCTTGGAGTTGTCGGAATGGCACTTGATGCAGGATTTGAGGAAGATCGGTTCGACATCCGGCCACAGAACCGGCTCTCCCGGCGCGGGACGCAGGCGGGCCGGGGCCGGAGTGGAGGCCACCGTGCCCGCTGGCATTCCTGCCATCACCCAGGCCTCGACCGAGGCGATCTGGTCAGGGTCCAGGAAGGGCGGCCCGTCCAGCGGCATCTGCGGCTGAGCCTCGCCGCGCAGGCGTTGCAGAAGCGGGCTGGCAGCATCGCCCGCCACCACGACCGGCCCGTTCTCGCTGCCTGCCAGAACGCCGTCCAGAGTATCCAGACGCAGGCCCAGGGGGGCATCTTCGCCGGAATGGCAGATCACGCAACGCTCGGCGAACAGCGTGCCGATCTGATCGAAGTCCTCTGCCATCCCCGGTCCGGCCAGCAGGGCCAGCGATAGGGCGGCGCGGCGCATCACGCCTTTTTCAGGTTCTTGGCCGAATCCTTGATCGCTGCAAACTGGCCCGAGGGGCGATAGGTCCACAGATATTCGGGCAGGACGGATTCCATCGAGGTCGGCTCGATCCCAAGATCGGCAAAGCCTTTGGCGCCCGCCGCCACCACATTGTCATGGCGCAAAGTCTTGACCTGATCGCCGGTCAGAACCTTGTTCTCGATCAGCCCCAGCGTCACGGCCTGCACCGCGTCAAAGCCGAAGGCCATGACCTTTGCCACCAGGAACGGCAGGTTCACCACCGCGCGGCGGCGCTGGATCACCGGCAGCATCCGGCCCATCAGGCCGCGGAACGTGTCGACGTCCGGACCGCCAAGTTCATAAACGCCGGGGGCCGCTTGGCCCAGAACGCCCTTGACCGCCGCGGCAGCCACGTCAACCACATGCACCGGCTGAAACTTGGTATTCGCCCCGACCACAGGCAGGATCGGGCCAAACCGGGTCATCGCGGCAAAGCGGTTGAAGAAATGATCCTCGGTCCCGAAGATCACCGAAGGCCGCAGAACCACGGCACCGGGGAACGCGGCCTGAACCGCGGCCTCACCCTCGGCCTTGCTGCGCGCATATTCGCTGTCCGCCGCGGCATCCGCCCCAATCGACGAAATCTGCACCAGATGCGCCACACCCTCTGCGGCGGCGATCCGGGCGATCCGGCCAGCACCCTCGGCCTGGACCGGGCCAAAGCTGTTTGCCCCCCAGCGCAAGAAAGTGCCGACGCAGTTCACCACGGCATCCGCGCCCTTGGTCACCGCGCGCACCGAAGCATCGTCACGGATGTTGCAAAACACCGGCTCGACCTGACCGGGCGCGCCATAGGGTTTCACGAACAAAGCCTCGTTCGGGCGGCGGCAGGCCACGCGGACGCGCCAGCCCTCTTTCGCCATGGCCCGTGCGATATACCGACCGACAAAGCCCGAACCGCCGAAGATCGTGACCAGCTTGCTCATGCGCATTCCTCCGAAGGCACCCGAAGGGCACCGGAAACCTTGGCGATGAATAGCCCCGCCGCCCCGCACGGGCAAGGCCAAACCCAAGGAGAAACACCGACCCTGAAATTTCGCACCGCAGGCCGTTGACACTGCCAAATCACCCCGTTACATCGCCCATCAGTGCCCAGATGGCGGAATTGGTAGACGCACTGGTTTCAGGTACCAGCGCTGCAAGGCGTGGAGGTTCGAGTCCTCTTCTGGGCACCATCCAAAGGCCGCGCTTCAGCAATGAAGCGCGGCCTTTGCATTTCCGGGCCTGTACAGCCGCCGCGCTTTCCGCTACTGGCCCCCCACGGTCGAGATTCCGCGACTGTGGGCAGGGAGGCCCGCAGCACGAAGGGGACAGGGGCCGTTTGGCTTTTATGGGCGCTGGCCGTCCCCCCTTTGGAAAAGACATCGATGACGATTGAAAACGTGGCCGCGCCGCTGGCGCAGGCTTTGGCGCAGAAGGGCTATGAAAGCCTGACTGCCGTGCAGGATGCTGTGCTGGTTGACGGCGTGGCCGGGCGCGACCTTCTGGTTTCGGCGCAGACCGGATCGGGCAAGACCGTGGCCTTTGGCCTTGCGGTGGCACCAGAGATTCTGGGCGGGCAGGACGTTCTGCTTTACGCCGATCACCCGCTGGCGCTGATCATTGCCCCCACCCGCGAGCTGGCCTTGCAGGTCGCGCGGGAGCTGGAGTGGCTGTATGCGGGCGCGGGGGCAAAGATCGCCACTTGCGTTGGCGGCATGGACTATCGCACCGAAAAGCGCGCGCTGGACCGTGGGGCGCATATCGTCGTTGGCACACCCGGCCGGTTGCGCGACCATATCGAACGTCGCAGCCTTGACCTTTCCGGCCTGCGCGCCGCAGTGCTGGACGAAGCCGACGAGATGCTGGATCTGGGCTTTTCCGAAGATCTTGAATTCATCCTTGCCGCCGCACCGCCGGAACGCCGCACGCTGATGTTTTCGGCCACCGTGCCGAAGGAAATTGAAAAGCTGGCGGCGACCTTCCAGAAGGATGCCCTGCGCATCGTCGCCCAAGGCGAGGCGAAGCAGCACGTCGACATCGAATACAAGGCGATTTCGGTGGCCGTGCGTGACCGAGAACACGCGATCTTCAACGTCCTGCGCTTCTATGAGGCGAAGACTGCCATCGTCTTCTGCAAGACCCGCGTGAACGTGAACCACCTGCTGGCCCGGATGGGCAACCGGGGGTTCCAGGTCGTGGCGCTGTCGGGTGAACTTTCCCAACAGGAGCGCACCCACGCGCTGCAAGCGCTGCGGGATGGTCGGGCGCGGGTTTGTATCGCCACCGACGTCGCTGCGCGCGGCATCGATCTGCCGGGGCTGGAACTGGTGATCCATGCGGATCTGCCGTCGAACTCGGAGATTCTGCTGCACCGCTCGGGTCGTACGGGCCGCGCCGGGAAAAAGGGCGTCTCGGCCCTGATCGTGACGCCTGCCGAATACAAGAAGGCGCAGCGTCTGCTTGCCGGGGCCAAGGTTGTCGCCGAATGGGGTGCCGCGCCCGGTGCCGATGACGTGCAGGCCAAGGACGACTTGCGGATTCTGGAGCACCCGACGCTGACCATGCCGATCGGCGACGATGTTGGTATTGCCGGGGACCTGCTGGAGCAGTTCGGCGCCGAAACCCTTGCCGCCGCCTTTGTCCGCCTGTGGCGCGAAGGCCGGTCCGCGCCGGAGGTCCTGTCCACCGACCTTCCGGTTCCGCCGCAATCCGCCCCGCGTGAGCGTGGCGAGTTTGGTCCTTCGGTCTGGTTCCGCATCGGTGTTGGCCGCGCTGGCCGGGCCGAGGCGCGCTGGCTGCTTCCGAAAATCTGCGATGCAGGCAGCATCGCCAAGGACGGCATCGGCGCGATCCGCGTGCGCGAGGATGAAACCTTTGTGCAGATCCTTGAGGCCTTGGCCCCCCGGTTCGGCACGCAGGTCGACCTGGACAAGGGCCTGATGATGGAGCGGGTCGAGGGCGAGCCGGATTTCGACAAGCCGCGCTTTGACAAGCCGCGCTTTGAGCGGCCCGATCGCCCCGAACGCACCGAACGCCGCGAAAAGCCCGCCTATACCCCGAAACCGCCGCGCGTGGTCGAGGATGACGAAGCCCCGCGCAAGACATACGAGCCTGCGGACCGCAGCGAAGACCGGCCCCGCCCGAACTCGCGCCCTCCGAAGCCCGAGTGGAAAGAGGCCGCGCGCGCGTCTGATGAAGACCGTCCGCGTCCTGCGGCCAAGCCTTACGCCGCCAAACCTTACGCAGATCGCGCCCCGCGCAGCGAAGGCGACACCGAAGACCGCAAGCCGCGTTGGTCGCCGGACCAGAAGTCCGCTCCGCGTTCGACCGGGTTCAAAAGCCATGGGGGATCGTCAGACCGCCCCGCCCGCGCGGGTGGCTACAAGAGCCATGCCAGCGAAGGCACCGGTTACAAGGGCAAGTCCGAAGGCTACAAACCGCGCAGCGAAGGCTACAAGCCGCGCGAGGATGGAGAGCGCCCGGCGCGTGCGCCCTATGGCGCGAAGACCGAGGGCTATAAACCCCGGTCCGAAGGCTATAAACCCCGCAGCGAGGATGGTGAACGCCCGACCCGCAAGCCTTATGCCGCCAAGACCGAAGGCTATAAGCCGCGCAGCGAAGGGTTCAAACCGCGCGAGGATGGCGAACGTCCGGCCCGCAAACCCTATGCCCCCAAAGGCGACGGCTTCAAACCGCGTGAGGATGGCGACCGTCCGAAAAAGACCTTCGCCCCCCGTGGCGATGACGCGCGTCCCTTTGTGAAACGTGAAGGTGCGGGCAAGCCCGGCGGGTTCAAATCGGCAGCACCGGGCGGGAAGAAGCCCTTCGACAAGGCGCGTCCCGAAAAGCCCAAGACCGATGCCAAGGACACGTCCAAGCGATTCGTTCCGCCGAAGGGTCCGAAACGCTAAGCCACCTATTGTGATCACGAATATCGGGCCGGAGCTTTCAAAAGCTCCGGCCCGATCTCTTTGGTGACTTGGGCCTAGACGGGCCGCCCGGTCAGCAGCTTCGGCAGATCGCCTGACAGCCCCGCCGCCTCGCGGATGAAGTGGCGGCGCAGGCCGGGCATCTTGCCGACAAGGCTCATCCCCAGATCGCGGCCCATCCGCAGCAGCGGGTTATCGGTCGAAAAGACCCGGTTCACCGTGTCCATCCCCAAGGCCAGCGCTGTGGAATCGAACCGCCGCCAGCGTTGGTAGTCTTCAAGCGCCACCGCGCTGCCCACGTCTTCGCCCCGGCGGCGGGCAAGGATCAGAACCTCGGCCAAGGCAGCCACATCGCGCAGGCCCAGGTTCAGCCCCTGCCCGGCAATCGGATGCACCCCATGCGCTGCGTCACCCACAAGGGCCACACGCGGGGCGATGAAGCGTTCGGCAAGTGACAGGGACAAGGGATAGGTGAAGCGCGCACCTGCCAAGGCAATCCCGCCCAGCCGGTCCCCGAAACGGGGGCGCAGAACCTCAAGGTATTCCGCATCCGGCAAAGCCTGAATCGCGGCGGCAGTGGCGTCTGCCTCGCTCCAGACGATGCTGGAATGATGACCGCCTTTCAGGGGCAGGATGGCCAGGGGGCCTGACGGCATGAAAACCTGGCTTGCCACGCCTTCATGGTCGAAGTCATGCCGGATGGCGGTCACAAGCGCGGTCTGGCCATAGCCCCAGCCGATCCGCCTGATCCCGGCACGCAAGGCGACGCCTGATCCGCGACCGTCGCACCCGATCAGAAGCCCGGCGCGCAGGCTGCGACCCGAGGCAAGCGTGACCATGACCCCAGCCGGATCAACTGCCTGCGCCACCACGGTTTCGCCTGACAGAAGCGTAACACCGGGCGCCGCATTCATCGCGGCAAGGAAAGCCGCGTAAAGGTGCCGGTCCTCAAGCATCTGGCCCATGGGGCCTTCCTCGATCTCGGCATGATCGAAGTTCAGGAAGAAGGGCACGTTGCCGCCACCCGCATGCCCGTCGCCGGTGCGGATCTTCAGGATCGGTTGCGCCTTGTCAGCGACCTGTCCCCAGACCCCGATCGCCTGCAACAGCCGGACCGAGGCGATGGCCAACGCATAGGCGCGCCCGTCGAACCCGGCTTCGGCACGTACCGGGGCAGGGCGGGCATCCACCACCGTCACCCGGAACCCACCCTGCGCCAACGCAAGCGCCAGCGCGGGGCCGTTCAGCCCGCCGCCTGCAATCAGGATATCGGTGTCCCTTGTCATATGCCTTACATGGCGCTGCAAAGCGCGATTGTCCATGCGTCGCCAAGCCGCTACGCTTTGATGAAAATGGGGGATGCGATGACCGGAACCTGGGCCAACATGACCGCTGCCGATCTGGGGCGCGAGATCGACAAGGGGCGTATCCATCCGGTCGAACTGGCCGAATTCTTTCTGGACCTTGCCGAAAACCACCCGCTTGCCCCCCGCATCTATGCCCGCGCCACCCCCGCCCGTGCCCGGGGCGAGGCGATGGCCGCCGCTGCCCGCGCCAAGGCGGGTTTGCGCAAGGGGTTGCTGGACGGGGTTCCGATCAGCTGGAAGGACCTGTTCGATACTGCAGGTGTCGCGACCGAGGCTGGGTCAGCCCTGCTGAAAGGCCGGGTGCCAGACCGTGACGCCGCCGTCCTGGAAACCGCGACGCTGGGCGGGCTTGTCTGTCTGGGCAAGACCCATATGTCGGAACTGGCCTTCTCGGGCCTTGGCCTGAACCCGGTGACGGCAACGCCCCCCTGCCTGAACGACGAAAAGGCGGTGCCGGGCGGGTCTTCGTCGGGTGGCGCAGCTTCCGTCGCCTTCGGGCTGGCCCCTGCCGCCATCGGGTCGGATACCGGCGGGTCCGTGCGGGTGCCTGCGGCCTGGAACGACCTTGTCGGCCTGAAGACCAGCCACGGCAGCTTGCCGATGACCGGGATCGTTCCCCTGATCGACGCGTTCGACACGGTCGGCCCCCTGGCCCATTCGGTCGAGGATTGCGCCCATCTTCATGCAGTCCTTCTGGGCGAAAAGCCCATCGACCTTTCTGTCCCCACGCTTGCCGGGGCGCGGTTCGCCGTGCTGGAAACCCTTGCCCTGGACGATATCCGCGACCGTCCCGCCCGTGGCTTTCAGGATGCCGTCGACCGGCTGTCCCGCCACGGCGCGCGGGTGGAACGGATCACCGCCCCCGAGGCGGCCGAGGCGATGGCGCTTTCCGCCGCGCTGTTCACCGCCGAGGCTTATGGAACCTGGCGCGACGTGATCGAGACCGCGCCTGAAAAGATGTTCGCCCCGATCCTTGCCCGGTTCCGGTCGGGGGCGGCGGTTTCGGCGGCAGATTTCGTCGCCGGGTGGCGGCGGCTGAAGACCCTGCGCGCGATCTGGGCCGACCGGGTGGCGGCATATGACGCTGTCCTTATCCCGACCTCGCCCATCCTCCCACCCGAGGCGCAAAGGCTTTTGTCCGACGACGCCTATTACGCCACCGAGAACCTGCTGGCGCTGCGCAACACCCGAATGGGCAACATGCTGGGGGTCGCGGCGTTGACGCTGCCAACCTCGCAACCCTCATGCGGGATCAGCCTGATGACGCTTCCGGGCACAGACCGGCGACTGCTTCGGCTGGGCCTCGCGGCGGAACGGGCGTTGCATTAGCAGTGGCGTTGGGGTGGGCAATAGGGGCCACCCCAACGGCATTCAGCAAAAAAGCCACATATCGGCGCTTCAACCCTCTCAGCTTGCAGGGTTTTTCTGGACCTGCGGCAAATCACTGGCTATCCTTGCGCCAAGAGGGGCGACTAGACCCCGGACTTGAGGCAGCAATGGCGTTTCCTGAGCGGTTTTCGAACCTGCCGGATTATGCGTTTCCGCGTCTGCGGAAACTTCTCGACGCGCACGCCCCCGGCGGCGACCCCATCGCCATGACCATCGGCGAGCCGCGTCATGCGATGCCGGAGTTCGTCGGACCGATCCTGGCCGCGAACCTGTCGGGCTTTGGCGTCTACCCTCCGAACGACGGCACGCCGGAGCTTCTGGCGGCGATCTCGGCCTGGATCGCGCGGCGGTATGGGGTGACGTTGGCCGAAGACCGGCTGATGGTCCTGAACGGCACCCGCGAGGGCCTCTTCAACGCCTGTATCGCGCTGTGTCCCGAAACGAAGAATGGCAAGCGGCCCGTCGTGCTGATGCCGAACCCGTTCTACCAGGTCTATGCCGTGGCTGCGCTGACCGTGGGGGCCGAGCCGGTCTATGTCCCTGCGACAGCGGCCACCGGCTTCCTGCCCGACTATGGCAGCCTGCCGAAGGACGTGCTGGACCGGGTGGCGCTGGCCTATATCTGCTCTCCCGCCAATCCGCAGGGGGCGGTGGCGTCCAGGGACTATCTGGCCGACCTGCTGGCCTTGGCCGAGACCCACGATTTCCGGGTGCTGGCCGACGAGTGCTATTCGGAAATCTGGCGCGAGACGCCTCCGCCGGGCCTGTTGCAGGTGGCCGAGGCCCAGGGTGCGGATCCGGAGCGGGCCTTGGTGTTCCATTCGCTGTCGAAACGGTCGAACCTGCCGGGGCTACGGTCGGGCTTCGTGGCGGCGGGGCCGCAGTCGATGCTGCGCATCCGGCAGTTGCGGGCCTTCGCGGGCGCTCCGCTGCCGCTGCCGTTGCAGCGTGTGGCGGAAGCCGCCTGGGCGGATGAGGGGCATGTGACGACCTCGCGCGGGCTGTATCAGCAGAAGTTCCGCGAGGCCGACTGCATATTTGCCGGTCAGCAGGGCTATCAGGCCCCGGAGGGCGGGTTCTTCCTGTGGCTGCCGGTCGAGGACGGCGAGACGGCGGCCTTGAAACTGTGGCGCGAGACCGGGGTGCGGGTGTTGCCCGGCGGCTACCTCTCGCGTGAGGCCGGGGGCCAGAACCCCGGCAAGGGTTATATTCGCGTGGCGCTGGTCGCCACGCCAGAAGAAACGCAGCGCGGGCTTAGGCTTCTCCGCGACTGTCTTTATCGGTGAGGGACGAATGGCTTCGTATCAGGCACGGCAGCGCGATCCACTTCTGGACCAGGGGACCCAGGCGATGCTGGAACGCCGGGGGCGCGAGCTTCTGGGGCTGGTTCTGGTGCTGGTGGCCTTCGGCTTCACGCTGATGCTGTGGAGCTATTCGCCGGAAGACCCCGGCTGGATGGTGGCGACGGAAGAGCCGGCGCAGAACATCTTCGGGCGGTTCGGGGCGGCGCTGGCCTCGACGCTGATCATCCTGATCGGCAAGGGCGCCTGGACGGTCCCGCTGATCTGCCTGGCCTGGGGCGTTCGCTTCATGATCCACCGCGGGGGTGAGCGCGCCATTGGCCGGGTGGTCTTTGCGGTGATCGCGGTGGCCTTCGCCGCTGTCCACTGCGCGACGCTGGTGCCGGGGGATGCCTGGACCCATACGTTCGGGCTGGGGGGGCTTTTCGGCGATACCGTCACCGGGTCGCTGATCGGAGTCATTCCGGGCTCGGCTGGCTTTGGCCTGAAGTTCCTGTCGCTCATGACCTTCGCGGGTCTGATCGCGATGATGCTGTTCGTCACCGGCTTCGACATGGACGAGCTGAAAGGGATCCAGCGCTTCCTGCTGCTGGGCTCGATCATGGGCTATGCCGCGCTGCGCCAGGGCGTTGGCGCGGGCGCGCGCGGGGCGTTGACGGGGGCTGCGGCCTTGCAGGACCGGGCGCGGGCGCGATCCGCAGCGCGGGGCGATGAACCGCTGATGGCGAAGGGGCGCGATGCCCCGGTCTCGCGCCGGATGATGCCGCCGGTGACGGGCGCGATGGAACCCGAGCCGCTGCGGGCCAGCCCGGCACGGGCCATGCCTGCATCCCTGCGGTCGGAGCCACGGTATCCCGCCCCGGAACCGGAATATGTCGCCCCTCCGGTGAAGGAAAAGCTGGGTCTGCTGGAGCGTCTGCGCCGCAAGGCCCAGCCTGAGCCGGAGCCGGACCTGATCGAACTGGAGCCGAGCTGGAATTCGTCGATGCCGCAGGAAGACCGGATCAAGGCGCGGATTTCCGACGTGATCCGCACCCGTGTCATGCGCACACCGGATTTCCCGGTGGCCCCGCCGACCCTGCCGTCTGCCGCACGGGTCGAGCCGCCGGTGATGCGCCCGAAAGGGCCGGTGGTGCTGATCGCCGACACCCGCCCCCTGCCCCGGATGGCGGCACCCGTCGCGCCGCCCGCATGGGAGCCGGAGGTCGAGGCGGATGACGAGGCACTCGCCTTCACCGAAAGCGCCTGGGAGGACCAGGACAACCTCGCGGATTATCCGCTGGACGAGCTGGAGGATGAACTGCCCCCGGCCCGGCCGATGGCCTTTACCCCGGATCGCAAGGCCGTGGTGCAACATGTGGTAAAGAAGCCTGTGCCCTCACGTCAGGCGATGGCGGAAAGCCAGCCGGCGCTGCGTTTCGAGGAAGCGGCCCAGGCCTATGAGCTACCGCCACTGAACCTTCTGTCGTCCCCGGTGAAACTGCAGGGCAACCAGCTTTCCGACGAGGCGCTGGAAGAGAATGCGCGGATGCTGGAATCGGTGCTGGACGACTATGGCGTCAAGGGCGAGATCACTGCCGTCCGCCCCGGCCCGGTCGTCACCATGTACGAGCTGGAACCCGCACCGGGGCTGAAGGCCAGCCGGGTGATCGGGCTGGCGGATGACATCGCGCGGTCGATGTCGGCCCTGTCGGCGCGTGTCTCCACCGTGCCGGGCCGCAGCGTTATCGGCATCGAACTGCCGAACGCGCACCGCGAGAAGGTTGTCCTGCGCGAGATCCTGGCGGCGCGCGACTTTGGCGACAGCCATCTGCGGCTGCCCTTGGCCCTGGGCAAGGACATCGGCGGTGAGCCTGTCGTGACGAACCTGGCGAAGATGCCGCACCTCTTGATTGCGGGGACCACCGGGTCGGGCAAGTCCGTCGCGATCAACACCATGATCCTCAGCCTGCTCTACAAGCTGACGCCCGAGGAATGCCGGTTGATCATGATCGACCCGAAGATGCTGGAACTGTCGGTCTATGACGGCATCCCGCATCTGCTGTCCCCCGTCGTCACCGACCCGAAGAAGGCGGTCGTCGCCCTGAAATGGGTGGTGGGCGAGATGGAGGAACGCTACCGCAAGATGTCCAAGATGGGCGTGCGCAACATCGAGGGCTACAACGGACGGGTGCGAGAGGCCCTGTCGAAGAACGAGATGTTCAAACGGACGATCCAGACCGGCTTCGACGAGGAAACCGGCGATCCGGTCTTCGAGACGGAAGAGTTCGCGCCCGTCGCGCTGCCCTATATCGTGGTCATCGTGGACGAGATGGCCGACCTGATGATGGTCGCGGGGAAAGAGATCGAAGCCTGCATCCAGCGTCTTGCGCAGATGGCACGGGCGAGCGGAATCCACCTGATCATGGCGACGCAGCGGCCTTCCGTCGACGTCATCACCGGCACGATCAAGGCGAACTTCCCGACCCGGATTTCCTTCCAGGTCACGTCGAAGATCGACAGCCGCACGATCCTGGGCGAACAGGGGGCGGAACAGCTTCTTGGCGCGGGCGACATGCTTTACATGGGCAACGGCGCAAAGATCACCCGTATCCACGGGCCATTCGTTTCGGACGAGGAAGTGGAAGAGATCGTCAACCATCTGAAGAGCTTCGGGCCGCCGGTCTACATGTCGGGCGTGGTGGAGGGGCCGGAGGAAGATGCGGCCTCGGACATCGACATGGTGCTTGGCCTCGGCTCGGGCGAAGCGTCGGACGATGCGCTGTACGATCAGGCCGTGGCGATCGTGGCGCGGGACCGGAAATGCTCGACCTCGTACATCCAGCGGAAGCTGGGGATCGGCTACAACAAGGCCGCGCGTCTGGTGGAGCAGATGGAGGACGAAGGCGTCGTCACCCGCGCCAACCATGTGGGCAAGCGCGAGATCCTGGTCGAAGAACGCTGAGCCGCACGAGCATTGGTCATCTCACAAGGCCCTGCCGGATATATTCGGCGGGGCCTTAACGATTTAGGCATTTCGAACACAATCGCGTCTCAATCCCGCCCGATTCACGCCACAACCTAAAGTTGTAAATCACGCCGGATTTTCGCCGCAGAATCGACAAGGTGCTGGTGCGAGGGCCGACGGTTCGTCTGGGGATGGGGGCTCCTTGGGACATCATGGCATTTGACACGTCCGAACCACTGACGGCCGACACTTTCGGCGACGAGCTTCTGCCGGGCACGACGCTGTTTCACGGCCAGTACCGGATCATCCGCTTCATCAACAGCGGCGGCTTCGGGATCACCTATCTGGCAAAAGACAGCCTGGACCGTGACGTAGTGATCAAGGAATGCTTTTCCAGCACCTTCTGCCGCCGTGCCGAAACCCGGGTCCGCGCACGGTCGCAGAGCACGCGCGAACATATGTCGAAGATCGTGAAGGCCTTCCTGAACGAGGCGAGGAGCCTTGCCGCGTTGAAGCATCCGAACATCGTCGGCGTGCATCAGGTGTTCGAGGACAATGACACCGCCTATATGGCGCTGGACTATATCCGCGGCCATGATCTTCTGGACATCATTGAGGACCGGCGGGTTGTGCTAACCCCCGACCAGATCGTCACCATCGCGGCCAAGCTGGTCTCGGCGATCGATTACATCCACTCCAACGGCCTACTGCACTGCGATATCTCGCCCGACAACATCTTCATCACGCAGGACGGCGAGCCGATCCTGATCGACTTCGGTGCCGCCCGCCGCAGCGCCTCGGGTGTGGCGGAAAAGTATTCCGGTCTGAGCGTGGTGAAGGACGGCTATTCGCCGCATGAGCTGTATGCACCGGGCGGCAACAGTGGGCCATGGAGCGACATCTATTCGCTGGCAGCTTCGCTGCATCACGCGATCACCGGCACCGCGCCGGAAAACTGCCAGAACCGCCTGAGCGCGAAAGCCGAGAAGCGGCCCGATCCGTTGACGCCGCTCGCGGGGGCGGTGGCGGGCTATCCGAAGGGGTTTCTGGAAAGCGTCGACACGGCGATGTCCGTGGTGCCTGCGGCCCGGTTCCAGACCGCCCATGCCTGGACGCAGTCCCTGCCGCAACCCGTCCAGAGCAGCGACCGCAAGGTCGTGCTCTTGCGCCGGGTGGCCCCGCCCCCCCTCACACCACAGCCGACCCAGGCCCCGGTTCGCCCGCGCCGCCCCACGACGCGAGTCCTTGGCCCCGACCTCTCGGGCCTGCGCCGGATCGGCGGTTTCACCGGGGGCTGGCTGGTCGACAGCGTGACCGGATCGGTGATGGCCAGCGAAACCGGACGCGGCGATGCAGATCCGGCGGCGACGATGGCGACGGCGATCGACATGGCGCAAGCGAACCTGAAAGCCCTGGGCAGCAACCGGGAAGAGCGGATAGACGACATCCTGATCACGCTCGGTCGCCGGATGCACCTGATCCGCCCGCTGGATGGCACCTTGGGGCTTTGCCTTTGCGTGGTGCTGGACAGCGAAAGCGCCAACCCGCTGCTCGCGCGGATGCAGTTGCGCCGCATCGCGCAGGGTCTGCGGCTGTGACGCGGCAGGTCGTCAGAATTCCAGGTTGCGGCGTCGCGAGGTGTGGGAGGCCGTGTCAAGCAGCTGTGCCAGGATCACGCTGCCCGCTATCGAAAACAGCCCAAGCTCGACCCAGGTGATCCGCAGCGTCTGACCGATGAAGATGACCAGCGGATGCGCGAGGTAGATCCAGACCGACATGCGCGCGCAGCGTTCGGACAGGGCGCTGGCGGGAAGCCGCCAGGACAGGGCGGCCAGCGCCAGACCGGATCCGACCAGAATCGTGAAGTTGTCGGGCGCCGGTCGTCCCAGATGCAGGATGAGCCAGCTGCCAAAAAGCGCCACCACCGCCAGCCGCCAGCCCCAGGCGAAATACGCGATCCCCACAAGCATCGGGATGATGCCGAAGCTCCATTGATCGAAGGGCATCGTGCCCGGAGTTCCCTTGACCACGATCACCAGAGCCGCCGCCCAGGCCATGCCGAGCGAGGCGATCGGATGCTGCAGCCAGGGGGCAATGATGGCGGCGAGAAACCCGAAGGGCAGGATCCACAGATGGTCCCAGGTGCCGATCAGGACCATGTCCCAGTTCCACCAGCTGAACGGGGGATCGTTGCCCTTGAGCGCCAGGGCCATGTGCAGGAAGCCGAAGACGACCGACCAGGTCACGAACGGCAAGAGAAGCCGCCTGGCGCGTCCCGCAAGACCGTTTTGTGACGGCGCCATCAACAGGACCAGAATGAACGGCAAGGCGATGTAGGCGATCCTTTGCCCAGGTGCCTGAATCCCGAACCAGACAATACCGAGAGCCGCCGCAAAACGGCCATAGTCGGTCAGTCCGTTGCGTTCCTCTGCCACGACGGCATCCCCAAGATCCCGCTGCGCAGTCTGCGCCCAGATCGCCCTGTAATCCAGTGGGTAATGTTGGGGGCGGCCTCTGGTTCAGCGGCCATCAGGCCGGAACTGCCACTCCGGCGCCGGACCCCAGACCCTTGCGTCCTTCCCGCAGGTAACGGGCATAGCCAAGATCCTCGCTCTCGATCCCGGCGCGGCGGCCCGAAACGATGTCGGCCAGCACCCGGCCCGAGCCTGCGGCCATGGTCCAGCCCAATGTGCCGTGCCCGGTGTTCAGGAACAGGTTCGACAGCGGCGAACGACCGATGATCGGCGTTCCGTCCGGCGTCATCGGACGCAGCCCGCACCAGAAGCTCGCCTGCGACTGATCGCCGGCCCCGCCGAAAAGATCCTCGACCGAATGCGTGAGAGTGGCCTGGCGTTTCGGGTTCAGGCTGAAGTCGAAACCGGCGATTTCCGCCATTCCGCCGACGCGGATGCGGTCGCCCAGTCGCGTGATCGCGATCTTGTGGGTTTCGTCCATCACGGTCGATACCGGGGCGCGGCTGTCGTCGATGATCGGAGCGGTGATCGAATAGCCCTTGACCGGATAGACCGGCAGCCGGATGCCGAAGGGATCCACCAGCATCGTCGAATACGAGCCGAGCGCGACAACGAAAGCATCGGCTGTCACCCGACCTTCCGAGGTACGGACAGCGGTGATCCGACCGATATCGGCCTCCAGCCGGTCGATCGTGACGCCGAGCCGGAAGGTCACGCCCAGCTCTTCGGCCTTGCGGGCAAGACCCTGGGTGAACTTGAAGCAATCGCCGGTTTCATCGCCCGGCAGACGCAGGCCGCCCGCGATCTTGTGCCGGGCCGTCGCAAGGCCGGGTTCGGCAGCGACACAGGCGTCGGCATCCAAGACCTCGAACGGAACGCCGTCGGCCTTCAGGACCGCAATGTCCTTTTCTGCCGCAGCCACCTGTTTTTCGGTGCGGAACAGCTGCAGCGTGCCCTGGGTCCGCTCGTCATAGGAAATCCCGGTTTCGTTGCGCAGATCCATCAGGCAATCGCGGCTGTATTCCGCCAGCCGGACCATGCGCGACTTGTTCACCGCATAGGCCGACGCCGTGCAGTTCATCAGCATCCGCGCCATCCAGGACAGCTTGGCCCAGTCCGGGCGCGGCTGGACGATCAGGGGCGCGTGCTCCATGAACATCCATTTCAGCGCCTTGATGGGAATGCCCGGAGCCGCCCAGGGCGAGGCATAACCGGGGCTGATCTCGCCCGCATTGGCGAAAGAGGTTTCAAGCGCGGCGGCGGGCTGGCGGTCGATCACCGTGACCTCGTGGCCGGCCTTGGCCAGATACCAGGCCGAAGTCACCCCGATCACACCCGCGCCCAGCACAACGACTTTCATCCCGTCACCCCTGATCCGATGTTCCTTTGAAGCGGGAAGATAGCTGTGCCAGAATGGCATTTCTTCGTAAAGATCGAGGCAATATTCTCCATGTATCGAACAAATCTGCAGATTTATAACAAAACATCGAAGATTACTTCGCTCCACCAGAAAGCCGCAGAAGAAAGTCACTCTCACGCCCCGGTCACGCCATCGGCACGTCTCTGCAACAGTGGCCGCGGCGGGGGTGCATCCGCGTTGGGCGACCGCTATATTGCAGCGCATGAACCGTCGCCTCGCCCTTCTGGCCCCGCTCGCTTTCCTGTTGCCGTTTCCTGCCGCAGCCGAAAAGCTGCCGCTCAAGGACATCTCGGCCTATCTGAACGGCCTGACGACCGTAGAGGCCGATTTTACCCAGGTGAATGCCGATGGCACGATCTCGACCGGCAAGATCTATATCAAGCGGCCGGGCCGGGTGCGGTTCGAATACGGCCCACCCGACCGCAGCCTGGTGATCGCCGGGGGGCAGAACGTGGCGATCTTCGATTCGAAGTCGAATCAACCTCCGGAACAATACCCTCTGAAACGCACGCCGCTGAACCTGATCCTGGCCGCGAACATCGACCTTGACCGTGCGAAGATGGTTGTCGGGCATACCGAGGACGGCACCTCGACCCGTGTCCGGGCGCAGGACCCGGAGCATCCGGAATACGGCTCCATCGAACTGGTGTTCACCGCCAATCCGGTGGAATTGCGGCAATGGGTCATCACCGACGACCTCGGCTCGCAGACCACGGTGATCCTGGGCGAGATGAAGAAGGGCGGCGCCCTGGGCGCCCGACTTTTCGACATCACCGCCGAGATCTCTGCCCGCGACTGATGGCCCGGCGGAACGTCAGACGACGCGCCCCGCGGCTTCAGCGGCAGTAGGCAAGCTGCTCGCGATACATCTCGGACCGCTTGCCGACGGCTGCCGCCACGTCCACCAGCCAGGGCTTGCCCAGGTAGGACTGCGCCGAATAGCCGGTCCTGCCTTCGTGATAGGCCAGATACTGCGCCTCGGCGTCGCCCTTGGAAATACCCAGGCTCCGGCTGGATTCATTCATGTACCAACCCATGAAATCCGTCGCGTCGCCGATATCGTCACGCTTGGCCCGCCGCCCCCCCGCGCTGTCCTGGTATTCCTCCCAGGTGGCGTTGAGGGCCTGGCTGTAGCCGTAGGCCGTGCTTTGCCGCCCCATCGGGATCACGCCCAGCGCAAAGGTATGCGGGGTGCGCGCGTTGCCGATGAACTTCGATTCCTGATAGATCGTCGCCATCTGCACATGCACCGGAATACCCCAGCGCCGCTCGGTCGTTTCCATCGCCCGCCTGTACTGCGGCCGCTCCCGCATGATCGCACATGCGTCGTCCATCTGCCTCGGCGCCGAGTAGTTGCCGCCGCCCCCGCAGGAAGCAAGGCATAGGACCACCAGCGACGCACGGAGAAACCTGCTCATCTGCCCCTCGTGCACTTTTCTTTTGCCCGGAGTTTAGCTTATTCGCACCGGGGATGAAATGGGGAACACCCGACCCCGCCATCAGAAACCTGCGAGCAGGCGGACTGTAGGGGCAGGGCCCACAGACTGTTTCCCTCACGGCGGCGTGGCGAAGTGGACAGATTCATTGCGAAAGCGTAAAGAAAATCCGGGGGATTGTTTGATGCAGACGACGCACGCCAAGTATCATATCGGACAGATACTCCGTCATCGGAAGCATCCGTTCCGGGGCGTGGTGTTCGACGTCGACGCGATGTTTTCCAACACCGAGGAATGGTACGACAACATCCCCGAGGACAGCCGTCCGTCAAAGGACCAGCCGTTCTACCACCTGCTCGCCGAGAATGGCCAAAGTTACTATGTGGCCTATGTCTCGGAACAGAACCTCGTGCCGGATGAGACGGGAGAGCCGGTCGATCATCCCGACCTTGGCGATCTCTTCGGCGATTTCGAGGATGGGCGCTATCCGGTGACGTTCCAGCTCAACTGACGCTTACCTGTTGTTCACTCTTTGCCCCTAGCCTGCCGGAAACGCAAGCAAAGGGGGCACCATGCAACTGCAAACACAGACCAGGCCAAAGGTGATTTCGGTCAGTGTCCTGGAAGACCGGATCGACGCCGCCACCGCCATCCAGTTCAAGGAAAAGATGCGCGATGTCACCAAGGATGGCCCGCCTCGCGTCGTGCTTGATCTCGCCCGTGTCCAGTTTCTCGATTCGTCGGGTCTGGGTGCCATCGTCGCGGTGAAGAAACTCCTTGGCCCGGATCGGGTGCTGGAGCTGTCGGGCCTGACGCCGACAGTGGAAAAGGTCTTTCGCCTGACCCGGATGGACAGCATCTTCACCATCCATCTTTCGGTCGAACTGGCCGTTTCGCATGCCGCCAGCGCCTGACCAGGACTCCCGGCCCATTGACCTGCACCTGGCCTTCACGGCCACGCCGCTCACTGTCCGGGACAGCCTTCATCGGATGCTGGCCTTGCCGCCGCTTGCCCGGCTTTCGGACGACAGACGCGGCACCGCCGAACTGGTTCTGGCCGAGGTGCTGAACAACGTGGCCGAACACGCCTACGGGAGCCGGCCGGGCCTGGTGACAGTCTCCATCACGCAGACGTCACAGGGCCTGCGCTGCGTGATCGTCGACCAGGGCAAGGCGATGCCGGGGGGTACCTTGCCCGAAGGCCGCCTTCCCGGCAGGTCGGGCCTGGCGCTGGACGACCTGCCCGAGGGCGGTTTCGGCTGGCGCCTGATCCACAGTCTGACGACAGACTTGGTCTACAGCCGGGCGGAGGGTTGCAATCACTTGCAGTTCCTCCTGCCCTGAAGTTTCTCTGACAAGCGCGGAATCCGGTTCGGTCGACTGACAGGCCACTTGCCTTCGACTCGGGTGCTTGTCCGATGTTTCTCCCTGCCCTGGACAGGCGCCTGTCCGGTTTCCGGAAAATTCTCCGGAAAGGCCGCAAGGCTGCCACCAGCCCGAACCGCGGCCGCCACCAACGCGGCGTGAACTTCAGATGCGGCGACAGACGCTGCCCCCTGGTGTCCGGCTTCCTGTCCAGCCTCTCCCGGATGCCAGGGGTCCTTTCCCCTTGGCTTCGCCGCGCCTGCGGCCTAGTTTCGGCAGGTTAGGCTGTCCTTGGGGGAATGATGCGCGACCTTCACCTGCCCGGCCGCTCGGCCGTCTATGCCCGGAATGGCATCTGCGCCACCTCGCATCCCGTCGCGGCCCAGGTCGCCATCGAAGTGCTGAAATCCGGTGGCAATGCGGCCGATGCCGCCATCGCCGGAGCCCTGGTCCTTGGCATCGCCGAACCGCAGATGACCGGCATCGGTGGTGACTGCTTCGTGCTGCTGAAGCCTGCCGGCTCCGAGGAGATCGTCGCCCTGAATGGTTCGGGCCGCGCCCCCAGGGGCCTGAACGCCGCCGACCTGCGGGCAAGAGGCCTAACCGCAATGCCGATCCAGGCCAT
>CAUJIP010000024.1 GCA_963205235.1 Pseudomonadota bacterium
GGCCGCCGCCAGACTGGCCGCCGCCCTTGTCGAAGCTTGCCGTCAGGTCGACCGACCACAGGCTTGCCCCACCGGTCGACGTCGCGCTGACCGTGGTTCCGGCGTCCATCGTAAACACCCGCCCGTCCGAAACGACAGGAGCTGCAACGATCCGGTTCTTGCGGCTGCTGCCCTGCCCGATCGATGCCGTCCAGGCCAGCGCAGGCGTGGCGCTAAGCGAGGCATGCGGCACCAGATGGCGCGCATTGCCCGCGCGGTGCGTCCAGTCGCCCGAGGTCGCTGCGGGAAGGCTGATCGGCAGGCTCAGGTTCGCGGGGGCGGCAGTTGCCGTCGGTGCAGGCTGGCCTTCGACGGCAAGGCTGTCATCCAGCGGTGCCGATACCGGAAAACGCTCGCCCTCAAGGACCACTTCCTTCTGCGCGCAGGCTGCAAGCAGTGCCAGGACACCCGCTCCTGCAACCAGTTTGCCCGCCTTATGCCGGATCGTCATGCCTGCCACCCAAAGCCTTTCCCTTGCGCCATTTCCGCGCCTCAGCCCGCGCTTTGGTCTGGCAGCGTACCGCCCAGAACCATCACCATTTGCCCAAGCCGCGCGCGCAACTCGTTACTGGCCGCCTGATCCTGCAAAAGCGCGATCATCGCGGCAATGGCGTCATCCGTCTTGCCTTCTTCGACCAGAAGATAGGCAAGTTGTTCTTCTGCCAATACCCGATACGGGCTTCCAGCAGCAGCGATGCCCTGCAGGGCCGTCCGCCGGTCCGCCAGGGCCATGTCAGTCCCGGCCAGAAGCACCCGGCGCAGGACCGCCAGATCGCGATAGGCGGGTGAAAGGGTCGTATCGGCGGCCACCTTGTCAAGCGCCGCCAGATTCTCTGCCATATCCCCCTGACTGTCCGAGGACAGGACCAGTTGCAGAAGGGCGGTCTGCGCCCCGTCCGAAGGCACGGCACCAAGGGCGGCGCGGCGTTCTTCGGGTGTGCCGGTATCAAGGGCATCGACGATCGCGTCGCCAAAAGCCTGTGCCCGCGCTTCGGCGCGCGATTTCGACCATTCGTTCCAGGCCGCGCCGCCGACAATGCCGATCACCGCCAGCCCGCCAATCCAGCCATACTTGCGGAAAAGCTTGAAAAGCCGGTCACGGCGAACTTCTTCGGTGACCTCTTCGATGAAACTGTCGGGATTGCTCAACGCATTTGCCTCTGGTCCGGTTTTGTCCGTCTTACAGGCAAAGGCGTCAGGTTGCCAAGCCCTGCCCGGCGCAGGCTGGTGTCAGATTTCCTATGGAAGGCCCAAGCTTTCGCGGAAGGCGGGAATCCATTCTTCATAGCCCTGCGGCAAACGGCCTGTGGACTGCATGTCTTCCAGAATTGCCAAGGCCTCTTGGCTTGCTTCGGTCGGGTCGTCCTGCAAGGTCGCCTTCAAGTCCAGCGCCCGCACGACATCCAGCTCGTACCAGGGATCATCAGGATAGGTCGCCGAAAGGTCGCGCATGATCGCCAGGCTCATTTCCTGCTGGTCCAGCGCCTGCGCGCTGTCGCCAAGCTGCGCCAGCATCGTGCCGACCCGTTCGTAAGAGACGGCAAGGTTGCGATACCAGTCCGGATTGGCTTGATCCTGACCGTTCAGCCATTCCCGCAGGGCCAGCGCGTCCCGCTGGCTTTTCAAGGCGCCATTGTAATCCCCCGTTTCCGCCTGCGCCGAGCCCAACCGCTCCATCGCGATGCCAAGCTCGTTCGCCCAGCCGGTGTTGTAAGGGTCGATGTCCAGCAAGGCTGACCCGTCCGAGGCCATGGCCCGGTAGGTTTCGACCGCCGCGCCAAAGTCACCCAGTGCGGCCTGCGCGTCGCCCATGCGGTTCAACGTGGTCAGCCGGTCATGCAGATGGTCCGGAATGTCCGGGGCAAGCTGCAAGACACGTTCCACCGTCGACAGCGCATCCTGACTGGCGGTCAGCGCATCTACCTGGCGGCCGAGGTTCAGCAGGACATCGGAATGGCCGTTCTGCACCTCTGACAGCTCACGCAGGGCAGTAATATCGTTCGGGGCCGCCCCGACAAGCTGGGTCCGAAGATGGACGGCTTCGGCATAAAGCGTCTCGGCGGTTTCATAGTCGCCGTCATCTACCAGCATCTTTCCCAGCGCCAGATACGAAAAGCTTGTGTCCCGCTGGTATTCGGCGACCGAGGGGTTGGCCGCCATCATCGCCTTGCGCAGGTAAAGTGCCGCGTCGTGCAACGCGAAAGCGCCCTCGCGGTCGCCCATGGCCAGCTTGACATTGGCGACACGTTCGATCGCCACCCCAAGGTCGCGCTGCCGGGGCAGGTTTTCCGGGTCAAGCATGACGATGGTCTCGCGCAGGGCGCGAGAGCGTTCATGTGCCTCCAATGCTGCGACAAGATCGTCTTCCGCCTGATAGAAATCGCCCAGCCTTTCCATCGTGACAGACAGATCGTGCTGCCAAAGCATGTTGGTCGGATCAAGCGCTGCCAACTTTTCCCGGATCGCAAGCGCCGCCTGATAGGCCAGAAGCGCGGATTCGCCTTCGCCGCGCAAATGGTTGATATCCCCGATATTTTCGAAGGTTATCGCCAGATCGCGCTGGCGCAGCGTGTTGTCGGGGTCAAGGGCTGCCAGTTCCTCGCGGATGACAAGTGCATCCCCATAGGCGGCAAGCCCGCCTTCGTAATCAAGATCACCGACAAGCATGTTGCCCAGCCGTTCATAGCTGACCGACAGGCCACGGCGGATATCGTCATTGTCCGGAAATTCGGCAAGCAGTTCTTCGGTCACCTGTTGCGAGATCGCATAGGCGGCCTGCGCCCCGTCACGGTCGCCCATTGCCATCAGGACATCGCCGATACGCCCCTGCGTGAACGAATTGTCGCGCCGGTCATCCGGATTGGTCGGGTCAAGCGCCAGCAGTGCCTCGTTCAAGGTAAGGGCTTCGCGAAACGCCTCCAGCGCGCCGACAAAGTCGTTGCGGGCATAGCGGATCTCGCCCAGCTTCTTGCGCGCTGCCTGACGGTCGCGCATCAGGACGGGATCGTCGGGCCTTTGGTCGGCCTGCCATTGCGAAAACTCCAGCGCGCTGGAATAGGCTGTCTCGGCCTCGTTCAGATAGCCCTGCTGTTGCAGCACGTTGCCAACGCTGGTCAGTGCCCAGATCAGCTCGTGAACCCAGTCGACATCGGTCGGATCGGCTTCGACCTGCGCCTGCGCGAAATGACTGCGGCGGATGAAGGCATCCAGCGCCATCTGCGTGTTGCCGGCCACCAGTTGCAGATCGCCCAGATCTTCCAGCGCGCCCATGTAGATGAACTGGGTTTCGCGGTCCAGAAGGCCCGGTTCGACTTCGGCGTAAAGCGTGGTGACCTTGGTCAGGTCGGCGATGGCAAGGTCATAGCGCAGGTCGGTGCGAGCAGCGTTGGCGTTCAGAAGATGGGTCGCCGCCTCCGAGACCGTGCGTGAGATGAAGGTTTCGCGCATCGAGGTGCGGGCGGAGGAGTCGATCTCGGCGGCTTCGGTCAGAATGGCGCGGGCGGTGTCGAAAGCGCCAAGCGAAAGCTGCTCTTCCGCCTGGGCGCGCAGATCGGCAACGCGGGGGTCATCCGATTGGAAACGCTGCAATTCGCTTTGGAACTGTTCATAGCCGACCGCCGCCTCTTCCAGAAGCCGCGCCCGGTCTTCGGCGGTCTGCTCTTCCAGATCGGCGGACAGAAGGGCCGCATAAAGCGGTGCCAGCGGCATGTTGCGGTCCGCCGCCAGCGCCTCGACTTCGGCGCGCAGATCCGGCGTCAGGTCGGCCATGGCCATCAAAAGCTGGTCACGTTCTGGCAGCACGCCCTGACCGGTGATGAAGACAAGCTCGGGCAAGCCGCTTTCGATATAGGGCAATTGCTTGCCCCGGCTGCGGTCATAGACATCCTGCTGCACCAGGGTCAGCGCCGTGCGCAGTTCAACCCCCGCCGTCCCGAAATGCCGGACCAGCGCCGAGGTGAAGGGCGAATTCGCCTCGCTTCCATCCGAGGCCGTTTCATTCGGGGCGGCGGCAAAGGCGAAAAGCACGCCATCCGCCCGCCCAATGCGCCCCAGACCGGGAACCGGCTTGCCCTTCGGGGGTTCCGGCACTTCGGCCCCATCCAGCGCCGCAGCACCGCGCCCATCTTCGGATGCGGTGGCACCGGTGGCAAAGGGGTCGTCGCGACAGGCGTCCAGCAAGACGACGGCAACCGGGGCCACGGCCTTCAGCGCATCCTGTGCCTCGGACAAAGACAGCGAGGTTGCGGCCAGTCTTTCGGCCGAAGATGGATCAGCATCGGTCGGCAGAAGATAGTTCACCCCGTCCAGTGCGACCCCGTGGCCCGCAAAGAACAGCAGGGCCACGTCCGCGCCCGCCGCATCTTCCTTGAAATCCTCCAGCGCCCGCCGCATCCGGCGCAAATCGCGGTTGGTTTCGACAAAGACTTCGAAATCCAGCTTCTTCAGCAGGTCTTCCATCGCCCGCGCGTCATTGGCCGGATTGGTCAGCGGGCGGATCAGATCATAGTCGCCCGCCGCAATGACAAGGGCCACGCGCTTTTCAGCCAGCGCGGCGCTAAAACCGCTAAGCCAGAGGATCAGAACCAGACCGAGACGCCGGATAAGCATCGCCCCCTCCCTTCGGGTGCGGGCAGAATGCGCGAAGCCTGACCGGATGGTCAAAGGAAAAACCCTGTCATGCAGGGCATTTCCGCGAAGTTGATCAGGCCGCCTCGCCCGTGGTCAGGTCGTCGTCCTCGGCGGACTGGCGTTCCCACATCTGCGCATACTTGCCCTGCCGCGCCAAAAGCTCGTCATGGCTGCCCTGTTCCAGAATGCGGCCTTCTTCCAGCACGATGATCAAGTCGGCATCGGCAATCGTCGACAAGCGGTGCGCAATGGTGATCACGCTGCGCCCCTGCCCCATTTCGCGCAAAGATTCCTGGATCGATCGCTCGGTCTGGGTGTCCAGCGCGCTGGTCGCTTCGTCCAGCACAAGGATTGGCGGGTTCTTCAAAAGGGTGCGGGCAATGCCGACCCGCTGCTTTTCGCCGCCCGAAAGTTTCAGCCCGCGTTCTCCGACCGTGGTGTCATAGCCTTGCGGCAGGCTCATCACGAAATCATGGATCTTGGCGGCCTTGGCCGCAGCTTCGATTTCGGCGCGGGAAGCCCCGGCGCGGCCATAGGCGATGTTGTAAAGCACCGTGTCGTTGAACAGGACCGTGTCCTGCGGCACGACACCGATCGCCTGATGCAAAGAGCTTTGGGTGACTGACTGCACATTCTGCCCGTCGATCACAATTGCGCCGGACTGGATGTCATAGAACCGGAACAACAGCCGCCCGATGGTCGACTTGCCGGACCCCGAGGTTCCAACCAACGCCACCCGTTCGCCCGGCCCGACGCGGAAGCTGATCCCTTTCAGAATCTCGCGGTCGGCTTCATAGTTGAAGCGCACGTCTTCAAAGCGGATCTCGCCGCCCTTGACCTGCAACGCCGCGGCGTTCGGCGCATCCACCACCTCGGCCGGTTGACCCAACAGCGCGAACATCTCGCCCATGTCGACCAGCGCCTGCCGGATTTCGCGATAGACCGTGCCAAGGAAGTTCAATGGCATGGTGATCTGGATCATGTAGGCATTGACCATGACGAAATCGCCCACCGTCAGCGTGCCTGCCTGCACGCCCTGCGCGCTCATCGCCATGACGATCACAAGGCCAGTGGTGATCAGGAAGGCCTGCCCCGCGTTCAGGAAAGACAGCGACTGACCGGTTTTCACCGCCGCCGTCTCATACTGGCGCATCGCGCTGTCATAGCGGTCAGCCTCGCGGACCTCGGCGTTGAAATACTTGACGGTTTCAAAATTCAGCAGGCTGTCGATGGCCTTCTGGTTCGCATCCGTGTCCTGATCGTTCATCTCGCGCCGCAGCTTCACGCGCCATTCGGTCACCTTGAAGGTGAACCAGACGTAAAGCGTTATGGTCACGATCACGACCGCCGCATATTGCCAGCCAAACACCCAGGCAAAGATGCCCGAGACCATCGAAAGCTCAAGGATCAGCGGCCCGATAGAGAACAACAGGAAGCGCAGAAGGAAGTCGACGCCCTTCACCCCACGCTCGATGATGCGGCTAAGCCCGCCAGTCTTGCGGGTGATGTGATAGCGCAGGGACAACTGGTGGATATGGGTAAAGGTTTCAATGGCCAGACGGCGGATGGCGCGCTGACCGACCTTTACGAAGACTGCATCCCGCAATTCGCCAAAGACCACCGCGCCGAACCGCGCCAGCCCATAGGCGACAACCAGTCCAACCGCGCCAAGGCCCAGCACCATGCCCGTATCCGGCGCATCGCCAGCCAATTGATCGACCGCCAGCTTGTACAGCCAGGGAGTGGTGACCGAAACGATCTTGGCCGCAAAAAGAAAGACCAGCGCAAAGACCACGCGGCGCTTTACCCAGGCCTGGCCTTCGGGCCAAAGGTACGGCGCAACCCGGCGAAGGGTCTGCCAACCCGAGCCCTTGCTTGCATGCATGTCGGCGGAAGTCGCGGTCGAAGTTGTCCGGCGCATTGTCAGTCCCTGGTCAGCATCCCGCTGTTGCGGGGAAGGTCGGAATGGGCTATCTTTATTTCAACAGTTCTTGAATAGTTGAACGATGGATCGAAGTAAAGCCCTCGCAGCCCTGTCGGCCCTTGCACACGAAACCCGGCTTGACCTTGTTCGTCTGCTGGTGCCGCAGGGTGCTGCAGGTATGCCTGCCGGACAGATTGCGCAAGCCCTGGGGCTGGCGGGGCCCCGGCTGTCGTTTCACCTTTCGGCATTGGAACAGGCAGGGCTTCTGACCGCGCGCCGGGTGGCACGGAACGTGATCTACAGCGTCGATCCTGCCGGCCTTGGCGGCACCATCGGCTATCTGATGAACCATTGCTGCTGCCAGGACCCGACGATCCTTGCCGCCTGCGGCGACAGTCACCATGACCCCTCCTCCGCTTGTCGTCAGGGGGCAGTTGCGCCCGGCACCGCGAAGACCTGACCGGGATAGATCAGGTCGGGGTCCTTGATCTGGTCGGCATTCGCCTCGAACAGCTGCACATAAAGCACCCCGTCGCCAAGGTTCTGCTGCGCGATGCCCCAAAGGGTAAATCCGGGCTGGACCGTCACCGTCACCGCAGGTGCCGCAACCGGTTCGGGGGCAGGCTCAGGAGTGGGTTCTGGCACCGCTTCGGCGGTGACAATCGGTTCGGCCACCGGTTCGGCTTCAGCCACGGCGACAGTCGGCTCAGGCTCAGGAACCGGCTCCGGGGCCGGTTCAGGCGCGGCCAGGACCGCCGGTTCCTTCGCCGCAGGGGCAGGCTCTGGCGCGGCGTCGGCGACCACCGCATCGAGCGCAGGCTCTGGCGCGGCTTCGGGTGCCGGTTCCTCTGCCTGGGCCGGGGCAGGTTCGTCCAGCCGCCCGGAAAGGGCAGCCAGAGCCTCCAGCGATTCGCGCTTGAACGGCGTCTCGAAGCGTGAGGTCACCTTGCCCGACGCATCCATCTGATCAACCCGCAGCGTATATATGCCCGGTTCAGTATCGCCCAGGGTCGCCAGCCAGGCACCGCCTTCCGGCACAGACAGCTTCGCAATCTCGGCGTTGTCCAGATAAAGCCTCAGCGCCGCGCCTTCCGCCCCGCGACCGCCAACCTGCACCGCGCCTTCCGGCGTATAGGCAATCGTTTCGATGGTGACGCTGGCGGCAAGTTCCGGGGCGGGGTCGGCGTTCTGCAACACCACCACGCCCTCCTCCTTTACCAAAAGCGCGACCGGGGCCGCCTCTTCTTCGGGGACAGGGGTCTCGGTCACTTCGGCCGTCGCAACCTCTGCAGGCGCAGGCCCCTTGATCGGCCCAAGCGCGATCCGGTCATCCGAAACCACCATAGGCTCACCGGGGGCGGTCATGGTCAACCACATCAGGCTTGGGGCGTCGCGGGCTGGCAGCGTGAAAAGCATCACGAATTCGCCAGTCTCCCCGGCCACACCGTCGGCGACCACATCGCCATCGATCAGCACCTCGACCTTTGCCCCCGGCAAAGCCAGCCCCGCCACGACCGACTCGCCATCCTGCGCCACACGCCAGGTGTCGATCTTGGGCAGCGCCGCCGCTTCGGGCTCTGCCTCTGGCGCCTCGGTCGCCGGTGCGACAGGTTCGACAAGGGCGGCAGGCGGGGTCGGGTCCGGCTGCAGTGCCTGCCAGCCCAGATAGCCCGCACCGATCACCAGTGCCACCGCCGAGCCAAGGATGACAGTTTGCGTCGGCGTATTCAGCTCGTCCCAGAGCGACATTCGACATCCTTCCCGCTAGGCTGTCCCCGGCAAGGAAACCCTGCCCTATCCATTCCTTGTACGCAGGAATCTTGATATCAGCGCGCAAAGCAACCGTTTTCGCAAGGACCCCAGCACATGACTTCGATTTGCGTCTTCTGCGGCTCACGTTCAGGGGCGAAGCCCGCCCACGCTGCCGCGGCGGTCTCGCTTGGCCAGGCCATCGCGCGGCATGGCTGGCGGCTGGTCTACGGCGCGGGCGATGTCGGGCTGATGGGCGAAGTCGCTCGGGCGGCCAAGATCGGGGGGGCGACCAGTCTTGGCGTGATCCCGGTGCATCTTCTGGGCCGCGAGGCAAAGCGGCGCGATCCTGCCAACGTGGTGGTGACCGAGGACATGCATGAACGCAAGAAGGTGATGTTCATGAACTCGGACGCCGTTGTTGTGCTGCCGGGTGGGGCCGGGTCGCTGGACGAATTCTTCGAAGTGTTGACCTGGGCGCAGATCGGATTGCACCAAAAGCCGATCTTCCTTGTAGATGTCCAAGGCTACTGGCAGCCACTGCTGGCGCTGATCGACCATGTGATCGCCGAAGGCTTTGCCGATGCAGCACTGCGCAGTCTTTTCAAGGTCGCCCCCGATATACAGGCGCTGGAGGCATCCCTGATCCGGGACTTGGGCTGACCGCCCCGGTCCGAACCGGTCTAGGACCTCGACGCCCCCGGAAAGCGCCGGGATGGGCGGCGCTTTTCAGGGGCGTGATCAGGGCTAGGTCCTGAACCAAAGAAAAAAGCCCGCGGATCGCTCCACGGGCCCCGGTCATTCTGGCGAAAGGCTCAAAGACCTGCGGCGACGGCTTCCCAGTTCACCAGCTTGTCCATGAAGTTGGTCAGGTACGCCGGACGCTTGTTGCGGAAGTCGATGTAGTAGGAATGCTCCCACACATCGCAGCCCAGCAGCGCGGTCTGGCCAAAGCACAGCGGGTTCACGCCGTTTTCGGTCTTGGTGACCTTCAGGCTGCCGTCCTTGTCCTTGACCAGCCAGCACCAGCCCGCGCCGAACTGACCCGCGCCTGCGGCGGCGAAGGCATCCTTGAACGCCTGGACCGAGCCGAAGCTGTCGGTCAGCGCCTTTTCCAGAGCCCCCGGCATCTTCTTGCCTTCGCCCGGAGCCATCCAGGTCCAGAACATGTTGTGGTTCCAGTGCTGGCTGGCATTGTTGAAAATGCCGTTCTGCGCCACGGCACCGGCCTGATAGGTGCCGCGCACGATATCTTCCAGCGACTTGCCTTCCCACTCGGTCCCGGCGATCAGCTTGTTGCCGTTGTCGACATAGGCCTTGTGGTGCAGGTCGTGGTGGTATTCCAGCGTTTCCTTCGACATGCCAAGCGAGGCAAGCGCATCATGGGCATAGGGAAGATCGGGAAGGGTGAAAGCCATTGTCTTGCTCCTGAATGGGATTGCGTCCCCATGCGAGATAGGTCGCCGCCCCCCCCAAGGTCAAGCGTTTGCCGCCATATCCGCGCGTTTGGCGGTTACCTTCCCGCCGCTACTCCCACTTCTCGCGCGTGCAGGTGGCCGGGAATGTCGGCTCCTTGCTTTCGCCATAGGGAAGCTTGGCACGAAGCTGCGCCTTGTTCTGGCCTTTCAGGAAAAGCAGCTCGTATTGCAGCTTTGTAGTCGCGACTTCGCCCACCGCGACAAACTTGATGACCCACCGGATCCGGACCTTTGCGTCGTTGTCGTCCAGTAGCTGGGCGTCGATCGGCCCGTTGTAGTAGTTGTTGATGAACGGATCGAACACCATCGTCCCGCCATCGTCCGTACCGACGACAAAGGCCACCATCTCGGGAACGGTGCCTTCAAACGGGCCATGCGTATCTATCTTGCAAAGATAGCTGTCGCCTTCGGCGGCCTGGGCGGGATGTGCAAACCCAAGACATGCAACAGCGGTCAAGGGCGCGGCCAGAGTGTTGGGGCGCGTCAAGCAGGAAAGAAGTCGCAATACCATCGGCTTAACCCTTCTTTACCTTGCAGGTTCCCGGCGCATAAAGCGTATCGCTGTATCCGCGCGGCGTTCCGGTGATCTTCGCCTTGTTGTCCGCCTTGTAGACCGTGAAGTCATAGGTCCACTGAAAGTCGTTTTGCGCGGTCGATTCCAGCATCAGCGTCCATCTCAGCGACAGCCGCGCGTCATTGTCCGTTCTTGGTTTCACCGAAATCGGCCCGCCGGACACACTTTCGATGATGGGATCGCTGACCTGCACTTCTTCCGAACCAGGGTCATAGGCAACGTAGACAATCGTCGGCAACCAGTTCCGGTTTGGCCCGCGATCCTCGAACGTGCATTCATAGATGGTGCGCGCTTGGCCCGCCGATGCCAGCGCCATCGTCACAAGCCCGGCAAGGGCAAAAGTGGTTCTGAAAAATCCTTTAAGCAATGCCTTCTCCCTAGGAAATCATTTGTGTTCCAGGAACAGCGATATTGCGCCGACCCTTCCTGTTACGGTTTCCCAGTTTCCTTGCCAGATCAAGAGGTCCGGACTTATTTCCTCGGCTAATCCGCCATGACTTTGCACGTTCCAGTCGAACCGAACCTATCAGAGTAAAGCTTTGGGAAGGCGTTGATAACCGCGGTCTTGGTCTGCTTCTGGATCTTAAGAAGATAACTGAACCCCACCCGCAGCCCGCTGCGCGACTGAAGCGACAGTTCCCATTCAAGCGTCAGTCTTTTTTCGGTATCCGCCCTGATATCGACCAATCGGGGTTCGCCGAAGACTGACAGGATGAGTTCGTCACTGACCAAGGCCTTTTCTGCCCCCGGATCGTAGGACACAACTACCTTGGTCGGCAGCCAGCCGCGGTTCGTCGTTTCATCATTCATGGTGCATTCATAGATCGTGTTTGCTTGCGCAGCGGGTCCGATCACGAAAAGCCAGGCGGCCAAGGCCCAGGTGAAAAGCTTTGAAATCAAACTCATTCCTCCAAATCCTGCCTTGGGCCAAAATGAAATCCGGCCCGCAACCAAGAATTGGTCGGGGCCGGTTCGAAACACAATCGGATTCTTGGAAAGGCGCGCCGACCTTTACCTGACAGCCGCTTCAGGCCAGTTCGCTGCCCGGTTGGGCCGAATGGGTCAGAAGGCCCATCACATAGACGGCGACCGACCGGAAGCAGACCACGGTGAACCCGCCGTCCTGTGCCCACATCGCGGCAGCCACTTGCGCGGCGCGGCTGCGACGCAGCTCACCCGGTTCCAACGTGGCGAAATCGACCGGCGAGAGTTTCGCCAGCACCTGGTCGGCCTTGTCGCCTTCGACCCGGAACACCGCGCGGGCGTCCGACACATCGGCGGCAAGGTGGTGTTCGCCGTCCAGCGCCTTGGCCAGCGCGTCCATCGCGGCGCCGACTTCGCCGTAGGGCAGGACCAGCAGGTATTCGTCCGGGCTCATCCAGCCGCAGGCCTTGTCGCCCGCCACTTCGATCTTGCGCTGCGCCGGAACCTTGGTCCCGACCGCCGCCTTGATCGCCTTGGTCAGGGCAGCGCCCCCCTTGTGGCGCAAGGAGATCATGCCCAAAGGCCCGACTTCGCGAACAGAGGCGAACCCGTTGAAGCTTGCGCCGTTCAGCGCGGAAACCGGGTCAGACATTCTGCTTCTCCCCATCCTTGTCGAAGAACACCGTGTCGCGCACTTTGGCCTTCACGGTCCCGCCCTTGACGGTGTTGAACTCCACCACTTCGCCCATCCGGGTCGGGCCATGTTTCAGCAGGCCCATGGCGATCCCGCGCTTCAGCGTGGGCGAGTAGTAGGTCGAGGTGACGCGGCCCTGCGTGTTGCGCTGGCCGTTGGCGTTGGTCCCGCTGGCGATGATGTAGCTTCCGTCCGGGATGACAGACCCGTCCAGCGTTTCAAAGCCGACCAGTTTCCAGCGGTCGGGGCTGGCAAGGTAAGACCGGTCCTGCCCGCGCTTGCCCAGATAATCCGCCTTCTTCTTGGAAATGGCCCAGTCAAGGCCAAGGTCCTGCGGGATCACCGTGCCGTCGGTTTCGTCGCCGATCATGATAAAGCCCTTTTCGGCGCGCAGCACGTGCAGGCCTTCGGTGCCATAGGGCATCGCGTCGAAGGCCTTGCCCGCCTTGGTGCAAGCCTCCCAGAAGGCCGCGCCATGGCTCGCCGGGACGGCGATTTCATAGCTGAGTTCGCCCGAGAAGCTGATCCGGTAGACCCGCACCGGGAACCCGGCCAGGGTGCCATCGGCCCATTGCATGAACGGCAGCGCCTCTTTCGAGACATCCATCCCGCCAAGGCTTTCCAAGAGCTTGCGCGCATTGGGGCCGACAACGGCGACCTGGGCATATTGCTCGGTCACGTTGGCGGTAAAGACCTTCCAGTCCCACCATTCGCACTGCAGCCAGTCTTCCATCCAGCCATGGATCCGGTCCGCGCCGCCCGAGGTCGTGTGGCAAAGCCAGGTATCCTCGTCGATGCGCGCAACCACGCCGTCATCGGACAGGAAGCCCTGTTCGTTGCACATCAGGCCATAGCGGCACTTGCCGACCGGCAGCGTCGACATGACGCCGGTGTAGAGCATGTCCAGGAACTTGCCGGCATCCGGGCCCTTGACGATGATCTTGCCAAGGGTCGAGGCGTCCAGAAGGCCCACGTTGTTGCGAGTGTTGTTCACCTCCCGGTGGACCGCCTGTTCATGCGTCTCGCCAGCGCGCGGGAAGCAGTAGGGGCGGCGCCAGAGGCCGACCGGTTCGAAATAGGCCCCGGCCTTTTCATGCGCCTCATGCATCGGGGTGCGCCGCAGCGGCTGGAAGATATCGCCGCGCGATTCCCCCGCCAGCGCGCCGATGGTGACCGGCGTATAGGGCGGACGGAAGGTCGTGGTGCCGACCTGCGGGATTTCCGAACCCAGACTGTCGGCCAGAATGGCCAGACCGTTGATGTTCGACAGTTTCCCCTGATCGGTGGCCATCCCCAGCGTGGTATACCGCTTGGTATGTTCGACCGACATATAGCCTTCACGCGCCGCAAGCTGCACGTCCGAAACCTTCACGTCGTTCTGGTAATCCAGCCACATCTTTGACCGCAGCTTGATCGGCGCGCCCTGCGGCATCACCCAGACCGGCGGGATCGTCGAGGGCTTGCCCGACAGGTCCAGATCGCCCGAGGCCGCACCGACAACCTCGACCATGGCCGAACCATCATGGTTCAGCGGCGGACGGGTCGGATCGGGGACAAAGGCGGAAATGGTGTCGTCCCAGTTCAGCTTGCCGCCGCAGTGGCTCCACAGGTGAACCACAGGCGACCAACCGCCCGACATGGCGACAGCATCGCAGCCGATCTCCTCGGTGACGGACCCTTCACCAGCCTGCGCGCAGACCGAAACGCCAGTGACGCGCTTGCCACCCTTGACCTTGGCGATGCCGTGGCCGGTGATGACGCGGATGCCAGCCTTGCGGGCGGCTTCCGGCAGGGCACCGGTGGCACTGGCGCGGGCGTCCAGAACGGCGGGCACGTCAAGGCCAGCGGCCTTCAGCGCCAGCGCGGTCTGGTAGGCAGAGTCGTTGTTGGTGACAACAACCGTGCGGTCACCGGGCGAGACGCCGTAGTTCACCACATAGTCGCGCAAGGCACCCGCCAGCATGACGCCGGGAATGTCGTTGCCTGCAAAGCTCAGCGGGCGTTCGATGGCACCTGCGGCGTTGATCACCTTGGCCGTCCGGATGCGCCAAAGGCGATGCTTCGGACGACCATCGCCGGGGGTATGGTCGGCGACCCGTTCGTCGGCCAGCACATAGCCGTGGTCATAGACCCCCGCCGCAACGGTGCGGACACGGATTGTCACGTTGTCACGGGCGGCAAGGTCGGCTTCCATTGCGGACAGCCAGGCCTCGACCGGCTTGCCGTCAACCTCGGTGTCGTCAACCGGGGCGCGTCCGCCCAGAACCGGGGTCTGTTCAACCAGAATGACGCGCTGACCGGCGTCGGCGGCGGATTTGGCGGCCTTCAGGCCCGCAATCCCAGCGCCCACGACCAGCACGTCGCAGAAGGCATAGGCCTGTTCATAGCGGTCGGCATCGCCCTGCGTCGGCGCCTTGCCCAGACCGGCGGCGCGGCGGATGACGGGTTCGAACACATGCTTCCAGAAGGGGCGCGGATGCATGAAGGTCTTGTAATAGAACCCCGCCGGCATGAAGCGCGAGGCGTAGTTGTTGATCACGCCCACGTCGAAGGACAGCGATGGCCAGTGGTTCTGGCTGGTCGCCTCCAACCCACTGAACAGCTCGGTCGTGGTGGTGCGCTGGTTCGGCTCCAGCCGCGCGCCGGTGCCAAGGTTCACCAGCGCGTTCGGCTCTTCCGGCCCTGCCGCGACGATGCCGCGCGGGCGGTGATACTTGAAGCTGCGGCCAACCATGACTTGGTCGTTGGCCAGAAGGGCGGCGGCAAGGCTGTCGCCCTGAAAGCCCTTCATCTTCTTGCCGTTGAAGCTGAACTCAACGGGCGCGGTCCGGTTGATCAGGCGACCGCCTTTTGCAAGCCGAGTGCTCATTTCGTGCCCTTCCCGTCAGGCTGCCAGCCAGATTTCCATTCTGGGCGGCGGGCCTGGATCTTCTTGATGATGTCGGCGGGGGGTTCGGAGACCTGCGCGGGGTAGGTTCCGAACACCTCAAGCGTGGCGGTGCAGCGGGCCGCGAGGAACCACTTGCCGCAGCCATAGGCATGCCGCCAGCGTTCGAAATGCACGCCCTTGGGGTTCTTGCGGGCGAACATGTAGGCCTCGAACTCCTCGGGCGAGGAGCCGGGCCCGAAACGCTTCAGGTGCGCCTCATAGCCGGGGGCCAGTTCGGTTTCGTCGGCCTTTACGCCGCAGTAGGGGCATTCAAGCGTGAGCATGGAAGCGCTCCATTTCCGCGGTCGAGCCGCAAAAGTTTTCGAAAACTTGTGCAAATTCCTTCGAAGTAATTTGCGTCGCGATCTTTGCCATCAATGCGCCACCCCGGCAGCCACCGACTCGTCGATGAACTGGCCTTCCTTGAAGCGCCACATGTTGAAGGCCTCGGCCAGCGGTCCGGGTTCGCCCTTGGCCATCAGTTCCGCCATCGCCCAGCCCGAGCCCGGAATGGCCTTGAAGCCGCCCGTCCCCCAGCCGCAGTTGATGAAGCAGTTCCCAAGCGGGGTTTTCGAGATGATGGGCGACCGGTCGCCGGTCATGTCGACGATCCCGCCCCACTGGCGCAGCATCTTCAACCGACTGATGATCGGGAATGTCTCGACCAGCGCGCGGAGCGTCTCCTCGATGTGGTGGAACGACCCGCGCTGGGTATAGTTGTTGAACCCGTCGGTGCCGCCGCCGATCACCATCTCGCCCTTGTCGGATTGCGACATGTAGCCGTGGACGGTGTTGGCCATCACGACCACATCCATGCAGGGCTTGATCGGTTCCGATACCAGCGCTTGCAGCGCCACGGCTTCGATCGGCAGGCGGAAGCCCGCCATCTCGGCCAGCTGGCCCGAATGGCCTGCGACGACCATCCCCAGCTTCTTGGTACCGATGAAGCCCTTGGTGGTGTCAACGCCGGTGACCTGACCGTTTTCCGACCGCACGCCTTTGACTTCGCAGTTCTGGATGATGTCCATGCCCATCGCGGAACAGGCGCGGGCATAGCCCCAGGCCACCGCGTCGTGCCGCCCGGTGCCGCCGCGCGGCTGCCAGAGCGCACCCAGAACCGGATAGCGCGGCCCGTCGATGTTCAGGATCGGGCACAGCTCCTTGACCCGCTGCGGCGTGATGAATTCCGTGGCAATCCCCTGCAGCGCGTTCGCATGCGCCGTGCGCAGGTAACCCCGCACCTCGTGGTGGGTCTGCGCCAGCATCATCACGCCACGGGGGCTGAACATGACGTTGTAGTTCAGGTCCTGGCTCATCGTCTCATACAGCGACCGCGCCTTTTCATAGATCGCGGCGGACGAGTCCTGCAGATAGTTCGACCGGATGATCGTCGTATTCCGCCCGGTGTTGCCACCGCCCAGCCAGCCCTTTTCGATGATCGCGACATTGGTGATGCCGTGGTTCTTGCCCAGATAATAGGCCGTCGCCAGACCATGCCCCCCTGCCCCGACGACAATCGCGTCGTACTGGGCCTTGGGCTCGGGCGACCGCCAGGCCTTTTCCCAGCCTGAGTGATAGCGCAGCGCCTCGCGGGCAATGGCAAAGACCGAATAGCGTTTCATCGGGACCTCATGTCGGAGGGTTCGCGCCGGAAGCTCCGGCATCTGTTTCATGAATTGCTTGCCGATTGTAGCCACCGCCTCAAGCGGCACAATCGGGAAAAATGCGACATTCGCCGGTTCCGATGTGCGCCCGGGGTCGCCGCAACCCCACAAGGGCCCGCCCCCGACCGGGAAATGCGGCGGAATGCCTCTTTCTTGGGGGCGGTGAAACGACTACATCGGGGCGAAGCAACGCAGAGAGGCAGACAAAGATGGCGGGCTGGGAGTTCTGGGTTCTGGCCCTCTGCCTTGCGGTTGCCGCAGCACTGGTGCTGATCCGGGCGATGCTGAAGGCTGCCCCCCTCGGGGCCGGGGCCTCGACCGATCTTGCCGTCTACAAGGACCAGCTCTCCGACATCGACCGCGACCTTGCCCGCGGCACGATTGGCCCGGATGAAGCTGGCAGACTGCGCGCCGAAGTCGGTCGCCGGGTGCTGGAGGCCGACCGCGCGCAAACCGGGCCGACGGCATTGGTGGCGGGACTTCCGCTCCGCATCGCCCCTGTCGCGATCCTTGCGCTTTTGCTGCCGGGTGCGGTGGCCGGATATTGGGTGATCGGCGCGCCCGGCTATCCCGATATGGCGCTGGAACCCCGGCTGCAGGCGCTTGACGAAGGCATCGCAGCCCGCCCCAATCAGGAAGCCGAGTTGAAACGCCTTGGCACCGGCCGGGACGCGGCCCTGGATGCCAGCCTTGCGACCGAGCTTGCCGCGATTTCCGACCCGACCGTCCTGCGCGAGCTGTTCCGCCAGCGGCTGGAAGCAGGCGAATCCCAGGCAGCCGTCCGCACACAGGAACGTCTGATCGCGCTTTTGGGGACCGACACCAACGCCGCCGATCACGCGAACCTTGCCCTTGCGCTGGTGATCGAAGCCCAGGGCTATGTCTCGCCCGAGGCCGAAACCCAACTGCGCGAAACCCTGACCCGCGACATGTCGAACGAACTGGCGCGCTATCTGGTGGGCGAGATGTTCCTGCAAGGCGGGCGCTATGATCAGGCCTTCCAGTTCTGGCGCCCCATCGCCGAAACCGGCAACCCTGCCGCGCCTTGGGTCACCTCGGTCCGCGAACGGATCGAAGAGGTCGCCGGGCTTGCCGGCATCCGCTACACCCTGCCCGGTACAGCCAGCCCCGGCCCGTCAGCCGCCGATATGGAAAACGCAGCCGACATGACGCCAGAAGACCGGCAGGCAATGATCGAAGGCATGGTCGCCCAGCTTTCCGACCGTCTGGCAAGCGAAGGCGGCCCGGTCGAAGATTGGGCCCGTCTGATCACCTCGCTTACCGTCCTTGGTCGCGGTGATCAGGCGCAAGCCATCTATGACGAGGCCAAGACCAAGTTCGAAGGTCGCGCCGCCGAACTCGCGGCCCTTGCCGAAGCGGCCAAGACCGCAGGCCTTGCTCCGTGATCGCTGCCGATATCGAAAGCTTTGCCGCCGCCCTCTCTCCGAACCGGGCGATTGCCGGGCTGGATCTGGGAACCATGACCATCGGCGTCGCCCTGTCTGACCTGCGCCGTCAGGTCGCAACCCCGATCGAGGTGATCCGGCGCGAGAAATTCACCCTCGATGCTGCCAGGCTACTTGCCCTTCTGGACCAGCGCGGGGCGACAGGCATTGTCCTTGGCCTGCCCCTGAACATGGATGGCTCCTCTGGCCCCCGAGTGCAATCGACCCAGGCCTTCGCGCGCAATCTTGAAAAGCTGACGACCTTGCCGATCTGCTTCTGGGATGAACGCCTGTCGACCGTTGCCGCCGAAAGGGCGCTTCTCGAGGCGGATACGTCGCGAAAGCGTCGCAAAGAGGTCATCGATCAGGTGGCCGCCGGCTTTATTCTGCAAGGGGCGTTGGACAGGATGGCATATCTTGCCAGAAACTGAAAACGGGGCTGAAGCTGTGAAAGATGACGTCTGGAAACGAGATGAGATCGCGTCGCCTTGCGTCAAGCTGTGCGTCGTCCATCCCGAAGCGCGGATTTGCGTCGGCTGCTACCGGTCAATCGATGAAATCTCGGGCTGGTCGCGGATGAGCCATGAAGACCGCGCCCGCGTGATGGCCGACCTTCCCACCCGCGCCCCGCAACTGGCCAAACGTCGCGGCGGCCGGATGGCCCGGCTGGAACGCTGATCCGCCAACGGTTTTCAATCGGAGCGCCCTGCCGGGCGCAAGTCTTTTGGGTCGCCTGCGCGGGACTTGCGCCCGCTTGCCTCCGCTGGGGGCGCTTCGCCCCCCAGACCCCCAGAGGATATTTTCAGACGGGAAAGCCTAAGGCGCGGTCAGCCAATGGTGGGTGCTGGCGAATTGCGGGCGAAGATAGGCGATCATCCGGCCCTCGGGCGGGGCAGTGTCGCCGGGTTTCCAGGGAGCAACGCCGTGCAACGTCAGGCGGTGGAGAAGCGTGGCCTCGCCCGGTCGGGCCGGAAGTTCTATCCGCCGACAGGTGGCGAAAACCTGTTTCCGGGCGATCTGGTAGGCTTCGGTGATGTCGACGTCACCCCAGGTTTCCGGGGGATGGGCCGACAAGGCCTTCAGAAGGGCCGCGCGCAGGACTTCGTGACTGCCCTCCCAGACGGTCAGCGGCGAGGCGGTGCTGTCATTCAGCGGCAGGCCCAGGATCCATCCATGCGGTTCCTTGACCATGCGGGCCTTTTCGGGACCGATGGCAAGCAGGCCGTCCAGATGGGCGGCATCACGGTCGCGCCGGAAGGCAAAGGCGGCGGGCGATTCCTGGGGTGAAGGCTGGGGATAGCCCCGCCCGATCACCGAAAGCTGTGCCCGGTGCAGGGGTTCGGGGGTCAATGGCAGCGCCCCCCACGGGAAGGGCGTGCCGTTGATCGCTCCGTCCGGCCCGTTCGGCAGGGCATCGACGCCGACAAACCAGGTGCCCCCGCAGCGCCAGGGTTCCGTCGTTGTCGACAGGATATCAAGGGCAGACTTCCGCGCCGCCTTCGCCCAGGCAAGGATCACCGGGTCCGGGCCGATCTTCTGCCAGCCGGGGTCTACCATCCCAGAACCTTCCGCAGCATGTTCAGCGCGACCAGGGTCAGGAACACCGCGAAGGCGCGTTTCAGGGGCTTGGGGTTCATCGAATGCGCCAGCCGGACGCCAAGCGGGGTGGTCAGCAAGGTCGTGCCGATCACCACCAGGAAGGCCGGGAGGTTGACCGCCCCCACCGTCCAGGGCGGGGGTTCGGCGACGGGAAGGAACAGGAAGCCGATCACCGAGGGGACGGCGATCACCACTCCGAACCCCGAGGCGGTGGCGACGGCGCGGTGGATGGGCATCCCGTAAAGGGTCATCAAGGGCACCCCGAAGGTGCCGCCGCCGATCCCCATCATGGCGGAAAAGAACCCGACCCCGCCAGCAAGGGCGCTGCGGGTGGGTTGGGCGGGCATCGCCTGCCCCAGCCGCCACTGATCGCGGCCGAAGGCCATCCAGAGACCCGCCAACCCGGCGAGGATGCCGAACACGGCCTGCAGGGCCGAGGAGGGCACGCGGGAGGCGACGAAGGTGCCCACCGCCGCCGCGATGGCCAGCGTCGGGCCCCAGCCTTTCAGGACCGTCCAATCGACCGCGCCCTTCTTGTGGTGGGCCGAGACCGACCGCAGCGAGGTGATCACGATGGTTGCCATCGAGGTCGCGACGCAGACCTGCATCACCTGCGCCCCGCCGAGGCCGAGGTGGGTGAAGGTGTAGAAAAACGCCGGGACAAGGACGATGCCGCCGCCGACCCCGAGAAGCCCGCCGACCACGCCCGCGAAGGCCCCTATGATCAGGAGGACAGCGAGGAGGAGGAGGAGGGTCGAGAGCTCGGGCATGGGATCGGCCTTGTCTGGGGGTGCCCGGAGAGTGCCCGGAGGGGACGGGGGCCGCAAGGGGGTGACGAAGTGTCCACCGTGGACAGATTTGGATTATGATTTTTAATCAGTAGCTTGAGTTTTTTTGTTAGGGAAATTTTAACGGGTGGCTCTGGCTGACGATTGGACGGGCAAAGAGGTTCGGCTTGACTGCCGTTCCGTCCGGCTGCGGCGGTTGTTGACCGGAGCGCCCTTCCGGGCGCAAGCCTTTTGTCTCGTCTCTGGTCCTGCGGCTTCGCCTGCGGACCAACCGCCTCGGAAGTTGGGGGTTTTCCACCCCCAAACCCCCGGAGGATATTTTTCGAAGAGAAAGACCTTGCGGGAAAGCTGTCCGCTCGGTCACCTCGCGACTTTGCCGATGTAGACGCGCGGGTGCAACGCGGTGGCGCGGCGGGCAACAGGGACCCGTCTTGCGCGTCAGGCTGCCTTTGCCTGAAACAGCGCGGTGTCGGGGTCCACAGCATAGCCTGCGGCAAGGGCCTCTGCCCGCTCCGACAACTGCCCGATGCTTTGCAGGATGAAAACCACCTCGGCCTCGTCCATCAGGACGCTGAGGTTGAAGCGCAGGAAGCCGGGTTTCACGCTGTCGTTGCCAGCGAGAATTTCGGCCCGCAGCGCCTCGGATTCGGCATCGGTCACACCCAGAAGACGGTGGCCGTAGGGGCCTGCGCAGGCGCAGCCGCCGCGGGCCTGGATGCCGAAATGGTCGGACAGGATGCGGGCGGCGAGTTGGGGGTTGAGGTGATCCTGCCCCTGCCGGACGCGGATCGAGAAGATCGGCAGGCGGGGGGCATTGGGCAGACCCAGAACCTGAACCCCCGGCACGGCACTCAGGGCGGCAAGGCCCTGCGCGGCAAGGGCGGCGTTGCGGGCGACCTGATGGTCAAGCCCGATGGCGTCTTTGACGACAAAGGCCAGACCGGCGCGGATGTCGCCAAGGACATTGGGCGTTCCAGCCTCTTCCCGCGCCTCAAGCCCCGGCAGATAGTCATGCGCGGTGGGCGAGACATAGCGGACGGTGCCGCCGCCGGGCCAGGTGGGTTTGGTCGCGACCGCCGCATCCCGGCGCAGGATCAGGATACCCGAAGCCCCCGGCCCGCCGGGAAACTTGTGCGGCGAGGTGACGATGGCGTCGATCACGGCATCCGGTGCCGGGGTCATCGCGATGGGCAGATAGGGACCGCCCCCGGCATAATCCCAGACCATCAGCGCGCCATGGGCCTTGACGATGCGGGTGATGGCTTCGACATCCGACAGGATCCCGGTCACGTTCGAGGCCGCCGAAAGCGAGACGATGACCCGACTGGGGCCTTTCAGCGCGCGGCGCAGGTCGCCCAGATCGGGGCCGCCGGTTGGTGCTTCGCCCAGTTCGACGACCTCCGCCCCGGATTCGCGCCAGGGCAGGATGTTCGAGTGATGCTCATAAGGCCCGATCACCACCCGCGTCCCCGGCCCGACGCCCAGCAGGGTGACCAGCCGGTTCAAGCCCGCCGTCGCCCCCGATCCGGCGAAGATCACCGCATGGTCCGGCCCCGCCCCGCAGGCGGTGGCGATGGCCTGACGCGCCTCACGCCGCAGGCGGGTGACATGGGCGCCGCAGTGCGAAGCCTCGGTATGGCTGTTGGCGTAGAAGGGAAGGACCTCGGTCAGGATGAACGCCTCGACCTGCCGCAGAGCGCGGCCCGAAGCGACGTAATCGGCGTAGACGAGTTTCTGGCGACCGAAGGGCGTGTCGAATTCCGCCCCCTTGCCGATCAGGCCACGTACGATGTCCTGCACCCCGTCAAGGCCGTCGCGGAAGCTTTGCATCTGGCCGGGAAAGTGGATGGGGTGCGGCATGGCGGTCTCCTTTTCTTGCCGCGAAGATAAGGGACAGCGGAGTTGTGCAGTTTGCTTTTTTCTTGCAGTATGTACTGAATCTTGGGTCAGGTGATCGACATAATGGCGAGTATCGACAATCTTGATCTGCGTATCCTGTCAATGCTGCAAAAGGATGGGAGCCTAACGCAGCGCGATCTGGCCGAAGGGATCGGCCTGTCGCAGAACGCCCTCTGGCGGCGGTTGCAGGCCTTGCA
>CAUJIP010000025.1 GCA_963205235.1 Pseudomonadota bacterium
AGGTCGATGCGGCCTTCCATCTTGTAGCCGACATCGATGATGGCCTGGCCCGCTTCGATCGCGATGACCTTGCCTTTGACAACGGTTCCCTCTTCGGGCGTGTCAATCTCGAAGCTTTCCTTCAGCAGGGCTTCGAAGTCTTCCATGGTTGCTTTAGCGCACATTCAGTCAGTTTCCTTTTCTCGTCTTTTCACAGGCCACGCGGTTGGCTCCGCCGGTCTTTGCTCTCCCTTAACGAAAAACACCGCCCACCGGCAGACCGGGGACAGCTCTCACTTCGGGATGGGGGCCTATAGGCCGATTTCCGGGGTGAGGCAAGGGAAAGACGGGACCGCCCGGCAAGGCGGCCCCCATTCGTGCCATTCGTTGCCGCTTTGGTCGTCCTGATTCCCTTGCCGACCTAATTTCGCCGCGATCCGGGGCAAGACTTCGGCCATGCGCTGGATATTCCCTCTTCTTGTTGGCAGCGGACTTTGGGGCTTTTCGATCTGGTCGGCCTACCCGCGGGAGCTTTGGGATATTCCGGCCTTCTGGGTGTCTTGGGGCATTTCGATCCTTTTGACCGGTGGGCTTGCGGCAATCTTTCCCGGCCAGAACCGGATCAACACAACGCTGGTATTCCTGCCACTGCCAATCATCCTGGCTGTCACGACCTTCGCAACCGGTGGCGGTTTCGGCCTTCTGCCCCTGAGCGTCCTGCTGGTCATCGTCCTGAGCCTGCCCGCCTGGGGGTTGGCCGCAATAGTTGATCGGTTCCTGACGCGCTAGGCGCAATCGCAATTGCCGCAACTGTCGCCCCGAAGCGACTTCTTCCCGGAAATCGGAACAAAGCTCTCGCTGGCTCCGCAGCAAGGTCTTCGAAAACGTCGCCGCCTACGTCTGGTCTCTGCTCCGATTCGCTCCGCATGGTTAACAGCGCTTGCGCACCCCTTCAGGCAAGACGGAAGGAAGACAAAAGGAAGACGGTTTCAAGACGCGGGAAATGGGCCGAAATGGCCCGGTTAAACCAGCGTTCCCAATGGGTTGCATCACCCGGCCCCGGTTCCTGCCGAAAACCCGTTCATCTTTCGGAATCCTTTTGCCTAGGCCAGCCCCAGCCGGTTCTTGGGGAACCCCACCCGCTCAAACGCCGCAAAGGCCCGCGCTTCGAAGTCGGGGGCCTCCAGTTCCAGCGTGTGGCGGCTGAAATACGAGTGCAGCATCTTCGGATAGGGCCAGTCCGCGGCCAAGGCCGCCTCCAGCGCAGCGGGGTAGTCTTCGGCCCCATAGGCGCGGGTCACAAGGGAAGGGAAGTCCGATTTTCCAAACAATATCGCAGGCTTGCCATGCATGAACCCCTCAAACGCGACGGCCGAATTGACCGAGATGTTCACCGAACAGCGGGCGAGAATGTCATGCACATTCGCCTCGGTAACCTGAAACGCTGCCCCCGCCTCCATGGCCTCCATCATGGCAATGCCCCCGACTTCGGGCATTTGAGGATGCGGTTTCACCACCACCGGACGCCCGCCCGAGCCCCTGGCGACGATCCCGATCATCTCCTCCATCGGCAGGGAACAGCGCCCGTTGTGATAGGCCGAAGGCCCCTGCAGGAACAGCGCCACGGCCCCATCTGGGATATCGTCGGCCACCTCAACCGGCTGGTGATAGCGCGACTTTCGCGGCAAAAGAAACCGTCTTTTCAATCGGTTGAAGAACGCCTCCGCCTCGCCTGCGTCCACCACGCCCGCATCGAACACATCGTCAATCGCCGAACTTTCCGCCTGCATCCCGCGCGGGTCCATGTGCCAGAACCCCGTCAGATAGGCCGTCGCGGCATTCAGCCAGCCTTCACCCTGCATCCGGCCATTTTCGACGACATGGATATTCCCGTCCGCCAGACCAGCCCGCGTCTGCATCTCATGCCCCGGACGCGCAACCGCGCGATAGACCAACCCATGCGCCTCACACATCACGGCCAACCGGGTGAACAGCGCCAACCGGAGTTTCCCGCGCCAATTGTCGGCCTGCCGGGGGTTGATGTGGAAATGAACCTCGGGCCGCGGCATCGCTAACGCCTTGCTTTCAGCACCATTTCAACCACAGCAGCGGCGCGTGCGACCGCCTCGTCGATCCCCATTTCCGAGGTGTCGATCACAACCGCATCCACAGCCGCCCGCAGCGGCGCATCCGCCCGCCCCATGTCACGGGCATCGCGTTCCTTCACCTCGGCCAGAACCGCGCCTTCGTCGCCGCCAACTTCCAGCCATCGACGATGGGCGCGCACTTCGGGGCTGGCGGTGACATACAGCTTCACCTCGGCCTCGGGGCAGATCACCGTGCCGATGTCGCGCCCGTCCAGCACCGCGCCCCCCTTGCTCCGCGCGAATTTCCGTTGAAATTCAACAAGCGCCGCCCGAACTTCCGGGATCACCGCCACCTTGCTTGCCGCCTGCCCCGCCGCCAAGGACCGCAGGTCGTCGCGCGCCAGATCCTCGGCCCGCAACCCCCGCGCGGCGGTGACCGGATCGCCCCCCAGCACCCCAACCGCCCGGTACAAAAGCCCAGTGTCCAGATGCCGGAGCCCGAACCGCGCCGCCACAGCCCGGCTGATCGTGCCCTTGCCCGCCGCTGCCGGCCCGTCGATTGCCACGGTAAAGATCATGTCCACCCCTGTTTCATGGCTTCGTTCTCTTCTAGCCTGCCCTTCGTGTCAAACGAAGGAAACCCGATGGGAACCGGATCACCGCCAAAGCACTGGTCAGCCCTTATCGCCGAGATGATGGTCGAGGATTTCCCAAGGTCCTATGCGTTCTGGACCGGGGTTCTTGGCTTCGCCCCGGTCTTCACCCGTCCGGCACAAAGCCTTGCCTTTCTTGAACATCCCGATGGGGCGCAGGTGATGATCTACCAGCGGGACGGCGACTGGGAAGTCGCACCAATGGAGGTGCCCTTTGGCCGGGGCGGCGTGACCCAGGTCTTTGTCCGCGATGCCCATGCCGCTGCGGCAAAGGTGCGGGCTGCGGGCCACCCATTCTATGTCGATCTGCGCGACAAGTGGCGCGACTGGGGTGACCGACTGGGCGGCCAGCGCGAATTTCTGGTGCAAGACCCGGATGGCTATCTGGTCATGGTGGCCCAGCGGATCGGCGAAAGACCCCTGCCCGCCGGGGGTGTCTGACGGACCGGCGCAAACGGCTCCCCGTCATTGACGCTGCTTCGATTTCCCGTCGCCAAATATCCTCGGGGGGAAGGCGATGGTTTTTCCAAAACCATCGCCGTGGGGGGCGAAGCGCCCCCATGCCCGAGGAGGAGGCGAAGCCCGACGACGAGATAAAAGGTCTTCGCGGCAAAGCCGCTCAATCTGACTGCCGCCACAAGCCGAGGGTTGGTTACCCAATCCTGAATGTCCACACGCAAGGTCTTGAATTTCCTGCGCGCAGAAACCCTTCCCGCGTGGACAGCCCGCGTCAGCCCCGCTCGATCCGCGCCCCAAGGTCCCGCATCAGCCCCTCGAACACCGGGAACGAGGTCTGGATGGGTGACCCGTCATCCACCGCGACCGGGGCCTTAGAGGCCAGCCCGCAGACCAGGAACGACATCGCGATCCGGTGGTCGATGTGGGTGGCACAGGTCGCCCCACCGGGCACGCCGCCCGGGCCCATGCCGTGGACGATCAGGGTGTCCTCGTCCTCTTCGACACGGACCCCGCAAGCCTCCAGCCCCCGGGCCATCGCGTCGATCCGGTCGCTTTCCTTGACCCGCAGCTCCTTGACCCCCCGCATCACGGTCTTGCCGGTCGCGAACGAGGCGACCACCGACAGGACCGGATATTCGTCGATCATCGACGGCGCGCGTTCGGGGGGAACTTCGATCCCCTTCATGTTGCCGCTGAACCGGACGCGCAGGTCCGCGACCGGCTCGCCACCTTCTTCGCGCGGGTTCAGAAAGTCGATCTCGGCGCCCATTTCGACCAGGGTCAGGTAAAGCCCGTTGCGGGTCAGGTTCTGGCTGACACCGGGAACAAGGATATCGGACCCCTCGACGATCAGCGCGGCACAGACCGGGAAGGCCGCCGAAGACGGATCGCGCGGCACGGCGACGGTCTGGGGGCGCAGTTCGGGCTGGCCGGTCAGGGTGATGACATGGCCTTCGCTGGTCTTTTCGACATTCAGCTTGGCCCCGAACCCCAGAAGCATGCGTTCCGAATGGTCGCGTGTCGGTTCCTTTTCGATCACCACCGTCTCGCCGGGGGCATTGAGGCCCGCCAGAAGGATCGCCGATTTGACCTGAGCGGACGCAACCGGCAGCGTATAGCGCACCGGCACCGGGTTCGCCGCGCCAACGATGGTCATCGGCAGGCGGCCCCCCTTGCGGCCATAGGCGCGGGTGCCGAACAGCGAGAGCGGGTCGGTCACCCTTCCCATCGGGCGTTTGCGAAGGCTGGCGTCGCCGGTGAAGGTCGCGGTGATGGGCGTGGTCGCCATCGTCCCCATGATCAGCCGCGCCCCGGTGCCCGAGTTGCCGACATCCAGCACATCCGCCGGTTCCTGAAACCCGCCGACCCCGACGCCGTTTACGGTCCAGGCCCCTTCGCCCAGACGGGTGACGGTGGCCCCGAAGGCCCGCATCGCCTTGGCGGTGTCCAGCACGTCCTGACCTTCCAGAAGACCGGTGATCCGGGTTTCGCCCACGGCCATCGCGCCGAAGATCAAGGATCGGTGCGAGATCGACTTGTCGCCCGGCACTTCGGCCACGCCCTTGAGCGGCCCGGATCGGGCGGATTTCATCGGTTGCGCGTCACCATGGCCGGACATCGATCTCTCCCTCACATTCCGAGGGGCCTGATAGCGCAAGGAAAGCGCGGGGTCCATTGCCCCGAAGCAGCGCCCCGGATCAGGTGGTGGACGCCTCCGGCGGGGGAGTATTTTGGCCAAGAGGATGCGGAAGGGTTTTCATCTTGGTCCAAATACTCAATTGCGCCGGAAGGTCAGGTAATGCGGCTGGCGGCCTTCGCGCAGGGCCTTTTGTTCATAGCGGGTGGAAAGCCAGTCGTCCCAAGCCTCGCCCAGTCCGGCCTGCCGTTCCAGGGTGAACCCGGCGGGCGGAACCTCTTCCAGCGTCTGGCGGACATAGTCGGGGATGTCGGTCGCCACTCGCAACTCGGCCCCCAAGATCATCTTGCGCGCCAGGGGTTCCAGATATTCCGGCGTGACAAAGCGGCGGCGGTGGTGGCGGGCCTTGGGCCAGGGGTCGGGGTAGTTGAGAAAAACCTTCGACAGGCAGGCATCGGGCAGCACGTCGAACAGGTCACGCACGTCGCCCGGATGCAGCCAGAGGTTCGAAACCCCCGCACCGCGGATCTTGCCCAGAAGCATGGCGATGCCGTTCACAAAAGGCTCGGCCCCGATAATCGTGACAGCAGGATATCGGGCAGCCATATGCACCAGATGCTCGCCGCCACCAAAGCCGACTTCCAGCCACAGCGGTTTGCCGGCCGCAAAGCCAAGGTCAAGCGGCGTGCGGTCGGGGTTGTCGTCCCGCGTGATCCCGCGCAGGGTCAGCGGGCCAAGATCGTTGGTCAGATAGTCCTTCTGGCTGGCACGCAGGGTCTTGCCCCGGATGCGGCCATAGAAGTTGCGGGATTGGGGGGCGCTGTCGGTCATGCCCGGCGCTTTAGGACCCGAGCCGGGGATGGTCAAGCTTAGCCGCGCCCGCGATAGGGGGCGACGCCCTGATCTGGCAGCCAGACGCCCTTGGGCGGGGTGCCGGTCTGCCAGAACACGTCAATCGGAATCCCGCCGCGCGGATACCAGTAGGCCCCGATCCGCAGCCATTGCGGTGCCAGAAGGTCAACCAGCCGCTTGCCGATATCCAGTGTGCAGTCTTCGTGGAAGGCCCCGTGATTGCGGAAGCTGTGCAGATAAAGCTTGAGCGACTTCGATTCGACCAGCCAGTCGCCGGGGATGTAGTCGATCACGATATGGGCGAAATCGGGCTGGCCGGTCATCGGGCACAGCGAGGTAAACTCGGGCGCGGTAAAACGCACGACATAGGGCGTACCGGCATGGGCGGTCGGCACCCGTTCCAACACCGCCGCATCGGGCGAGGCAGGGAGGTCGGTCTTCTGTCCCAATTGGGTCAGACCTGAAACGTCGGTGCTGGTCATTCCTACTTCCCTGGCTTGGGTGGATGCAGGGGCGAACCTATCCCACGCACCCTGTTGTCGAAGATACCAAGCCCCCGCGGGGTGGCTGGGAGCTGGCCATTCAAGGCAAAGCCAAAATCAACAGCGCGCAGTGTCAGGCTTTAGTCGGGATTTTGCTTTGGCCCGGTCCGTCAGGCTAGTACAAGTTTGGGGGATCGTAGGTCGAATTCTGGTTGGAAGGGTCAGCCTCGCCTTTTTCCTTCACCTTCTTGCCAAGCATCTTGCGAACCTCTTCCTCGAGGAAGTCGACCAGCACCGGCATACTGGGGTGTTCGCTTTCGATGAAGGCTTTCGCGGCAAGGAACGCCTCTTTCTTCGCGGTGTCCGGCACGCTTTCAAGGGTCAGGTCCGGCGCGCCCATCGGATACCAGCGCGGGCCGCCGATCCAGACAGCGGCGAACATGACCTTGGCCTTCAGATCTGGCGTGCCGCTGGCGACCAGCGCGTCATAGAACAGGCGGTGGACTTCCTGCCAGGTCTTGATGTGGTAGACTGGCCCGCTTTCGTTGCCGATGCCGCAATAGGCGTCATGCAGGGCGGCGGCGTTCACAAAGCGCGGCTCATTTGGAAAGCCGATCAGCGGGACGAAGATTTCCGGGATCGAAGCACCGTCAGTCAGCGATTTCTCGGGGGCCTGCCAGCCCGCACCGTTACCGTCGATGAAATCAAGCCGTTTGGCCACGCGCTGGAAATCATAGCTGCGGCCTTTGAGGCGGATCTTTTCGGGTTCAAGCTTCAAGGGGGCGTTGTTGAAGCGGCATTTGCCGACAAGGCATTCCTCGGACACCGCGATGCGCTGGGTGACCAAGTCCTCTTGCGAGGAGACGCAGCCAGCAAGGGCAAGGGCCAGAAGGGCCGGAACAAGACGTGAGATCAGTCGCGTCATCAGGAACACCAGGATAAATGGACCGAAACCAGCAATATCGAATTTGATCGCGCGCCGCCAGTGTGTCACTGCGGCGCGCGAAATGGTGTTTCAGACCGCCTTCTTCAGCGCTTCGATCAGATCGGTCCGTTCCCACGAGAAACCGCCGTCAGCCTCGGGTGCGCGACCAAAATGGCCATAGGCGCTGGTGCGGGCATAGATCGGGCGGTTCAGGTCAAGATGGGTGCGGATGCCACGCGGGGTCAGGTCCATGACTTCGGCCACGGCCTTTTCGATCACCGCATCCGTAACCTTGCCGGTGCCGTGGGTGTCGACGTAGATCGACAGCGGCTTGGCGACGCCGATGGCATAGGAAACCTGCAGCGTGCAGCGATCGGCCAGACCTGCCGCGACCACGTTCTTGGCCAGATAGCGCGCGGCATAGGCGGCCGAGCGGTCGACCTTGGTCGGGTCCTTGCCGGAAAACGCGCCGCCGCCGTGCGGGGCAGCGCCACCGTAGGTGTCGACGATGATCTTGCGGCCGGTCAGGCCAGCGTCGCCGTCCGGCCCGCCGATGACGAAAGTCCCGGTCGGGTTGACGTGCCATTCGGTCTTCTTCGTGATCCAGCCGTCAGGCAGAACGTCGCGGATATAGGGTTCCACGATCTTGCGGATGACCTTGGAGGTCTGCCGCTTGGAGGTGTGCTGGGTGGACAGGACGATGGACGTGACCTCGACCGGCTTGCCGTTGGCATAGCGCAGCGTCAACTGGCTTTTCGCGTCCGGTCCCAGCGTCGGTTCTGCGCCGGATTTCCGCACCTCGGCCAGACGGCGGAGGATCGCGTGGGCGTACTGGATCGGCGCGGGCATGAATTCCGGAGTTTCCAGCGTGGCATAGCCGAACATGATGCCCTGATCGCCGGCCCCGTCACGGTCGACGCCCTGTGCGATATGGGCCGACTGTTCGTGCAGGTAGTTGTGGACCTTGATCTTGTCCCAGTGGAACTTTTTCTGCTCATAGCCGATGTCGCGCACGCAATCGCGGACGATGCCGTCCACGCGCTTCACCATCGCGGCGGTCGCCTCTTTCGACGACAGGCCCACCTCGCCGCCGACAACCACGCGGTTGGTCGTGGCAAAGGTTTCGCAGGCGACACGGGCGTTCGGTTCTTCCTTCAGGAAGGCATCCAGGACGGCATCGGAAATGCGGTCGCAGACCTTGTCGGGGTGGCCCTCCGAGACGGACTCGGAAGTGAAGACATAGTCAAGGCGGCTCATGGGAAGTGCTCCATTGGTTGATCCCCGCCACGTCAGGAAGCCGTTGTGGAGGTTCATTGCTTCCCCTAGTCGGGGCTTTCAGCGCAGTCAACGGAATTCAGGACGACGCCGAAGCGAGAGTAGGGCAAGACCGGCCAGCAAAAGCAGGATCGGCCCATCACCCCAGCGGCTGTATGGCGTGGGCGGCACGGCGCCGGGAATTCGGGCATCAAGCTTGGCCATGGTGCCGAAGGGTAGGTCAGCCACAACCCGACCCCGCGCGTCGATCACGGCGCTGACTCCGGTATTGGCCACCCGCACCATCGGCAGGCCCTGTTCGATGGCGCGCAGGCGGGCCTGGGCAAAGTGTTGGAACGGGCCGGTCCAGACCCCGAACCAGGCATCATTGGTGATCTGCAACATCCAGTCGGCGCGTTCGGGGGCCGCGTTCACCTCACGCGGGAAGATCACTTCATAACAGATCAGCGGCAGCACCTTGCCCAAGGGCCCAAGGTCGATGACATCAGGCCCCGACCCCGCCGAATAGGTCGCCCCGGCCTGCGCCGCAAAGGCGGTGATCCCGAACCAGTCATAGGCCAGATCGCCAAAGGGAATGTATTCGCCAAAGGGCACCAGATGCGCCTTGTCATAGCGCGCCCGTTCAATGCCGTCGCCTTCCAGAAACCGCAGGCTGTTGTAAAAGCGCCCGTCTTCTTCGCGCTGGATGCCCGCTGCGACCAGCTTGCCTTTGGACGCCACGCTGATCATGCCCGCCACTTCAGGGGCATACTCCAGCATGTAGGGCACGGCGGTTTCGGGCCAGATCGTCAGGTCGGCCGGGTCGCCTTCGGCGGTCAGCGACAACAACCGGTTCAGGAAGGTTTCGGCCAGCACCTCGTCCCATTTCAGGGACTGGTCGGCGTTGGGTTGCACCAGACGGATCGTCCCTTCGCGGTCTTGGGGCATGGGCTGCGACAGCCGCCATAGCCCGAACCCCAGCGCCAGACCCAAAAGCGCCAGCCCGGCAACAGCACCCCGAATGCGCCAGATCACCGGCAGGACCGCCACGCCAAGCGTCAGCAGCCCAAGGCCCGAAGGACCGGCAAGGGCTGCGATCTGGTCAATCGGGGTTCCGATCCAGACATGGCCGATCATCGCCCAGGGAAAGCCGGTCAGGATCACCTCGCGCAGCCATTCCAGGGCGACAAAGGCCACCACAAAGCCCAAGGCCCGCTGCGGCACCAGCCGGGCAAGCAGCGCCGCCGCGCCCCAGAACAGGCCAAGGCCCGATGACAGGAAGACCACGGCAAAGGGGGCCATCCAGCCGTGCTGTGCCACGTCGATCAGGAAAGGTTCGACGATCCACGACAGGGCCAGCGCGAAGTAGCCAGTGCCAGCGGCATGCCCCGCAAGGAAAGCCCCGCGCCGGTTTGGCACCTGTTCCAAAAGCCAGACAAGGCCCGCAAGTCCGGCAAGCGTCGCCCACCAGAACCCGACCGGGGCCTGACCCAGCGCCGCCACCGCCCCAAGGGAAAAGGCAAGGCCAGGCCGACGCCATCCCGATAGCCGGACTTCAGCCACGGATCACGCGGCACCCTGATCTTGCGCCGGAAGGCGCACGCGCAGCCGCTTGATCCGGCGCGGGTCGGCATCCAGGATTTCGAACGTCACGCCGTTTTCATGGGTGATGACTTCGCCCTTGGCCGGCACATGACCCGAGCGTTGGAAGACCAGACCGCCCAGCGTGTCGATCTCTTCGTCTTCTTCGCCCGACCGAAGGGCCAGACCAAGCGCGGCTTCGATTTCCTCAAGCGGAGCGGCGGATTGTGCCAGGATCACGCCGGGTTCTTCCTCTTTCCAAAGCGCGCTTTCATCTTCGTCATGCTCGTCCTCGATCTCGCCGATCACGGTTTCGATCAGGTCTTCGATGGTGACCAGACCATCGACCCCGCCATATTCATCGATGATCAAGGCCATGTGGACCCGTTCCTTCTGCATCTTCTGCAAAAGGACGCCCGTCGCCATCGAAGGCGGAGCGTAAAGGATCGGGCGCAAAAGCCGCTTGAGGCTGAACCGGCCCGTCGCCCCGAACCCATGCTGCAAGGCAAGATCCTTCAGCAGAACCAACCCCTGCGGCTGATCCAGCGTGCCCTTGTAGACCGGCAGTCGGCTGAAGCCGTGTTTGCGGAAGACCGCGACAAGATCATCCTTGCCGATGTCCAGCGGGACCGCCACGATATCGGCCTGCGGCACGGCCACATCGTCGACCCGCATCTTGCGCAGGGCGTAAAGGCCATGCGCCTCGGTCGAGGTCCCCGGCGCCGTCTCGGCGGGCGCAGGCTCGGGTGACGAGCTGAAAGCGGAAAGAAGCCTGCCAAAAAAGCCTTTAGGCCCCTGGTCTGAGGCGGGTTCGTCGGTCGAAACCTCAAGCGCGCTGTGCGCTGCGGTAGACCCGTCGTTGCTACTGCCCATCGGTCCTTTGTCCAGAACGCCGCCCACTGGCGGCTGCGCGCCTAATATGGGTCAGAAACCCCAAGGCTGGCAAGTATCTGCACTTCCAGCCCCTCCATCAATTCGGCGTCTTCCTCTTCGACGTGATCATAGCCAAGAAGATGCAGGGTTCCATGCACGATCAGGTGCGTGACGTGATCCGCCATCGGTTTGCCCTGCTCTTCCGCCTCACGCATGCAGGTTTCCCAGGCGATGGCGATATCGCCCAGGCTTTCGGGGTCGTCCGCGTCGCCCGGAACGGGGGGTTCGGGGGCCTCGCCCACAAATTCCGCTGCCCGGTCTTCCGATGGCCAGGAGAGGACGTTGGTCGGCTTCGGCTTGCCGCGAAAATCGGCGTTCAGCGTGGCGATCCGGGCATCGTCGCAGCCCATCAGGCTGATCATGAACCCTGCTTGCGGCAGACCAAGCCCAGCCAGCGCCGCGCCTGCCGCGCGTTCAGACAGGGGGTGGAGCCCGAAAGCCTCCCACCGTGCATCTTCGATGACTGTTTCGACCAGGTCCATTCCCCGGCCATAGCGCCAAGCCCCCAGCCACGCAAATCGAATCGCGCGCCCTGCCGGGCGCAAGTCCTTTGTCTCGTCGTCGGGCTTCGCCTCCTCCTCGGGTCTGGGGGCGCTTCGCCCCCCAATGCCTTGCGGCATTCCCCCCCGAGGATATTTGGAGCCAGGTGAAAGAGCTTTCATCTTTGCGCAAATATCCCAGCCGGAGGCGGAATCCGAGGAGGAGGCGAAGCCCGACGACGAGACAAAAGGTCTTCGCGGCTGCCAAGCCGCCCCATTTGACAGGCGCTCAGGCTTTCGCTTCGTCGGCCTCGTAAGCCTCGATGATCCGCCCGACGAGGGGGTGACGCACGACGTCTTTCGAGGTGAAGTAGTTGAAGGTCACCCCCTTCACGCCTTTCAGGATCCGTTCGGCATCCGCAAGGCCCGAGGCCGTGCCACGCGGCAGGTCGACTTGCGTGCGGTCGCCGGTGATGACCATGCGGCTGCCTTCACCAAGGCGGGTCAGGAACATCTTCATCTGCATCGTGGTCGCATTCTGCGCCTCGTCCAGCACGATGAAGGCGTTCGACAGGGTGCGACCGCGCATGAAGGCCAGGGGCGCGATCTCGATCCGTTTTTCCTGCAGCAGTTTTTCAACCTGCTTGGACGGCAGAAAATCGTTCAGCGCGTCGTAAAGCGGCTGCATGTAGGGATCGACTTTTTCCTTCATGTCGCCGGGCAGAAAGCCCAGCCGTTCGCCCGCTTCGACCGCCGGGCGCGACAGGATGATCTTTTCGACCGCGCCCGAGATGAACATCGTCACCCCGACCGCCACGGCCAGATAGGTCTTGCCGGTGCCGGCCGGGCCGATGCCGAAGCCAAGCTCGTTCTGAAAGAGGTTGGCGACATAGGCCTTCTGCGCCTCGGTCCGGGGTTCGATCGGCTTTTTACGGGTGCGCAGTTCCATCCCGGTCGAGAAAAGCTCGATCTGCTCGGCGCCTTCAGCCTCTCCCGTCGGGCGGCCCATCCGCATCGCGCCGTCGATATCGCCAGCAGCAACGCCGCGACCCGATTCGAGGCGGGCGTAAAGGGAGCGCAGCACGGCAGCGGCCTGTTCGCGGCTGGACTTGTCGCCGATCACTGCCAGCCGGTTGCCCCGCCGCAGGATATGCACCCCCATCTGGTGTTCGACCTGCGCAAGGTTGCGGTCAAATTCACCGCAAAGGTCGATCAGCAAGCGGTTGTCAGGAAATTCGAGGACAGTTTCCACGATATCCTGGGCGGGCGGGGGGGTCAGCGCGCTGATGCCCAATGGGCGCTCCTTATGCTAAGGGCCTGAAAGGAAGTTTGCCGCTGGTTGGGGCTTCTGGCAAGTAAAACTACAATGTCACACCAAATCTTGTGGTCCCCAGCCGAATGAACCCGATCAACGGGGGGCTGCAATGACAAAGGGCCCCGACACAGTCGGAGCCCCTGTTGAATTTTTCGAATGTGCAGCAGCTTACTTCGGCACGTAGTCCGGTCCCGGCGCATCGGCGGTTTCATACGGGCCAAGCACGGTTCCGGGCGGGTACTTGCCATCGCAGATCGGCAAGCCGGTCTTCGGATCGACGCGCGGGGTCGAATAGCCTTCGACGCCGTCATCGATGATCCAGACCTGGCACCCATCCGGGTCATAGGCAATCGCGGCTTCGCCATCCGACAGGGTGACGTCGTCGGTGCCCGAATCTTCGGCCTTGGCGATCACGGTATCGGGTCCGTGATAGCGTTTGACATCCTCGAACCATTCGCCACTGGCGCAGGCCGAAAGGGTGCTGGCCATGACGGCGAAAAGCCCAAGGCGCGCTGCCAGATTGCGGGTCATGGTGGTGTTTACTGCAAGCGTCATCTGGTCAGTCCTTCTTGCAGATCACGTCGACACGGCGGTTCTTGGCCATGCCATCCGCAGTGTCATTGGTTGCAACCGGCTGCTTTTCGCCATAGCCGACTTCGCTGTCGACCACCGCGCCCACCGAACGGGCCACATTGGCCACCGATTTGGCTCGGGCTTCGGAAAGACCCTGATTGTAGTCATCCGAGCCGCGGCTGTCGGTGTGGCCCGCGATCGAGAAGGAATAGGCGTCGGTCACGCTGAAGAATTCCTCCAGCTTCGCACGTCCCGCCGCCGTCAGCGTGGCGCTGGCCGTCGCGAAATAGGCATCGGTCGATTCCGACAGGCAGCTGACCGGTTTCGAGCAAACCGCCTTGCCCGTCTTCGGGTCCCGCCGAGGAACCATGTAGCCTTCGGTGCCGCCGTCTGCCCACCAGTGCTGGCAGCCATCCGCGTCAACCCACACGCCCCATTCGATCTTGCCCGTGACCGGCAGGTCTTCTGCCTGCGCCATCGGGCCCACGATCAGGCACATCGCTGCAACAGCCGACGCAGTTCCGCGTCTCAGCATGCTTGCCATCCCCATCAAAGCCATTCTCCTTGCACTTGGGAGCGGCAAAGCTCCGCCGCACCAAACATCCTGCCTATTAGACCGAGGATTCGAGCCGAGAAGAAGCGAAACTTGGGCGCTGGCAGAATATTTCCGCCCTCTTTTGCAAAGAATCACGGCTTTCGGGCGGAATTGCAACAGTTCAAGCATTCATTCGTTCGCGAAAAGCGGCTCTGCCGCCAATGAGTTGGAGGTCGAAGCTAACACGCGCGCACGTACCAGTTGACCGATTCGGCCCGAAGGGTCTTTGACATGGACTGCATGCAGGTGATCCGATTTGCCGACCATCTGGCCCGACATGCGGCCGGGCTTTTCATAAAGAACCGAGACTTCGCGCCCGATCATCGCCTCTTGGGCGGCATGCTGCTGGGCGGTGAGCAGCGCCTGAAGGTCCTGCAATCTGCCATCGGCAATATCGGCGGCAACCGGGGGTTTTTCCGCCGCCGGAGTACCGGGACGTGCGGAGTATTTGAAGCTGAAAGCCTGCCCGTAGCCGACGTTTTTGACCAGATCCAGCGTCGCCTGAAAGTCGGCGTCCGTTTCGCCGGGGAAACCGACAATGAAGTCGGAGGACAGAAGGATGTCGGGGCGCACGGCCCGGATGCGGTCAACAAGCCGCAGATACTGGTCTGCGGTGTGCTTGCGGTTCATCGCCTTCAGGATGCGGTCCGACCCCGACTGCACCGGCAGATGCAGATAGGGCATCAATTCCGGCAGGTCGCCATGCGCGGCGATCAGGTCATCATCCATGTCGTTGGGGTGGCTGGTGGTATAGCGCAGCCGGGCCAGACCTTCGATCTTGGCCAGTTCGCGCAACAGACGGGACAGGCCCCAGGCTCCGTCCGGACCTTCGCCATGGTAGGCGTTGACGTTCTGGCCCAGAAGCGTGATCTCGCGCACGCCTTGGGCTACCAGACCGCGCGCTTCGTCCAGAAGGCGGCCAACCGGGCGGCTGACTTCGGCCCCGCGGGTATAGGGAACAACGCAGAAGGCGCAGAACTTGTCGCAGCCTTCCTGCACCGTCAGGAACGCGGTCGGGCCGCGCAGGGATTTTCGTTCGGGCAGAAGGGTGAACTTGTCTTCGACCGGGAAGTCGGTGTCGACCAACCGCCCCCCTGCTTCGACCATCTGAGGCAGGCGGTGATAGGCTTGCGGCCCGACCACCAGATCGACGACGGGCGAGCGTCGAAGGATTTCTGCGCCCTCAGCCTGGGCCACGCAGCCCGCGACCCCGACTTTCAGGTCGGGCTTGGCATTCTTCAGGCTGCGCAGGCGACCAAGGTCGGAATAAAGCTTTTCAGACGCCTTTTCGCGGATGTGGCAGGTGTTCAGCAGCACCATGTCGGCATCTTCGGCCTTGTCGGTCGTGACATAGCCCTTTGCGCCCATGGCTTCGACCATGCGCTCGGTGTCATAGACGTTCATCTGACAGCCGTAGGTCTTGACGAAAAGCTTCTTGGCGTCGGTCATGCGATGGTCCTGCTGGGCTGAAGGGGGCATTTACACCCTTAGCCCCGGCACGGCAACGCCGGGTTCAACCTGCCGCCGTCGTGACCCCCGGCCCGTCGCCCAAGTATTGCGGCAGGCCGTCGTTGATCTGGTAGAACTCTGGCCGCCCTTCGGTGCAGATGTGATGGCCGGGATGCAGGGTTTCGGGGTGGTCAAAGGCCCCGGCCAGGATGGCGTAACGCGGCTCGTCATTCGGTTTCCAGAACAGGATCGAGCCGCAAGTGCCGCAAAACCCGCGCTTGGCAAATCCCGAGGCGGCGAACCAGGTGATGTTCCCGGCGCCTTCCAAGGCAAGGCAATCGGCGCTGACGCTGGTGGCCGCGAAATAAAGGCCGGACTGCCTGCGGCATTGCGAGCAGTGGCAGAAGATCACCTCTCGCAAGGGGCCGGTCGTGGTGAAGCGGACCTTGCCGCACAGGCAGCCGCCGGTCTGATGATCCTGCATCGCATTCCCTTTTCCGCTTGCTCGGGCCAGTCTTCTTGCTGGGCCAGTCTTGCGGCAGATGCACTTTGCGCACCCCTTGAAGCCGACCGGTCACAGATTGCGCGCGACACCTTGCAATGGCGGCGCGGATCACCGATTCTGCCCCCGCTCACCACCGGACCCGCAATGCGTTACCCAAGCCTCGCCGACCTTCTTGCCGCCAGATCGACCGACCTTGCCAAGGGCCCCGTTGCCGTTGTGCTGGCCGAGGATGCAATCGAAGTGGATTCGACCCTGTCGCATCTTCTGACCGTCGGCTTTCGCGACGTGATCCTGCTGGCCCCCGAAGGCATCGAAGTCCTGCCCGAACACGAGGCGCGGGCGCAGATCGTGACCCATGATGTCCATGCCGAAACCGCGCTGACCGGGGCGGTGAACCTGGTCATCGACCGGTTGCCGGGAACCTGGATCCACTGGTGCTTCAACGCCGAATACTTGTTCTATCCCTTCAGCGACACGCGCCAGATCCGCGAACTACTGACCTTTCACACCGAAGAACGCCGCAGCGCGATGATGACCTATGTCATCGATCTTTACGCGGGTGACCTTTCGCAAGCGCCGAACGGCGTTTCACTGTCGGATGCCTGGTTCGACCGGTCAGGCTATTATTCGCTAAGCCGAAAGGACCCGGATCGGAACTGGGAAGCAAAGGACCGCCAGAACGACATCTTCGGCGGCCTTCGTCGCCGGTTCGAAGAGCATGTGGCGTGGGAACGTCGCCGGATCGATCGCATCTCCCTGTTCCGGGCCAAACCGGGGCTTCGGCTGCTGCCGGACTACACGCTGAATGACGCCGAGATGAACACCTATGCCTGCGCCTGGCACCACAACCTGACGGCGGCGGTCTGTTCGTTCCGTGCGGCCAAGGCGCTTTGCACCAACCCGGGGTCACGTCACGCGGTCCAAAGCTTTCGCTGGCGGTATTCCGAACAGTTCAGCTGGAGCGACCATCAGCTGATGACGCTTGGCTTCATCGAGCCGGGACAGTGGTTCTAAGACGCGGACAGGTCTAGACCGCGTCGCCGCTGGAAAACGGGACCTGCAAAAGTGGCCCTTTCAGGATCGTTGCCTGACGCAAGGCCGACAGGACGGCGGCGGGAACCTCGGCTTCGTCGATGATCGCGGGGCGCTGGCTTTCGATATCGAACAGCGCCATGTCGGCCACCCGGTCGGATGAGATATCAGCGTTTCGCACCATGACCACGGCAGCCGATGTCGGGACCAAAAGCCCCTCGGCCGGGCCGGTCAGGATCCCGGTGATGAACCGGGCTTTCGGTTGCTGGCCTGCATTCAGGACCATGAAGGTCATGGCCTCGAACCGTTCTTCCGACATGACCAGATACATCCGGTTCAAAAGCAGCAGTGCCCAACCCAGAAAGGAATAGCCTTCCGCGCCATAGCGGGCCTCGATCAGGCCGTTTTCGGGACGCAACATCATCGCCATCCGCGCAAAGCGGCCCGGCTGGCCGAAAGACCAGTAATACAGCGTATAGATGCCGAAATACTCCATTCCCCGGCGGGCGGTTTCGTTTCGGGCGGATTCCAGAATCGAGAAATGTACCGGCAGGCTGTTCGCGTCAAACCCAGTGCCCGCCGCATCGTCCTTTGATCGGGCAAGCATCGGGCCGTCGAAATCCAGCATGGAAAATCCGGGAATGCGTTCGGCAATGACCGCAGCAATCCGCGCAAGATTGTGCTGGGTCGGTCGGACGCGACCGGCAAGCCAGCGCGACACGACCGACTTGTCGACCCCGACCGCGGCCCCCAGCGCCGAGGGCGATAAATTCGCCTGTTTCAGCGCCAGCCCAAGCCGCGCGGCAAATTCCTGATGATCGGCCATTCCCGCATCCACCTGCAACCGTGCAACAATATGCAACGCGCTGCACGTCGTTACAACCCCCCGCCTCGCGCTGCAACTGGCCGACAACTGGGGAAATCTGCATAATTTCCTCTACGTTACCTGATTTTTTCAGTCTGTATTTTTGTAAGTTGCGATCTTGGCCAAGGGCGGTGGAGTGTTGTTTCCCTGACCCTTGGCCAAGAAGTTTCGTGCCTTGGAGGCGCCGGGCGACCCCTTTCCCCAAGGTCCCAGCCCGGCGTATTCAACCGCGCTTTTGCCCTTGGGACGGACGCAGTCTAGGCCCGACGCAGGCGGATCACGACATCAACGCGCGAAAGCTCCATCCCCTGCGGCACTTGCGGCAGCGAGGTGATCGTCAGCTCTTCCGCCGGGGCATCGGTCAGGCGGTGGCTGTCTTCCCAATAGAAATGCGGGTGGTCATCGGTGCGGGTGTCAAAATAGCTTTTCGAGCCGTCGACGACGATCTCGGTGACCAGCCCCGCTTCGCAAAAGGCGCGCAGGGTGTTGTATACAGTGGCAAGGCTGACCTTTTCGCCCGCGTCGCTGGCCAAGGCGAACAGGCTTTCCGCCGTCACATGGCGGTTCAGGCCGTCACCGACCAGAAGTTCGGCCAAGGCAAGGCGCTGGCGGGTCGGGCGCAAGCCCCCCGTCATCAGCCATTCGGCGCTGTGCGTCCTGTCGGTCACCTGCCGCTCCACCAAGGTTCTTGTCGATATAGGGCGCGGCCCGCGTTTGCTTCAATCGAAAATCGCGTGATTCAGTTGGAAATCCCGGCAAATCCGCGCCGGATCCCTGCCCAAACCAGCATCGCCACGATGCCGGTGCCAAGTCCTGCCACCCAGAATGGCAGGACAAGTGCCGCACTTCGGGTCAGGACTTGTTCGCCAAGTTGGACGACAAGACCCGAAAGGACCAGCCCCAGCGGCATCATTCCCCACGACAAAAGCCGATAGATGCTGTTCACCCGCCCGCGCAGCGCATCGGGCACCAGACGTTGCCGGGTACTGACCGACACGACGTTCCAGACGAAACCGGCAAACTCCATCGCTGCAAAGCAAAGGCCAAGCGTCCACGCCCCCGGCGCCAGCGCCATGGCGATGAACCCCGGCATCGAGGCAAGGACCGTCCATTGCATGGTTCTGACCGACCCGAGCCGCCGCGAAATGCGGTCGCCAAGCAGGCTGCCAGCGATGCCGCCAATGGCCCCTCCGGCAAGGCTAAGCCCGTAAGCCTGTGCCGAAAGCCCAAGGTTTTCCTGCGCATGCAGGACCAGCGCGATCACGATCATCTGGTGGAAAAGGTTCCAGAACCCGGTTGTCCAGGCCAGCGTCTTCAGCAGGGGCACCCCGCGCAGGAAGGCCAGTCCTTCGCCAAGTTCCGCCCTCCAGCCCCGGCTTTCGCTGCGTTCGACGCGAAACGACCCGGCCAGCCCCGCGACCAGAAGCATCGCCACCCCGTAAGCCAGCGCGTTCACGCCAAAGGCGAGCGGCAGCCAAAGCCCGATCAGAAACGCCCCCAGCGCCGGGCCGATCAGGGCGTTGGTCAGCAGTTCCGCGCTCCACAACTGCCCGTTCGCGCGTTCCAGCCGGTCCAGCGGCACAAGGGCGGGCAGCATGGTCTGGGCGGCATTGTCGCGAAAGACCTCGGCCCCGCCGACGACGAAAGCCGCCAGCAGAAGCGATAAGTAAAGCACAGGGTCCGACACGCCTTTGGCCGGGGCCAAGGCCAGCGGCAGGGCCAGCCACAAAGCCAAGGCCGCCCCGGCAAAGGCCAGCGCCCGCACTGCATCCATCGCAAGGATCAGATTGCGGCGGTCCACCCGGTCGGTCACCAGGCCCGCGGGCAGGGCCAGGAGGAACCAGGGCAGCCGCAGTGCCACCGGCACCAGCGCGACCATCAGCGCATCGCGCGTCAGAAGCGAGGCGATCCAGCCCCAGGCGACCACGGCAATCCCATCGGCAAGATTGGTCATGCCGCTTGCCAGGATGAACCGATGCAGTGCCGTCACGTCGCGCCCTCCACAGTGCCCCCAACCCTTGCCACTCTTCCCCGCCGGATGCTAGGCATGGGAAAATGCATATCGGGGGACCACTAGGGATGGCGTCTTATCCAACCAGCTTTGACAAGGAAGCCCTTCTTGCCTGTTCGCGGGGAGAGTTGTTCGGCCCCGGAAACGCCCAGCTTCCCGCGCCGCCGATGCTGATGATGGACCGGATCACCGACATCTCGGAAGACCGGGGCGAACATGGCAAGGGCCATGTCGTGGCCGAGTTCGACATCACCCCGGACCTTTGGTTCTTTGACTGCCACTTCCCCGGCAACCCGATCATGCCCGGCTGTCTTGGCCTTGACGGCCTTTGGCAGCTGACCGGCTTCAACCTTGGCTGGCGCGGCTGGCAGGGTCGCGGCTATGCGCTTGGCGTGGGCGAGGTGAAACTGACCGGCATGGTCCGCCCCGACCGCAAGAAGCTGACCTACTTCGTCGACTTCACCAAGGCGATCCAGACCCGCCGCCTGACGATGGGCGTCGCCGATGGCCGTGTCGAAGCGGATGGCGAGACGATCTATCTGGTCAAGGACATGAAGGTCGCTCTGAGCGAGGCGTGAGGGAGTGGGAGATTGGTATGCGGACAACAGTATTGATTGCTGGGGTTGCCATGTTAGCGTCCCCGGCAAATGCGCTTACCTATTTTGAACGACTAGTCTTGCAGGAATTGTCCTGCGGTTCGCCGCCCAGTCCCACGCTTCTTATCAGGGAACTGGCTGATGCCGGGATGATCAATCTCGCCGACAATATCGGATTTGACAGCCTGAGTTGTTATCAAATCAAAGGTGAACTGGTCGTGAAGGGGGTCGCGCTGACCTCAATCTGCGTCTACGAAGAGGACCCTCTCATCCAGTCATGGAATGAAGACATCTATTATCGGGCACCCGGCACTTCGCCCGGACAAACTCTCGCGTTCGGCACGCCGCTCGACGCCAACAAGCTATCCGACTGGTACCTCGACCAATTCGGTCCAGCCAATGTCGCCTCGGCGATCGCCGAGGGAGAGATGACCCTCCTTGGCAGTGAAAGCGAAGTAAGTTGTCGCGGCTACATGCAATAGACGCGGGTAGTGCATATCCGTCTTGCCGCCAGTCCTTCCCCAACCTCCTTGCCCCCTTCCCCCCTCTCCCGTAAACAGGGACCAACAGGTTCAAGGAGGCCCCATGCGTCGCGTCGTCATCACCGGGATCGGGATCGTCTCGTCCATCGGCAACACTGCAGCCGAGGTCGAGGCCAGCTTGCGCGCAGGCAAATCGGGCATCGTTGCCGCGCCCGACTATGCCGAACACGGCTTTCGCTGCCGGGTGCATGGCCAGCCCAACATCGTGCTGGAAGACCATATCGACAAACGCGACCTGCGCTTCATGGGCGACGGGGCGGCCTATACGTTCATCGCCATGGATCAAGCGGTCAAGGACTCTGGCCTTGCCCCCGATCAGGTATCAAACGAACGGACCGGGATCATTGTCGGCTCGGGTGGGCCATCGACCAAGGCGTTCTTCAAGGCGCACAACATCGTCACCGAAACCGGTGCCACAAAACGGATCGGCCCCTTTGGCGTGACCAAGGGCATGTCCTCGACCGTGTCGGCCTGCCTTGCGACGCCGTTCAAGATCAAGGGCGTGAACTATTCGATCACGTCGGCTTGTTCCACATCGGCCCATTGCATCGGCAACGGCACCGAGCTGATCCAGATGGGCAAGCAGGATATCGTCTTTGCTGGCGGCGGTGAGGAACTGGATTGGACGCTGTCCTGCCTGTTCGACGCGATGGGCGCGATGTCGTCGAAATTCAACGACACGCCGGACCGCGCCTCGCGCACCTATGACGCCAACCGCGACGGGTTTGTCATCGCAGGCGGCGGCGGGGTTGTCGTGCTGGAGGAACTGGAGCATGCCTTGGCGCGCGGTGCCAAGATCTATGGCGAAGTCACCGGCTATGGCGCGACCTCGGATGGCCATGACATGGTGGCCCCCAGTGGTGAAGGCGGCGAACGGGCGATGCGGCTGGCGCTGGCAACTTTGCCCAAGGGCCGGAAGATCGACTACATCAACAGCCACGGCACCAGCACCATGGTCGGCGACGTGACCGAGGTCGAGGCGATCCGCCGTGTCTTTGGCCGTGGCACCACGCCGCCCATCGCATCCACCAAATCCCTGACAGGCCACTGCCTTGGCGGCGCGGGGGTCTGGGAAGCGATCTTTTCGCTGATCATGATGAACGGCGACTTCATCGCCGCTTCGGCCAACGTGGAAACGCTGGATCCCGGCCTTGATCCGGGCGAGATCGTGACGACGATGCGCGACAATGTGAAAATCGATTCCGTTCTGTCCAATTCATTCGGTTTCGGCGGCACGAATGCCACCCTCGTGATGTCGAAATACCAGTCGTAGGAGCCTGCAATGGCCGAGTTGATGAAAGGCAAGCGCGGGCTTGTCATGGGGGTGGCGAATGACCGCTCGATCGCCTGGGGTATCGCCTCGGCGTTGGCGGCAGAGGGCGCGGAGCTAGCGTTCAGCTATCAGGGCGAGGCATTCGGCAAGCGGGTTCAGCCGCTGGCGGCATCAGTCGGGTCCGACTTCCTGATCGACGTCGACGTGACGAACGAGGAAAGCCTTGACGCCTGTTTCGCCGCAGTCGGCCAGCGCTGGGGTTCACTTGATTTTGTGATCCACGCCATCGCCTTTTCTGACAAGGCGGAACTGACGGGGCGCTTCATCAACACGACCAAGGGCAACTTCCTGAACTCGCTGAACATTTCCTGCTTCAGCTTCATCGATGTCGCCCGTCGGGCCGAGGCCCTGATGCCGAATGGTGGCAGCCTGATCACCCTGACCTTCCAGGGTTCGAACAAGGTGGTGCCGAATTACAACGTGATGGGCGTGGCCAAGGCAGCGCTGGAATCCGCGACGCGGTATCTGGCCAATGACCTTGGGCCGCAAAAGATCCGCGTCAATGCGATCAGCCCCGGCCCGATGAAGACGCTGGCCGGATCGGCCATCGGCGGCGCGCGTGCAACCTTCCGCCACACCGAGGACAACGCCCCCCTGCGGTCGAACGCCACGCTTGAGGCGATCGGGGGAACGGCGGTCTGGCTGTGTTCCGACTATGGTGCCTGCACCTCGGGCGAGATCGTCCATGTCGACGGTGGGTTCCATCTTCTGGGAATGCCGCAGGCCGACAACCTCTGACCGGCAACATGGGCTATGTCCTGATCGCGCTTGGGTTCGTTGCCGCGACGCTTTATGCGCTGCGGGGCGGGCTGGTCGGTCGCGGGTCCGTGATCACTTTCGCTGGCCTTGAAGTCGAAGCCGTGTTCATGGCCGCACTGGCCATCGCGGCGGCGGTCTATTTCTTTGGCCCGCTTTACGGCGTGGCCCTGGTCCTGTCGGTGATGATCCACGAATTCGGCCATGTCGCCGCCTATCGGGTCTGCGGCCATTCCGACGCGCGGTTCCGGCTGATCCCGCTGATGGGAGGCGTGGCGATTTCGAACCAGATGCCCACCAGCCAGGAAAATGACTTCTTCATCACGCTGATGGGGCCCGGCATCTGCCTTGCGCCCATGGCCCTGAGCATGGCGCTGCTGGAGATCGACCTGATCGCTTACTCGCCCGCCGCCGATTTCCTTTGGGTCTTTGCGACCGTCACAGGGACGCTCAACTTCTTCAATCTGATGCCGTTCTGGCCCTTGGACGGCGGGCGGTGCACGGTAAGCCTGATCCGGGTCTTCCTGCCCCGCGCCGCACTACAGGCCACCATGGCCATGGCGGCGGCGACCATCGTTCTGGCGATCTACAGCCGATCCCTGGCCTTGATGTTCTTTGCGCTGATGGGCGCGCAGAACCTGATCACGCGCGGGGATGTCGGGACCACGCAGCGCCCGATGAGCAAGGGGCGGGGGCTCCTTGCGCTTGGTGCCTATGTCGCGACCACCGCCGCCTTCGGGGTCACTGGTTGGCCGCTTCTGGCGCGGTTCTTCTAGGGCTGACCCGCCCAGATCGACAGCGCCGCCAAGGTGAAGACGAGGGCTGTCACTCCGAACCGCCAGAGCGTGTCGAAATCACTTCCATCGCCGCTTTTGTCGCAGTCTGTTGCGCCGTCCTGCATGGTGGCCTCCGTCCTGTTTGGAGGTCATACGAACCCACGCGCCGTTTCCGTCGCAGCAACCCGTCAGGCAAGAAATGGGATGGAGCGGGTGACGGGAATCGAACCCGTGTCTCTAGCTTGGAAGGCTAGGGTCTTACCATTACACAACACCCGCGCTGGACACGCTAGGTATGCGGACCCGGAGCATTCGTCAAGGCAGGTGCCAACGGATATTCGACTGCCCCGGGTCCGGGTCGATGGCGCGAATGCCCCGCGCGACCACAGCATGTCCCCCTCTGGGCATACAGAACTGCGGACCGCGGTGACACGCCTTTCAGCCCCGAACCCTGCCGTAGAAGGGTCGCGATCACGACAATTGCTGATTGACGTACCTCACCCTTCCGCCGAATAGTCGAGACAGAAACCCGGGAGCCCAACTTGAGGCCAACTGTCATCGATATTGCGCGGGAGGCTGGGGTCAGCCTTGCGACAGTCGACCGTGTCCTGAACGCGCGACCGGGGGTGCGTGAAAAGACCATCCGCGCCGTAAACGAGGCAATTGCCAAGCTTGGCTATGTCCGTGACCTGACGGCCGCAAACCTTGCCCGCAGCCGGACCTACCGGGTTGCCGTTGTGCTGCCCGACACTGAAAGCCAATTCATTCAATCTCTTGCAGAGGCTTTGACCAAGGCGGGATCGATGGCCGCAACCAGCCGGACCGAGCTTCACCTGCACCGGTTTCCTGCCGAAGACCCGCACGCGCTTGCAGCCCTGCTTGGCAGCCTGCCCGACCGCGACTATGTCGGCGTTGCGCTGATGGCCCCCGAAACACCTGTCCTGCGAGACGCAGTGCGCGGCCTGCGCGCCAAGGGGATTCCAACGGTCGCGCTTGTTTCGGATCTGCCGAATGCCGGGTGTGACCACTTTGTCGGCGTCGACAACCGCGCCGCCGGGCGAACGGCCGGCGTCATGATGGGCCGCTTTCTGGGCGGCGGGCCTGGACAGGTCATGGTCCTTGGTCAATCCCTGCTTGCCCGCGACATGATCGAGCGCAGGCGCGGCTTCGACGAGGTGCTGCAGCGCGACTTTCCTGGTATTGAAGTGCTGCAGTCGCTGGAAACCCACGGCTCGCCCGTCACCTTGCATCAGGTCGTGGCCGAGATGCTGGCGAACGCGCCGCAGGTCCGGGGCATCTATGCCATGGGTGGCGGCAACCGGGCGTTGACGCAAGTGCTTGCCAACATGGGTCTTTCCGGAAAATTGACCGTGATCTGCCACGAACTTACCCCGCATGTCCGGGCGGCCCTGATCGCTGGCGAGATCACGGCCGTGATCACCCAGAACCTTGGCCATCTGGCGCGGTCCACCCTTCGCGTGCTGCGCGCAAAGGTGGATCGCCTGCCTTTGGACGAAGGCCAGGAACAGATTCGAATCGAGATCGTTCTGCGCGAAAACCTTCCCGCGCAACCCGATCCGTCGGCCCAGGCCCACATCGATCACACATCGTAAAGCCCGCCAAATTGCGGCGATGCGCGCAGCTTTCAGGAAATGAGGTACGTTCCTCAATTTTTGCTTTACAGGTCTCGAAGGCTGAGTCTATGGTCACCGCAATCCAAAGAAGGCTCGGCGTTGCACGGGTCCATTTTCACCAAAACCGGGAGGATTGCATGAAACGGATGACACTTGCCGCATCTGCGGTGGCTGCACTTGTCGGGGCGACCCAGGCCAGTGCGCAAGACAACGAACTGACCCTTTGCTGGGCCGCCTGGGACCCGGCCAACGCCCTGGTCGAGCTTTCGAAGGATTTCGAGGCCCAATCCGGGACCAAGATGAACTTCGAATTCGTTCCTTGGCCCAACTTCGCCGACCGCATGCTGAACGAACTGAACTCGGGCGGCCAGCTTTGCGATCTGATGATTGGCGACAGCCAGTGGATCGGCGGCGCGGCTGAAAACGGCTGGTACGTCAAGCTGAACGACTTCTTCGACAAGGAAGGCATTTCGATGGATGCCTTTGTCCCGGCGACGGTGACGGGCTATTCCGAATGGCCCAAGGGCACGCCGAACTATTGGTCGCTGCCCGCATTTGGCGATGTGGTCGGTTGGACCTACCGCAAGGACTGGTTCGAACGTCCCGAAATCCAGGCCGCCTTCAAAGAGAAGTATGGTCGCGACCTGACGCCCCCCGCCACCATGGCGGAACTGAAGGAAGTCGCCGAATTCTTCCAGGGCCGCGACATTGACGGCAAGACGGTCTACGGCGCCTCGATCTATACCGAGCGCGGGTCCGAAGGCATTACCATGGGGGCGATGGATGTCCTCTATTCCTTCGGCTTCAAGTACGACAATCCCGACAAACCCTATGACATGGAAGGGTTCGTGAACTCGGACGGGGCTATCGCCGGGCTTGAGTTCTACAAGTCGCTTTACGACTGCTGCGTCGCCCCAGGCACTTCGAACACCTATATGGGCGAAGGCATCGACGCCTATAAGTCCGGTCAGGTCGCGATGCAGATGAACTTCGCCTTCACATGGCCGGGGTTCGAGGTTGATCCGAACGTCGGCGGCGGCAAGACCGGCTATCTGGTGAACCCGAAAGGACCGAACGGCGACCAGTTTGCGCAGCTTGGCGGTCAGGGCATCTCGGTTGTGGCCAACACCGACAACATGGATGGGGCACTGGCCTACGTCAAATGGTTCGCCCAGCAGGATGTGCAGCAGAAATGGTGGTCGATGGGTGGCTTCTCTTGCCTGAAAGCCGTGGTGGAAGACCCCGCCTTCGCCACCAGCCAGCCCTATGCGCAGACCTTCCTTGACTCGATGGCCATCGTGAAGGACTTCTGGGCCGAACCAAGCTATGCCTCGCTGCTTCAGGCATCGCAGGCCCGCGTTCATGACTATGTCGTCGCCGGCAACGGCACGGCGAAAGAAGCTCTGGATGGCCTGATTGCCGACTGGACCGAAGTCTTCATGGACGAAGGCAAGCTCTGACCCTATCGGGTGCGCCGGGCATACTGGCGCACCCCCCGTTCCAGGATCCCCGACATGGCCACGCCCTCCATAGACCGACTTGCGCGGGCTACCCCGCCATCCCTTGCGCGCAAGGTCCGTGGATTGTCGGACCGTGCCATTGCCTGGATCTTTGTAGCCCCCACGATCCTGCTTTTGCTGGCGATCAACATCTTCCCGCTGATCTGGACCATCAGGCTGTCGTTCACGAACTACGCTGCAAACAAGACCAATGCCGAAGTGAAATGGGTTGGCCTGAAGAACTATGAACGCATCCTCACGGACGAGGATATCTGGTCGAACATGACCACGACAGCGCATTTCCTGATCTGGACCATCGTGCTGCAAGTGATCATCGGCTTTACCCTGGCCTGGCTGATCAACCGCAAGTTCAAGGGCAATGATCTTCTGACCACCCTGATCGTCGTTCCGATGATGCTGTCCCCCGCCGTCGTCGGCAACTTCTGGACGTTCCTTTACCAGCCGCAGATCGGTGTCGTGAACTACATCGTCGAATTCTTCACCGGCATTCCCGCGGCCAGTTTCTCGATGCTCGGCCCCGGTGGACTTGCGCCCTGGTCGATCATCATCGTCGACACCTGGATGTGGACGCCTTTCGTCATGCTCATCTGCCTTGCCGGCCTGCGGTCGATCCCCGACTACATCTATGAGGCCGCCGAGGTGGACCGCGCGTCGAAGTGGCGGCAGTTCTGGACTATTACCGTGCCGATGGTCCTGCCGTTCCTGATGCTTGCCGTGCTTTTCCGCGGGATCGAGAACTTCAAGATGTTCGACATGGTCAACCTTTTGACCGGTGGCGGTCCGGGAGACGAGACGCTCCTGACCTCCATAGACCTCAAGCGGGAAGCCTTCGAGAAATGGCGCACCGGCTATTCCAGCGCTTACGCGATCATCCTATTCGTCACGGTCTTCGGCCTCGCCTCGATCTACGTGAAGGCGCTTAACAAGGTGAAGGAGCGCTAGATGAGTGCCTATTCCGTCACCGAGCCGTCCAAGGTCTCGAAATGGGTCGCGGGCCTCTTGGTCACGCTTTACGCGATCATCACCCTCTTGCCGCTAGTCTGGATCATTTCCACCAGCTTCAAGACCGGGCCAGACTCGATCTCATACCCGCCGAAGGTGTTTTTCGAGCCCACGGTCGAAGGCTATGTCAACCTTTTCACCACCCGCACCCGGCCCGCCGTCTCGGAACTTGACACACTCCCGCCCCCCGACGGGCTGATGGAAGAAATCGCTCGCCGGCAGGGCACGATCATCACCGGGCCATCACGCTTTGCCGAACGCTTCCTGAACTCGGTGATCATCGGCTTTGGCTCGACGGCCCTGTCGATCATTCTTGGCACGCTGGCCGCCTATGCGTTTAGCCGCTTCAAGGTCCCGCTGAAGGATGACCTGCTGTTCTTCATCCTTTCCACCAGGATGATGCCCCCAATCGCCGTCGCGATCCCGATCTACCTGATGTACCGCGAGCTTGGTCTGTCGGACACGCATGTCGGCATGATCCTGCTTTATACGGCGGTGAACATCTCGCTCGCCGTCTGGCTGCTGAAAGGCTTCATCGACGAGATCCCGCGCGAATATGAAGAGGCTGCCCTGATCGACGGCTACACCCGGTTTCAGGCCTTCCGCAAAGTCGTCCTGCCGCAGGCCGCGACCGGCATCGCCAGTACCGCGATCTTCTGCCTGATCTTCGCCTGGAACGAATACGCCTTCGCGGTCCTCCTGACCTCGGGCAACGCACAGACCGCCCCCCCCTTCATCCCGACGATCATCGGCGTCGGTGGCCAGGACTGGCCCGCAGTTGCCGCAGGTGCGACCCTGTTCCTGCTGCCAGTGATGATCTTCACCATCCTTCTGCGCAAACACCTTCTGCGCGGCATCACCTTCGGAGCCGTCCGCAAATGAGCGCGTTCATAAATGGCCTTCTCCGCCTTCGCCGGGGACCGTGGGAGACCCTCGCGACTGTCCTCATCGCGCTTGGGGTGGTGATGCTGATGCAACCCTTCTTTCTTTGGGCCTACACCTGGTCCTTCATCGTGACCCTCGTCGGCACCGTGATGTTCATCGTCACCAGCCATTTTCCGGAATAGACATGGCCGAGATCGTCATTCGCAACCTTCGCAAGGAATTCGGCGCCTTCACCGCCGTGCAAGGGTCATCTTTCACCATCAAGGACGGTGAATTCTTCATGCTCCTTGGCCCCTCGGGCTGCGGCAAGACCACCACGCTGCGCATGATCGCGGGCCTTGAACTACCAACCTCGGGCGAGATTCTGATTGACGGCGAGGATGTCAGCCAACGCCCCGCCAGCCAGCGCGACATCGCCATGGTCTTTCAGATGTTCGCCCTTTATCCGCATATGAACGTCCGCAAGAACATCGCCTACCCGCTGGTCAGCCAGGGCGTCCCGAAGGCGCAGGTCCAGCAGAAGGTGGCCGAGGTCGCAAAGATCCTCCGCATCGACCACATGCTTGACAAACCCGTCGGCGGGCTGTCCGGCGGCGACCGCCAGCGGGTGGCCCTCGGCCGCGCCATCGTGCGCAATCCCAAGGCCTTCATGATGGACGAACCCCTGGGTGCCCTTGACGCCGAGTTCCGCGAGATCATGGCCGAGGAACTTCGCGCTCTGCACGACCGGATGCACGCCACCACGGTCTACGTCACCCATGACCAGCTTGAGGCGATGCAGATGGGCGACAAGATCGTCGTGATGAATCATGGCGTGGTCGAACAGTTCGGCACCCCGCAGGATATCTACGACCACCCCGCCACGTTGTTTGTCGCTGACTTCATCGGCAGCCCCGCAATGAACTTTTTGCGCTTTGACGGTACCGCAGTCGCGGGGGCCGAGACCGTCACACTTGGCGAAAACCCCGTCACGCTACCCCAGCTTCAGGAACCCGCCTCCGGTTCCCTTGTCCTTGGCGTCCGACCAGAGCATGTCAGCCTTTCTGACACTGCCCCCCTGCGTGGCCGGATCGAGGCCGTCGAATACCTTGGCACCACCCAGATCGTCACCCTGTCCACCCCGTTCGGAGCGGTCAAGGCTCGCACCTCTTCTGCCCTTTCCGCCAGACCGGGCGATCTGACCGGGCTGAATCTGTCGGCCCCCCGCCTTTCGCTTTTTGACGCCACCACCGGTCGCGCCGTCCGCACCGCCGCCAATGCCGGGGTCTTTCATGGCTGAAGTCATCCTGTCAGGGCTAAGCAAATCCTACGGTGCCACCCAAGCGCTGCAGGGCGTCAGCATGACGATCCCCGATGGGGCGTTTGTCGTCCTTCTTGGCCCAACGGGTGCGGGGAAAACCACAATCCTCCGCCTTATCGCCGGCCTTGACAGGCCCGACAGCGGCGACGTCCGCATCGACGACCATTCGGTCATGCAAGACACCCCCGCCCAGCGTGATGTCGCGATGGTTTTCCAGCAATACTCGCTTTACCCCCACCTCACGGTCCGCGACAATCTTGCCTTCCCGCTCCGCTCTCCCATCATCGCGATGCCGCAAGCCGAGATCGCCAAGCGCGTGGCCGAGGTGGCCGAGGTTCTGCGCATCCCCCACAAGCTTGACAACAAGGCCACCGCGCTTTCGGGCGGCGAGATGCAGCGTGTTTCCATCGGCCGCGCCCTTGTCCGGAACCCTCGCATCTACTTGATGGACGAACCGCTTTCTTCGCTCGACGCCAAGCTTCGCGCCGACCTGCGGATCGAGCTGAAACGCATCCACGCTGACATGGGCGCCACCTTCCTCTACGTGACCCACGACCAGATCGAGGCGATGACGATGGCCACCCATGTCGGCGTGCTTGATCGCGGGAAACTTGTCCAGTTCGGCACACCCAGGGATATCTACGAAAACCCGGTCTCTACCTATGTCGCCGCCCGACTTGGCCAGCCGCATATCAACCTTCTCCCCGCGGCCGCCTTCCCCGGTGCCCCGTCGACCGCGACCCAGATCGGCCTTCGCCCCGAACACATCCATGTTGGCGACGGGCAGGACGCGACCATCCAGAGGGTCGAGCATCTGGGCGATCAGACCCGCCTGCACCTGACGATTGGGCATTACAGCCTTATTACTCTCACCCAGCCCCACACAGCTTTGAAACCGGGCGAGACCCTGAAGATCCGCCCCCATAACCCCCTCTGGTTCGACGCCTCCGGCAACCGCATCTGAAAGGCCAATCCCATGAAACAGTTCATGAACTCCCGCGAGAGCCTCGTCACCGAAGCCATCGACGGCCTTCTTAGAACCAGCGGCGGCAAGCTTGCGCGCCTTGACGGCTATCCGCACATCAGGGTTGTCGTCCGCACCGATTGGGACCGATCAAAGGTCGCACTGGTGTCCGGCGGCGGGTCTGGCCACGAACCCTCGCACGCCGGCTTTGTCGGGCATGGGATGCTGACCGCAGCGGTCTGCGGTGATGTCTTCGCCAGCCCCTCGGTGGACGCCGTCCTTGCCGGCATCCTTGCCGTCACTGGCAAGGCTGGCTGCCTTCTGATCGTCAAGAACTACACCGGCGACCGCCTGAACTTTGGTCTTGCCGCCGAACGCGCCCGCGCTTTCGGTCTCAAGGTCTCGATGGTCATCGTTGACGACGACGTGGCCCTGCCCGATCTGCCGCAAGCCCGCGGCGTTGCCGGGACGCTTTTCGTCCACAAGATTGCTGGCGCGCTGGCCGAAACCGGTGCCGACCTTGACACCATTACCGCCGCTGCAACCGCAGTGATCAAGGGCGCGATCTCGATCGGAATGTCACTTGATACCTGCAGTGTCCCCGGCTCTCCGAAAGAGGATCGGATCGCCACGGGTAAGGCAGAACTCGGCCTTGGCATCCATGGCGAGGCCGGGATCGAGCAGGTCGACTTCTCGGGCGCACGCTCTGCCATGCAGATGGTGGTCGATAAACTTCTGCCCCACGCTGGGCAGGGTGACCACGTAGCGCTTCTGAACAACCTCGGCTCTACCACGCCGCTTGAAATGTCGGTCCTGGCCGAAGAACTTGCCCGCTCACCCTTGGGCGGGCGTGTAAAATGGATGATCGGCCCTGCCCCGCTGATGACATCGCTCGACATGCACGGATTTTCGGTCTCGCTTCTGCCCGTCGACCACGCGCAAGTGACCTGCCTCGCCGCCCCAGTCGGCCCCCATGCCTGGCCGGGCCTTCTTCCTTTCGGAGCCGTCGCCATTCGCCCGCTACCCGATGGCCTTGCACCGATTCAGCCCGTCCCCAGTGCCCATCCCGCTCGCCGCGCCCTGATCGAGCGGTGCTGCAAGGCGCTGATCATCTGCGAAGCCGATCTCAACCAGCTAGACGCCAAGTCCGGTGACGGCGACACTGGCAGCACGCTTGCGGGGGCCGCGCGTGCGCTTCTCTCCGCCCTTGACCGCCTGCCCCTGTCCGACGCAACCCAGCTGTACCGGGCTATCGGGATGGAGCTCAGCCAGACGATGGGCGGCTCTTCCGGGGTTCTGCTCGCCATCTTCTTCGCGGCTGCAGGTGATGCCAGCGCCTCTGGCAAGACCTGGATCGGGGCCCTCAGTGCCGGTCTCGATCGTGTCATGCAGGTCGGAGGAGCAGCCCCCGGCCACCGCACCATGATCGACGCACTGGCCCCCGCGCTTGCCGCGCTTCCCGGCGGAGTTCAGGCCGCCGCGAAAGCCGCGCGCGAGGGAGCCAATGCCACAGCCCAGATGACCCGAGCCAAGGCCGGCAGAGCCAGTTACCTTGCCCCCGACAAGCTCAAGGGCCACAACGATCCCGGTGCAGAGGGCGTGACAAGGTTGTTCGAGGATTTGGCCAAGGGCTAGTCCAGAAACAGTCGGGACGCCCTGATCCGCCCAAGCGCCTTCGCGGTGGCTTTGACAGGCCATTGCGGCGACGGCGGTCGGGATACACCGTCATCACCGCCCGGCAGCTGGCCAAACGCTGGTCATTCCTGCTTACGCCGCGACCGGCGCAATCAGCTCTGGCCCTGAGGCCCGGTTTGAATTTACCGCAACACCGACCCGGTATGGCGCGCCTAGCACCCCTTCGGCCGCAGCTTTCATCAGGACCGCCGCGCCATGCCCGGCTTCGCCCAACCACAGCGGCCAGTCCTTGCGCTCCAGCACCACCGGCTCGCGATGGTGAATTCCGGCCATGCTTGGGCCAGCCTCGGTCGAAACGATGGCCACCGTGTCCACCTCGCCCCAGCGCTGCCAGACCCCGGCAAGGGCCATGGGCAGACCATCTGCCCGGCTGAAATGCCAGGGCAGTCGCTCGCCCTTCGGCCCCTCGCTCCATTCATAAAAACCGCTTGCCGGAACGATGCAACGGCGCGCGCGGATTGCCTCTCGGAACGCGGGCTTCGTGGCCACTGTGTCGGATCGCGCGTTGATGATCAGTGGCCCGTCGTTCGGGGCCTTGTACCAGCTGGGCAGAAACCCCCATCGCATCGCCCGAAGCCGCCGCTGCCCGCCGTCAGAGGTGACAACGGCAACGGCATTCGTCGGGCAGACGTTGAAATTGGGCACTTCCGGCAGATCATTCCCGGGCACGGCATCAAACAGGGCCGCCAAGGCCTCGTTCGGGTGGGTGATGGTAAAGCGGCCACACATGGGGCAAGCCTAGGCGCGGAGCGGGGCAAAGCGCAACCTCGCCCCGCCCCGCCCCTACGTTGGGGGGCCTTACTGACCCAGCTTCTTGATCCGGCCCTCGACGCCCAGGTTCACCGATCCCAGCTTTTCGACATAGGCCATCACGTCATTTGCCACCAGGCTGCCGGTCGGCCCATCGGTGACGATCCGTCCGCCGCCCAGCGCATCATAGCCGTCGCCGCCGCCAATGATGTAGTCATTGACCGCAACCTTGTAGAGCTTGTCCGCCTCCAGCGGCGAACCACCGACCATCACTTCGCTGACGCGCGACCCCACCTCGGCTGTCACATCAAAGGCATAGCTCAGGCCCGAAACCTGCGGGAACCGCCCCGCGCCCTTTTCGGCCTGACTGACCCCGTTTTCCAACGCCAAGAGGATCTGGCTGCCCGGCAGTTCGGTCACGACAGTCGTGTTTCCAAACGGCAGTTCGGTCAGGATATCCCGCCGCGTCAGCTTGCGCCCCGCGTCATAGGTCGTGTCTCCCCGGATGCCGCCGCCGTTCATGATCGCAATATCCGCCCCGGTCGCATCCCGCATCGCATCGGCGATCAGGTTGCCCATCGTCGCCTCTTCCCCGCGCACCACGTTGCGGCGGCTGTCTATGGGGGCCTCGACCGTGCCGATTTCGACATCCAGCGTCTGGTCCATCGTCGCGCGCAGCGCATCAGCCATCGCGACGGACTCCGGGTCCGGCGTCACGGCCGCCGTGTCGATGAACCTGAAGGCCGGAGTCCAGCTGATGTTGCGCTTGCCATCCCCGTCCACCTCGACGTCGACGGTAAGGTCGATCGGGGTCAGGAACTGCCCGTCGATGCTGGTTTCGACATAGGCGGTCACCCCGTCATAGGCGGTGGCATAAGAGTGGTCGTCGCCCGACAGGATCACGTCAAAAGCGTGGGAGGCGATCAGTGCGCGGTCATTTTCCATGTTGGTCTGCACGACGCCCACGACGATATCCGCCCCATCCGCCCGCGCCTGTTCAGCCGCTGCGATGCCCATCTCGACGGTCGGTCCGAACTTCAGACTGCCGGTCGAAGAAACCTCGGGCGAGGTATCCTGCGCCACCGGGATCAGCGCGACTTTCAGCCCGCCAACCTCTTTGACCGTGACACCGCCAAGCCCCGCCACGGGCGAGCCGTCGGCGTTGCTGATGTTGATCGCTGCCCAGGGGTATTTCGACGCCGCCATCTTCTCGGCGAAATTCTCGGGCCCGAAGTCGAATTCGTGGTTCCCCGGCACGGCAAGGTCAAACGGCGCCAGATTGGTGAAATCGATGGTGTTCTGCCCCTTGTCAAAGCCCGAGGCGAGCGACGGTGACAGCATGTCGCCGTTGAAAAGATACAGCGTGTTCGGGTTCGCCCCGCGTTCTGCCTTTGCGACCGCGTTCAGTCGGGCAAACCCGCCGCGTCCGTCCTCTTCCTCGAAGTTGTAGACATCGCCCACACCCAGTAGCGTCAGCTTGACAGTTTCCGCCCCGACCGGGCCCGCTGCCAGCGCCGCCAGAACGGCAAGCCTTGAAATCCCTCTCATCGCGATTCTCCCTCTTGATCGTCATTTCAGCAATTCCCGAAGTCTGCGCGCCAAGGGCATGCCTGTCAAAGCTTGATCCCGCCTTCGGGTAACAGGGCAAAGACAACCGGCAAAGCATTGCCAGCCCGGTCAATCGCCGCTATTCCCGCGCCTATGCTGATCCTGAAAATCTTCCGCCGCCCCGAATGGGATGCCTTCCGCACCGCAGGCGAGACGCTTGGCGCGCCCATCGATCTGGCGGACGGCTTCATCCATTTCTCGACCCCCGCACAGGTGGCTGAAACCGCCGCCAAATGGTTCGCGACGGAAAGTGACCTTGTGCTGGTCGCCTTTGATCCCGACCGGCTTGGTGCCGCCCTGAAATGGGAACCATCGCGGGGGGGCCAGCTTTTCCCCCATCTCTACCGCGCGATCAAGCTGGACGAGGTCGTCTGGGACAAAAGCCTGCCGCTTGGCGCAACCGGCCACATCTTCCCCGAGGGTCTGCTGTGAGCCTTGTCGAAAGCGCCGGCCTTGCCCTCCTCCACCGCCTTGACCCTGAGCGTGCCCATGCGCTCTCCCTTTTGGCTTTGCGGGCCGGGCTAGCGCCCTTGCCGGGTGTCGTGACGTCGCCGCGGCTTGCAACCACGGTCGCAGGCCTGTCGCTTCAAAACCCGGTGGGCCTTGCGGCGGGCTATGACAAGAATGCCACTGCCATCGCGCCGCTGTCGCGGGCTGGGTTCGGCTTTGTCGAGGTCGGCGCGGCCACGCCCTTGCCCCAGCCCGGCAACCCCAAGCCGCGTCTGTTCCGCCTGACCGAGGATCACGCCGTCATCAACCGCTTCGGCTTCAACAACGAAGGGGCCGAGGCGATTGCCGCCCGTCTTGCCGCGCGAAAGCCGGGACCGGTGCCCGTCGGCCTGAACCTTGGTGCGAACAAGACCAGCGAGAACCGCGCCGCGGATTTCGCCAAGGTCCTTACCACCTGCGGCCCCCATGTCGATTTCGCGACCGTCAATGTCAGTTCCCCCAACACCGAGAAACTGCGCGACCTGCAGGGCCCCGCCGCCCTTGCAGCACTTCTGGCCGGGGTGATGGAGGCGCGCGCCAGATTGCCGCGCCCGATCCCGATCTTCCTGAAGATCGCGCCCGACCTGACCCCGGATGACCTTGCCCAGATTGCCGAAGTCGCCGTTGCCTCGGGCCTGGCGGGCATCATCGCCACCAACACCACACTTTCGCGCGAAGGTTTGAATTCTGCAAGCAAGGGCGAGGCTGGCGGTCTATCCGGCGCGCCATTGTTCGAAAAGTCTACGCGGGTGCTTGCACAACTGTCGCAGCTGACCGAATGCAGGCTGCCCCTGATCGGGGTTGGCGGGATTTCCACGCCAGAACAGGCCTATGAAAAGATCCGCGCCGGGGCCTCTGCGGTGCAGCTTTATTCGGCCATGGTTTATCAGGGGATATCGCTGATCCCGCAGATCGCCAAGGGGCTTGACGCGCTTCTTGCCCGTGATGGCTTTGCCAATATCGCCGACGCCATCGGCACCGGCCGCGATACGTGGCTATAGTCTGCCTCAGCGGCGTTCGGCCAGGGCGTTGTCCCCGATGCGCCTGATTTCGTAGCCCGCCCTGTCAAGATGGTGGGTAAGTGCGTTCAGGCGCGGCGGGTCAAGATGACAGACTTCAAGATAAATCAAAGCGGGGCGCAAGCCTTCGATGTCCGACAAGTAGATCACCTCGTCGTCCCAACCTTCCGCATCGACAACCAGAACGTCCAGGCGCGAAAAGAGATCGACCCGCTGCAAAAGCGCAGGCACATCCAGACCTTCGACCTCCTGCCTTTCAATTACATCGTCTGCCGCAAGCGGCCCGCGGTAATGTCTTTCAACCCAATTGGCGACCATGTCACGCCGCACCGATGCAATTCCGGTCGGCGCGCGATATGGCGGCCAGCCCTTCGCATAGGGAACCTCAAGATCGGACCAGCAGTCTGGTCGGACGCCATAAAGGGTCAGGCGGTCTTGGCCACTGATCGCCCCCTGAAAGATCCGTTTTTCGGGATGAAAGGCATAGGCCCGGGACAGCGGGGCAATCAACGCGGCTTGCGGTTCGACCAGAATGATCCGGGTCCGGTCAGGATGGGCGGCAACGAACTCGTAAAGCGGGTCGTTGATCACCCCGTCATTCGCCCCGATCTGCAGTATGTTCAGCATGCCAAGCCTCGAGCGAAGCACGTCCAGAGCCTGATGAAACGTCAAGGGGACCTGAATAGCCGCCGTTGCAGGACCCCCAAACAACAGGGCCTTTGCGCGGGCGAGGATGCTAGCCATCGTTTCCTCCCTGACAGGAACCCAGCGCCTCAGAACGCCTTGAATGTCATCGTGGTCAGCGTGCGCTGAATGCCCGGGATGTCGAACAGCCGCGACGACAGATAGTGACCGGTATCCTGATCATCCGGGATATAGACCTTGGCGATCAGGTCATAATCACCGCTGGTCGAATAAAGCTCGCTTACCACTTCCCGGTCCCAGATCGCATTGGCGACATCGTAGGTCTGACCGGGTGTGCAGCGGAACTGGACGAAAACCAAGGCCATCTGACCCTCCCCTATTTTTCGCTATCCTAGGTCGCCCGCTTCGGAAGGGGAAGCCTCCCCCAGGGCAAAGGGCGCGGGTTCGCGCTTCAGATCCTCGACCGACAGCGGGGATGCCGGACGCGCCAACCGGTTCCGGACCACCCAATACAGCCGGTGCTGCGCGCGGGTGATCGCGACATAGGCGAGCCGCTTCCACAAGGGCACCCCGGCCTCGCTGCGGCCTGACTGGGCAGCGGCGTACAGGTCAGGCGCGAAGACCTGCACCTCCTCCCATTGGCTACCCTGTGCCTTGTGGATCGTCACCGCCGCGCCATGCAGAAAGGCCGCGCCCATCGTGGCGGCCGAGGGGATGAAGGGCTCTTCCTCATCCGGCTTTTCGATCTTGATGATGCTGGCGGCCGAGACTTGTGGCTCTTCCGCCCCCACCACATGCAACCGGGCAAAGCCGGGGCGATTGCCGGGTCCCAGATAGATGACCTGCGCGCCCTTGATCAGGCCCCGCGCCTCCAAGTCAATCCGCTTCTTCCGATGTTTCAGCGGCAATTCGATCCCGTCACAGATCAGCGGCTCGCCGGGCAGAAGCTGGTCTTCCGGCGCGCCATAGGCGTTGCGAAAGGCCTGGATCAGCCGCACCCGCGTTGCATTGCGCCAGACAAGCACTGGCGAGCGCGCCATCAGCCCAGCCTCGACCCGTTCGGCCCAGACAACGCGGTCATCTTCGCGGGCTTTCGCCTGAACCATCGCCTCAAACTCCTCGAACCCCATCCGGTCATCACCCAAGGCATGGGCCAGATCGAGAATCGGGTTGTCTTCGGCCTGCCGGTGGATGCGGGACAGCACCAGCCTGCGGCCTTCGCCCAGCTTGTCAAACACCATCTCGCCTGAAGAGCCGACCGGAGCCAACTGCGCCGGATCGCCGAACAGCACCAGCGTCGGGAATATCTCTCGCAGGTCAGACAGCGCCCGATCATCCAGCATCGAGGATTCATCGACAAAGCCGATATCCAGCGGCTCTTCGCGCCGCTTCCAGCCGGTGATGAAATCGCTGCCTTTCAGCCCCGCGGCCGCCAGTGCGCCGGGGATCGATGCGACCTGTTGGTAGAAAGCAAAGGCCCGGTCCAGTGCGACATCGGTCATCCCTTCGATCACCGGGCGCGTGCCAGTGCCCGCCAGCCATTCGGCGACCTTTTCGTATTCCGGGTGATAGACCGGCGTGTAGAGGATGCGGTGGATCGTCGTTGCCGGCACCCCTCGCAGACGCAACACGCTTGCCGCCTTGTTCGTCGGAGCCAAAATCGCCAGCGTCCGCCGATCCTTGCGTTTGCGCCCTTCGAAATCGCCCGAGATCACCTCGACACCGGCCGCCTTCAGGCCCCGGTAAAACTCGGCCAGAAGCATGGTCTTGCCGGAACCGGCCTTGCCCACCACCGCCAGGACGGTGTTCCGCCCCTCGGCCATCGGCGACAATGCGCCTTCGACCAGATCGACACCCGCACCAAGGAATGCGGCGGTCAGCCGGTCATAGGCATCCGCCTGGTCATCGGAAAAGGTCAGCGCGGGGGCCTTCATTGCCAGACCATAGCCCGCCCGAAGGCAAAGCGGTAGACCGGGTCAGTTCGGGCGTCCGCGTGTGCCAAGCTTTCCCAGCATCCGCAGCTTTTCGCCGTCAATACCGGATAATTCACGCAGCGCCTCGCCCAAAGCTGCCTCGACCTTTTCAGCAAGGCCCGGCAAATCGTTCCGGCAAGCATAGGCATGAAGATCCGTCAGAACGTCCAGAATCCACTCGTGACGCATCTACCCCTCGGACCGAATCGCATGGCGGGTCCTATCCGAACCCGTTGGCAGGCACCGCCAGACCGGCGGCACCCCAACCTAAGCACAGATATCGGCGACGAGGGTTAATTCGCGATTAAGGTTGTCTCTATCTTGCGAAACTCGCCTCAAGCGTGTCCTCAAAGGTCCGCAGGCCCGTGCGCGGCGCCTGAACCAGAACCGCCATGTTGCCCGGCTTGTGCTGGTTCTTCCACATCAGCATATGCGCCTTCGGAATTTCGGCCCAGGGAAAGACCTCGGACATGCAGGGGTCCAACCGCCGCTCGCACATCAGCTTGTTGGCCGCTGCCGCCTGCTTCAGATGGGCGAAATGGCTGCCTTGCAGGCGCTTTTGGTGCATCCACATGTAGCGGACATCAAAGGTGCAGTTGAAACCGCTGGTCCCGGCGCAGATCACCACCATGCCGCCCTTCTTGCAGACAAGCGATGACACCGGGAAGGTCGCCTCGCCCGGATGTTCGAAGACCATGTCGACGTTCACGCCTTTGCCGGTAATGTCCCAGATCGCCTTGCCGAACTTGCGGGCCTCTTTCAGCCAGGTGTTGTACTCCTCGCTGTTGACCTTCGGCAGTTGCCCCCAGCAATTGAAATCATTGCGGTTGATCACGCCCTTGGCCCCAAGGCCCATGACGAAGTCGCGCTTTGATTCGTCGCTGATGACCCCGATCGCGTTCGCCCCGGCGGTGTTGATCAACTGGATCGCATAGGACCCAAGGCCTCCGGAAGCCCCCCAGACAAGGACGTTCTGCCCCGGCTGCAGATCATGCGGCGCATGGCCGAACAGCATCCGGTAAGCCGTGGCCAGGGTCAGCGTATAGCAGGCCGATTCCTCCCAGGTCAGGTGGCGCGGGCGCGGCATCAACTGTTGCGCCTGCACGCGGGTGAACTGCGCGAAAGATCCGTCCGGCGTCTCATAGCCCCAGATCCGCTGGCTGGGGGAAAACATCGGATCGCCGCCGTTGCATTCCTCGTCGTCGCCGTCGTCCTGGTTGCAGTGGATGACCACCTCGTCCCCGACTTTCCAGCGCTTGACCTTGTCGCCCACTGCCCAGACGATCCCGGCGGCGTCCGATCCGGCAATATGATAGGGTTGCTTGTGCCCATCAAACGGGCTGACCGGTTGGCCAAGGCCCGCCCAGACGCCGTTATAATTCACCCCCGCCGCCATGACGAGCACCAGGACCTCCTGGCTGTCGATCTTCCAGGTTTCGACCACTTCTTGCTGCATGGCCTGATCGGGCGGCCCGTGACGGTCGCGGCGGATTGCCCAAGTGTACATCTTTGCCGGAACGTGGCCCAACGGCGGCATTTCGCCCAGCTCGTACAGGTCCTTCACCGGCGCATCATAACTTGCGAGAGCGGGGTTCGTGTCCAAAGCCAACTAAGCCTCCTGGTCATTGCCGCGCCGCAGAATCGCGGTGCCGTTGCGCGCAAGGTAATATTCTTGCGCGCAACTTTGCAATAGCTTGAAGACTTATTTTGAAACTTTATGTCTGCCGCATCGCAGCAGCATCAGCTGACCGTCACACCGCTGGTGGTGCAGACGTTGATCCCCTGCTCGACAGCCGTCGAACCATCCGCGAAGACTGCCTTGAAGTCGAACATGCACGATCCGGTGCCGTCGTCAAAGTTGATGTCGACCGATGCGCCCGGCGGAATGACCGAGCTGCCAAGGATGTCTTCTTCCCAGGTACTGGCCCCGACGCTGGACCCGTAGAAATTGGTGATCGTGGCGTAAGACGCGTTGGTGACCGTCACATGCCGGTTCGCCCCGGACGACGTGTAATAGGTCGTGCCGGTGTCGACGCAGCCGGCCAGGGCAAGAACGGAAAGGGCCAGGCCCGCGGTCAGGATGTTGCGCAAGATTATCTCCATGATTCAGCGACTTATTGTCAGGCTGACCCTAGGTTCCGAATGCTTGCGCCGCAAATGAAATAAGTTGTCATGTCAGAATTTGTCGCACCGATGCGGCATAGAACGCCAAAAGGTCGGCCTCCTTGGCGACCGGCTGCAAATCCTTGCCGACCAGCCCGCGGTTGATCAGTGGGTCAAGCCCCTCTTGCAGCACGCCCTCGATGGTGGTCGGCAATTTCAGTGCCGCACCCGCCGCTTTAAGCCGTTCTATCAGTACCTCGATCCGCCCGACCAGTTCGTCGCGCGTGGCTGCCCCGTGGCCCAACGCCTCGGCCACCAAGGGGACCGGCAGGACCGGAACCACCGACCCGATCGCCGTCATCAGCTTTTCGCCCAATGACGTGACCGTTCCGCCAGCAGCCAGATGCACCCGCAGCGAAATAGGCCCGCCAAAACTTGCCGCCGCCGTCCCGAACCCTTGCGTCTTGCCCCGCATGCGCCGCCACAGAAACCGCAATGCATGGCCTGCCACCCAAAAGGGCCGATTGCGGAACTGGCGCTTTTCGCTTTTCGCCGCCTCGACCAATACCCGGTCTTCCAGCACCCGGTCATACGCCAGCGCAACGGGAATGAAGACCACGTCCCGCTCATCCGGGGTCCAGCCATCGACGATATAGCTTAGCAACCCCAACTTCGCCGGGCCGACCCGCCCGTCCAGCGACAAGCCACCTTCGGGGAAGATCGCCTGGGTCGTGCCCTCTTCGGTTGCCATCTGCACATAGCGTGCAAGCACCCGGCGATACAGAGTATTGCGACTGCTGCGCCGGATGAAGAAGGCCCCCATCGACCGGATCAGCGCACTCAATGGCCAGACCCGCGCCCATTCACCCACCGCATAGCTGACCGCTGACCGATCCGCGACAAGCCAGGTCACCAGAACATAGTCAAGGTTCGACCGGTGGTTCATCACGAAAACCACTGCCGCCTTTGGGTCGATATGCCCCAAATCCTCATTGACCTGCCCGACCCGGACCTTGAACAAAAGGCCGCTCAGCCACTTTGCCGCCCTGGTGCCAAAGCCGAAATAGACCGTCGCCGAAAAGCCCGGCACGATCTCGCGCGCATAGCGCCGCGCTTCTTGAAAGGCGACATCATTGGGGATGCCGGCAGAGGTCGCATGGGCCATTGCCGCCTCGACCACCCTGGCATCATAAGACAGCCGCGCCACCATGTCGGACCGCCGTGCCAGCTTGAAGAGGTCGATCTTGCGATCAAGCCGTGCGTTCAACCGCGCCAGCGCCTTCTCTGCCCGCCGTCGAAAGAACCAGCGGACCGAAGGGAACAGGAAATGCGTGGCAAAGCTGGCCCCGGCAAAGCCAAGGATCAGGATCAAAAGCCAAAGGGGAACCTCGACCGGGCGAAACATGATCCCCCGCTCAACCCGACCGCTTAGCCAAAGGCCAGAACCGCCGATGCCACGACCGCAGCCAGAAGCCCGATGCTGACCATCGACATTTTCCGCGCCATCAGTGCGGCCTGGTGATCCCCGCTCAATGCACGCGCGCCCAGCCGCTTGTTGACGACGATCACCGCAATCAGCGCCGCAACCAGGACAAGCTTGACATAGAACCAGAAGCTGTGGCCCCCAAAGCCGTTGTATTTGCTGAAAGTCAGGATCAGCCCGGTCAGGATCAGCGTGCCGCTGCCGACGCTGCCAACCTTTGAAAAGACTTGGATCACCTGCCCCAGCGCGGGCCTTGCGACGGGATCAGCCGAAGGAATCCGCGCTGCCGTCAGCGGGATGCCAAAGGCCGCCACCCCGCCCAAAGCCAGCGCCATGAAATGCAGCCAGAACAGCAGGTCGTTCAACAGGTCCATCATCCCCTCCAGGTTTCAGGCTATCCAAGACCGGCGGGCTTGCGTCTGTCAATTGCCGCCTGCCAAAGGCCGGACTATTCGCCGCCGCAGGTGACCTTGCCTGACAGGGTGAAAACCTCTCCTGTCTCGCCGTCAAAGACTGACAGGACATAGTCGCCCGCATAGGTCAGCTCGTCCTCGGTCGCTTCGGTCTTCAGGATCAGATCAAAGCTTGCATAGGGATCGTCGCCTGCCGTCTCGGCATAGAAATGCAGACGCAGTTCAGGGTGATCCAGCCAGTGATGGACCAGCCCGGCCGAAAGGTCGGGCTTGCGCAGCGCCTCGGGGACGACTTCGGCCAAAAGGTCGGCCTCGGCGTGATAGCCCAGGATCGCGCCGCCCATACCGCGCGAGATCGTGCCCGAGACCGAAAACGACAGGTTCGCATCGTCGATCATGCAGTCGAAACCGCCGGTCGCACTGGCTCCCGAAGCCGCCGCGATCAGCAATCCCGTTGCAAACACCAGTTGCCGCATCATTCCCTCCTGCCTGTTCGTTCCGGAACTCAAGCACTGCCACCCTGCGCGCGGTCTGTCACGGCATGATCTCCTGACCCCGTGACGCAGATGCCGCAGCGCAGCGATTGACATTATCCGAAAGTTTCGCCTATCTGCTCCTTGACGAAACAAAATTACCCGCTCGACTCAGAGGCCGTTCATGACCAGCGAACCCCGGACCCGCGAAAATCCCTGGCTTTTCCGCACCTATGCCGGCCATTCCACAGCCGCTGCTTCGAACGCGCTGTATCGCGGGAACCTTGCCAAGGGTCAGACGGGCCTGTCCGTGGCCTTCGATCTGCCCACCCAGACCGGCTATGACAGCGATGACCCCCGCAGCCGGGGCGAGGTCGGCAAGGTCGGTGTCCCCGTGGCGCATCTGGGCGACATGCGGGCCCTGTTTCAGGATATCCCGCTGGAACAGATGAATACCTCGATGACGATCAACGCCACCGCCCCCTGGCTTTTGGCGCTGTACATCGCCGTGGCCGAGGAACAGGGCGCAGATATCTCGAAACTGCAAGGCACCGTTCAGAACGACATCATCAAGGAATACCTGTCGCGCGGAACCTATATCCTGCCGCCGCAGCCATCCTTGCGCCTGATCACCGACGTTGCCGCCTATACCGGCCAGCACCTGCCGAAATGGAACCCGATGAACGTCTGCAGCTATCACTTGCAAGAGGCTGGGGCCACGCCAGAGCAGGAACTGGCCTTTGCATTGGCCACTGCCTGCGCCGTGCTGGATGATCTGAAAGTGAAAGTTTCAGCGGCGGATTTCCCCGGAATGGTGGGAAGAATGTCGTTTTTTGTAAATGCAGGCATCCGCTTCGTGACCGAGCTTTGCAAGATGCGCGCTTTTACCGAGCTTTGGGACCAGCTTCTGGAAACCCGCTATGGCATCACCGACGCCCGGCACCGCCGCTTCCGTTATGGGGTCCAGGTAAACTCGCTTGGCCTGACCGAACAGCAGCCGGAAAACAACGTCACCCGCATCCTCTTGGAGATGCTGGCCGTCACCCTGTCAAAGAACGCCCGCGCCCGCGCCGTCCAGCTTCCCGCCTGGAATGAGGCTTTGGGCCTGCCCCGCCCCTTCGATCAGCAATGGTCGCTTCGGATGCAGCAGATCCTGGCCTATGAAACCGACCTTCTGGAATATGACGACCTTTTTGACGGCAACCCCGCCATCGACCGCAAAGTTGCCGCGCTTAAAGCCGGGGCCCTGCAGGAACTGGCCGACATCGACGCGATGGGCGGGGCGGTTGCGGCCATCGGATATATGAAATCCCGTCTGGTGGATTCGAACGCCGACCGCCTGGCCCGCATCGAATCCGGCGAAACTGTGGTCGTCGGTGTGAACCGCTTTACCACCACCGAGCCCTCGCCCCTGACCACCGGCGACAGCCTGATCATGCAGTCCGACCCACGCGCCGAGGCCGACCAATGCGCCCGCCTGACCCAGTGGCGCGCGCAACGCGACTCTGACGCAGTCAGCAAGGCAATCGCCGCACTGCGGCAGGCGGCCGAGACCGGCGCAAACATCATGCCAGCCTCCATCGCCTGCGCCAAAGCGGGCGTCACCACCGGCGAATGGGGCGCCGCGATGCGAGGGCTTTACGGCGAATACCGCGCGCCGACCGGCGTGTCGAAGAACCCGTCGAACCGCACCGAAGGGCTTGAACCCGTCCGCGATGCCGTCGCCAAGGCCGCCGCCCAGCTCGGCCACGCGCCGCGCCTTCTTCTTGGCAAGCCCGGCCTAGATGGCCATTCCAACGGCGCCGAACAGATCGCCGCCCGCGCCCGCGATTGCGGCATGGACATCACCTATGACGGCATCCGCCTGACCCCTGCCGAAATCGTTGCCCGCGCCGCAGAACAGGCCCCCGATATCATCGGCCTGTCCATCCTGTCCGGCAGCCACCTGCCGCTGATCCGGGAAACGCTGGACCTTCTGGCAAAGGCGGGCCTGTCCCGCATTCCCCTGGTCGTCGGGGGGATCATTCCGGACGATGATGCCCGCACCTTGTCTGCCATGGGCGTCGCCAAGGTCTACACGCCGAAGGATTTCCAGCTGAACCAGATCATGCTGGACCTGGTCGCACTGGCGGTCCCCGACCCGGTCGCGGCCGAGTAGAACATCGGTCAAGCCCTTCGGACAGCGTCAAAATCCGCGCCTAATTGATGCAAGTCAATTCACGATGACCCTCGACTCCCTAGCTTGCCGTCAAGATTAACGCCAACGGGATTGTCGGCCATGTTCGAACGCCTGCGTGCCATGCTGCATCACCATGCCGAAGCAGCAGAAATTGACGCCCTCACTGATCGCGACCTTGACGATCTGGGCATGACCCGTGACCAGCTGCGGGCTTTTCTGCGCATGCCCAAGGACATTGGCCAACGGGTTACTGCCATGGCGGCAATCTTTGGCGTCTCGGAAGTGGAGCTCAAGCGTGACCATTCGCAGTGGCTCGACTTTCTGACCGTTTGCGGCCACTGCGCCGACCGCACCGCCTGCGCCTCGGAACTTTCCAAGGGCGACGCCGCCCATGCCGCCGACTGCGGGTTCTGCGGGAACCGCGAAAGCTTTGGCGAGCTTCGCCGTCGCCCTGCCCCTGTCGCTGCTAGATAGACAGGGTCGGGAATTCCAGCCTACGCCAGTCGCCGCGAATGGCGTAAACCCATTCCAGACCAACGGAAAGGTTTCGCCATGTATCGCGCCCTGCTTCTGACCTTCGCTCTCGGCCTGACCCCGGCCTTCGCTGAAGACATCGGTGCGCCGATCCTTGACGGTCTGCCAACCTGCGACGGGGCCTGCCCTGAACCCACCGTCACCGCGATGAGCAGCGACCTTGATGGCGACGCCGATGCCGAATATTTCGACGTGATGGACACCGAGGCCGAACTCACCCTGGCCGAAGCCGGCTGCACCGTCGATATCGGCGCGACCTGTGTCATGGCGATTGATGATCTTTCGACTGACGCCGCGCATCAGCTTTAAGCCGCAGCCACCCCTTGCCAAGCCCAGCCCGCGCCCGCTTAATGGCCAGATCATCCGGCCAAAGGGGAACCCATGACCTTTCACATCGGCGCAAAGCCCGGCGATATCGCCGAAACCGTTCTTCTGCCCGGTGACCCCTACCGCGCCCGCTGGGCCGCGCAGACCTTTCTGAAGGACGCAGTTCTGGTGAACGAGGTGCGGGGGATGCTGGGCTATACCGGCACCTGGAACGGCCATCGCGTCACGATCCACGGCAGCGGCATGGGGATGCCGTCGCTGTCGATTTATGTGAACGAACTGATCCGCGACTATGGTGCCAAAACGCTGATCCGCGTGGGGTCGACCGGGGCGCTGCCCGAACATGTCAAGGTCCGCGACGTCATCCTTGCCCAGACCTGCTCGACCATCGGCAGTCCTTCGCGCAGCATCTTCCGAGAACTGAACTTCGCCCCCTGTGCCGATTTCGGCCTGCTTGCCAAGGCCCATGCTGCCGCCCTTGCCAAGGGCACCCCGGTCCATGTCGGCGGCATCTTTTCGTCCGATACCTTCTACGACGAACGCCCGGACCTGACCGCCGAACTGAAACGCCACGGCTGCCTTGGGGTCGAGATGGAAGCCGCCGAGCTTTACATGCTCGCCGCTCGCCATGGGGCCCGTGCATTGGCTGTCCTGACAGTGTCTGACCACATCACGACAGGCGAGGCACTGCCCGCCGACCAACGTGAACGGAGCTTCGGCGCGATGATCGAAATCGCGCTGACGGCGGCCTTCAGCTGAAAAGGAACTGCGGTCTTCTGCCCTGCAAGCGTGATCAAGTGTCTAGGAAATACTCTGCGATTTCCTAGATATGCATCAAATGTCCGGCCAGAAAGTCAGCCACCTGCGCGCCAGCCCCACCCCGCTGCATCGGGCGCGCCGACCACAGCCGGAACCCCGATGACAGGTTGACCCGCTGCGCGAATGGCGCAACCAACGCCCCCCGCGCCAGATGCCCCGCCACCAGCGGCCCGTGCCCCATCAGCACCCCGGCCCCGTTCACCGCCTCTTCCACCGCCAGCGCGTATAGCGAAAAGACCGGCCCCCGCACCGGCACATCAGCCCCCACCGCTGCCAGCCATTTCTCCCAATCCCGGTCCCAGGCCGTATCCGACAGACAGGGCACCGACCCAAGGTCCTCCACTCGGCGCAACCGCGCGGCAAGCGCAGGAGAGCACACCGGAAACAGCTCGTCCTCCGCCACCAGCCTGCCACCGCTATCCGCCGGAAACAGGCTCAGATCATGCAGGCTGCGCTTCAGGTTCGGTGGGGCCTCCAGCGCGGTGATCGACACCGAAATCTCTGGCGCCGCCGCCCGCAGGCTTGGCAAACGGGGCGACAGCCACAATTGCGCAATCGCAGGCAGCGTCGCGATATGCACCTCTTGCGGCAGAGCCAGCGCCCGCATCCGCGCCTCGGCCCCGGCCAGCGCATCGAAGGCCCCGGTCAATTCTTCCACCGCCGCAAGGCCCAGAGCCGTCAGCCGCACCCCCCGCGCCTGCCGTTCGAACAAGGCCGCGCCCAGCCGGTCCTCCAGCGCCTTCACATGCGCCGTCACCGCCCCCGGCGTCACCCCCAGCTCTGCCGCCGCCAGCGTGAACGCCCCCGTCCGCGCCGCCGCCTCGAAGGCACGCAGCGCGTTCAATGGCAACCGGGTAAGAGGTGGGGGCGCGACGGGCATGACTTAATTTTCCTGACCCTAATTTTCCGCAGAACTGATTTGTCCGCAAGCCCCCCCTCCGCCTACCCTGCCATAAAAGGAGATCACCATGCCCCACCTCGCCCCCCGCCCCTGGGTCCCGACCGAGACCTACATCCAGCGCCTTGCCACCGACGCAGGCCAACCCTCCGCGAAAGTCGCGGCCCGCCTCGACGCCCTCATCGCGCGCAACCTGGAAATCCACGATCAGGACTGCTTCAACCTGAACCCCGCGACCAATGTGATGAACCCAAGGGCCGAGGCCGCCCTCGCCTCCGGCATCGGCTCGCGCCCCTCCCTTGGCTACCCAGGCGACAAGTACGAAATGGGGCTTGAAGCCATCGAGGAAATCGAGGTGATCGCCGCCGAGCTTGCCGCCGAGGTCTTCCACGCGAAATACGCCGAAATCCGCGTCGCCTCCGGCGCTTTGGCGAACCTTTACGGCTTCATGGCGCTGGCGAAACCCGGCGACAGCATCATCGCACCGCCCGGCACCATCGGCGGCCACGTCACCCACCACAAGGCGGGCTGTGCGGGCCTTTACGGCCTGACCACCCACGCCGCGCCCATCGACGCCGATGGCTTTACCCTTGATCTGGAAGCGCTTCACGACCTTGCCCACGCGGTCCGCCCCAAAGTCATCACCGTCGGCGGCAGCCTGAACCTGTTCCCGCATCCGGTGGCCGAAGTCCGCAAGATCGCCGACCAGGTGGGCGCGAAAGTCCTCTTCGACGCGGCCCATCAGTGCGGCATCATCGCAGGCGGCGCTTGGGCCAACCCGCTGACCGAAGGCGCGCATCTGATGACGATGTCGACCTACAAATCCCTCGGTGGCCCCGCCGGCGGCCTGATCGTCACCAACGACGCCGAGATTGCCGAACGCCTCGACGCCATCGCCTTCCCCGGCCTGACCGCCAACTTCGACGCCGCGAAATCTGCCGCCCTCGCCTACACCCTCCTCGATTGGCGTGACCATGGCGCTGCCTATGCCAAGGCGATGATCGACCTCTCCCGCGCGCTCGCCACCGAACTCACCAAGCTCGGCCTCCCCGTCTTTGCCGCCGACCGGGGTGCCACCACCTCGCACCAGTTCGCTATCGAGGCTGCGGCCTTCGGCGGTGGTCAGGCCGCCTCGAAAACCCTGCGGAAGGCAGGCTTCCTCGCCTGCGGCATCGGCCTTCCCATCCCCGATGTCCCAGGCGACATGAACGGCCTGAGGATCGGCACACCCGAGCTTGTCCGCCGTGGCGTCACCCCCGCCGACACCCCGGCCCTCGCCGCCCTCATTGCCGAGGGGCTGCGGTCCAACGCCCCCGAAACCGTCGCGCCCCGCACAAAGGCGCTGCGGGCGAAATTTCAGAACCTGCACTTCATCAACCCTTGACCTATCGGGTCCGTCGCCGTTTCCTTCCGTCCCCGAACGGCAGGAGACGGCGATGCAGCAGCGGCAACTTGGCACCGGCGGCCCGATGGTTTCGGCCCTTGGCCTTGGCACCTTTTCCTTCGGCGGTGCCTATGGTCCGACCGATATGGGCGAAAGCCACGCCGCCCTTGATTATGCCTGGGATCACGGGATTACGTTCCTGGACACTGCAAATATCTACGGCAAAGGTGCCGCCGAAACCGCGATCGGCAGCTGGCTGCACAGCCGAAAACACCGCCCGCTGATCGCGACCAAGGCGGGCTTTACCGAAGACCCGCAAAAGCGCGTCGACAACAGCCCCGCCTTCCTGCGGTCCTGCCTTGACGCTTCGCTAAAGCGACTTGGCGTGGATCATGTGGCCCTGTTTTACGCCCACCGCCACGATCCCGAGGTTCCGGTGGAAGATTTGGCCGGAACCATGCAACGCCTTCAAGAGGAAGGCAAAATCTTAGGCTACGGCCTGTCAGAAGTCGCGCCCTACACTTTGGAACGCGCCCATGCGGTGCATCCCGTGACAGCGGTGCAAAACGAATACTCGCTTTGGACCCGCCAGCCAGAACTGGGCCTGATCCAGCGGTGCCAAAGCCTTGGCGTCGCCTTCGTCCCCTTCTCCCCCCTGGCACGCGGGGCTTTCGGCACGTCCCTGCCCGACCCGTCATCCTTCGGCCCCGACGATTTCCGCCGCCGCGTCCCGCGCTATCAGGGCAAGAACTGGCTCCACAACCGCGCCAGACTGCAAGCCTTCCACGATTTCGCCGGTGACCTTGGCCATACACCCGCCGCCTTGTCGCTCGCCTGGATGCTTGACCGCTGGCCGCATACTATCCCGATCCCCGGCACCCGCAGCGCGGCGCATCTTGCGGATTGGATCACAGCGGCAACGATCACCCTGTCAGACGCCGACCGCGCCGAAATCGACCGGATTCTTCCCATCGGCTGGGCCTGGGGTGACCGCTACGACGACGCGCAAACGGCACTCGCAGAACGCTATTCCTGATCGCTCTTTGGCCCTGACGGGCCGCATCGCAAGCGATTAAGCCCGTCAGGGCTGAAAAGCGACCCCATGGCTGCGGTCATAGGCATTCGCCCCGGCAGGCTGCCACCCCTTCGGCGGTGCGGCAGGTTTGAACACCTGCACCAGCAGCTGATGACACCTTGCCACGTCCGAGGAATGCTCATCCGAACAATCCCCGCCCGGACAGGCCGACAGGGCGCCCAGAAGGTCAATCTCGGCCATGAATTCGATGTAATCTCCCGGCCGCACGGGCGAGGCTTTCATGAAATACTGCCCGGTGTCGCGGGTGAACCCGGTGCACATGAAGACGTTCAGCACGTCATGCACATGCAATTCCGCCGCGTGCAGCGGCAGGCCGGATTGTGCAGCCACGGCCCGTGTCAGGTTGGAATGGCAGCAGTGGTGGTACTGGTCGCCACCGGACAAAAGCGCATGGGTATAGGGGTCACAGCGCGTGCCGATCACGTCATGCACCGACCCGCCAAAGGCATCGAACCCGTACCAGTCCAGCGTATCCTCGGTAACCGTCGCCATCGGCCGCAGATAGGGCAGGCAGGACCACATCTGATCCCCCGTCGACAGATGCGTGCCATGCAGCGCCCGGGTCTTGCCGGAAAAGAACCGCTCGCCCATGTTGCCTGCTGCGAACAGGTTCAGATCGCCGACCTGCGGGCCCTCGACACTGACAATCCGGAAGAAATGCCCCGCTGGCACGTCGAAACACCGCGCCTCGCGCGGGGGGACAAGCACCTCGGCCGTTAGAGTCCAGCCCTCCCGCGCCGCGCGATAGGCGGCCAGGTCCGGATGCGGCAGGCCCTCGACCGGGTAACATATGACAGGATGCACCGCCTTGCGGGCGGCGGCATCAACGGGGGCGGGATGTTCGGGATGTTCAAGCTTCATGCCGTCAGGCTTGCCGCAAAATCGGCCGTTTTCAAGCCCTAAGCCTTTGGCCGCAGACAATCCCGTGGCTCTGCCCCCCGCGCAACCGCGCCACAGGCCGCACAACGCCAGGCATCCGCCGCCGTGGCCCGATCCAGCCGCCAACGGCAGGCCCGCGTCAGAGTCGAGTTCCGCCGCGACAGCCACAGATACAGGAACACCGACGCCCCAAGGACCAGCAGCAGAATGGGCATCTTTTCAGACCAGCCCCAACTCGGCGTCCGATGCGACGCGGTCATACTTGTCCTTCGGCGGCATCGGGCGACCCCGCCAATCCGGATCGAAGACGAAGCTGGACCGCGCCCGCCCCGGCAACAGCGCGCCATTCCCCGCGCCAAGGGCATAGTCATAGTAAAGCTTGACGATTTCTTCGGGCGTCACCTGTTGCGTTGCCGGATGCGCCAGACAGGCCGCGCGCCAACGGGCAACACGGGCATAGTCCGGAGTTTCGGGCAACTCGAACCCCTCGAAATAGTCCAGGAACCAGAACCGCATCATCAGCGAGGTATAGGCGCATTCCGCCAGCCCGATCCGGTCGAACAGGTAGGTCCCCTCGGGATTGTGCTGCATCAGCATGTCATTCAGCCAGCGGTAATCGGCCAAAAGCGCATCGCGCAGCGCATCCGTCTTGGCCCGGTCGCGGTTCATCACCATCCGATAGCCGTTGTTGCCAAAGGCCCCCTCGCGGGTGATGAACAGCCTCTCGACCGCGCGCTCATAGGGGTCGGTGCGGGCGATGGTCTTTTCCGGATACCGCTCGTCGAAATAACGCAGCAGAACCAGGCTTTCCTTCAGGATCCTGCCATCCTCCAGCTCCAGCACCGGCAGTGCCGTCGTGCCGCGCGTCTTGGCCAACAGCGCCGGGTCGCGGGGAATGGTGATGTCGACCACCTGGAAGTCGACCGCATCCCGCATCCCCTTCAACTCCAGCAGGATTTCCAACCGCTGCGAGAAGGGGCAAACCGGGATGTGGTAAAGCACGGGTCTTTGCATGGAGGTCTCCTGTCCTGGCAGAGTGAACCCGTGCCACAGGTCCAAAGTCAAGCTCGGCAAGGCCAGCCCGCTACCAGTGCTCTCCCAGCACCACCGGCACCGGCAGCACGCGATATTTGCGGGCGAATTCGGGATACATCAACCCGTCCGAATCCATCGCCCGGTTGTGCCAGCCACCTTCGGCCAGCCACAACTCGCGCAGCATCACCAGTTGCATAGCATCGGTGGCTCCATACTTCACAGGTACGCCACCGAAGATGATCCCCTGACGTTCAGCGACATCTCGAACCCGGGTGTAGGTGCCCTTCATCGCGACCAGCCCCTGCATGATGATCCCATAGACAAGAATCTGCGGTTCAATGCTCAGGAACGGGCGGGGCAACGCATGTTTGGCATCCAACCGCCGGTCCAGCCACTTGGAAAGCTTTCGAAGGCCCCAAGGATATTTCCTTGGCGGCAGGGCAAAGGCCCAGGGCCGGGGGTCGGTCGCCATCTCTTTCAGAACGGCAATCAGGTTGGGATAAAAGACATTGTCCGCATTGGTGTGAATGATCCACCGCCCCCGCGCCGCACGAATGCCCAGATCGCGGGCCGAATGCCCCCAGTCGCCGACACGCTCGGGTGTCACGATGAACCTTGTTTCCGGGTGCATCGGCGTACTGGCCAGATCCTCATCATAGCTTTGGACCTTCGGGCCGTCATGATAGACTAGCACCTCGAAATCCTTGCTGGTCTGCGCGGCAAGACAGGCCATCTTGCGCCGAAAGAACTCCCGCGAGACCGAAGGCTCGTAATCGGTCACAATCACGGTGAACAGCGGGTCGTCTGCGCGGAACGGCTGGCCAGCTATGGGTTCCGGAATTGACTTGGGCATTTCGGTCTTGGTCCGCTCACTTCACAACAAACTACCTTTGTCCGGTGATCGCTTTTCGGCGACTCTCCGTCAGGCCTGACACTCGTAGGTTGAACCTGCAGTATCTACTGATACAGAAACTCGCAGGATGTACCAATCCATTTCCCGACAGCTTTTTCCATAATTATGGTCGTTACTGATGGCCAAACCGTGGATTTCCCATTGGAATTATTAACCTCTATTAACCTGCATTCCCCAAGTGGCGTGTCGTTTGAGGTGAAGATCGCCTGTATCCGAGCGCTAGACAAGGATTTTCTGCCGCAAGCGGCACCTGCGGTCGCGCAGACTGCTGGATCTGGACGGATCAGACCGCGAAGCCGCTGTT
>CAUJIP010000026.1 GCA_963205235.1 Pseudomonadota bacterium
TTGCCATGACTCTTGGGAAAGAACGGCTCGAGCCGGGCCATCTGCGCGTCGTTCAGCCAGAAAAGGTTGCTCATTCTTCAGTCTCCTTGAGGAGGCTGAATCACGCCGCGAGCAGATGATCAATGGGTCCTGACCCTAGCAGAGCGACGGCCAGTGCGCAGGATTTGGAAGCGCGGTCATCAGGCTTTGAACCCGGCCTCGGCCATCAGCTGGTTGGAGTGGGTTTCGATATCGGCCTCGAGTTGCTTCATGAAATCGGGGATCAGAAGACCGGGGGCAATCGGGGGCAGGAATTCAACCACCGCCAGCCCCGGTTTGCGCAGGATGCCGCGTTTGGGCCAGAAGACCCCGACATTGGCGGCAACCGGATAGCAAGGCTGGACAAGCTCGGCATACAGCAGGCCGGTGCCGACCTTGTAGGGTTTCTTGTCTCCGGGGGCGACGCGGGTGCCTTGGGGATAGATCACAAGCTGGCCCGGTTCGGCCGCACCCGCGACGACATCAGCCTTCATCTTCGCCACCGCCGCGCCACGTTTGCCGCGGTTCACCGGCACGCAACCGATCCGCAGGGCATATTGGCCAAGGAAGGGGGTGTAGATCAGTTCCCGCTTCATGATGAACTTGGGATGCGGCACGGCGCTGGCGATCAGGATGATGTCGAGAAAGCTTTGATGCTTGGCGGCCACCACGGCTTCGGTGGTGGGCGGGGTGCCCCGGACTTCGCAGTGCAGCCCGCACAGCAGGCGCAGGCTGACAATCACCCAGCGGCAATAGAATTTGACTGCGGCATGAGCCCCCTTGCGGGAGATCAGCGCCCAAGGGGCGAAGATTAGGGCGATCATGGCCAGCGCCAGATACATCTGGACAATGAAGACCAAGGACAAAAGCCAGCGGATCGGGGTCATGTCAGCTCTCGCAGTTTCTGGAACGCCGCGCGGCGGGTGGCGAAGAAGGCGACGATGGCGGCCACCGGGGGAAGGGCTGCGGGCCAAAGCCAGCCAAGGCCAGTGAAGCCAAGCCCGGTCAGAAAGCCCCCGGCGGCATCGGCGGCGGGCAAGGCCCAGACCCCGGCAAGCCCGGCAAGCGCGCCAACACTCGCCCCGCCAAAGGCACGCAGGGTAAAGCGGCGCACGAAGGCGCGGGCGATGTAGCTGTCCTTGGCACCGACAAGGCGCAGGACGCGGATCACCTCGGCATTCGTGGCAAGCGCGGCGCGGGCGGCAAGGGTGATCATCGCCGCCATGGTTGCGCCGATCAGCGCGATAGAGAGAAGGCCCAGAAGGCGAATGCGGGCGGCGGCTTCGGCCAGCGGGCGACGCCAGCGGGTGTGGTCGTCCAGCACGGCACCCGGAGCCTCGGCCACAAGGCGCTGGCGCAGGCCTTCGGAATCATAGCCGGGGTCGGATTCGACAATCTCGAACAGTTTCGGGATCGGCAGAGCCTCAACCGGCAGATCGGGGCCGAACCATGGCTCCAGAAGCGCGCGGGTTTCGGCATCGTCGATCGCGCGGAAGCTTTGGATGCCGGGGGTCGAGGAAAGCACCGACAGGATAGCGTCGGTCTGGACGGCAATCTGTTCCGGCGGGGCGGAAAGGCGGATCGTGGCGGTGCGGGCCAGCGCCTCGGACCAGCGGTTGGCAAGGCGGTCAGAAGCCAGCGACAGGGACAACGCGAAAACGCAGAGGAAGGTCATCGCCCCGGCGGTAAAGCTGGTCAGCCATGCCGTCGGGCCGGATGGGGGGACGACACGGATGGCGCGGGTCTTCTGGCTTGCAGGTTTGGGGGCAGGCGGTTTCACAGATCGGCCCCCGCAAGCTGGACGCGGTGCTTGGCGATGCGCAACACGCGGGCCTGAATCTGCGCCTTGGCCTGCCGGATCAGGTTCAGGTCATGGGTGGCGACGACGATGGTCTTGCCCATGCGGTTCAATTCCACCAGCAGGGTCAGGATGCGCAGGGACATTTCCCAATCGACGTTGCCGGTGGGTTCATCGGCCAGGATCACGTCAGGGTCGACGATGACGGCGCGGGCACGGGCCGCGCGCTGACGTTCCCCGCCCGACAGTTGCGGCGGAAGGGCATCGGCCAGATGTTTCAGGCCGACCCAGGACAGAAGCTCGTCAAGTTCCTGGCGGTCGCTTTCGCGGTCGGACACGGTGAAGGGCAGCGCCATATTGGCGGCCAGCGTCAGGTGATCCAGGAACTTGCAGTCCTGATGCACGATCCCGATCCGGCGGCGGGTGCGGGCGACATCGTCGCGCGACAGGCTGGTCACGTCACGGTCGAACAGGGTCACCCGGCCAGTGGTCGGGCGCAGTTCGGCATAGGCCAGTTTCAGGAAGGTCGACTTGCCGGACCCCGACGGACCGGTCAGAAAATGGAACGATCCCGGTGCCAGTTGCAGCGAAACATCTGACAGCAGTTCTCCCCCGCTGTAGCTGTAGGCCACATTTTCGAAGGCGATCACGAAATTCCCCTTGCTTGACGGGCGTTGCACGCGATGGTTGTCTGGACGTCTGGTGCCGACCACTGTGCCTTCCATCGCACAGTGCGAAAGGATTGCACAAGTCCGCGCTACAAACCCTTGGAGCTACAAGAATTAGGGTTTACAACGCAACAGGGAGAGCCGGGAACAGGCTTTGAGGGACAAGAATGCGGTTGGTTTGCCCGAACTGTGAGGCGAAATACGAAGTTCCGGACGACGCGATCCCGGACAGCGGGCGTGACGTCCAATGTGCGAATTGCGGACATGCCTGGTTCCAGACGCGGTCTCGTGCGGTTTCGGCGATCACGCCACTGACCGAGGCCGTCGAAACTCCCGCTGCGGTTGCCGCCGCGCCCGAGACCGAAGTGATCTCGGACGTGACTGCGGCAGCCCCGGCACCCGTGGCCGAAACGGTCGCCGCCGATCCGCGCAAGACAGACACGGTCGAGCCCCCGGCACCCGTAGCTGAAACCCCGAACGACGAAGCGCCGGCCAAAGCAATCGATGCCGCCCCCGCTTTGCCCGAACCGGAGGAGGAGCTTGCCGCCGAGGTCGCTGCCCCTGCGGTTGACGAAAAGGTGCTGTCGATCCTGCGCGAAGAGGCCGAGCGCGAGGCGAAGGCCCGGCGCGACGAAAGCCTTCCGCTGGAATCCCAGCCGGATCTGGGCATCGAAGCTGCCAGCCCGCGCAAGAAAGTCGGCGTGAAAAAGCGTGAACCTGAACCCGCCGCCAAGCCTGCGGCGCGGCGGGATCTTTTGCCGGATGTCGAGGAAATCAACTCGACCCTGCGCCCGTCGGAAGAGCCGGAGCCTGAATTTGTCGGCGGTCTGCCCGAAGCAGAGCTTCGCGAGGGCCGGGGTGCGTTCCGGGCCGGATTCCTGCTGGTCATCTCGTTCGCGATTCTGGGTGCGTCGGTCTATATCACGTCGGATTGGATTGCCGCACGGGTGCCTGCGCTGGCCGGTCCGCTTGCGTCCTATGTCAGCCTGATCGACGAACTTCGTCTGGGGCTGGATGGTCTGATGCGGTCTGCGACCCAGCTAATCTCGGGCGACAAAGGCTAAGCACTGCCAATTCGGCTTGCCCCTTTCCGGGCGGGCCTTTATCCCTTGCGGCCAAGCCATTTCCCGCGAGGAGCCGCCATGTCCACCAACCTGCGTTTCGACAAATCCAAGCTTCCCAGCCGCCATGTGACCGAAGGCCCGGCGCGCGCCCCGCACCGTAGCTATTTCTATGCGATGGGGATCACGGAAGAGGAAATCCACCAGCCTTGGGTTGGCGTGGCAACCTGCTGGAACGAGGCGGCCCCCTGCAACATCGCGCTGAACCGTCAGGCGCAGATCGTGAAGCATGGGGTAAAAAAGGGCGGCGGCACCCCGCGCGAGTTCACGACGATCACCGTGACCGACGGGATCGCCATGGGGCATGAGGGGATGCGGTCCTCGCTCGCCTCACGCGAGGCGATTGCCGATACGGTCGAACTGACGATGCGTGGGCATTGCTATGACGCGATCGTGGGGCTGGCGGGCTGCGACAAGTCCTTGCCGGGGATGATGATGGCGATGGTCCGCCTGAACGTGCCGTCGGTCTTCATCTACGGCGGGTCGATCCTGCCGGGCCGCTACAAGGGCCAGGACATCACCGTGCAGGACATGTTCGAAGCGGTGGGCAAGCACCAGGCCGGGAACCTGTCGGACGCGGAACTGGAGATCATGGAAAAGGTCGCCTGCCCGTCGTCCGGAGCCTGTGGTGCGCAGTATACCGCCAACACCATGGCTTGCGTGTCCGAGGCGATTGGTCTGGCGCTGCTGAATTCGTCCTCGGCCCCCGCGCCCTATGAAAGCCGCGACCAGTATGGCGAGGCTTCGGGTGTCGCGGTGATGAACCTGATCGAAAAGAACATCCGCGCGCGGGATATCGTGACGCGCAAGGCGCTGGAAAACGCGGCTCGGGTCGTGGGCTGCACGGGTGGCTCGACCAACGCCGCGCTGCACCTGCCGGCGCTGGCGAACGAGGCGGGGATCGACTTTGACCTGTTCGACGTGGCGGCCTGCATGAAGGACACTCCGTACTTTGTCGACCTGCGGCCGGGTGGGAAATATGTCGCCAAGGACCTGCACGAAGTGGGCGGCGTGGCCGTGGTGATGAAGGAACTGGCGAAGGAGGGGCTGCTGCACCTCGACTGCATCACCGCGTCGGGCAAGACGCTGGGTGAATCCCTGGACGAAATCCGCGGCGAGGCGGATGGCCGGGTAATCTATCACATCGGCTCGCCCATCACCAAGACCGGCGGCGTGGTCAGCCTGAAGGGCAACCTTGCCCCCGATGGGGCCATCGTGAAGGTCGCGGGCATGACCGAGGCCGAGCAGGTGTTCAGCGGCCCGGCGCGGGTGTTTGAGTGCGAGGAAGAGGCCTTTGCCGCCGTCAAGGCGCGTGGCTACAAGGAAGGCGAAGTCATCGTCATCCGCAACGAAGGCCCCGCAGGCGGGCCGGGGATGCGCGAGATGCTGGCAACCACGGCGGCCCTCAGCGGTCAGGGCATGGGCAAGAAGGTGGCGCTGATCACCGACGGTCGCTTCAGTGGCGCGACGCGGGGGTTCTGCGTGGGTCACGTCGGCCCCGAGGCCGCGCATGGCGGGCCGATTGCCCTGTTGAAGAACGGCGACGTGATCACGCTGAACGCAGTGACGGGTGAGCTGTCGGTGGCGCTGTCGGATGAAGAGCTGGCCAAGCGCAAGGCCGAATGGAAAGGGCCGCGCAAGACGCAATACACCTCGGGCGCGGTGCACAAGTTCGCGAAACTGGTCGGCGGCGCGCGCTGGGGTGCGGTGACGCATCCAGGCGCAAAGGCGGAAAGCCACGTCTACATGGATCAGTAACGGACCATGGGGCGCATCGCGCAGCTTCTGGATCGTTGGCACCTGCGCAAAGTGCAGGGCCGCTGGTCCGAAGCCGTAGGTGAGGCAAGCAAAACCGAGGCCTTTGCCGTGAGGGCATTGCGCAACGAGGCGCGGTCCTTGCGGCGACGGATCGACCGGGTGATCCATGCGGCGGACGAAAGGTTGACCCTGCCCCTGCTTCGGGCCGGGTTGCCGCGTGCGCCCCTGGGCACTGATTGGGCCTGGAGGGCGGATGTCTGGCGCGGAACCGTGCCCCAACAGGGCGCGATTGCGGCGGACAAGCGCACCCAGATCAGCGACGACCTTGCCCTGTATCACGATTGCCCGCTGGGTGAGATCGCGCTGCGTCAGCTGCGCAACAAGGACGAATCCGACCGCGCGCCCTTCGGGTTGGTGCTGGAGGTCTTTGGTTTTCGCGGCAGTTTTCTGTCGCTGGCCTGCAACCTGCCCGCTGTGTCGGTAGAAGGACTGAAGGCACGGCACCTGATCCGGCTGGATGCAGTGATCGACGCGGACCGCCCGCTGAAGGCCTTTGCCCGGCTGAACATCAAGCACGGGCCGAATGTGGCGCAACTGGTGCAGGAATTGCCGCAGGATGGGCGCGGGAAGCTGGTGGAATTTGACCTGGCCTATGCCAAGATCGACGAAACGCGGATTGAACGGGCCTGGCTGGACCTGATCTTCAACGACGCGGGGCAGACCCGCATCACCTTGCGCGATCTGGTGGTCAGCCGCCGACCGCGCGCCGAAGCCTGAGGACCAGATGGCAAAGACGGACCAGATCACCCTGACCCAGACCAGCATCGCCGACGGATGGTGGGAAGGCGTGCTAAGCGGAACTGACGACGAGCTGCCGGTCGAGGCCTGGCATCAGGATCGCCGGATCGAGGGGGTCGAGGTGGCGAAGCTTGTCGGGAAATCCGGGCGGGCCGTCCGAGTTCCGATTGCGGCATCGGTTCTAAGTGAAGGGGTTCAGACGGTTCTGCTGAAAGTGGGCGACGATGTGTTGGCCTCGTTCACCATCGTCGCTGGGGTGCCACTGGAGGAAGACCTGCGTGCCGAGATCAGTTTGCTACGGGCAGAGCTTGACCTTCTGAAACGGGCGTTCCGTCGGCATTGTGTGGAAACGGCAAGCTAAGGGTCAAAAGTTTTCGAAAACTTTTGCAAATTCCTTCGAAGGACTTTTTCCCTTAACGCCAGGTCGGGTGGAACTTGCCTGCGGGCGAAGCGGTAAAAATCTCGCAGCCCGTTGCCGTGACGCCCACCGAATGTTCAAACTGCGCCGACAAGGACTTGTCGCGGGTGACCGCAGTCCAGTCGTCGGCCAGGACCTTGGTTTCCGGACGGCCAAGGTTGACCATCGGCTCGATGGTGAAGAACATACCTTCTTCCAGCACCGGGCCAGACCCGGCACGGCCATAATGCAGCACGTTCGGCGGCGCGTGGAACACCCGGCCCAGCCCATGCCCGCAGAAGTCGCGGACAACGCTCATCCGGTTGGCTTCGACATAGGACTGAATCGCAAAGCCGATGTCGCCGAAAGTGTTGCCCGGCTTTACCGCCGCGATCCCGCGCATCAGGCTTTCGTGCGTAACCTCGATCAGGCGTTCGGCCTTGCGGGGCAGCGCACCGGCCACGTACATCCGGCTGGTATCGCCAAACCAGCCATCGACGATCACCGTCACGTCGATGTTCAGGATGTCGCCATCCACCAGCACCTTTGATCCGGGAATCCCGTGGCAGACGACGTGGTTCACTGAAATGCACGAGGCGTGCTTATAGCCCTTGTAGCCGATGGTGGCCGAAGTCACGCCGTGACGCTTGATCTCGGCGGTGATGAAATCGTCAAGGGCGGCAGTCGTGACACCCACCTGCACCAAAGGGGCCACGTCATCCAGAATTTCTGCGGCGATCCGACCGGCAAGGCGCATGCCTGCAAAATCTGCATCTTCATAGATGCGGATACCGTCTTTGGTGATGCGGGCGCGCTGTTGGTCCATGGCCGTCTCCTTGGCCCCTACATAGGGCCGTGTTTCGGAATTGGCCAGAGGCGGGGTTTGTAAGACCGGGCCGGCGCGGCTATATCCAACCAGACGGCAGGAGAAACAGGCCATGACCCAACCGACTGCAGCAATGCTGGTGATCGGCGACGAGATCCTTTCGGGCCGGACCCGGGATTCGAACCTTTACCACCTGGCACAGGAACTGACCCGGATCGGGATCACGCTGCACGAGGCGCGGGTGGTGGCCGACAAGCACGAGGACATCGTCGCCGCAGTCCGCGCCCTGTCCCTGCGCCATACCCATGTGTTCACCAGCGGCGGCATCGGGCCGACGCATGACGACATCACCGCCGACGCCGTGGCGGCCGCCTTGCACGCCAAGATCGGCCATCGCGCCGATGCCATGGCGCTGTTGCAGGCGCATTATGATCGCGCCGGCCTGCCCTTCAACGACGCCCGCCAGCGCATGGCGCGGATTCCCGACGGTGCGGAACTGATCGACAACCCGATCTCGACCGCCCCCGGCTTTACGCTGGGCAATGTGCATGTGATGGCCGGGGTGCCGAACATATTTGAAGCGATGCTTGCAAGCCTTCTGCCGCGCTTGTCCGGTGGCCTGCCGCTGTTAAGCCAGTCGCTGCGCGTGATGCGGGGCGAGGGCGAGATTGCCACTGCCTTTGGTGCATTGGCGGCTGAATATCCTGACCTGTCCATGGGGTCTTATCCGTTCAACCAGCAGGGCGCGCATGGCACCAATCTGGTGATACGGGGGCAGGACCCGGCCCGATTGGACGAGGCGATGCTGCGCCTGACCCGGCTTTTCGGATGACGCCGGAAACCCTTGCCCGACTGATGGAGGCGACCTGGCCCCCCGCGCGGGCCTGGCGCGATGGGGCGTTCACGCTGCGTAACGGGGACGGTGGCGGCAAGCGCGTCTCGGCGGCAAGCTGCGAGGGGGGCTGGACCACGCAGGACTTGGACAGGCTGGAGGCTGCAATGCCCGAGCCGCTTGTCCTGATCCGGGCGGGCGAGGATCAGCTGGATCAAGCGCTTGCCGAACGGGGTTGGCGCGTGGTCGACCCTGTCGTGGCCTACGTCGCGCCGGTGGCGGCCGTGAGTGCCGAATTGCCGCCGCTTACCGCCTTTGCGCATTGGCCACCGCTGCAGATTGTCGCGTCGATCTGGGACGAAGGTGGCATCGGTCCAGCGCGGATCAAGGTGATGGAGCGGGTTGCCGCAGCGAAATGTGCCGTGCTGGCCCGATCCGGCGACCGCCCGGCTGGTGCCGTGTTTGTGGCGCAAAGCGGCGAGCATGCCATGCTTCACGCGCTGGAAGTCCGCCCCGATCTGCGCAGGCAGGGCGCGGGCGAGGCTTTGCTGCGCGCCGCCGCGAATTGGGCCGCAGAGCAAGGCGCGCAATACCTTTCGCTGGTGGTGACAGAGCGGAATGCCGCCGCCCGCGCGCTTTATGATCGCCTTGGAATGCAGGTCGTGGGACGTTATCACTACCGAATGAAATGAACGCGGAAAGCGCCTCGGGCTGTGCGGAACTACCTTTCCTTGCTGGTCTTCATGGGTTCGATGTCCGCTGCAGGGACCTCGGCGGCGCTGACGCTTGAGTTTTCCGCCGAAGTCCTGCGTGAGGAAGTGCGCAGCGCAGCCATTGCAGGTTATGCCTTGCCGATCGGGCCCTTCGACGGGCAGACTGTTCCATCCCGGATGGTCGAAGGGTCGCTGGAACAGCGCGCCTTCCAGCTGGACGCCCCCGGTGTGACGACGCTTGCGATCATGGCGCCGCTGCGCGACCAGATCGTCGCCGCAGGCTTCAGCGTGGTCTTCGAATGCGAGGCGCGCGCCTGTGGGGGCTTTGACTTCCGCTTTGGCATCGAGGTGATCCCCGAGCCTGACATGCATGTCGATATGAGCGACTATCTGTTCCTGTCCGCCGAGAAGGACGGTGAAGTGCTGTCGCTTCTGGTCAGCCGGACCTCGCTTGCCGCTTTTGTTCAGGTGACCAAAGTCACCGACGCGCCGGTGCCCGACAGCCCACCAAAGGCCATCGTCGATCTGGATGATGAAGAAGCCCCGCGTGAGGTTGTTGCCGAGACGCCGGGCGCCATGGGCATCATGGCGGCGCTGGACGAACAGGGCCGGGCCGCGCTGGACGATCTGGTCTTTGACACCGGGTCATCCGCGCTGGCTGAAGGGGATTATGCATCCTTGAAGGAAGTGGCCGCATGGCTGGATGCCAACCCGGAAGGGACCATAGCGCTTGTCGGGCATACCGATGCGTCTGGCAGTCTGGCGGCGAATATCGCCCTGTCCGAACGTCGGGCCGAGGCGGCGGCACAGGCCTTGATCGATGTCTATGGCGCCGACCAAAGCCGGGTGAGCGCTGAAGGTGTGGGCTTTCTGGCCCCGCGCGCACCCAATGGTACGGAAGAGGGACGGCAGAAAAACAGGCGGGTCGAAGTCGTGGTGACTTCGACCCGCTAGGGATCACGAAAGGGAGGAGAGGGATCGACCTCGCCTTCAGATCACCAGTTGTCCGGGCCTTTTTCCATATAGCGCTTGGCCAGAAAGTCGATGAAGGCGCGCACCTTGGGCTGGGTGAACCGGCCCGGCGGATAGATCGCATAGATGCCAAGGGTTTCCACAGGCAGACCAGGGATCGCCTCTTCCACCAGACCCTGACGCATGGCGTCGGCGTAAAGGAAGCTGGGCAGATAGGCGATGCCAAGACCCGACACCGCCGCATTCAGCAGGCTTTGGCCATCGTTCACCGTCAGCCAGCCCACCGAGCGGACCTGCCGCTTTTCGCCCGAAGGCGCGGTGATCTTCCACACGTTGCCATTGGCCTGGTTGGAATAATGCAGAAGCTTGTGGTCGTTCAGATCGTCGATCTTCTGGGGCCGTCCGTATTTCTGGAAATAGGACGGAGCCCCGATCATGCGCTTGGTCGTTTCGGTCAGCTTGCGCGCGCGCAGCGAGCTGTCTTCAAGTTCCCCAACCCGGATAGCCATATCAAAGCCTTCGCTGATCAACTCGACATAGCGGTTGTTCAGCACCATGTTCACCGTGATTTCCGGGTATTCCAGCAGGAAATCGCCCAGAATTGGCGACAGAAGGTTCACCCCGAAATCCGTCGCCACCGACACGCGCAGAAGGCCCGAAGGGGCCGATTGCATCGAAGTCACCAGTGCATCCGCCTCGCCCGCGTCGTTCAGGACGCGACGGGCGCGGTCGTAATAGGCAAGGCCGATCTCGGTCGGGCTGACCCTGCGGGTGGTGCGGTTCAGAAGGCGCGCACCAAGCCGGGCCTCCAGTGCCGAAACGTGCTTTGAGACTGCGGATTTCGAAATCCCCATCTTCTTTGCCGCATCGGTAAAGCCGCCCTGGTCTACGACGGTGGCAAAAGCCTCCATCTCGGTCAGTCGATCCATTTTGTCCTCGTTGGAACATTCACGCCTAATTGACGATCACCATAGACGGCGAATTCGGGCAGGATGGGGGCGAATGCGCGTCCTATCCGGGGTATTGTCGGGGATCGTTCATGGCATAGAAACGCCAGCTTTGGCTTTTTCCGGCCAGAACCTGCTTGGAAAACGTCGCTATAAACCTAAAGTTGCGCAGCCAGCCGTGCGCCCTGATCTATGGCGCGCTTTGCGTCAAGTTCCCGCGCGACATCCGCACCGCCAATGAGGTGATGGGCGATGCCAAGCTGGTTCAGCGCAACAGAAAGACGGCGGTCGGGGTCCTGACCGGCGCAGATAACAACGCCATCGACAGGCAGCAGGCCGGGGTTTTCGCGGTTCGGGCCGTGGCTTAGAATGATGCCTTCAGCGGTGATCCGTTCATAGGTCACGCCACCCAGCATCCGCACCGACTTCATCGCCAGATTGGCGCGGTGAATCCAGCCGGTGGTCTTGCCCAGATGCCGCCCCGGCTTTTCGGCCTTGCGCTGCAGAAGATGCACCTCGCGGGCCGGGGGATGCGGGGTCGGACCATTGGGCGCAAGGCCGCCACGAGCAGCCCAAGGCGCGCTGACGCCCCATTCGGCGCGCCAGAGGGCTGCGTCCAATGCGGGGCTTTGGCCGCGATGCACCAGCGCCTCGGCCACGTCGAAACCGATGCCGCCTGCCCCGATGACCGCGACGCGACGCCCCGGATCGGCACCGTTCAGGATGTCGGCATAGCTGAAGACGCGGGCCCCCGGATCGGTGGGGATCTGCGGATCGCGCGGGATAACGCCGGTCGCGAGGATGACTTCGTCGAAGCCGGTCACGTCATTGGGCCGGGCCTCTTGCCCCAATCGAAGCGTGACGCCGGACTTGCGCAGCATGGTGTCGAACCAGGCGACAAGTCCGTGGAATTCCTCTTTCCCCGGCACCCGCTTTGCCAGATTCAACTGCCCCCCGACCTGATCCGCCCGGTCGAACAGCACCACCTGATTACCGCGTTCCGCCGCCACAATCGCCGCCGTCATCCCGGCCGGCCCTGCCCCCACGACCGCCACGCGCTTGGGGTTCAAGGTCGGGGCAAAGGTCAGCACCGTCTCATGGCAGGCGCGGGGGTTTACGATGCAGGATGACAGTTTGCCCGAGAATGTGTGGTCAAGGCAGGCCTGATTGCAGGCGATGCAGGGGGCGATTTCGGCGGACCTGCCGCTTGCAGCCTTGGCGATGAAATCGGGATCCGCCAACCAAGGACGCGCCATTGACACCATGTCAGCGGCCCCTTCGGCCAACAGGCGTTCCGCCACATCCGGCGCGTTGATCCGGTTCGAGGTGATGACCGGGATCGACACTTCGGGCCGAAGCCGCGCGGTCAGGTCAGCGAATGCGGCACGGGGGACCGAGGTGGCAATCGTGGGCACCCGCGCCTCGTGCCAGCCGATGCCGGTGTTCAGGCATGAGGCCCCCGCCGCCTCGATAGCTTTTGCAAGCTGGATCACCTCGTCCCAACTGGACCCGTCCGGCACGAGGTCGATCAGCGAAATCCGGTAGATCAGGATTGCCTTCGGGCCAATCGCGGCGCGGACACGGCGGACCACCTCGACCGGCAGACACATCCGGTTTTCATAAGGCCCGCCCCAGCGGTCGGTGCGGCGGTTGGTGTGGGTGACAAGGAACTGGTTCAGGAAATAGCCTTCCGACCCCATCACCTCGACCCCGTCATAGCCCGCCTGAATGGCGCGGGTGGCGGCGGTGACGATGTCGGTGATCTGCTTTTCGATCCCGTCCTCGTCCAGCGCCTGCGGCGGAAAGGGCGAGATTGGCGATTTGACCGGCGACGGCGCGACACAGTCCTTGCCAAAGGCATAGCGGCCCGCATGCAGGATCTGCATCGCGATATGGCCGCCCTCGGCATGGACGGCTTGGGTCACGCGGGCGTGGTTGGCGATGTCCTGATCGGTGAACAGACCTGCAGCGCCGGGGAACACCCCGCCTTCGCGGTTCGGGGCCATGCCGCCCGTCACGATCAGCCCCGCCCCACCCCGCGCGCGGGCGGCGTAGAAAGCGGTCACACGGGTCCAGTCGCCGGTTTCCTCCAGCCCGGTATGCATCGACCCCATCAGGGCGCGGTTGCGAAGGGTGACGCCTGACAGGGTGATCGGGGCCAGAAGATGCGGATAGGGGGACATGAAACCTCGCGCGCTTTGGGGGCAGAATGCCCGGTGCCACAGGGACTGTCACCCGCGACGCGGCGTCATTGGGGGTTGTCAGAGACCCAGAAGTCCGGGCAGGTCATCCATTGTACGGAACAACGGCACGCCCAAAGCCGCCATGTGCCGGGCGGGCGGGGTGTCCGGGCCGTGACCGGCATAGCCAAGGCAACGCATGCCCGCCGCCAGTGCAGCCGAAGCCCCGGTCGCGCTGTCCTCGATCACCACGCAATCGGCGGGATCAGCGCCGCAGGCCTTTGCCGCTGCAAGATAGACGTCTGGCTCGGGTTTCGGCTTGCCCAAGGCCTGCCCCGACAGCACCGCCCTGAATCGCGGGATCAGCCCATGCTGGCCCAGCGAGATCTGCATCTTCTGAAGCGAGCCATTTGATCCGACGGCAAAGGGAATGCCCGCACGGTCCAGCCGGTCGAAGACGGGAAGGATGCCGGGAACAAGGGGCGTGCCCTTTTCCAGCATCGCGTACATCCGGGCATAGAAATCCTGCACCCAAGTCTCGGGCAGCCGCGCCCTTGCCGCCCGCGCCCGCACCGCGACCGTTTCGATGGTGCCGCCGATGAAGTCGGTCTCAAGCTGCTGCAGGGTCAGGGGCAGTCCGTGTGACGCAAGGTCGTCGATCAGAAGGGCAAAGGTCGGGCCCTCGCTATCGACGATCACCCCGTCGCAGTCGAACAGAACGGCGGCGGGGCGGGTCACTCGGGCGCTTTCAGCAAGGTCACGATGGTGTCTCCGTAGGTGCGCTGGTCGACCTGCGCGAACCCATTTGGCACTTGGGGGGCGGTGTTCTCTTCCCAGACCACCATCGCGCCCGGTGCCAGCCAGCCGCCGGCAAACGCCGAGGCCAAGGCGGCCTCTCCCATCGCCTTGCCATAGGGCGGGTCAAGGAAGATCAGCGTGAAGGGCGCTTGCGCGTTCAGGCCAAGGCGGGTGGCGTTCTGGCGGAGCAGGCGGGTGTCGCCTTCGGCTTTCATCTTGGCGATGTTGGCGCGGATCAACGTGGCGGCCTTGGCACCGTCATCGATAAAGGTCACCTCTGCCGCCCCCCGGCTGAGCGCCTCCAGCCCCAGCGCCCCAGTTCCGGCGAACAGGTCCAGTACGCGGGCACCGGTGACCGGGTTGCCGTGAGCGTTGATCAGAAGATTGAAGATCGCCTCCCGCACCCGATCCGAGGTGGGGCGCAGATGGGCGGCCATGTCGCCCTCGCCCACATCGGCAAGGCGAAGGCCCCGGCGGTTGCCGCCGATGATCCTCATCCCTTCAGAAGCGTCTTCAGGTCGGGAGTTCCGGTGATGACGTCCGGCGAAGGGCTTTTGCCGCCTTCGATCAGGCGTTTGCCGACCATATAGGCGCGGGGGTCGTTCATCGCGTCGACCGCCAGAAGCTTATCACCCGCATAATACCAGAAGCTGACCGCCTCACCTTCGCCCTGACGGGTGACGATGTGGTCATAGCCGGTGTTCAGGCCCGCGATCTGCAGTTTCAGGTCGAACTGATCTGACCAGAACCACGGCTTCGCCACATAAGGCGTGTTTGCGCCCAGCATGTTCGCCGCGACGACTTCGGCCTGGTCGATGGCATTTCCGACCGATTCCAGCCGAATCCGCCCGCCGTTCCGGGGGAACGAGGCGCAGTCGCCCGCCGACCAGATCGACGAGTCAGAAGTGCGGCCCATCTCGTCGGTGGAAATGCCGTTGTCGATGGTCAGACCCGCCGCTTCGGCCAGATGGGTGTTCGGCGTGATCCCGACCCCGACGATGACGAAATCGGCTGGCAACTGACGACCGTCCTTCAGCAGCGCGCCGGTGACACGGTCAGTGCCGACAAGGCGGTCAAGCCCCGTCTCCTCAAGGATCGTCACGCCATGCGACTGGTGCAGGGCCCGGACGTGGTTGGAGGTTTCGGGACTGGCCACCCGCTGCAGAATCCGCGGAGCCATTTCCAGAACCGTCACGTCAAGCCCAAGCTTGGAGGCCACCGCCGCCGCCTCAAGCCCGATATAGCCGCCGCCCACGATGATCGCGCGGCGACCGGGCTGGAATTCGCCCCGCATCGCATCGACATCGGCCAGGGAACGGACGGTATAGACCCCCGCCAGTTCGCCACCGATAGCCGCAGGCAGGCGGCGGGGGGTCGACCCCGTGGTCAGGGCAAGGTGGTCATAGTCCAGCGCCTCGCCGCCGACGGTGATGGTCTTGGCCACCGGGTCGATGGCATTTACCGATTGGCCAAGGCGCAGGTCGATCTTGTTCTCGGCCCAGAATTCGGGCGTGCGCAGCCACAGCCGGTCTTCGCCGATTTCGCCCAGAAGATAAGCCTTCGATAGCGGCGGGCGCTGATAGGGGGCGCTGGGTTCATCGCCCAGCATCACGATTTCACCCTGATGCCCAAGGGCGCGCAGCTTGGCTGCCAGCGCTGCCCCGGCCTGACCGGCCCCGACGATGACGACGCGCATGGAAAACTCCCTCTGGCAAGTTTCGGGTCGGACCCTATATGCCAAGGCGGCAAGGCGCAACGCGGCCCCCCAACCAGAGGATACAGAAAATGACGATTACTATCGGAGACAAACTGCCCGAGGCCACGCTTCTGCACATGGGCGCGAACGGGGCCGAGGCGGTGAAGCTTTCCGACAAGCTCAAGGGCCGCAAAGTTGTGATCTTCGGTCTGCCGGGGGCCTATACCGGCACCTGCTCGACCGCGCATGTGCCAAGCTTCATCCGCACGGCGGGCAAGTTTGCCGAAAAGGGTGTGGACGAAATCATCTGTGTCGCGGTGAACGACCCCTTCGTGATGAAGGCCTGGGGCGAAGCGACGGGCGCCACTGCCGCCGGGATCACGATGCTGGGCGACGCGGATGCAAGCTATTCAAAGGCCGTTGGCCAGACCTTTGACGTGCCGCATCTGGGCTTCTTCGCACGGTCCAAGCGCTATTCGATGATGGTGGAAGATGGCGTTGTGACCCGCTTCAACCCGGAAACCTCGTCCGGTTGCGAAATCTCGGCGGGCGAGCATCTGCTGGCGCAGCTTTAAGCCTCGACGGGTTGCTCGTCGATGACTTCGTCACTCCTCGCGGGTCACCCGACGAGGAGACGAAGTCGAACGAGGAGGCAGCCCGAAGTCAGCCCTTCCTCGCGTTGATCTCGCACAGGCAGGTCACCGGTTCACCGTGGTTCCGTTGAATCTCGGTGTCCGGGGCCAGCCTGTCCATCGCGCGGGCAAGGTCGATGTCCAACTGCGTCAGGCCCTTGGTCGAATGCGTGGTCAGCGTCACGTCGACGGTGTTGAACTTGTTCGTCCATTCGGGGTGATGGTTCAGCTTGTCGGCCACCAGTGCCGCGCGGGACATGAAGCCCCAGGCTTCGGAGAACGTCTTGAATTTCCAGATCTTGCGGATGGCGTCCTGACCGGGCACCGCTGCCCATCCCGTTTCGGCCAGGGGGGCGAGCGCGGCAGGTCGGTCTTCGGCGGGCAAAAGCGGTGTCATTCAGGCTCTCCTTGGCTTGGCGCGCCCCGGCGGAAGGGGCCATAGGCGGTCAGGACTTCGATCTCTTCCCCCACCGCGCGGCGTTCTGCCTCAAGATAGCGCGCGACGGCGGCACGGAAAGACGGGTCGGCGATCCAGTGCAGCGAATGGGTTTCCACCGGCAGATAACCACGCGCCAGCTTGTGTTCACCCTGCGCCCCGGCCTCGACCCGGTTCAGCCCTTGGGCGATGGCCCAGTCGATGGCCTGATAATAGCACAGTTCGAAATGCAGGCAGGGATGATCTTCGATGCAGCCCCAAGAGCGCCCGTAAAGCGTGTCGCGCCCGATGAAGTTCAGGGCCCCCGCCACCGGTCGCGCGCCGTTGAAGGCAAGGACCAACAGCATGTCGTTCCGCATGCTGTCGTGCAGCCGGTCAAAGGCCGCCCGCGTCAGGTAGGGTGTACCCCATTTCCGGCTGCCGGTATCCTGATAGAACTGCCAGAACGCCTCCCAATGCCGGGGTTCGATTTCGTCCCCGGTCAGCGCGTGGATCGTCAGCCCGGACGCACGCGCCGTCTCGCGTTCCTTGCGGATCATCTTGCGCTTGCGGCTGGCAAGGTCGGCGAGGAAATCGTCAAAGTTGCCGTAACCCCGGTTTTCCCAGTGAAACTGCTGGGTGACGCGGTGCAGCGTCCCGTCCACCCCGGCAAGCGCCAGCGCCTCTTCTACCGTGCAGAAAGTGGCGTGGAGGGAGGAAAGCTTGTTTTGCGCGGTCACCGCAATAGCGGCCCGCCAAAGTGTTTCGCTGTGTTCGGGCGGACCAAGAAACCGCCGACCGGTTGCTGGGGTAAAGGGAACCGCTATCTGAAGCTTGGGGTAATAGCGCCCGCCTGCCCGCTCATAGGCATCGGCCCAGCCGTGGTCGAAGATGTATTCGCCCTGGCTGTTGGTCTTCACATAGAGGGGCGTCGCGGCAAGGATCTGGCCAGACTCCTCAATCACCAAGGGACGCGCCTGCCAGCCGCTGCGCCCGCCGGTCGACCCCGAAGCCTCCAGCGCCGCAAGGAAACGGTGGGTCGTAAAGGGGTCGATTGGTCGCCCGCTTGCCTGTTCGGGCGCGGCAAGACGGTCCCAGTCCTGGGCCGAAACCGCCGTGAACCCGTCCAGAAGCAAGGCACCGGGCATCGCCTGACCTAGACCGGAAGGGGCGAAAGATACCCCTCGAACGTCACGTTGTCGGCGACACGACGCGCCTCGGCCTCGGCCTCTGGCGACCGGATCGTCCAGCACAGGATCGCAGCACCCGCCGCTTTCAATTCGGCAACCCGTGGGCTGGCAAGATCCGCCGCCTCGTGGCTGATGAAGCTGGACCCGGTCGGGTCATAGTCGGGAATGGCGCGGAAATGGCGGCAGTCGGATTCGGGCAGCGGGGCCCAGTCGTCAGGATCATAGGCCGAGGTGGTGATCCCCCGTGCAATGCCGGGGGCAAGGCGGGCCATGTGGCGCACGGCATCCGGGTTGAACGACATTATCGCCACCGGCCCGGCATAGCCTTGCAGCGCCTTGGCGGTCGCCGCCTCCAGCCGCCCATCGGTCGGACCCATGACCAGCGACTGATCCTTGATCTCGATCAGCAGGGGCACGCGGCCCGCGATCATCGCCAACACTTCCGGCAAGGTGGGGATCGCGTCGGTCGAATCCTTCAGCACGATCCGCGCCAATTCCGCCGCCGTCCGCGCATTCACCGGGCCGGTTTCGCCAGTCAGACGGTCCAGCACTTCGTCATGGAAGACCATGGCCTGACCATCGGCAGACAGCTGAAGATCAATCTCGATCCCATAGCCCGCCGCCACCGCCGCCCGGATGGCAGAGGGCGAATTCTCGATCACGCCCTTGGCCCGGTCATGCAGGGCCCGGTGGGTGATCGGCAGGCGAAGGAATTCTTGCGGCAGGGGAATGCGGGTCATTTCAGCTCGAAAATCGCCTCGATTTCCACCGCAACCCCCAGCGGCAGCGACACCGCCGACACTGCCGACCGCGCATGGCGCCCGGCATCGCCCAAAGCGGCCACCAGAAAATCCGATGCGCCGTTGATCACCTTGGGTTGGTCGATGAATTCTGCGGTCGAGTTCACGAAGCCCACCAGTTTCACCACCCGCGCGAAACGGTCGAAATCGCCGCCGCAGGCCTTTTTCAGCTGTGCCAGCAGCGAGATCGCGCAGCGCTTGGCCGCCGCCGCGCCCTGTTCAACCGCCAGATCCTCACCCAGACGGCCCTTGATCAAGCCGTGTTCGTCCTGGCTGATCTGGCCCGAGACATAGACATGTTTGCCGATCACGACAAAAGGCACATAGTTCGCCGCCGGGGCCGGGGCATCGGGAAGGGTGACGCCAAGTTCGGCAAGGTGGGTTTCGATCGGGTGCATGGCTGGATCCTTTGAAGTTTTGCCGCCAGTTAACGCCTGCACCAAGGGCGAAGCAAGAGGCGCAGACCTGATCCCGACCGTACCTTTGCCCGATGGTCAGCCTTCCCGCATGGCATGACCAAGGAAGACGGTGAAGGGTTCAAGAAGATAGGCCATCGGGCTTTGGGTCCCGGTCGTGACATAGGCCTCGACCCGCATGCCGGGAAGCAGGACCCGCCCGCCCAGACGGTCAAGCTCTCCGGGGTCGATGGTCAGCTCGACCGAATAGAACCCGACTCCGGTTTCGGGGTCGGTCAGCGCGTCGGCGGCAATCAGCGTCACTTGCGCCCGCAGACGCGGAACCTCGGACCGGGAGAAGGCCGAAATAGCCAATTCGGCCTTCTGGCCCAGCGAGACGGCGTCGATATCCTCGGGGCGGACGCGAACCGTGATCACCAATGGGGGATCGATGGGCACCAGGCTGAGGATCGGCTCGGCCGGGCGCAGCACGACCTGTGGTTTGGGGGTCTGCAGCCCAAGCACGATGCCTGCAACCGGTGCCCGGACTGTCAGATGATCAACCCGGTCAGCAAGGCCGCGCCGGGTTTCCTCCAGCTCGGCAATCCGGGGCTCGACCTCACGCAGTTCGGCGGCGGCGGCCTCCATACGCTCGGTGCGCAAGCCGCCAATGCGCAGCGCGGTCTCGGTCATCTGGCCAGAGATCTGGGCCTTGGCGACCGACAGTTCGGCAATCTGGCCGGTCAACCGGGCGGCTTCGCGGCCAAGTGCCAGCAGGTCGGATTGCGGGACAAGACCTTGCTGAAACAGCTCTGACTGACTGGCCAGCTCTTCCTTGATAAGGGCAAGCTGGTCTTCCAGCGCCTGCTGTTCCTTGACGATCCCCTCGAACTGGCTGCGAAACTGCGCCACGCGCAAGGCAAGCAGCGCCTCGGCTTCGTTGAAAAGCGCAAGGCGCAGATCGAAGTGCCGTTTTTGCCCGTCGACTTCGGCCATGACATCGGGGGCCAGGGGGGCGCTGGCCAACAGCGAATCGGAAAAAGTGACGGTCTTCGCCGCATCCCGTTCGGCAGTCAGCCGTGCCGCCCGCGCCGCCAGACCCGCGAGCCGACGATCAAGGTTACGCAATTCCAGGACCAGCTCTGGGGCGTCAAGCCGCAGCAAGGGATCGCCTGCCGCGACACGGCTTCCCTCGCGAACAAAGACCTCGGCCACGAACCCGCCTTCGGGATGCTGGATCACCTGGCGATGATCCTCGACCACGATCTGCCCGGTCAGGATGACCGCACCCTCAAGCCGCGCCAGAACGGCCCAGGTGCCAAAACCCCCGAAAAGCCCCGCCAGGGCCAGAAGGCCAAGCAGGACCGGCCCCCGGAAGGAAAGCACAGGGTCGCTCATGCGCGGCCTCTGGCGATGGTGGGGGTCAGGTGGCTTGCGTTCTTCACCGTTTCGCGCAGGACCTGGTCGCGCGGGCCGACGGCGGAAACCATCCCGTCCTTCAGCACCAGAAGTAGGTCGCATTCCTGCAACGCGGAGGGCCTGTGCGACATGATCAGCACTGCCGCCCCGGTCGACCGGGCGGCGCGCAGGGCCTGATTCAACGCCTCGGCACCGTCATGGTCAAGACTGGCGTTCGGTTCGTCCAGAACCAGAAGCACCGGATCGCCAAAGATTGCCCGCGCCAGACCGACTCGCTGGCTTTGGCCGCCGGAAAGACGGCCCGCCCCAAAGGACAGCCGCGTGTCATAGCCTTCGGGAAGTTGCAGGATCATGTCATGGGCACCGGCGGCACGCGCGGCCTCGATGATGTCATGCGGGTCGATCCCTGGCTGCAACCGCGCGATATTCTCGGCAATCGTGCCGTCAAACAGCGCCACCTTCTGTGGCAGATAGCCGATCCAGTGACCCAGCCTTTCAGGATCGTACTGGTCTAACGTCGCACCATCCAGTCGTATATGCCCCGCGATGGGCCGCCATGCCCCGATCAGGGCCTTGGCCAGCGTCGACTTGCCCGAGCCCGAAGGGCCGATAACCCCCATCACCTGCCCCGGCATCAGCGAAAAGCTGACCGAGCGCAGGGTGGGCGCGCGGCTTCCCGGTGGGATGACCGTCAGCCCCTGAACCTCCAGCCTCGCGGCGGGGCGCGGCAGGGCAGTTCGGGGCAAATCCAGCGGGACCTGACCCAGAAGGTCAGACAGGCGCGCCCTGGCCTGCCTTGCATGGGCAAAGACCGACCAATGCGCCACTGTCTGTTCAATGGGTTGCAGTGCCCGGCCCATCAGGATCGAGGCCGCGACCATCGCCCCGGCTGAAAGCTGTTCCCGCAGAACAAGCCAGGCGGCAAGCCCAAGCATGGCCGATTGCAGGAACAGCCGGAACGTCCGGATCGTGACCGACCAGCGCCCGCTGGCGTCCGCAGCCGCAAGTCCTGCGACACGGGCAAAAGCACGGCTGGCCCGCCACCGATCACTTGCCGCCTCGGTCATGCCCATCGCCCGGATCAAATCGGGCTCCAGCCGCAACGACCCGCTCAGCCGGTCAGCCTCGCGTCCGGCAAGCGTCGCGGTTTGCAAATGTGGATCGGTCGCACGCTGGTTTGCCCAACTTGCAAGGGTCAGGACCAGCCCCCCGCCCGCAGCGAAACAGCCAAGCCAGGGGTGAAAGATGAAAAGCGCAGCAAAGAACAACGGGGTCCAGGGCAGGTCGAACAGCGCCAGCAGGGCCTGGGACGCCCAAAACCGTGACAGGGCGTCAAGATCCCGTTCCGCCGCGTGGGCGGCTGTGTCGTGTGGTGCCACCGAAAGCCGCCGGAAGGCCGCGCTCAGCACGCGGGATTCCAGCCCCGCCTGCAGCCTTGCCCCGACCCGGGCCATGATCCGGCCCCGCGCGAAATCCAGCAGGCCCATCGCCAGATAAAACCCTACCAGCAGCAGCGTCAGCGCCAGCAGCGTCTCGACCGAGCGCGAGACAAGCACCCGGTCATAGACCTGCAGCATGTAAAGCGGGGCCGACAACATCAACAGATTGACGAAGGCCGAAAAGATAAAGGCCAACGCAATGCCCCCGCCCGATCCGGAAAGGGCCGCAGCAAGTTCGGCCGCTCCGGCGCTGGGTATCTTTGGCAGAAGGGCAGTCCCGGACAAGGCCGACTCCTTTGGCATCTTCCCGCTAGACCCGGCGAAATCGCCGTTCTTCAGTGTTGTCATCGACCCGGACGCGACTTATGGCTAATCTCGGACTGGGGTCGCCTGGACTGGACCCTGACGTGGTTGCCCGGATACTAGGATGCAGGTTCTGAAGATTTCATTGCCAGGATCGCTGCGGTTGCGCGCCCTTGTGGCTGGCGTGGGTCTTGGCCTGCTTGCAGGCTGTGGCGCTGCACCTGGGCCGGACGGGGTCAATGATCCGTTCGAACCCACGAACCGCAAGATTCACGCCTTCAACCGTGGCGTGGACCAGATGTTTCTTGGGCCGACCTCCAAAGGCTATGGCCGTGTGATTCCGAAACCCGTGTCGCGGGCGATCGGCAATCTGGCCGACACGCTTGATCTTCCGGGCGACATTGCGAACAATCTTCTGCAGTTCCGGGTCGGGGATGCCGCGCAGAACACGCTGCGGCTTGGGACCAATGTATTCTTTGGCGTCGGCGGCATTTTCGACACGTCGACGATGCTTGGGCTGCCCGGAAAACCCACCGATTTCGGCGAAACGCTGCATGTCTGGGGCTTTGGCGAAGGCGCCTATCTTGAGGTGCCGTTCTCTGGCCCGTCGACCGTCCGCGATGCGACCGGAACCGTGGTTGATATCGTCATGAACCCGGTTCGGCTGGCCGTGCCCAAGCGCGAAGCGATGGCTGCGACGGCGATCAAGCTTTTCTCACGTGTTGGTGACCGCGACCGGTTCTCGGAAACGATAGAATCGATCCTATATGACAGTGCTGACAGCTATGCTCAGGCGCGGCTTCTGTATCTGCAGAACCGGCGCTTTACCCTCAACCGAGGGGCAGCCACCACCACTGAGGACGAGTACATTGACCCCTACGAGGATCCCTATGCCGAGTGAACCGATGGTTTCGCGCCGTGTCTTGTTGGCAGGCAGTGCCGCTGGTCTGGCGCTTTTCAGCCTGCCGCGCGCCGCCCTGGCAATGACCGAGGGCGAGGCCAAGTCATTGGTCGACAAGACCGTCGGCCAGATCAATGACATCATCAACTCGGGCAAGTCCGAGCAGGCGATGCTGGGCGAATTCGAAAAGCTGTTCGCCAAGTTTGCGGACGTGCCGACCATTGCACAGTCGGTGCTTGGTCCGGCGGCCAAATCTGCCTCGAAGGGGCAGATGTCCAGCTATACCAAGGCCTTCCAGGGTTATATCAGCCGCAAATACGGTCGCCGCTTCCGCGAATTCATCGGCGGACGGATCGAAGTTGCAGAAGCCAAGGCGGTGAAAAGCTTCTTCGAGGTGATCTCGACTGCCTATCTGCAAGGCGAAGCCCCGTTCGAAGTGCGCTGGCATGTGTCCGATAAGTCCGGCAAGGGCCTGTTCTTCAACATCATCATCGAGGGCGTGAACATGCTGGCGTCCGAGCGCACCGAGATGGGCGCGCTTCTGGACCAGCGCGGCGGCGACCTTGATACGCTGATCGCCGATCTCAAGACGCTTTAGCCTGCAAAGGGAGAGGCCGGAGTTCTCGAAAGCTCCGGTCCGATTTCTTCGAAGAAATCGGTTCTCTCTAACGCGGGATCTTGATTCCCAGCTTTTCCAGTGCGGCAATGGCCTCGGCGGCTTCGGGGCCGTTCAGGTTCAGCGTCTGCCCGCCCGCCTGCACCACCGGCCCGAACCAGGTGTTGATCGCATTCACCGTCCGCGACGGCCCCGGTCCGCTGGTCGAATAGGGCGTCACCGGCACAGCGCCATTCTGATCCGAGAAATGCAGCACTGCGCGATAGGTGGTCCCGCTGTCGCTTGACCGGCTTGAGGCCAGCGCAGCCCCCTGAAAGGCGGCCAGCGGATAGGTCTTTTCACTTCGCCCCAGAAGCCCGCGCTTGGTGATCGTGATCATCTGGGCGGCACGGTTGAAGGTCAGTGTCCGCGTCTTCAGCAGGAAGGCGGCAATGGCCAGCGGGATCACCGACATATAGCCCATGATGCTCATCCCCGGCACCGAATTGGGCAGGAACCCGGATGCCCCCGGCACCCCCATCTGGCCGACAATGAAGGGTAGGATGTAGTGCATCCCGAAGCCAAGGCTGAAGAACAGCAGGAACAGGAAGATGCACAGGATCCACAGACCCGTGGGCTTGATCTCGATCACCAGCCGGTTCTTGTCATTTTCCAGAATGCGCATCGTGAGGCCCTCTCCTGAGGTCCGGCGTCCCAAAGGGCCGGAGGAATGGCGGCAAGATTAGTGGCGTGCGCCCAACCGATCAAGTCGGGTTTCCCCTCAGTCGACCGGACCGATCAGTTCCAGAATCAGTCCGTCCTCGGTGACAATGGTTCCGGGCGGCAAAGGTTCACCGGTTCCGGGCAGGGGGGCGGTATAGGCCTCGGGCAAGGGTTCCTCATAGACCCCGCCATCCACGTTTGACCCGTCAAAATAGGGCACGTCTTCGGGCGCGATGGCGCCTTCGACCGTGGTCGGGTCGATCGGCATATAGGTCGAATCCGGCACTTCGGTCAAAAGCGGGCTGGGATCGACGCCTTCGTTGATCCGGGTCATCACCTCGTGCCAGATTTCCGCAGGCAACCCGCCGCCGGTGACGCCGGTCAGGGGGCTGTTGTCGTCATACCCCATCCAGACGCCCACCACGTAATCGGCGGTAAAGCCCACGAACCAGGCATCCCGCGCACTGGTCGTGGTGCCGGTCTTGCCCGCCGCCTCGCGGTCATCTAGCCGGGCCCGACCGCCGGTGCCAGAATTCAACACTTCGGTCATCATGTAGGTCAGGGCGCGGGCGGCCTTTTCGGAAATCACCCTCTCCCCGATCCCGCCGCCCTTGCCGAACAGGGGTTCGTCCATCCCCTTCAGGCGCAGCGCGTCAAGCCCGTAAGGGGTGACCGATGACCCGCCGTTCAGGATGCCCGCGAAAGCCCCGGTCATGTCGATCAGCGTCGATTCCGACACGCCCAGCGCCAGCGACGGGCCATCGGCAAAGTTCTGCGCCAGACCGAAGTCGGTCGCGACCTGAATGACCAGATCGCGGCCCACGGCTTCGCTGATCTTGACCGCCGGGATGTTCCGGCTTTCGGCCAGAGCCTGGGTCAGGGTGATCGGCCCCTTGAACTCACGGTCATAGTTCTGCGGGCACCAGTCACCCGAGCCAGCCGTATAGATGCACATCGGACTGTCATCGACGATGTCCATGGGACTCATCCCCAGGTCCATCGCCACGGCATAGACAAAGGCCTTGAAGGTCGATCCGGTCTGCCGGAGCGCCTGCGTCGCGCGATTGAAATCGCCTGCATTCGGCACATCGCGCCCGCCGACCATCGCGCGTACCGCGCCATCCGCGCTCATCACCACGATAGCGGCCTGCGCCTTGGACCCTTCCTTCAGCTTGTTCTCGAACACCCAGGCCAAGGCTTCTTCGGCCTTGCGCTGCATGTCCTGATCCAGCGTCGTTTCGATGATCACGTCCTCGGTCGTGTCGCGCGCCAGATAGTCGGGTGTCGTTTCCATCACCCAATCGGCGAAATAGCCGCCGGATTTCTGCTTGGCCGCCTTGGACAGAACGGCGGGATTGGCGCGTGCCTCATCCGCCTGGGCTTTGGTGATATAGCCCTGATCCTCCATCAGGCCCAGAACCACCTCGGCCCGCGCCCGCGCCCGGTCCATGCTGGAGGTCGGCGCATAGGTCGACGGCGCCTTCAGCAACCCCGCCAGCATCGCCGCCTCGGCCAGGGTCACATCCTTGGCCGACTTGCCGAAATAGCGCTGCGCCGCCGCCTCGAACCCGCGCGCGCCCGCGCCGAGATAGGCCCGGTTGAAGTAGATCGTCAGGATCTCTTCCTTGGAATACTTGACCTCCATCGCCAAGGAAAACGGCACTTCCTTGATCTTGCGCCACATCCCGCCCTGACGGCAGTCCTTTTCGTAATCGGCTTCGGTCTTCCACAAGGCCGGGTCCCATTTGACCCCAAGGCACAAAAGCTTGGCCGTCTGCTGGGTGATGGTCGACCCGCCGTTGCCTTCAAACGGACCGCGCCCCTCGGACAGGTTGATCTTGACCGCACTCGCGATCCCGCGCGGGCTGATGCCGAAATGCCAATAGAACCGCTTGTCCTCAGTCGCGACCACGGCGTCGTGCAGATAGGGCGACACGCTTTCCGCCGTCACCATTCCGCCGAAGGTTTCTCCCCGCCAGGCAAAGACCTCGCCATTGCGGTCCAGCATCGTGACTGACCCACGGGCGCGACCATCGACCAGCTCGTCCAAAGCGGGAAGCTGGGCATAATAGTACCAGACGAACCCGCCAAGGATCAGCGCGCCAACCGCGCTGACCCGCCAGGTGATGCCCCAGAACACCCGCCACAGGAACAGAAAGCTGCCAAGGATAAACCCGTGCTGCCGCCGGGGACGCGCGGCACGGCGACGCCGGGGGGCACTGGGTTTCTTCGAAGCAGGCTTCTTCGGTCCGCCGCCCGTGCCCCGGCCCGAACCGCCGCCGGACCCGCCACTGCGCGACGGCTGTGCCGAATACCGTTTGTCTGCGACCAGAGGGCCGCGCCCCCGACTACCTGCTGCCATGCCTGCCTGCGCCACTCGTGAACCGGGGGCCAGTTCCGGCCCGTTTGGCGCACAATAGACCGGATTTGTCCGAAAGCGAAGGCGGGCGAAAGAGGTTTTGCGTCTGTCCGCCGCCTATCAATTGGGCAGATGCGGCCACAAGCGCAAAAATTATGCGCCAAGCCGGGCATGAACGCGGATTCCAACGGCAGATTCATTGTGCGCCTGCAGCAATTCCGCCCTGCTTGCCCCTGACGGCCCCATTGGCGGGTCGCGTTGAGAAAGGGGAAAACCTTGAAGCTGATCATTGCAGCCATCAAGCCATTCAAGCTTGAGGAAGTCCGCGAAGCGCTGACCGCCATCGGCGTGCGCGGGATGATGGTAACCGAGATCAAGGGGTTCGGCACCCAGTCGGGCCACACCGAAATCTATCGGGGTGCCGAATACGCCGTGAACTTCGTGCCGAAAGTCCGGCTTGAAATCGTGGTTGCCGACGCGCTGGCCGATCAGGCCGTCGCGACCATCCAGAAGAAAGCCAAGACCGACAAGATCGGCGACGGAAAGATTTTCGTCCTCGACGTTGAACACGCCGTGCGGGTCCGCACCGGTGAAACAGATGACGACGCGCTGTGACGGCGGGGAAAAGGGGAAAACCTGAGATGAACATGCAACCGAAACATGCAGGTCTTGGCGCGCTGGCAGCGATGCTTGTGGCAGGCCTGCCAGCCTTGGCCCAGGACGGGCCGATCCTGAACCCGACAGCCGAGCAGATGGCAGCCATGGTCGACAAGGGCGACACGACCTGGATGCTGGTCTCATCCGCACTTGTGCTGATGATGGCCATTCCGGCGCTGGCCTTGTTCTACGGCGGCCTGGTCCGCACCAAGAACATGCTCAGCCTGCTGATGCAGGTCTTCATGATCGTAGGCATCGGAGCGGTGATGTGGGTGGCGGTCGGCTACAGCCTCTCCTTCACCTCTGGCTCGCCCTACATCGGCGGCCTGTCCAAGGCGATGCTGGCGGGCGTCGGCACCGGCACCTATGCCGCGACATTTTCCAACAACGTCTACCTGCCGGAATATGCCTTCGTCATCTTCCAGATGACCTTCGCCTGCATCACCCCGGCCCTGATCATCGGGGCCTTCGCCGAGCGTATCAAGTTCTGGCCGCTGATGCTGTTCTGTGTCCTATGGACGCTTCTGGCCTATTATCCCATGGCCCACATGGTCTGGTTCTGGGCTGGACCGGACTTCCTGTCGGTACCCGAATTCGCCAATGACAAAGGCCTGCTTTGGGGCTGGGGTGCGCTTGACTTTGCGGGCGGCACCGTCGTCCACATCAACGCCGGGATCGCGGGTCTGGTCGGCTGTATCGTCGTGGGCAAACGGATCGGCTTCAACAAGGAACCGATGCCGCCGCACAGCCTGACGATGACGATGATCGGTGCTTCGCTGCTGTGGGTCGGCTGGTTCGGCTTCAACGCCGGGTCCAACCTGGAAGCCAACGGCCTTGCGGCGCTTGCCTTCCTGAACACCTTCGTCGCCACCGCCGCCGCGACCCTTTCCTGGGTTCTGGTCGAACAGCTGCGCCATGGTCGCCCGTCACTTCTGGGGGCAGTCACCGGGGCCGTCGCCGGTCTGGTCGCCGTCACCCCCGCTGCAGGCTTTGCTTCCCCCGGAGGGGCGCTTGTCCTGGGTCTGATCGTCTCGCCGGTCTGCTTTGTCTTCGTCTCGACGGTGAAAAAGCGGTTCGGCTATGACGACAGCCTGGATGTCTTTGGCGTACACGGCGTCGGCGGGATCGTTGGAGCCATCGGGACCGGCGTGCTGGCTGATCCTTCGCTTGGCGGGCAGGGCTGGTATGACTACACCGTCTTCCCGGCGGTTCCGGGGGTCTATGACATGACCGCCCAGGTCATCATCCAGATCCAGGCCGTTGCCGTGACCGTGGCCTGGACCGGCGTCGTGTCGCTGCTTCTTTTCTCGCTGATCAAGCTGGTCTTCGGTCTGCGCCCATCCAACGACGACGAACGTCAGGGCCTTGACCAGACCGCCCACGGCGAAAGCGCCTACAACATGTGATACGGGTGCCGTGACAAAAGAAAACGGCCCGGGTTACGCCCGGGCCGTTCTTGTTTCAGACGCGGCTCAATGCGCCAGGAAAACCGGAATCTCGGCGCTTTCCAGCATGTCGCGGGTGGCACCGCCCAGGATCGCCTCGCGGAACCGCGAATGGCCATAGGCCCCCATCACCAGCAGGCCCGCGTCAAAGTCCCGCGCCTGCCGCGCCAGAACCTCGGAAATCCGCGGCAGGGTCTTTGCCAGGACCGACACTTCGGCCTTGATCCCGTGACGCACCAGCAACTGGCACAGAAGCCCGCCCGGATCAGACCGCTCGGGCCCATGGGTCGGCGGGTCGACAACCACGATCTGCACCGACTCGGCCCGGCGCAGGAAGGGCATGGCACGGCGGGCGGCGACCATCGCTTCGCGACTTTGGTTCCAGGCCAGCATGACGCGCTTTGGTTCCGCCGACTTCATCCCCGACGGCGGGACAACCAGCACGGGGGACATGCCCTCGAACAGGGCGGCCTCGGTGACGGCCTCGTCAATCACGCTGCGGCCGGGTCCATAGGCCAAGGGCAGGATGACAAGATCCGAATACCGCGCCCGGGTGCCGACCACATCGGTCAGCGCGCCAAGCTGCGTCACCACCGATTCGACCGACGACCGCAGCGTGGGCGGCTGCGCCCCCAGCGCTGCATTCAGCGCGGCTTCAGCCTTCCGCGCCTCGCTTTCGGCGCGGTCCATCGCGGCCGCAATCACCACCGCACCCGAGCCGACATAGGAATAGCCGACCTGCGTCTGGTCGACACCCAACGCCAGCGCGTCCAGATGGGCATCCATCCGGTTTGCGATCTGGGCAGCGGCAGTCACGGTGGTCAAAAGCCCCTCGGGCGAGGTGGCAACCGTCAGAAGGGATTTGTAGGGCATGGTCAGCTCCTATGAGGTCAGTCTGCACGACAAGAGTTCATCTTGCGCACTCCTGCAACCCGCGCATTGACCAAGATCAATTCCCCGCATCGGGCTGGTTGACCCAGATCAAGGTATTTCAACCCGCTGCACCGCAGAAGTCGAACAGTCGGAGAGTCCGGCTTGGCCCCGAGTCGACAAATGGGCCCGGTCGGACGGACAGGACGAAGGGACGCAAAATGTGGGACTACTTGAAACTGGCAGGGCTTGGCCTCGTCGCGGTCTTGGCCGCGATCGCGGCCAATTATGCCCGTGACCTGGCCTATCAGGTCAATGCGCTTACGGTGATGCTTGCAGCGGGCATCGCCTTTCTTTGGGTGCTGCGGACGGCGGGCGATCCAAAGCCCAATGTGCAGCATGAATATTTCGACTCTGTAATCCGGGCCGGGGCCATCGCCACGGCCTTTTGGGGCGTTGTGGGCTTTCTGGTCGGCGTCGTCATCGCCAGCCAGCTTGCCTTTCCCTGGCTGAACTTCGAGTTCCTGCAGGGCTTCGGCAACTTTGGCCGCCTGCGCCCGCTGCACACCAGCGCGGTGATCTTTGCCTTTGGCGGCAACGCGCTGATCATGTCGTCGTTCTATATCGTCCAGCGCACCAGCGCGGCGCGCCTGTTCGGCGGCAGCCTTGGCTGGTTCGTGTTCTGGGGCTGGCAGCTGGTGATCGTTCTGGCGGCAACCGGTTATGTTCTGGGTGCCACGCAAGCCAAGGAATATGCCGAGCCGGTCTGGTATGTCGACATCCTGATCACTGTGGTCTGGGTTGGCCTGCTGATCGCCTTCATGGGCACGCTGCTGAAACGCAAGGAACCCCACATCTACGTGGCCAACTGGTTCCTTCTGTCGATGATCCTGACCGTGGCGATGCTGCATCTGGTCAACAACCTTGCGATCCCGGTCTCGATCTTCGGGTCCGAGCAGGTTCAGCTCTTCTCGGGCGTGCAGGACGCCATGGTGCAGTGGTGGTATGGCCACAACGCCGTGGGCTTCTTCCTGACCGCAGGCTTCCTTGGGATGATGTACTACTTCGTTCCCAAGCAGGTCGAACGGCCGGTCTACAGCTACAAGCTGTCGATCATCCACTTCTGGGCGCTGATCTTCCTTTATATCTGGGCCGGTCCGCACCACCTGCACTATACCGCCCTGCCGGAATGGGCCGCGACCCTTGGCATGGTGTTCTCGGTGATCCTCTGGATGCCGTCGTGGGGTGGCATGATCAACGGTCTGATGACGCTTTCGGGCGCCTGGGACAAACTGCGCACCGACCCGATCATCCGGATGATGGTCGTCTCGATCGGCTTCTACGGCATGTCGACCTTCGAAGGCCCGATGATGTCGATCAAGGCCGTGAACAGCCTGTCGCACTATACCGACTGGACCATCGGTCACGTCCACTCCGGCGCCTTGGGCTGGAACGGGATGATCACCTTCGGCGTGCTTTACTATCTGGTTCCGCGTCTTTGGAACCGCGAAGGGCTTTACAGCCTGAAACTGGTCAGCTGGCACTTCTGGCTCGCCACCATCGGGATCGTTCTCTACGCCTCCTCGATGTGGGTCACGGGCATCATGGAAGGCCTGATGTGGCGTGAAGTGGATGCGAACGGGTTCCTCGTGAACGCCTTTGCCGACACGGTGGCCGCCAAGTTCCCGATGTATGTGGTCCGCGCCTCCGGTGGAGCGCTGTTCCTTACAGGGGCGCTGATCATGTGCTGGAACCTCTGGATGACCGTGCGGGCCCAACCCGCGAAGGCCACTCAGAATTCCATGGTTCCGGCGGAATAAGGGGACAAAGACATGGGAATTCTTGACAAACACAAAGCAATCGAAACCCACGCGACGCTTCTGATGGTGCTCAGCCTTCTGGTCGTCACCATCGGGGGGATCGTGCAGATCACGCCGCTCTTCTATCTTGAAAACACCATCGAGAAAGTCGACGGGATGCGTCCCTACACGCCGCTGGAACTGGCCGGCAAGGCGATCTTCCAGCGCGAGGGCTGCTATGGCTGCCACAGCCAGATGATCCGCCCGATGCGCGACGAAGTCGAACGCTATGGCCATTACAGCCTGGCGGCGGAATCGATGTACGACCATCCGTTCCAGTGGGGCTCCAAACGCACCGGGCCGGACCTTGCACGGGTGGGCGGGCGCTATTCCGACGAATGGCACCAGGACCACTTCACCGATGCCAAGTCGGTGGTGCCGGAATCGGTGATGCCGCCCTATGGCTTCCTTGCCGACAACGTCATCGACGGGGAATACATCCAGGATCTGGTTGCCGCGAACCGGATGGTGGGCGTGCCCTATACCGACGCGATGGTCGAAAACGCGCTGGCCGACTTCCTGGCGCAGGCCGACCCGAATGCTGACTCCAGCGGTCTTGTCGAACGTTACACCTGGATGGAAGACAACGGCACCGTCGTGCAGAACTTCCCCAAGTCGCTTAACGTCCGCAACTTCGACGGCCAGCCCGAGCTGACCGAGATGGACGCGCTGATCGCATATGTTCAGGTGCTGGGCACGATGGTCGACTTCTCGACCTTCACTCCAGTCGCGAACCGGTAAGGGGGCAAGGATGGAAACCTATTCCGTACTGCGCCACCTGGCCGACAGCTGGTTCCTTCTGGCGATGACGCTCCTGTTCCTTGGCATCTGCCTCTGGGCCTTCCGGCCCGGCGTGCGGGCTGCCCATCAGGATGTCGCAAGCTCCATCTTCCGCAACGATGACCATCCTGCGGAAGCAACCCCTGCCAAGAAGGAGGCATAAGGCCATGTGCGCCAAGCCATTGAAGAAAGAGCCCCGGCAGGTGGAAACGACCGGCCACAGCTGGGACGGCATTGAAGAGTGGAACAACCCCCTGCCCCGTTGGTGGGTCTGGGTGTTCGTCGGCACCATCGTCTGGGGGGTGGGCTATACTGTGGCCTATCCCGCCTGGCCCCTGCTGACCGAGGCAACGCCCGGGGTCATCGGCGGCAACACGCGGCTGGACGTCGCCACCGAAATCGCTGCGGTCGACAAGTCGAACGAAGCGATCAAGGCCAAGCTCGTCGCTGCCGATCTGACCGCCATCAGTGCTGACGAGGAACTTGCCAACTTTGCCACCAATGCCGGTGCCGCGATCTTCCGCACCAACTGCGCCACTTGCCATGGCTCGGGGGCGGCGGGTGTTGAAGGCAAGGGCTATCCGAACCTTCTGGACGACGACTGGCTTTGGGGCGGTACGATGGAGGATATCCATCTGACCATCACCCACGGCATCCGCAACACCACCGACAAGGACGCCCGCTATTCGGAAATGCCGAAATTCGGCGCGGACGAAATCCTGGACGCCACCCAGATCGCTCAGGTCGCGGAACATGTGCTTGCCCTTTCGGGTCAAGAGCATGACGCAACCCTTGCTGCGGCCGGGGCTACCGTCTTCGTCGACGCAGGTTGCAACGCCTGCCACATGGACGACGGCACCGGCGACCGGATGCAGGGCGCTCCGAACCTGACTGACGCGATCTGGCTTTACGGCGGCTCGCGCGAGGCGATCATCGAGACGGTCACCTACGCCCGCTTCGGTGTGATGCCCAACTGGAATGAACGGCTGAGCGAAGACGAAATCCGTGCGGTTGCGTTCTTCGTCCACAGCCGTGGTGGTGGCGAGTGACCGTTGTTTGAAACGACTGCGGCCCGTCCCTCTCTCCGGGCCGCAATTACCAGACTGCCGCGATCCGAAAGGCTCGCGGCCTTTTCTTTTCCGGCAGATGGCGCATATTCTGGATACGGCCTGATGCGTTGCCCCCGGCGTTTGGGACCACGACGATGTGATGCCAAGGCGTCTTTCTATTGATGCAGGTCAAGGCCGCCAGCACGCGAATGGGGGAATGCAGGGCGGAAGACCTGACTGCCCCCTGCCGGGGAAGGAGCAAACGTGAGCACCCCTGAAACCGAACCCGCCCTTTATGCCGCACGCGAACCGGTGTTTCCGCGCCGAGTGAAGGGTACCTTCCGGACACTCAAGTGGTGGATCATGGGAATCACCCTTGGCATCTACTACCTGACGCCCTGGCTGCGCTGGGATCGCGGGCCTTCGCTGCCCGATCAGGCGGTTCTGGTTGATATGGCGAACCGCCGCTTCTTCTTCTTCATGATCGAGATCTGGCCGCATGAATTCTATTTCATCGCGGGCCTGCTGATCATGGCGGGTCTTGGCCTGTTTCTGTTCACCTCCGCCGCCGGACGGGTCTGGTGCGGCTATGCCTGCCCGCAGACCGTCTGGACCGACCTGTTCATCCTGGTCGAACGCTGGGTCGAAGGCGACCGAAACGCGCGCATCCGGTTGTTCCGGCAGAAATGGGACGCTGAAAAGATTCGCAAGCGGGCGGTCAAATGGACCATCTGGTTCCTGATCGGTCTGGCCACAGGCGGGGCATGGATCTTCTATTTCACTGACGCGCCCACGCTTCTGCGTGATCTGGTGACCGGTCAGGCATCGATGATCGCCTATATCACCATGCTGATCCTGACTTTGACCACCTTTGCCTTCGGCGGCTTTGCCCGCGAACAGATCTGCATCTATGCCTGCCCATGGCCGCGCATCCAGGCCGCCATGATGGACGAGGATACCCTCACCATCGGCTACCGCGACTGGCGCGGAGAACCCCGCGGCAAGCAGACCATCGAGGGCAACGGCGACTGCATCGACTGCATGGCTTGCGTCAACGTCTGCCCGATGGGGATCGACATCCGCAATGGCCAGCAACTGGCCTGCATCACCTGCGGCCTGTGCATCGACGCCTGCAACGACATGATGGACAAGATCGGCAAGCCCCGCGACCTGATCGGCTATCTCGCGCTGACGGACGAGACCCGAGAACGCGCCGGATTGCCGCGCAAACCGATCATGGCACATGTCTTCCGCCTGCGGACCATGATCTACACCGTGCTGTGGTCGGCGGTCGGCATCGGCCTTGTCGTCGCGCTTTTCATGCGCTCGCCCATCGACGTGAACGTGACCCCGGTCCGCAACCCGACCTTTGTCACACTCTCGGACGGCAGCATCCGCAACGCCTATGACCTGCGCCTGCGCAACATGCACGGCGAAGAGGCCCAGTTCACCATCACGGTGACTTCGGACACCAATGTGACGATGTCGCTGGAAGGGGCCGAAGGTCTGACTGTGACCGTCCCCGCCAACGAAACCATGTCCCAGCGCGTCTATCTGACTGCAGCCCCCGGCACTCGTGCCGCGGTCGAAGATCGAAGCGACGTGCGGATCTGGGTCGCCGAGCTGGGCACCACAAACCGCGTGTATCACGATACGATTTTCAACGGGAAGGAAGACTGAGATGGGTGAACTTACCGGGCGCCACGTCTTTGCCATCACCGCCAGCGCCTTTGCCGTGATCATCGGGGTGAACGTGCTTCTGGCCGTCAAGGCCGTCAGCACCTTCCCCGGGCTTGAGGTCGAGAATTCCTATGTCGCGGGCCAGGGCTTCAACGAACGCAAGGCCGCGCAGGATGCCTTGGGCTGGGTGATGACACCGACCTATGAAGCAGGCCGGATCAAGCTTGCCTTCACCGATCAAAGCGGCAATCCGGTCTCGGTTCAGGACCTCAAGGTCCTGGTCGGACGCACGACCGAAGCCGGTGACGATGTCTGGCCGGACTTTGCCCCGCAGGACGGGGTCTATGCCGCCGATGTCGCCCTTGGCCGTGGCAAATGGATGCTCAAGGTCACCGCCTTGTCCGCAGACGGCACGCTTTTCGAACAACGCTCGGACCTTTTCGTGCAAGGCTGACCCATGAGTATCGCCGAAGATTTCGCACGCGCGCCCATCTCGGCCTGCCCGGCCTGCGCCGTCGTGCCCGCCGCCGAACGGATCGCCGCCCTGCGCGCCGAACGGGATGGGCGGATCGTCCTGTCCCTGCCCGGCGCCGATGACGCCCAGTCGATTTCCACCGTCGAAACCGCGCTGCAGGCCGTGCCCGGTGTACGGTCCGCGCGGGTCAACCTGACCCTGAAACGCGCCAGCGTCGAAACCGGACCCGACGTCACCGCCTCTGCCCTTGTCGCCGCCCTGTCCGCCATCGGCCAAGAGGCGCACGAACTTGACCCCGGTCTTCTGTCATCGACCGAGACCGACCGTCAGGGGCGCGAGCTTTTGATGCGGGTCGGCGTCGCGTTCTTTTCGATGATGAACGTCATGCTCCTGTCGGTCGCCGTCTGGTCCGGGGCCGAGGATGCGACGCGCGACCTTTTTCACTGGATTTCCGGCGCGATTGCCCTGCCGACAGTGATCTTCTGCGGTCAGCCCTTCTTCAAATCCGCCTGGGCCTCCTTGCGCCAGGGCAAGCTTGGGATGGACGTGCCGATCAGCCTTGCCCTGATCCTTGCCTCGTCGATCTCGGTCTATGAAACTTGGCATTCTGGCCACCACGCCTATTTCGACGCCGCCGTGATGCTGGCCTTCTTCCTGCTGATCGGTCGCTATCTTGACCACCGTACCCGCGCTGTCGCCCGATCAGCCGCCGAAGAACTTGCCGCGCTCGAAGTGCCGCGCGCCATTGTTCTGGACGACGGCACCGAAGTTGAACGCCCGATCGCGCTTGTCGCCGTGGGCGATCTGGTGCTGGTCCGCCCCGGCGCGCGGATGCCGGTCGATGGCATCGTGACCCATGGCGCATCCGAGATTGACCGAAGCCTTCTGACCGGTGAAAGCCTGCCCATCCCGGCGCAGGCAGGCACCATCGTCAGCGCGGGCGAGGTCAACCTGACCGGACCCCTGACCGTGCAGGTCACCGCCGCAGGCAAGGATTCCAGCCTGCACCGCATGGCTGACCTTGTCGCCGTCGCCGAAGGCACGAAGACCCGCTATACCAGCCTTGCCGACCGCGCTTCCCGACTTTACTCGCCCCTGGTCCACCTGCTGTCGTTCAGCGCCTTTGGCTATTGGATGTGGGCCACCGGCGGCGATGCCCGCTATGCCATCAACATCTCTGCCGCCGTCCTGATCATCACCTGCCCCTGTGCGCTTGGCCTTGCGGTTCCCGCCGTGATCACCTCGGCCTCGGGCAAGCTGTTCCGCAAGGGCCTGTTGATCAAGCATGGCACCGCGCTGGAGCGTCTGGCCGAAGTCGATACCGTGATCTTCGACAAGACCGGCACCCTGACCCTTGGCATGCCCGAACCGCAAGGGCTTGACGACCACCCGGACGAGGTTCTGGCCATCGCCACCGCCCTTGCCGCCGGATCGTCGCACCCCTTGGCGCGCGCCCTTGCGGACGGGGTCCGCGCGAAAGGCATCGCCCCGGCAGCGGTCCAAGACATTCTTGAAGTCCCCGGCCATGGGATTGAAGGCCGTTGGCAAGGCAACCGCGTCCGGCTTGGCCGGGCCGACTGGTGCGGTGCAAACGCCCTTGCCGCCACCGCGACCTACCTGTCGCTGGGGGACCAGTCCCACGCCTTCGCCTTCACCGACCGCCCGCGCCCCGGTGCCGCAGAGGCCGTCACCGCCCTGCAAGCCGCTGGCCTGACGGTCGAGCTTCTGTCGGGTGACACCGAAGCCCCAGTCCGCGATCTTGCGCAGCGCCTTGGCATCGGCAACTGGCGGGCAGGTGTGCTTCCGGCTGAAAAATCCGCCCGTGTGGCCGAACTTACCGCCCTTGGCCACAAGGTCCTGATGGTCGGCGACGGGCTGAACGATACGGCTGCACTGGCCGCAGCGCATGTGTCGATCTCTCCTGCCACAGCGCTTGACGCCGCAAGGGTCGCCTCCGACATCGTGCTGCTGGGGCAGGACATTGCCCCCATCGCCGATGCCGTGCGGATCGGTCGGCAATCAGCCCGCCGGATGATCGAGAATTTCATCATCTCGGGCGGCTACAACGTGATTGCCGTGCCGCTGGCATTGGTCGGCGCTGCAACCCCCCTTGCCGCCGCCTTGGCGATGTCGCTTTCCTCGATTACCGTCTCGTTGAACGCAATGCGGCTGAAATAGGGGCGGCTTCGAGATGGAAATCCTTGTGATCCTGATCCCGGTTTCGCTTCTTCTGGGTGGAATCGGGCTTGCTGCCTTCTTCTGGGCGATGCGGACCCGGCAGTTTGACGACCCCAAGGGCGACGCGAACCGCATCCTGACCAAGGACTGGGATGACCGGCCAAAGCCCTGAAACCAGAAGTTAAGATCTGGTAAACAGATTTTACCAACTATCTGATATTGCTTGGATAAAGGAATTTGTCCACGGTGGACAGGGTCAGGCGATGGTGACCGTCGCGGATTGCAGCCCGTCGATTTCCACCCGGCAGGAGTCCCCCCGGACCAGCGGCCCGACCCCAGCCGGGGTGCCGGTGAAGATCAGATCGCCAGGCGCAAGGCTGACCAGCTGCGACAGGGCCGCGATGATCGCAGGCGGGCTCCAGATCATGTCCGACAGCCGCGCCTCTTGCCGGATCACCCCGTTTACCAGACAGCGCAGGGTCGCATCCGGAAGCGGGCCGGGTCGGATCGCCCCGACGACGGCTGACTTGTCGAACCCCTTTGCCATGTCCCAGGGGCGGCGGCTGGCCTTCGCCTCGGCCTGCAGATCGCGGCGGGTCAGGTCATTGCCGGCGGCATGCCCCCAGATCATCGCAGCGGCGGCATCCTCGGTGACCATCGCCCCGGCCTTGCCGATGGCGACGACCAGTTCCCCCTCATGATGCAGGTTCGTTGTCGCAGTCGGATAGGCAATCGTGCTCCCACTTTCGACCACCGCATCGGCGGGCTTGGTGAAAAAGAACGGCGGTTCCTTGTCGTCAGCCCCCATTTCGCGGGCATGCTCGGCATAGTTTCGACCCACGCAGAAGATGCGGCGGATTGGAAAGCGTTCGACACGGCCAGTCACGGCAAGGGTAACGGTCGGCAGAGCGGGGAAGACCAGAGCGATGCCCATGAGATCAGCCCCCGACCGTCTCGCAGGGGATGGCGCGGGCGGACAGGCGGCGGCAGGCAAGTTCAGCCTGCTCTTCGGTCAGACCCATGAAGCTGGCCCGCCAGACACCGCCCGACTGCGAGGTCTTGCGCAGCCCATCGTTCAACGTCGCACTTTCGGCAAGCGCGGTCTTCAGAAGCGCCCGTTCCGCCTCATACCGCGAGGGGTATTCGCCGACGTTCACCCCGAAATGCCGCCCGCCCGAGCTTGACATCACCACGACGACTTCTTCCTGCGCTTCCTCGACCGGAGCCTCGGCCACTTCGACGGTATCGAAGATGGGCGCCTTGCGTTCGGGCTGCGGGGCGGTGACCGTCGCGGCAGCCAGTTCGGCAGTTGGGGGGGCCATGTCGGTCTGACCTGCGACAGTCTCGACATCGGACACCCCGGCAATAAGCAGGGTCGGGTCTTCCGCCCGTGTCACGTCCGGGCCGGGATCAGTGACCACCAGCTCGGGTTCCGGCGTTGCTTCGGCCACCACGACGGGGGCGGGCTCGACGGGAGTTTCCACTTCGACCTCGGCGGAAGCGACCGCCGTTTCCGCCAACGTTTCCGGGCGCAGCTTCGGTTTCGCTTCGGCCAGCGCCGGATCGAGGACGGGATCAACTACCGGTGCGGTCGCATCTGCCGTCGCCGTATCCGCCAGCAGGGCAACCTGCGCCTCAAGCGTGCCGGGTTCGACCGCGACAGGCGAGGCGGGATCGACGGGGTCTGCGGCCGCCAGAGCGATCTCGACCTCTTCGATCTCAGCAGGTTCTGCGGGGGTTTCGGTTGCAGCCATTGCTTCGGCCTGGAACTCCAGCGTGCCTTCGGCTGCGGGTTCGGCGGTCGCTTCGGCCAGCGCGCCGTCGATGCCTTCAGCCATCGCAATCGCCACGTCATCGGGCACACTTGGCAAGTCGGGTCGGCGTTTCGGTCGCAGAGACGTTGTCACTTCACCCGAGACGCGAATGGTCTTGCCGGCCCCGCCTTCGGCGTCGATTTCGTCGATGCCGTCTTCAATCGATGCAATCAGCGCCTCGTCCGGCAGCGGGGCCGCCGTCGGGGGCTGTTCCTTGGCATTCTTCGGGGCCTTTTCGAAGCCCAGGTCCATCAACTCGGCCATCTTGGCGTTACGGTCAGCCGACGACGTGCCGCCAAATACAGTGGCGATGATGTGCTTGTCGCCGCGATGGGCCGAAGCTGTCAGGTTGAACCCCGCGGGCGAGGTGTAGCCGGTCTTGATCCCGTCAGCACCTTCATAGCTGTCCAGAAAGCGCGAGTTCGTGTTGGTCACGGTCGCGACGCCCGCGTCCGCCGTCCGACGCGAGAAGATGCCGAAATACTGCGGAAAATCGTAGAACAGATGCCGCCCCATGACGTTCATGTCATAGGCGGTCGACAGATGCCCCTCGGCCGTCAGACCGTTGGCATTCTTGAAGGTGGTGTTGTTCATGCCAAGTTCGCGCGCGGTCGCGGTCATACGCTTGGCAAAGGCCGTGTGATCGCCACCGATCGCGTCGCCAAGTGCGGCGGCGGCGTCATTGGCGGATTTGATGGCCGCGGCGCGGATCAGATACCGGATGGCGATCTTCTGACCCGGCTTCAACCCCAGGCGCGATGGCGGCTGTGATGCAGCATAGTCTGACACCGTGACTTTGGTATCGAGCGACAGGTTGCCTGCCTCGATTTCCTGAAAGACGATGTACAGCGTCATCATCTTGGTCAGCGATGCGGGATGCAGACGGGTATTTGCGTTCTTTTCGTAGAGGATCTCACCCGTGCGAGCGTCCATCACGATGGCTGCAAAGGGCGCAGCCTGAAGCGGGCTTGTCGCCAGAACGGCGAAAGCCACGAAAAGCACGAAACCTGTGCGAAGAATCCGCCCGAGAAGCGATGCCACGTCGCCCACCCTTTGCCTGTCGGCCCGGATTTTCCGGTGCCATTATTCTGCCTCGGGAGACAGGCTAGCACAGAGGATTCATTCCGAAAACCCATAAAATCCAATGGGTTTGCCACATTCCTTCATGTAGTTGCAGGAATGTCTCACCGCGCCGAAAGTTGGGCCACATATAGGGGGATAGGGCCACAAAGGCGCTAATCCTTGCGGGGGGCGATCAGGCTTGCAACCAGGGCGGGAAGCGCGCCAAGCGAGGTCAGGGCATGAAAACGCCGGTGGTCCTGCGGCGGATCGGCGGCTTCCAGTGCCCAGGTCAGGCCATGTGGCACATGCACACCCCATGACCCGGCCTCAAGCGCGGGAATGACATCGGATTTCAGCGAATTGCCGACCATCATCGCCTGATCGGCCCCGGTGCCGTGGCGGGAAAATATCTGGCGATAGGCTTCGGCGGTCTTGTGGCTGACGATTTCGACCCCGTCAAAAAGATCGCCAAGGCCGGATTGCGCCAGTTTCCGTTCCTGATCCAGAAGGTCGCCCTTGGTGATCAGAACCACCCGGTACTCGGCGGCCAGTTCCGTGACCGTGGCTCGGACGGCGGGCAAAAGTTCGATCGGGTGTTCCAGCATGTCGCGCCCGGCGGCGATGAGTTCGCCGATGACAGCGGCGGGAACCCGGCCCTCGGTCACCTCGATCGCGGTTTCGATCATGGACAGGGTGAACCCCTTCACGCCAAAGCCATAGTGGCCGATGTTGCGGCGCTCGGCCGCCTCAAGCCGTTCGGCAAGGTGGTCGGGAGCGGCGTAAGCGGACAGAAGCGAGGCAAAGCGGTCTTGCGTCAGGCGAAAGAAGCTTTCGTTCTGCCAAAGCGTGTCATCCGCATCAAAGCCGATTGTGGTCAGCATTCCAGCCCTTCCTGACGCTGCCCGCAGCGCCCCTTTCCGTCCCCACAGAACAGGCTATAATCCCGCCGGTCAATGCCACCCCCGAATCCCCTTTGACGGAGCCCGAGTTTCGTGTCCATCCGGCCTTTCACGATGTCCGACAAAAAGGATGGCCCGGGGAATGACAGCGGCCTTCTGACCAAAACCAAGACCGAAACGAAGCGTCCGCCGATGTACAAGGTGATGCTTCTGAACGACGATTACACGCCGATGGAATTCGTGGTGCATGTGTTGGAACGGTTCTTCGGCCTGAACCATGCGCAGGCCTTCGACATCATGCTGACCGTCCACAAGAAGGGTCTGGCGGTGGTTGGCGTGTTCAGTTTCGAGGTGGCGGAAACCAAAGTGGCGCAGGTTATGGACTTTGCCCGCCGTCACCAGCATCCCCTGCAATGCACGATGGAAAAGGAATGACCTTCCATCGCTTCCCGGAAAGGGCCTGAGGGGCATTGTCCCCCGCTCATGCGTAGCGCTCGTCTTCAACTCGCCCTGGATAGTGGCGCGGTCAACCTGCCTGCGACGGGCATGATCGCCGTCTATCGCCCCCGCATCGGTGATGACCTGTCGTCCCTGCCGCCCGACCGGGTGGTTGCGCTGACCGGGTTCAAGCCGGATCATGACCATTTCGCAAAGGTCTGTTCGGTGACGCCCTGCCCGCCCTATACGGCGGCGGTGGTCTGCCTGCCCCGGTCGCGCGAAGGGGCGCGGGCCTTGCTGGCGCAGGCGGCGGATGAGGTCAGCCCCGGCGGGTTGATCGTGGTGGATGGGCAGAAGACCGACGGGATCGACACGGCGCTGAAGGATCTGCGCGGGTTGGTCGAGGTGTCAGAAAGCCTGTCCAAGGCGCATGGCAAGCTGGCCAGTTTTGCTGCCGGACCCGGGCTTGAGGATTGGCGCGGGGCGATGCGGGGGATCGATGGGGGGTTTCAGACCCAGCCGGGTATCTTTTCCGCCGATACGCCCGATCCCGGGTCGGTTCTGTTGGCAGGGGCGCTGCCATTGGACCTTGGCGGCAAGGTGGCCGATCTGGGGGCTGGCTGGGGCTTTCTGGCGCGGGAAATCCTGCGCCGACCGAAGGTCAAGCGGCTGGATCTGGTCGAGGCGGAAGCGGATGCCTTGGCCTGTGCAAAGATCAACATTTCTGACGAGCGCGCCCGGTTCCATTGGGCGGATGCCACGACATGGAAGCCCGAAAGCCTGCTGGACGTGGTGGTGATGAACCCGCCGTTCCATCAGGGGCGCGACGCGGACCCTGCCTTGGGGGCGGCGTTCATTCAGGCCGCTCGGCGGATGTTGGCGCCCAAGGGTTCGCTCTGGTTGGTTGCAAACCGGCATCTGCCCTATGATGCGGTGCTGGCGGACGCTTTCCTTGAATGCAACGAGATTGCCGGAACCCCTGCCTTCCGGGTGATCCATGCCACAAAACCCCGCTTTCAGCCCGCAAAGCCGAAACGCTGACCTTCGACGAGGCTTACCATGTCCTTTTCCGTTTCCGGCAAGACTGCCATCGTGACCGGCTCGGCCTCGGGCATCGGGCTGGCCATTGCGCGGCATCTTCTGGACAAGGGCGCGAACGTGATGTTCGCCGATATCGACGAGGACCGGCTGGAGGATGAGCTTGGCGAAGAAGCGCGGGCAGAAGGGCCGGTTCGGATTTTTGCGGGTGATCTGACCGAAAAGCTGACTATCGCCAACCTGATGTCGGCCACCATCGACGCCTTTGACCGGGTGGATATTCTGGTCAACGCCAGCCGGAAGATGGCGGTCTCCAACCCTTTGTCCGCAGACACGGACGCGGTGGAAGAATTGTGGCGGCAGAACGTGCTGTCGGCGCTGCGGATGTCGCAATGCGTGGCGCGGCGGATGATCCAGCATGCCGAAAAGGCGGGGGTCGAGCCAGGGACGATGATCGGGTCGATCATCAACCTGTCGTCGATCACGGCGCAGGTGACCCGGCCCGAGCTTCTGGCCTATTCGATGGGGGCTGCGGCGATTGACCAGATGACGCGGTCAATGGCGCTGGCGCTGGCACCCAAGGGGATCAGGGTCAATGCCGTCGCCTTCGGGTCGGTGATGAGCGGCAGTTTGCAGGCGGCGCTGAAGGACAACCCCGATTTCCGGGACGAGATCACCGCCGCCACCCCGTTGCAGCGGATCGCCGCCCCGGCCGAGATCGCCGAGACGGTGCAATTCCTGGCCTCGGACGCCTCGGGTTTCATGACCGGACAGGTGCTGGCGGTGGATGGCGGTCGCAGCCTTCTGGATGCCGCCACGCCGCCTGCACATTGATCATTCCGGATATTCGGACTTGCACTGCGCGATGACCGCTTCGGCCGCCTTTGCCAGATCCTTGCGCTTGGCCTTCAGGTCTTCAAGCTTCTTGGCCTCATCGGCAAGGACGATGGTCTTTGGCCGTTGCACCGTCACATCATGTTCAATCATGCAGGGCACCGGGACCACCGGCGGTTGGCCTTCGACCTGCGGCTGAGCGCAATATCCCCAATGTTCCTGGGTGATCGTGACATTCTCTATCGCATAGCCACGGTCGATATTCCCCTGCGTTTCGGCAATCAGGCGGTCCACCGTGCGCAGGTCGCGGGTGCCCGCGCTGATGCACTGTTCCTGCGGGGTGCCGCAGGCGGCCAGCAGGACAAGCATTGGAAGGACATGGCGTTTCATCGGGCTCTCCTTGGGCTGTGGCAAGCGGCGCGAAGGGATGCTAGGCAAGACGCGGACAGGAAATGGAGCTTGAAGGATGACCGATAGCATGGACCACCGCAAGGCCATGGCCGCTCAGTGGTTCCGCACTTTGCGTGATCGCATTGTCGCGGCCTTCGAGGATATGGAGACGCGCTTTGCCCCCGCTGCGGCGGGCCGGTTCGAGGTGACGCCCACCACTCGCGCCGATGGTGGCGGCGGCATAATGAGCGTGATGCGCGGCGGGTCGGTATTTGAAAAGGTCGGAGTCAACTGGTCCGAGGTTCACGGGACGCTGGGCGAAAAGGCACAGCGCGCCATGGCCGCGCGCGGGGTGCCGGGCATGGACACCGACCCGCGCTTCTGGGCCAGCGGCATTTCGCTGGTGGCGCACATGGTCAACCCGCATACCCCTGCCGTCCACATGAACACCCGGATGTTCTGGACCCCCGGCGCCTGGTGGTTCGGCGGAGGCGCGGACCTGAACCCCTGCCTCGAATACCCCGACGATACCGCGCATTTCCACGGGCAGATGCAGCGTGCCTGCGACGCGCATTCCCCCGACTATTACCCCCGCTTCAAGGCCTGGGCGGACGAGTATTTCTTTGTCCCCCACCGGGGCCGCGCGCGGGGCGTGGGCGGAATCTTCTACGACGACTTGAACACCGGCGACTGGGATGCCGATTTCGCCTTTACGAAGTCGGTGGGCGAGGCCTTCCTGCCCGCCTTCCTGCCCGTCACCGAACGCCGTCTGGGCACGCCGTCGTCCGAGGCGGATCGCGAGGCCCAGCTGATCCATCGCGGACTTTATGCCGAATACAACCTGGTCTACGACCGGGGCACCAAATTCGGGTTGGAAACCGGCCACAACGCCGATGCCGTGCTGATGAGCCTGCCGCCCATCGCCAAGTGGATCTGAGGGGGATCTGGTCGTGGACCTGCCCGATCAGCTTGGCGCCTTCCTTCTGACCGCTTTGGTGATCGAGGTCACACCCGGCCCGAACATGGCATGGCTTGCCCTGCTTTCCGCTTCGGCAGGGCGTCGGGCCGGGCTTGCGGCGGTTTCGGGTGTCGCGCTTGGTCTGACCGTTCAGGCGATCCTTGCAGCCCTTGGAGTGGCCGCACTGGTCCAGCTTTGGCCGGGGTTGTTTCAGGCTCTGCACTTTGCCGGTGTCGGTTTTCTGGTCTGGCTGGCCTGGCAAAGCTGGCGCGACGCCGCGACACCGGCGCATCACTTGCCCGGTGGCGGAGAGGGTGCATCAGATGGCTTTCGGCTGGGGCTGATCACCAACCTTCTGAACCCCAAGGCGGCGATCTTTTTTCTGACGATCCTGCCGGGGTTTCTGGTCGCAACCGATAGCGTTGGGGACGTGCTCTTGCTTTCGGCGATCTATCTTGGCATCGCAACGCTTGTGCATCTGATCATCGCCCTTGCCGCCGGCGGGCTTCGTCCGTGGCTGGCGGATCCGGCAGTGTCGGTCTGGATGCACCGGTTTCAGGCCGTCGCGCTTGTCTTGGTCGCGATCTGGCTTTTGGGGAAAGGATAAGTCGCATGGCCGACATCACTGTGAAAGCCGCCTATGGCTCGGTCGTCGAGGATGAGGGGTTCCTGTTCATCGGCTTTGCCGAGGGCGAGGAGGAGGACGAGGGCTATGTCCTGTTCCGCCAGCCCATGGAGGGCGGGCCAGTCTGGTTCGAGGTGAATGACGAAGGGTTCGGTGCCGAGGAGGCGGTGGACCGCGTCACCGCCGGGCCGAAGGGGATTGAGATCGCGCTGAAGCCGGACATGGCGGCAAAGTTCGGCTGGGCAACTTCGGTCGCCGTGCGGATCGGGCCGGGCACCGAAGACGCGGACGATGCATTGGCGGCGCTGGCCGCGATGCTTGGCCCCCGTTGGCAGGCATAGGGAGAACATGCCGATGTCGCTGACCGATGAACTTGCCGCCGCGATCGGGGCTGCGAATGTCCTGACCGGCGGGGACATGGCCCGTTATGGCCGCGACTGGATGGGCTGGTACGAAGGTGCGCCCATTGCCGTCGCCCGTCCCGGTTCAACGGATGAGGTCGCTGCCTGCCTTCGGATAGCGGCCAGCCACAAGCTGCCGGTCGTGCCGATTTCGGGCAATACCGGGCTGGTCGGCGGAACCCATACGGACGGCGGGCTGATGATCAGCCTGGAACGGATGAACCGCATCCGCGCCATCAAGCGCGAGGCAAAGCTGGTGGTGGCCGAAGCCGGGGTGATCCTGTCGCGCCTGCATGATGCAGCCGAGGCCGAGGGGTTGTATTTCCCCCTGTGGTTTGGCGCGCGGGGGTCCGCGATGCTGGGCGGGGCCTTGTCCACCAATGCGGGCGGGTCAAACGTGCTGCGCTATGGCTCGACCCGCGGTCTGTGTCTGGGGCTGGAGGTGGTTCTGGCCGATGGCCGCGTGTTGAACCTGATGAGCGAGTTGCACAAGGACAACTCCGGCTACGACCTGAAGTCCCTGTTCATCGGGGCGGAAGGCACGCTGGGCATCATCACGGCAGCGGTGATGAAACTGGTCCCGGCGCCCCGCGCCCATGCGACGGCGGTTCTGGCGGTGCGGACGCTGGCCGATGCGCTGCTCCTCTTGAACCGAATGCAAGAGGCGACCGGGGGTCGGGTCGAGGCGTTTGAATTCATGCCCCGGACCTATTCCGAACGGTTGCAGGTGGTACGCCCCGATCTGGGCCTGCCATTCGACCATATCCCCGAAGTCACCATCCTGATCGAGGTCGCAACCACCGTTCCGGCGGAAGCGGCGCCCGATGACACCGGCGAAATCCCCCTGGTCGCCGTTCTGGAAGGCGTCCTGGCCGAGATGATGGAGACCGGATTGATCACCGACGCCGTCCTTGCCCGGTCAGAAGCGCAGCGCCGGGCAATCTGGGCGCGGCGTGAGGCGGCGGCAGAGATTGCGGTGGGCCTGGTGCCCGAGGTCGACACCGATGTCGCGGTGCCTCTGGACAAGGTCGAAGTCTTCCTGGCCGAGGCGCTGCAGCGGCTAGAGGCGATGGACCCCGGCGCGCGGACGTTGACCGTTGCGCATATGGGCGACGGAAACCTGCATTTCGCGGCCTATCCGACCCACGACGATGAGGGACTGAAGGACCGCGTGCGCGAGATGGTCGAGGATATCGTCCAGGATCTTGGCGGCAGCTTTTCCGCCGAGCATGGGGTCGGGCTGTCGAAACTGCCGTCGATGCGGCGACGCAAGGACCCGGTGGCTCTTGACGTCATGCGGTCTATCAAGGCGGCGCTTGACCCCGAAGGACGGATGAACCCCGGCAAGGTCATTCCGGACTGACGCCGCCATTCTTGCGCCCGTCCGGTGGCTGCCGGGGTCAATCCCCGGCAACCGTCCGAACCTCAAGCTGCAGGATCGCCGGTCCTGGGCCATTGTCGTCGCCTTCCGGCGTCAGGCCGATTGCCCCGCGCGTGGTTTCGCCAAAGCCAGCCTCGGTCAGTGCATCGCCAAAGCCTGAACCGCCGATGTTCCGGGTCGGGTCCACTGCGTCCTGCGCCAGATAGCTCAGGTCTTCGACCGGGCTTTGCTTTTTGGCAGGCGTCATGATCACAAGCATCCGTTCTTGGCCCAGTACGTCGTCCGATATCTTGAACAAGCCTTGTTCCAGCGTGTCGCCCGGCTGCAACCGACCCGAGAACCAGTGGCTGATCGACCAGTCCGCGCCAACATAGAGGACGTTCACATCGACCGGCCCGTCCGTGTTGTTGCGCGCCAGCACATGCACCTCGTCATCGGTCACCAGCGTCGGCACCGGGACCAAGGGCAGTTCGCGCAGATCCTCGTCGGGTCCGGCACGGGTTTGCATCGCGACCTCGACATCCAGACCCTCTGATCCGACGGCCGCGCCCAGTTTCAGAAGGTTCTGGGCCCGGGCGATCTTGGTCAATGTGTCGGACAGGGCCTCGGCCAGTTCGGTTGCATCCTTGTCTTCAGTCGAGACGGAAGGCGTGAAACCACCCTCATCGGCCAGACCGGTGGAAGGCAGGATCCAGATCGCATCGGGGCGGTCGCTGTCGGGCAGGACGGCAAGATGCAGGTCGGCGTCCTGATCGGATTTGACAAAGTTCAGGCGGGGGCCGGTAAGTTCGGTCAGCTCGTCCAGGGCCGCGACCAGCGCCTCGGCCGGGGCAGACCCTTCGGGGGGCAGCGCAACCGTCAGGGTAAAATCAAGCGACTCGTCCAGTTTGCGCAGGGTTACGCCCTTCGGCAATTCGGCGGGCAGTGTCTTGCCATCCTTGTCAATTGGTTGCCCGGTGGACGAGAAGGTGTCGACCGAAACCAGTTCCACATAGCCAAGTGCGGCGGAATCCTCATCGGCAGCCGTTGCCATGACGGCCAGTACAGCGCCTTCGGACAGACCGTGCAACGTACCTGCCGGAATCACCAGACCGGCGTCCCCGGATTCGGCCTGCCATTGCCGCACGCGGTCGCCGCCTTCGCCAGAAAAGACCACCTGATCCAGATCGCCTTCGAAAAGCGGAGTCGACCGGGCAAGATTCTTGACCGAATAGCGGCGCAGGACTTCCTGCCCGATCTGGCCATAGGTGGCACCAGGGTATTCGGCCAGAACCTCCATCAGAGTATAGGTGAAAACACCTTGCGGCTTGCGGTCAGGTTCGCCGCGCGGCAGTTTTTTCTCGGGCGTGACTTCGTTGGTCTGGGCAGCGAAGAAGGCGACGAAACTGCCGTCCTCGGTGCCCCCGTCAAAGGGTGCGTCAGCCTGGGCTTCCTGCTCTCCGATCGACCGGCTGGCGACTTCTTCGATCATCTCGGGGTCGATCCCCAAGGCCTCGGGCGGAAGCTGGCGCATCAGGACTTCGTCATCGGCCAGTTCGACCGAACGGGTGGCGGTGCCGGAATGGCAGCTGTCGAAGACCGCCCAGACATTGGCCCCCTTGCCCCGCAGATCGTCTATCATCTGACCGATTTCGTCATCGACCAGGCTGTTTTCCACCGTACCTGCCTTGTCCGACCAGGGCCCGATGTCGCGGGGCAGGAAAATCTCGTCCAGCCCGTCAAGCTCGGTCGAAGGGTCCAGCGCGGGGGATTGCGAGCCGTGGCCCGAAAAATGCAGATAGACAAAGTCGCCGGGCTGCACTTCGGCGGTCAGGTCGGAAAAGGCGGTGCGGATCGCGGCAAGGGTCGGGTCCTTGGACCCTTCCACCCCGTCGGACAGCACGGTGACATTTTCGGGCAGGAAGGGCACCGGGGCTTCGGTGGTCAGGTATTGCGCGACAAGGGCGACGTCATTGCCGGGGCCTTTCAGCCACCACCGCTGTTCAAGGCTGGGATAGTCATTGACCCCGATCAGCAGCGCATAGTTTTCCCGCGCCAGCGCAGGCAGCGCGACCATCGCGGGCAGCACGAGTATTGCCGAAGAGAGAAGTTTGCGCAGCATGGTCAGCCCCCCACCACAGTCAGTTCGTCATCAGTGCATAGGACGCCGATACCGGGCCCTTGTTTTCGATCTTGAGCGTGAATGTCCCGGCCTCTGCCGGGGTCCAGCCGCAATAAGCTATGAAGGAAATATCGGTGTCGGAACAAACCAGCCGGCCCGCGGCATCAAGCACCATCAGGTTGAGGTCGGTCGTGTCCTTTGCCTCGACATACACTTCGGCATATTCGCCGGCCCGAAACTCGATCGGGGGATAGGTGTCTGCCCCGCCATTCGCCAACGAGCCGATATTGTAGACCGGGCCGGTGGCGACACCCTTGGTCGTTTCGTCCCTGGCGTCCGCGATCAGGCCAAGAAGCGCGGCGTCATCCCCTGCAAGGGTTTCTGCGCTGGCCAGCATCTCTTCCCAAGTCAGGGGTGCACCTTCACCCGCCGTGCCGTCAATGGCAGCGCGGTCAGTCACTTCGGGCGCGATTTCCTTGCGGATCCGGGCGGCAGACAGGATGAGAAGCGGGTCACCCTGCGCCAGGCCCGTTGCGTAAAGCCGGGCCGAAAGTTCGGCCAGTTGCACCGGGGTACCGGGTTCGGCCATGGCCGGAAGGGCAAGGGCGACTAGAGTGGAAGCAAGAAGAAGGCAGCGCATCATGATCCCGGAGTTGCGGCGATTGTCCTGAGCATGCTGTGCGGCTTCTTGCCTGTAAATGCTCGATTTCTTCATGACGACCTTTGTCATGTGCCCTTGTTCCCCGGGCCTGTTAGCAAACCGGCAATGAGGCAGGAAAAGGAGACCGCAATGCGGTTCAAGTCTGACAGGAAAGTTTGGCGCTGGCTTCCCCATGGCGAGGATGTGCTGGCGGCACTTCTGGTTCTTGTGCTTGCGCTGGTGGTCAGTTCGGCGACAGCGTCCCCCCTGGACAAGGCAATGGACAAAGTCCTGACCGTACGCAGCGCGGATGGCGAGGATCGGTTCCTGGGATCGGCCTTCATCTGGGCCGATGGCACGGTCGCGGTAACGAATGCCCATGTCGTGGGCGAAGCGGAAGAGGTGCGGCTGATCAACCGGGATGGGGTCGAGGAAACCGCGCTGGTGATTGCAAGCGATCCGGTGCGCGATGTGGCGGTGATCTCTATCACCCCCGGTCGTGAGGGGCTTGTGCTGGCGGATGCGGCACCAGAGCTGGGCGATGAAGTCTTTGCGCTGGGGGCGCCATTGGGCGTGGAGTTCACCCTGACCGAAGGGCTGATTTCGGCCACCGAACGGCAGGTCGACATCACAGTGCCGCTGATGCTGTTGCAGCATGATGCAGCGGTGAATCCGGGGTCCTCGGGTGGCCCGCTGGTCGATGCAGACGGGCTGCTTCTGGGCATGAACAGCCAGATTGCCGATGGCAGCCGGATGTTCGTGGGGATTGCCTATGCGATTTCCGCCGCAGATCTTGACCGGATCGTGACCGGGCTGATCGACGAAACCCTTGTGCCTTATCCGCACCTTGGCCTGTCTGCCCGCGCCGTTGACCTTAAGGTCGCCGATGCGCTGGGGGTTGAACCGGGCGGCATGCTGATCGACGCGGTCGCACCCAAGGGCCTTGCCGAGAATTCGGGCCTGTTGGCGGGCGACATCATTACCGGTGTAGACGGGACCGCCTTGACCGAAGCCGGCGATCTTGCCTTTGCCTTCGAAGGTGCGCTGGAAACGGGCGAGGTAATGCTGGATATCCTGCGTCAACACGAAAGCGTTGAGGTCACGCTGGCTCTTGCCGCAGTTGAAGACGAAGGCGGTACTGTCCTGCGGCAGATTGGCGGGAACGCCGCCCCGGCCATGGTGCAATCCTACAGCCTTGCCGGGCTTGGGATCGTCCTGGATGAAAGCGGCACCGTCACCGATTTGACCATGAACTCCCCCGCCGCGGATGCAGGTCTTGCCTTGGGCGACAAGATCCTGACCGTGAACGGCGACGAGGTCGACCTTGCGACCTTTGAACTGACCGGACCGGCTCTGATTCTGGTCCAGGCTCGGGGTGGGGTCACGCGACACCTGCGGCTTGATCCCTGGACCCCAAGTGACGGAGTTCGGCCGGTTGGCGGGGCGAATGTGCTTGACCCGGCCGTGGTCGTGTTCTGAACTGGGGCCATGGGAATGGACGAACGCATCCTGATCGTCGAGGACGACGCCGAGACCGCCGCCGCCGTGCGGGCGGAGGTCGAGGCCTTGGGTTGCTCGGTCGACCATTGTGACACGCTGGAGGCGGGCGTGGCGGCGGCTATAAGCACCCCCTACAAGGTCATCGTGCTGGACCGCATGCTTCCCGGCGGCGACGGGGTCGAGGCGATGGCGCGGATCAGGGCGGGCGGGTCGACCGCGTTGATCCTGATCCTGTCCGCCTTGGGCCGCGCCGCGAACCGGGTCGAGGGGCTGGAAAAGGGGGCGGATGACTATCTGCCCAAGCCCTTTGAACCGGATGAGTTGCGCGCCCGTTTGCGCGCGCTGTTGCGCCGGGGCACGATGCAGGTTCTGGACAATGACCTGCTGGCCTTTGGCGATCTGGAGATTCGGATGAAGGCGCGGACAGTGCATGTCAAACGCGCCCATGTCGCCGTCAGCCCCAAGGAGTTTGAGCTGATCACCTATTTCGCCCGCAACGCCGGGCAAGTGGTCACGCGGATGCAGCTTTTGGAAAACGTCTGGAACCTGCATTTTGACCCCGGCACCAATGTCGTCGACGTCCATGTCGGGCGACTGCGCCGCAAGTTGGAGGATGCAGGGTCCCCCGCGATCCAGACCGCCCGGGGCGAGGGGTATATCTTCTTTCCCAAGGTCACGGCGGGGTGACACTGGCACGGCCCCCGATCCGACTGTTCCTCGCCGCACGGGCAACGCTGCGGCTGGCGGCTCTGATGGCGCTGGCGGTCACGCTTCTGTCGCTTGGCGCGATGATGCTGCAGTACCGGCTGGTCGAGACCCGGATGATGGAGGCGCAACAGGCACTTCTGACCGCTGATCTTGGCGGCTTTGCCGCCCTTTATGAACAGCGCCGGATCATCGCCTTACGGCAGGCCATCGAATACCGCGCGGCGGCGGCAACCGGGGATGAGATGCTCTTGTTGCAGGACCGCAACGGCACGTTGCTGGCGGGAACCCTGACCGAATGGCCTGTCGGCCTTGCCCCGGTCGGCGCAGATTTCGCTGCAGCGGATGCGTTCGAATTCACGAGCCTGGGCAAGCGCTGGCTGGCGGTCGCGCGGGAATTGCCGGGGGGGTTTCCGCTTTTGGTCGCACGGTCCTTGCAGCCGGTCGACGATACGCTGGCGGCGCTGCGCCGGGGCATTCTTGGGCTTCTGGCGGCCTGCCTTGGTGCCGGGGGGCTTTTCGGCTGGCTTTCGGCGCGTTCGGTGATGGGCCGGATCGGGCGGATCAACGACCTTGCCGACCGTGTGGCCGAGGGCGAACTGGATGCACGTCTTCCGGGTGAACGGTCTGCCGACGAATTCGGCCTGCTGGAGACCCACGTCCATGCCATGCTGGACCGGATCCAGAACCTGAACCGGGCGACGCACAGGCTGTCGGACACCATCGCGCATGAACTTCGTACCCCCCTGAACCGGATGCTGCAGAAGCTGTCAAAGATCGAGGGGCAGGAGGCGCTGACCAGCGAGTTGAAGGCCGAGATGCGGCAGGCGATCCGCATGTTCGATTCGCTTCTGGATATCAGCCGGGCCGAAGCCGATCAGGGAACCGGCGGCGGGTTGGTGCCGGTGGACCTGTCCGCCGTCGCCTCCGAAGTCTGGGAGCTTTACGAGCCCTTGGCCGAGGACAAGGGGCTGATTGCGGAAGCCCGCGTTACGCCGGGACTAAGGGTCCTTGGCGACCACAACCTGATTGCGCAGGTCCTGTCGAACCTGATCGACAACGCGATCAAGTATTGCTCGGCGGGGGATCGGGTGATGCTGGACCTGTCCGAACAGGGCGACCGTCACCTCATGCGGGTTGCCGATACCGGGCCGGGCCTGCCCGAAGACCTGAAAGCAGAAGCCTTCGAACGCTTTACCCGGGCCGAGCGGGACCGGGGGATCAAGGGCCATGGTCTGGGGCTGGCGCTGGTGCGCGCCATCGCCGCACGGCACGGGGCACGACTCGCGATGCCTGCGACGGAAGGCGGTTTTGCGCTTGAAATCCATTGGCCAAGGCTGCAGCACTCGGACTGACCCAACCCGGAACCTCCATGCGCCGTGCCCTTCTTCCCCTGTTCCTGCTATTCGGCTGCGCGCCGTGGAACCAGCCGCAGAACGAACCTTTGCAGGGAGAGAACGCCAGCCTTGTCGAACCGCTGATCGCCGGGGATGGCGAGGTTTACATCGGGCTGGCCTTTTCTGGTGGCGGGATGCGCGCCACGGCTTTTGCCTATGGCATGCTGGAAGAATTGCGCGCTACGGGTGTGTACAGTGGCACGCCGAACGGGCTGCTTGATAATGTGCGGCTGGTTTCGGGCGTGTCCGGCGGCTCGGTCATGGCGGCACAGTTCGGGCTTTACGGGGCGGACGGGCTGCCGGGCTTTCGCGAAAGCTATCTGCTTGCCAATGCCGAAACCTATATGGCGACCTCGGCGCTGAATCCTCTGACGCTGGCCAAGGGGCTGGCGGGTGGGATCAACGGTCGCGATACCTTTGGCCGCTATCTGGACGAGGTTCTGTTCCACGGTGCGACCTTCGGCGACCTGCGCAAACGCTCGCACGTCATGACCTGGATCAACGCCACCGACATGGCAAACAACACTCCGTTCCTGTTTTCGCCGGAAACCTTCGATGCGCTTTGTTCTGACCTGTCAAGAGTCCGCCTGTCCGAAGCCGTGGCGGCCTCGGCTGCCTATCCGCTGGTCTTTACCCCAATCGTGCTGAAGGCCCATCAGGGCGCTTGCGACTATCGTGAGCCTGACTGGCTAACCGCCGCCCGCTACAACCCCGAAGCCACCGCCGCGATGCGCGCCCATGCCCGCGCGCTGGAAAGCTATACCAACCCCGAAGAGGTGAAATTCGTCAAACTGCTGGATGGCGGGATCACTGACAATTTCGGCACGACAGGACTGGCCGTCGAACGCGCCCGCGCTCAGGTGCCCTATGCCCCTCTGACCGCCGAAGAGGCGGTGAAGCTGAAACGGATGCTGTTCCTTGTCGCCAATGCGGGCGTCGACAATGACTATGACTGGACCGGGCGAGTTTCCGGCCCGGGCGGGGTGAATCTGGCGGTGTCGATCGCCTCATCCGCGATGTCCGCCGCCTCGCGCTCGGGCTATGATTCGATGCGGGGTGAATTGCGGTTGTGGGAAGCCGAGCTGATTGAATGGCGTTGTACCCTGCCCCTGTCCGAAGTGCGCCGCTTGCGTGGATCGACAGATGGCTGGGACTGCAAGGACGTGAAGCTTTTCGTCGGCGAGGTCAGTTTCGCGAACCTTCCAACCGAGATGCGGGATAGGGTGGACACGGTTCCGACCAGGCTGAAGCTGCCGGAAGCGCAGGTCGATCTGGTGATCGAGGCCAGCCGTCTCGCCACCCGGATGACGCCGGAATACAACGGCTTTCTCGCCTCGCTGACCGGGAACGATGTGGATCAGCGGATCGAGGATGGCATTGCCGCTGGCGGCTATCGCGTGGTTCCTTTGGGGAACTGATCGCACCCCGGACCAAGGTGCGGTCGGTCATCACCAATCCGTCACGCAATCTTTATGCCGTCGCGCAGTGCTTGGCACTGGCGGGTGGGGGCGCATGCGATAGAATGGACGCAGGATAAGGACATGATGGCCCGCAAACCGTTGCCACAACCCAGTGCCGAACATCGTCGCCGCGGTTTTGAACCCGCGTTCGGGCTGATGAAGGACCCGCTGCGTCTGGCGGGCGAAGCGCGTGGCTTTGCCGTGACCCGGCTTTTGACCCATTGGGCCGAGGTTGCGGGGCCAGAGCTTGCCGCCAAGACCCGACCGGTCAAGGTCGGCTTTGGGCGCGAAGGTCTGGGCGCGACGTTGACGCTGCTGGTCAAGGCCAGCGAGGCGCCCATTGTGCAGATGCAACTGCCGCAGTTGAAGGATCGGGTGAATGCTGTCTACGGCTATGCCGCTGTGGCCCATATCCACCTGACCCAGACAGCGGCCAGTGGCTTTGCCGAAGGGCAGGCCGATTTTGCCGCTGCGCCGAAAGCCCCCCCAAAGCCCGACCCGGCGCAACAACTCCGCGCCAAGGCACAAGCGGAAGGGGTTGCCGATCCCGGCTTGCGGTCGGCGCTTGAACAGCTTGCCCAAAACATCTTAACTCGCCCCCGAATGTGAATGGCCTGAAAAGGACGCCCGAAGATGCTGAAACTGAACCGCCGGGCCATGATTGCCCTTGCCGCTGCCGCCTCGGCCGCGATGACCCCTGCTTTCGCCGAGGATGCGCCCGCAGCCGAAGTGCCGCCTCCTGGTGATTTTTCCATCGGCGATGCGAATGCCCCGGTAAAGATTGTCGAATATGCCAGCTTTACTTGCCCGCATTGTGCGCATTTCCATGAAACGGTCTGGGCTGACCTGAAGAAGAACTACATCGACACCGGAAAGGTGCATTTCACCCTGCGCGAAGTGTATTTCGACCGCGTTGGCCTGTGGGCTGCGATGGTTGCGCGCTGCGGTGGCGAAATGCGGTATTTCGGCATCCACGACATGCTGTTTTCGAAGCAGTCGGAATGGCTTGCCTCGCAAGATCCGACCGTGATCGTCGATGCGCTGAAAGCAATCGGCCTTTCGGCAGGGATCGATGCCGCCGCGCTGGACACCTGCCTTAACGATCAGGCGATGGCCGAGGCGCTGGTCAAGCAGTTCGAGACCAACATGGCAGCCGATGGTGTCGAAGGCACGCCGACGATTTTCGTCAATGGCGAAAAGATCGGCAATCCTTCCTATGAGGACCTGTCGGCAGCCATCGACGCGGCATTGGCTCAGTAGGATGGCCGCCCCCCTGGAAGGTATCCGCGTCATCGAGTTGGCGCGGATTCTGGCTGGCCCCTGGGCCGGGCAGACCTTGGCCGATCTTGGGGCCGATGTGATCAAGGTCGAGGCCCCGGAAGGCGATGACACCCGCCGCTGGGGGCCTCCGTTCGTGGAAAACGGCGGCGAAAAGACGGCCGCCTATTTCCATTCGGCCAACCGGGGCAAGCGCGGGATCACCTGCGATTTCCGCACGGCCGAGGGGCAGGAGCTGGTGCGCCGTCTGGTGGCCGACGCCGATGTGGTGATCGAGAATTTCAAGGTCGGCGGTCTGGCGAAATACGGGCTGGACTGGAAAAGCTTGCGCAAGGTTAACCCAAGGCTGATCTATTGTTCCATCACCGGGTTCGGGCAGGACGGGCCTTACGCGCATCGGGCGGGCTATGATTTCATCATCCAGGGGATGTCGGGGCTGATGTCGGTCACTGGCGCTCCAGACGGGCAGCCGCAGAAGGTGGGCGTTGCCGTCACCGACATTTTCACCGGCGTCTATGCCGCGACCGGCATTCTGGCGGCGCTGGTGCAGCGGGGCCGGACAGGTGAGGGTCAGCAGGTCGACATGGCTTTGCTGGATGTGGCGACCAGTATCATGGCCAATCAGGCGATGAACTATCTGGCCTCGGGCAAGGTTCCGGGGATGATGGGCAATGCGCATCCAAACCTGGCGCCCTATGCGGTGTTTGATTGCAAGGATGGCTGGCTGATTCTGGCCACGGGGAATGACGGGCAGTACCAGCGGCTGTGCAAGATCCTTGGGCTGGACGACATGGCGACGGCGCCCGACTTCCTGACCAATGCCGACCGGATCGCCAACCGGGTGGTGATGACCGACCGGATCACGGCGGCCACGAAGACCTGGTCCAAGGTCGACTTGCTGGCTGCCTGTGAGGCAGAGGGCGTTCCTGCCGGGCCGATCAATTCGCTGGATGAGGTCTTCGCCGATCCGCAGGTCATTGCGCGCAAGCTGCAGATCGCGCCCGAAGGCCTGCCGGGCCTGCGCAGTCCGATGACGTTTTCGGGGGCCGAGCTGGCGCTGGACCGGCCTGCGCCACGGCTGGGGCAGCATCAGGACGAGGTGTTGCGTGACCTTGGCTGAAGGGCGCGTGGCATGGCGTTGACCATTGCCGAACTGGCTCTGGGCGGTGGCACGTTGGCAATCAGCCCGATGCCGGGGCGCGGCGGGGCCTATCATTCCGACTTGCGCGACCTGCTGGGTTTTGGACCGGATTTGGTTTTGACCATGACAACCGGGGAAGAACTGGCGTCGAAAGAGGCGGAGACGCTGCCTGCAGATCTTGCCAGCAATGACATTGTCTGGCTGCACCTGCCCATCGTCGATTTCGGTGCGCCGGGTGTGGCGACGGCGGCGCTGTGGCCCGAAGCGTCAATCCGTGCGCGTGAGGTGCTGGCCAAGGGCGGCAAGGTGCTGGTGCATTGCATGGGCGGGTGCGGGCGGTCGGGCATGGCAGCGCTGCGGCTGATGGTTGAGGCCGGTGAGGAGCCTTCGGCCGCGTTGCAACGCCTGCGCGCGGTGCGACCCTGCGCGGTTGAAATGCCGGAGCAGTTTGACTGGGCGGCAGCGGGTGGTGCGCTGCAGCGCACCCTACGCTGATGCCGGGCCGTAAAGTCTGGTAGGCAGGCTGCGCAGCACATCCGAGTTGCGACGGACGCGGGCAAGGGTCCATCCGCCCTGAAAGCCGATGATGAAGGTTTCGGCCATGTCATGCGCCGTATCGGGGGGCATGCCCAAAGTTTGGGCATAGTGCGAAGCCCCGGCGATGATGCGGGTGAAGGCAGCCTCGGCATGGATGCGAAAGCGCGCTTGATCGGGGCCGTCGAACATCAGCCCGAAGATCGGGCAGGCGTCGGCGCTGTTCAGGATGTCGAAAAGCTTGGCCATCTTGTAGCAGAAGGTCGTGACCCCGTGTCGCCAATCGGGTGCGGCGTGAAAGCTGTCGTCGATCACCCGCACGATCTCCCCCGCCGTCCAGTCTGCTGCGGCACAGGCGAGGTCGGCCTTGCCTTCGGGAAAGTGGTGGTACAGCGACCCCTTGGGAACCCCCGCCTCGGCCAGGATTTCTGACAGACCCGTGCCGTCATAGCCCCGCTGGCGGAAAAGCCGGGTGGCGGCCTGCACAAGGCGGTCTTTGGTCGAGGCTTCTTCGGTCATGGCGCACAACATAGGGCCGGACGTGTCGCATGAGAAGACTAGACTGATCGGTCTAGTGATGATAATAGACCGATCAGTCTAATCGGCGAGGGCTGACATGCTGGACACGACGTCACGCTATCATCTGGGCGAGGAGCTGGAGATCCGCAGTGAGGGCGCTTTGCTGCGAGGGCGCATCTTCCGGCCAAGCGGAACGCCCCGTGCGGCGATGGTCGTGCATGGGGCAACGGGGGCCCCTGCCGGATTTTACCGGGCCTTCGCGGAATGGGCGGCGGCGGAAAGGGACCTTGCCGTCCTGACCTATGACTACCGCGATTTTGCTGCCTCGGCCCGTGGGCCCGTGCGTGGATCAAAGGCAACCCTCGCCGAATGGGGGCGGTTTGATCAGGGGGCTGCGCTGGCGACATTGGCGCGGATGTACCCTGACACGCCGCTTTGGGTCATGGGCCATTCGGTCGGCGGGTTGTGGCTGGGCTGGCATGCGGCGATGGAGCGCGTCACGCGAACGGTGACGGTTGGATCGGGGCTGACGCATGTGACCGATCACCCGTTGCGCACGCGCTGGAAGGCGCGGGCCTTCTGGTCGCCGCCGGTGCGGGTCATGGCGGCCCTTGCGGGCTATTTGCCGGGACGGATGGTTGGGCTGGGCGCCGACCTGCCGCGCGGGGTTTATGAGGATTGGCGGCGCTGGTGTCTGCAACCGGGCTGGCACTTGTCGGACATTGGCCGCAGCCTGCCCCTGCCCGATCCGCATCGGGTGAAAGGCCATTTGCGGATGATCGCGGTTGCCGATGACGATCTGGTGCCCTCCGCTGCGGTCTGGCGGGCGCGGGCGTTGTATCCTGAGGCTATGAAAGAGCAGATGGTCCTGCGGCCTGCCGATTTCGGGCTGAAAAGCATCGGGCATATTCCGGTGTTTCATCGCCGAAACGCGGTGCTGTGGCCCACGATGCTGGATCAGCGCTAACGCATCAGGTCGGCTTCGGTCCAACCAAGTGCGGCCATGTCATCGGCTCGGGCGGCGAAATCGTCGCCGGGGATGAATTCATCCAGTTGCGGTGGCTTCACCGGGGTTGCGGACAGCATGCCATGGATCTGACCGCGATGATGGGTCTGGTGCTGGAAGAGATGCGACAGAAGATCATCCCGACGGTCGTGCTGGGTCTTGTCGCCCCTATCCACATCGACGATTTCGACCAGCCTGTCGGGGGTCAGGCCCTGAACATGGGCCAGAAGGGCCATATCCTCGGCCTCTTGCCAGCGGGTCAGGGTGGAAAGATCGGGGCAGGCGCGGGCCTGATCAAGCGCGGTGCGGTTCAGCCGGTGGCCTTGCAGCGCGTTCAGGTAGAAGCGGTCGACCAGAAGGATATGGTTCAGCGTGGCCTGGATGCTGCCAAAGAAGGAGGGTCTTGGGGACACCAGTTCCTCGGTTGGAAGTTGGGCCAAGGCGCGATGCAGTCGGGCATTGGCCAGCCGGTTCGCCTGGGCCAGTTTGCGAAAGGTGCGAAGGTGGTCGGTCATTCCGGTAATCCCATCAGTCGGCAAAAGAGCATGGCAGGGGATTTGGCCGGACTTGCCACGACCGGCTTCTTTCCGGGACCGCCCGCGCCAAGGCAGGGTAGAAGACTAAGTCAGGCAGGGCCGGGCGGCAAGCAAGCGCGCATGGCAAAGGCGGTTGTCAAAGCCCGATTCAATCAACCCTTGCCGTCGTGGCTTGCCTTTACGGCAAGGCTTTTCTTGACCTGTCGACCAAAGCGCCGGTTTCGTTCACGCGCCTCGGCCGGGGTTTCGGCGTTGACCTGATCCTCGCGCTTCAGCTTGTCCCATCGCAGCAGACGCGCTTCATCAAGCTGGCCATCGGCGACCGCTTGCCTGATCGCACAACCCGGCTCGGTCTGGTGGGTGCAATCGCGGAACCGGCACTGACCAAGAAGTTCGGTCACATCCTGAAAGACCGCGTCGATCCCCGCCGCCGCATCCACCAGGCTTAGTGCCCGCATGCCCGGCGTGTCGATCAACCAGCCGCCGCCAGCAAGCGCATGCATCGTGCGGATTGTCGTGGTGTGCCGCCCGTGCGCGTCGTTTTCGCGGATCGATCCGGTGGTGCCGTCAAGGCCGGTCAGGCTGTTGGTCAGGGTCGTCTTGCCCACGCCAGAAGAACCAAGCAGCGCCACCGTCTGCCCCTCACGGCACCAATCGCCTAACAGCCCCGCGACCCCCGGATCACGGGCATCAAGCGGCAATGCAATCAGGTTGCGTTGCAGACGGCTTGCCTGGTCGCGATAGGTTTCGGCTTCCGCGCTGGTATCGACCTTGGTCAGCAGGATGACAGGCTCGGTCCCGGCTTCGGCGGCCAGCGCCAGATACCGCTCCAACCGGGCCGGGTTGAAATCGGCGTTGCAAGAGGTGACGATGAAAAGCGTGTCGACATTGGCCGCGATCAACTGCTTGCCGTTGCCGGTTCCGGCGGCGCGGCGGCCAAGCTCGGTCTTGCGGTCAAGGCATCGCGTGATGCGCTCACCGTCGGTAAGGACCCAGTCGCCGATGGCAAGGTCACTTGCCGTCTGTGCCCCGGTCAAGGGCAGGGTGACCGCTCCAGCCTTTGACAGGCCATCGATTCTGGCACGATGGACCCCAGAGATGCGGACGGGGGTAAGCGCAAGCTCGGCTTCATCAAGTTGCGAGTGGAAGAAGTTCGACCAGCCAAGGCTGGCAAGTGCATGTTCATTGGTCAATCGAGGCGTTCCTTGCGAACGGAAATCAGGCCCTTTGCAGATCCGATCCGGACATGCGGGCGGCTGGTTCGGGCGGGAACGCGGACTGGGTAAGGCCGAAGCCTCAGCGCGCGCCGACCCGGAGTGTTGTGGCGACAGTCATGGATACACTCCGTTTCAAGGGCTGCACAAGGTGAGAGGCTGGACAACGACCCAAGTGGGGCTCGTTACGGCTGCTTCCTTCCGGACCTGACCGGGTTGGCGAGGCACCTGCCCGCGCCAACCTCTCGTCCGTCGATATAGGGGATCGGCCATCCCGGTGCAAGAGTGTGCCGGGGATGATCCAGGTCATTGACTTCCTGACCCGGCTTGGCCTCGTCTGGGGAAAAGCGACGGAGGACTCCATGGCACGCATCATCCGCATCGAATGGCCTGACAATGGCACGCCCGACCTGCCGCCAGCACTGACCCTGGCCGAGTGTGAGGCGCGTTTGGTGGCGCTGCGCAAGGCTATAGCGGCGCGCGGGTATGGGGCGATGGTCATTTATGGCGACCGGGAACATGCCGCGAATCTGCACTGGCTGACGGGCTTTGATCCCCGGTTTGAAGAGGCGGTCCTTCTGGTCACGGCGGGCGATGCGCTTTTGCTGGCGGGGAATGAATGCCTTGCCTATACGGTGATCTCTCCTCTGGTTCAGGCGGGTCTGGTGCGAACGGGGCTTTGCGCCAGCCTGTCGTTGCCTTCGCAACCCAGAGGCGGGCGTCGGCTGGCCGATTGGCTGGGCGATCTGGTCAAGCCGGGGTCAACCGTGGGTGCGATAGGCTGGAAATGGTATGGCTTGGACGAGGTTGACGATCCTGCCACAGCCTTGGATATCCCGGCGTTTCTGGCCGATCCGCTGCGGCGTCTGGCCCGTCGGGTGGAAAACGCGACCGACATGCTGATGCATCCGGTCCACGGGCTGCGAACCCGTGTCGATGCGGCGGAAATCGCACGGCTGGAATTTGCCAACCACATGGCGGCGGCTGCGCTGAAACGGATGATCTTTGCACTGAAGCCGGGAATGACGGATTTCCAGGCTTTCGAGGCGGCGCGACTTGGGGGATTGCCGCTGGGGTGCCACGCCACCTTTGCCACTGGCGACGCTCCTGGCCTGTGCGGGCCGACAGGGCAACACCTTGCGATCGGAGAACCGATCGGGCTGAACATCTGCCATTGGGGGGCGAACATCTGTCGCGCCGGATGGCTGGCCCGCAGTGCCGACGACCTGCCGCGAGAGGTTCAGGACTATGCCGATGTCTTCGTCGCACCTTATGTTGCTGCGATGTCCGACTGGTGCGGGCTGATGCGGCCGGGTGTTTCCGGCGGTGAAGTCTGGGCAAGAATGCGCAAGGCACTGCCCTTTGATCTGTTCGGGGTGACGCTGAATCCCGGTCACTTGATCGGGCTGGATGAATGGGTGTCCTCGCCGATCCGCGAAGGCTCGACCGATCCGATTGCCAGCGGGATGGCGATGCAGATGGACGTGATCCCCGGCCACCCGGCCTATGGGTCAACCCGGATGGAAGATGGCTATGTGATTGCCGATACAGCCCTGCGGGCCGAGTTGAAGCGGGATTTCCCCGAGGTTGCGGCACGTTGCGAGGCAAGGGCGCATTTCATGCGGGATGTGGTGGGGATGACGGTACCCGACACGCTGCTGCCGCTGGCCGACACCTGCGGTATCGTGGCACCCTACCTGCTGGACCCCGCACAGATCGTCGTTTGCTAGGGCCTACAAAAGCCCCGCCAGCCGCGCGCCGGTCAAAAGGTCAGGGGCAACGTGGTGCGCCCAGCGGCCCCGGCTTGGCAGGATGTCGGGAACCTGCACCACCCGGCACCCCGCACGATGGGCGGCTTCGGCGCCGGTCTCGCTGTCTTCAAACACCAGACAACGGGCGGGCGACACCCCCAGCCGACGGGCGGCCAGAAGATAGGGCTCGGGGTCCGGCTTGGCCTTGGCGACATCATCGCGGGTGATGACCTCTGCAAAATGCGCCGCAAGCCCGGTGATGGAAAGCTTGTTGGCGGCACTTGAACGACCCGAAGAGGTGACGATGGCCGCGGGCTTGCGCAGCGCGGGCAGAAGTTTGGCAACCCCCGGCTTCAGTGGCACGCCATTGGCGACCTCCGCGTGGTAGTTGGCCCGGTAGCTTTCGGTCACGGCCACAAGGTCGATACCCGGAAATGCCCGCCGAAAAGCGGCATTGCTGGCTGTGTCGTCGCTTCCGATCAGGCTTTCGAAGAACGCGCGGCTGACCGAATGGCCATGTTCAGCAAACGCAGCCATCCCGGCCGTGATCGACAGGCTTTCGGTATCGACCAGCGTTCCGTCGAGATCAAAGAGAATGGCGTCATACATGGGGTTCGGCGGCCTTAGGGTTGCCGGGCCTATAGCCGATCAGAGATGCAGCCGATAGTGCAGGAATCCCTGCGCGTCGCGCAGCAAGGGTTCGGGCCGCATTGCCGCGACATCGCCCAGCGCCTTGATCGCCCGTGTCCCCGTAGCGATGCGAACGCTTGTGCCGGGCATCGGCAGGAAGTGCCAGTTCCGGCGGGGCGGTGCCGCCACCAGCTCTTGCGCCCGAATGTATTCTGCAAGGATCGCCTGCACCCGGACACCATCCGACAGCACGACTTGCGGCCCGATGCCGCCCTGCAAGGCAATCCGGCTGGCGCGGTGGTTGTTCGTCACCAGAAGCAGCGGTTCCGCCAGATCAAGCAGACGACCGTTCAACGAAAGACCGACGATCCGCTGCGCCTCAGGATGGATCAAGGCACCCCCGACATCAAACCGCGCGGGCTGGCTAAGGTCGATGGCATAGTCGAGCCCGGGGATGCAGTCGAAGGAAAAGGCCGGGGCATCGAGGTTATGCAGCGGCGCATCGCTTTCGCCGGGCTGAATCTGGCGGAAGATCGTCGCCGACCTTTCCAGCCGGTCGGCCACGTCGGCAGCGGTCAGCGCCAGCGTGACCACCGCGTTGGGAAAGGGATAAAGCCCTGACAGATCACGCATTCGGAACGGGCCTGCGGAAATATCGGTAAAGTTTTCAGGGCCACCAAGTCCACCAGCGCGGAACGGCGTCACGGACGCCAGAACCGGCAGCGAAGCAAGCGCCGTTCCAGCCAAGGCGCGGCGCACATGGTCGACCTTTGCCGCCGCAATCAGCTCGATTGCCGCTGTCGGAGCGACGGTGGCGAAGTAGGTCGTCAGCGGCACCCGCGATTGGCCAAGACTGCGCCGCGACCACGCCAGTGTCGCACGGTGATCCGAAACAATTGCACGTTGGAACTGCGGCACCACGGGCGCCACCTCGGTTGATCGCGCATTCAGACGCACCTCGCGGTCGATGATCCGCCATTTCCGGTTTTCAAGGCCGGTCCGGGCCAGCTGAAGGTCGATGATCCCGATATGGCTGCCGGAATGACCCGGCATCACTGCCGGTTTGCCTGCCAGACACCCCAGAACCGGATCAACGCCGGGAAGGCCGGAAAATCCAGGGCCGGGAAAGATCTGATGGCTATGTCCTGCAATCACCGCGTCGACTTCGGGCAGGGCCGCAAGGGCAGTCGCCGCATTCTCGGTGCCGTCTTCCGCCTCGAGCGACCCGATGCCGGAATGGACAAGGGCCAAGATCACATCCGCTCCGGTGGCCTTCAGCTTTGGCAACCAGTCCCGCGCGGCCGACAGAATGTCGCGCATGCGAATCCGGCCTTCCAGACGATCCTTCACCCAAACCTCGATCTGCGGCGGCGCAAAGCCGATCACGCCAACCCGCAGGCTGTGCTTGCGCCCATGCTGGTCGACGAACCGCCGCCGCAACAGCGCAAAGGGCGGCACAAATGTCCGGTCCCGGCTGGGGGTCTTGCCCAGGCGGGTTGCCACGTTGGCCGAGATGATCGGAAACCTGGCCTGCGAAATCGACTTCGTCAGAAAGCCAAGCCCATAGTCAAAGTCATGATTTCCCAAAGTCACGGCGTCATAGCCAAGCGTGTTGAAGGCCGTAATCACCGGATGCGCCCGCCGCCGACGTTCGACACTGGCGACAAAATCGGCCAGCGGACTGCCTTGCAGGAAGTCGCCATTGTCAAACAACATGCTGTTTGGCGCTTCGGTCCGGGCAGCCACGATCTGACGCGCAATCTCGCCCAGACCCCGACCGGCTGCTGGTCGATTGGCACAATAGTCATAGGGCAAAAGGCAGGCGTGAAGGTCACTTGTCGCGATGAAACGAAGCTTGATAACAGGGTTTTCAGCGGGGATGCCATCGGCAATGTCCCGAGCCTCGGCAGGTGGAAAGACCTGAGTGGCGGAAAGCGGCCAAGTCTTGGATGCGCCTGGAAGTGACAATTCCGTCCGGTCCTTTCAATAGCGCGAAAACTGCGCGACACGGTCCCAAACCGCGAAAAGAAACTGGCATCGAATCAAGGTGTTAACAGTTTCTCACTACCGCAAGAGTTGTGGATTATCAATGACTTTCTCGCGAGGGACTATGCAGTTGCAACAATCGGAACTCGCCTTGGAAACGGCCAGGCGGAATTGGCGTGATTGAATCGTATTCCTCAACACTTTCCTGTTGCGATCCCCTCATTGGCGTGATTCCTGAAATCGGCGCGGACAGGCTTTTTAGCGGGTGAGAGAAAATGCAGATTGCAGAGACTGTCACTTTCGGTGGTTCCGGTCTTGATCGGGCCGCCCAGATCAGGCGCGATCCGGTAGCGCTGGACGATGCCCTGGCGCGGGGGCTGGTGCTTCCCCTCTGGCGTGGCAAGCCGCTTAGCGATGGCTCTGCCTTGGTCTGGCTGCCCGCCGGACACCCCGCGCTGGCCGAAGGCCTGACGCCGATCTTCCTGGGGTTTGACGGTGATACCCCGCAGTTTGCGACCGACATATCCGGCTGGACCCTCGATCCGGGATCGGAGCCCGTTGTCGGCGGATTTTCCGATCCTTCTGTCCAGATCCATCCTGCCATTGGCGACGCCGCGGGCTTTGTTGAACTGCGCGGGATCATGGCTCGTCTCACCCCGCGTGAGGCCGAGTTGGTCGCCACGGCGAAGGCGCTCTTGTCCTGGCACCAAAGCCACCGCTTCTGCGCGGCATGTGGTGCCCGATCCGACATGGTGCATGGCGGCTGGCAAAGAAGCTGCCCCTCCTGCGGTGCCCAGCACTTTCCCCGCACCGATCCTGTGGTCATCATGCTGGTCACCCATGGCAACGCGGTTCTCCTTGGCCGCAGCCCCGGCTGGCCCGAAGGCATGTTTTCCCTGCTTGCGGGCTTCATGGAGCCGGGGGAGACCATCGAAGCCGCTGTCCGACGCGAGGTCTTCGAGGAAACAGGCGTTCGCTGCCTTGGGGTGGACTATCTTGCCAGCCAGCCATGGCCCTTCCCGGCCTCGCTGATGATCGGCGCCCGGACCGAGGCCGCAGCCCGCGAGATCACGCTTGATCCGGTTGAACTGGAAGCCGCGCGCTGGGTGACGCGCGAAGACCTGGTTTCGGTCATCGCGGGTCTCCATCCCGAGATTCGGCCCTTCCGCAACGGTGCAATTGCCGAATTCATCCTGCGCAACTGGCTTGCCGACCGGCTGGATTGACCCCATGTTGCCGGGCAAAATGTAAAGACCGAACAGCTCTGGAGCGGAAATGAAACTGACGGCCAAGACCGACCTTGATGCACCGATCAGCTTTGTGTTCGAGTGTCTGTCTGACCATCCCACCTGGGAACGCGAAGCGGCCGAGCGCGGGATCGACGTGGAACGCCCCGCCGACATGCCGACAACGGGGCTTGGGGCTGGCTGGCTTATCCGGTTGCCCTATCGCGGCAAGTTGGTGAAGATCCTGCTGCGCATGACCAGCATGGCTCGGGACCAGGACCTGGGCTTTGACTATCAATCGAATTCCATCGAAGGCGACCTTGACCTGTCAGTGATGTCGCTATCGCCGCGCCGCACAAGGCTGCACCTGACCATCGATATCAGGCCCAGAACCCTGGCTGCACGGTTGTTTCTGAACACGCTTCGCCTGGGTCGGGGGCGCGTGCAGTCACGCCTTGACATGCGAGTGCAGCAGATGGGCATGCAGATCCAGAACCGCTATGCCAGGGCGCAGCGCTAGACTTGCGCCTTAGCCGCGTTCGCGGTCCGCTGGATAGACGCCAAGGATTCGGCGTTCGGTGGTGAAGTACCCCAGTTCCTCCAGCGCCAGCGCGACGTTCGGGTCTTCGGGGTGGCCTTCGATATCGGCATAGAACTCGGTCGCGGTGAACGTGCCGCCGACCATATAGCTTTCCAGCTTGGTCATGTTGACGCCGTTGGTCGCGAACCCGCCCAGTGCCTTGTAAAGCGCCGCCGGAATGTTGCGGACGCGGAAAGTAAAGGTGGTGATCATCTTGCCCACGCCGCGACGACGGTGGTCCGGCTCACGCGACATGACAAGGAAGCGGGTGGTGTTGTTGGCGTGATCCTCGATATGGCGGGCCAGCACGTCCAGGCCATAGATGGATGCGGCAAGCTCGCTGGCCAGGGCTGCACGGCTTTTGTCGCCGGCCTCGGCCACTTCGCGGGCGGCGCGGGCGTTGTCGGAACTTACCTTGCCGCGAATGTCATGCACCTTCAGAAAACCTGCGCATTGCGGCAGGATCACCACATGGCCATGGGCTTCGCGCACATCGGAAACTTTGGCACCCGGTACGCCAAGCAGGTTTACATGCACCCGGACGAAGGCTTCGTCCACGATATGCAGCCCTGATTTCGGCAACAGCGAATGCACATCGGCCACACGGCCATAGGTCGAATTTTCCACCGCCAACATGCCAAGATCGACCTCGCCACGCGCGACCTTGTCGACGACTTCTTCGAACGTGGTGCTGGGAACGGCCTCGAATTCCGGACGGGACTGTTGGCAGGCCTGGTGCGAATAGGCACCAAGTTCCCCCTGAAATGCGATACGACCTGCCATTTCCGGTCACTCCCTGACGAAAACCTGCCCTTAGGGGCGCTTGTTCGCGCGTCTACACCTTGAAACCTGACTGTGGAAGCGGATAGATACCGCCCGGAATGAGACCCCAGATAGGTGAACCATGTTCGACACGATGACGACGACCAAGGCAGTGGGCGCGGTTTGCGGTTCGCTTCTGGTGTTCATGCTGGTGGGCTGGGCGGGAACTTCGCTTTATCACGTCGGCGCCAGTGAACATGGGCAAGCCGAAGGTGAGGCACCCGCGCAGGCCTATAAGATCGACACCGGCGAAGAAGCCACAGGCGAAGCGGAAGCCGAGACGATCGACGTCGCAGCCCTTCTTGCTGCGGGTGATGCTGCCGCTGGCGAGGCCGTGTTCAAGAAATGTGGTTCCTGCCACAAGCTGGACGGCAACGATGCCGTCGGGCCGCATCTGAATGGCGTGGTCGGGCGCAACCACGGCTCGGTCGCGGGCTTTGGCTATTCCGAGGCCATGGCCGCCAAGGCCGCCGAGCCCTGGACTCCGGAAGCGCTGTTCGCCTTCCTTGAAAACCCGAAGCAAGCCATTCCGGGCACCAAGATGGCCTTCAACGGCCTGCCCAAGCCCGAAGATCGCGCGAACCTGATCGCGTACCTGGCAACCAAGCAATAAGATCCAACGCCCGTTGGGAACCGACAGGGCCGCCTTGGGGCGGCCTTGTTTTTTCGCGCCTCACGGAAATGCGCAGTACATTCGTGGCTTCGCGGCTCGACAAAGGCTGAATTAGCATCAAAGTATAAGAAATTCGGAACCAGGAGGGAGGTTTGCTGATGCGCAAAGACAAGGGAGCGATGGCCCGGGCAAAGGTTGCAGAGCGGCGGTTCGCGCCGATCCTGGCGACCGGGGCACTGATCCTTGGTCTGGCCGCACTGGCCCTGCCCGCCCGAAGCGAAACAGTCATCACCGCGCACGGCATTTCCACCTTCGGTGATCTTCAGCTTTCCGCCGACTTCACCCACTTGCCCTATGTGAAACCCGATGCCCCCAAAGGCGGCGAGCTGTCGCAATGGGCGCAGGGCACCTTTGATTCGCTCAACCCCTTTTCGATCAAGGGCATTGCCGCTGTCGGATCAAGCACCATGCTGGAAACGATCCTGACTGGTACGCTGGACGAAATCGGCGCCAGCTACTGCCTGCTTTGCAGCACGATGGAATTCCCCGAGGACCGGTCCTGGGTGATCTTCAACCTGCGCCCCGAAGTCACCTTTTCGGACGGCACCCCCCTGACCGCCGACGACGTGCTGTTTTCCTATGAAACCTTCCGCGACAAGGGCCTGACCGATTTTCGCACGATCTTCAGCCAGCAGGTCGCCGGGGCCGAGGTTCTGGATGCGCACCGGATCAAGTTCACCTTTGTCCCCGGCGAGCCGACGCGCGATCTGCCCGAACTGGTGGGTGGCCTGCCGATCTTTTCCAAGGCCCACTACCTGGCCAATGGGCTGAACATGGAAGAGATTTCGACCACGCCCTATCTTGGCTCTGGCCCCTATGTCTTTGACAAGATGGACATCGGTCGCAGCGTCACCTACCGGCGCAACCCCGACTACTGGGGCGCGACACTGCCGATCAACGTCGGGCAGAACAACTTTGACACCCTGCGCTATGAATATTTTGCCGATGGCAATTCCGCGTTCGAGGCGTTCAAGGCGGGCGTCTACCGGTTCCGGACCGAAACCTCGTCCAAGTCCTGGGCCGAACAGTATGACTTTCCCGCCATTGCCGCCGGTCATGTGAAGAAGGACACGCTGCCAAGCGGTGCCAAGGCCAGCGGTCAGGGCTATATCTTCAACCTGCGCCGCCCGATGCTGCAAGACCCGAAGGTTCGGCAGGCAATCGGACTGATGTTCAACTTTGAATGGTCGAACAAGACGCTGTTCTACGGGCTTTACACCCGGATCAACTCGGTCTGGGAAAACAGCTGGCTTGCCGCCGAAGGCACGCCCTCACCCGAAGAGGTCGCGGTCCTGCAGCCCCTGGTCGATCAGGGCCTGCTGCCCGCCACGGTCCTGACCGACCCCGCCGTCATGGCCCCGACAAGTGGCGAGCGCCAGCTTGACCGCAAGAACCTTAAAGCCGCCAGCGCCCTTTTGGACGAGGCGGGCTGGATGGCCGGGGATGACGGTATCCGGCGCAACGATAAGGGCGAGACGCTGACCCTCTCGATCCTGAACGACAATCCGCAGTTTGACCGGGTGATCACGCCCTTTGTCGAAAACCTGATTGCCCTTGGCATCGACGCCAAGCTTGAGAACGTCGATACCGCCCAGTACGAACTGCGCACGCGCGACCCCGCTTATGATTTCGATCTGATCGTCGGTTCGGCGCGGTCCAGCTATTTCTCGGGCTCCGAGTTGAAGCAGTTCTACGGGTCTGAAACCGCCGATGTCTCGGCCTTCAACGTCGCGGGGCTGAAAAGCAAGGCCGTCGACCAGTTGATCGAGGTGGTGATGGCCGCCAAGACCAAGGACGAACTGACCGTCGCCACCAAGGCGCTTGACCGTGTGCTGCGGGCCGAGGGGTTCTGGATTCCGCAATGGTACAAGGCGGAACATTGGGTCGCCTATTATGACATGTACAGTCATCCCGACACGATCCCGGACTATGGCCTTGGACATGAAAGCCTCTGGTGGTACGACGCGGCCAAGGCCGATGCGCTCAAGGCTGCTGGGGTCCTTCAATAACAGTGATCGGGCAGGGACTTGGGCGCCTATATCCTCCGCCGGCTTCTTCTGGTGATCCCCACGCTTCTGGGCGTGATGTTGATCAACTTCGGCTTGGTGCAATTCGTGCCGGGCGGGCCGATCGAACAGGTTCTCGCCCGGATCGAAGGGGACGGCGATTCGATCCAAAGCATCGCCGGAACCGAAGACGCCGCGATTGACGATGAAGGTTCGGGTTATGTCGGGGCGCGTGGCCTGCCGCCCGAATTCCTGGCCGAGCTTGAGGTGCAGTTCGGCTTTGCCCGGATCGTCTGCGACGAAGGCTTTGCCGGCACGCCTTCAGTAAAGGCTCCGGAATGCCGCAAAGAGGCGATCCCGGCGGCCGAACGCTTCTTCATCATGATGGGCCACTATCTGACCTTCGATTTCGGCGAAAGCTATTACCGGTCGATCCCCGTCCTTGATCTTGTGCTGGAAAAGATGCCGGTGTCGCTGACCTTGGGCCTGTGGTCGACGCTGATCGCCTATATGGTTTCGATCCCTCTGGGCATTCGCAAGGCAGTGCATGACGGGTCAGGCTTTGACACCTGGACCAGCGGAATCATCATCGCCGCCTATGCGATCCCGGGGTTCCTGTTCGCGATCATGCTGATGGTCGTCTTTGCCGGGGGCAGCTATTTCCAGTGGTTCCCGCTGCGCGGCCTGACCAGTGATGGCTGGGAGAACCTGTCCCTCTGGGGCAAGATCACCGACTATCTCTGGCACATCACATTGCCGGTCATAGCCCAACTGATTTCGGCTTTCGCGACACTGACCCTGCTGACCAAGAACAGCTTTCTGGACGAGATCAAGAAGCAATACGTGCTGACCGCGCGGGCCAAGGGGCTTTCGGAATCGCGCGTGCTTTACGGTCATGTGTTCCGCAACGCGATGCTGATCGTGATTGCCGGGTTCCCGGGACTGTTTCTGGGCGTGTTCTTCGGGTCGAACCTGATCCTTGAAATGATCTTCTCGCTGGATGGGCTTGGCCAGCTTGCCTATCGCTCGGTGGTCGAAAGGGATTACCCCGTGGTCTTCGGCACGCTTTACGCCTTTGGCCTGATCGGGCTGATCGTCGGCATCATCTCGGACCTGACCTACGCGCTGGTCGACCCCAGGATCGATTTCGAAAGGCGCGAGGGATGAGATTGTCCCCCCTGAATCAGCGCCGCTGGCGGAATTTCAAGGCAAACCGGCGGGCTTTCTGGTCGCTGTGGATCTTCCTTGTCCTTTATGGGATCACCCTTTGCGCCGAGTTTCTGGCCAATGATCGCCCCGTGCTGATCAAACACAATGGCGGCTATTACATGCCGATCTTCCAGTTCTATTCGGAAAAGGCCTTTGGCGGCGATTTGCGGACCGAAGCGAACTACAAGACGCCAGAAGTGCAATGCCTGATCGTGGCGGCGGGCTCGCTCGATTGCTGGGACGATCCCGAGGGCATCCGGGCCGAGGTCGAGACACAGGGCACCGCTGCAGGCCAACCCGTCGAAGCGGGCTGGATGATCTGGCCGCTGATCCCCTACAGCTTCAATACCATCGTCGATACCGGCGGTGTCGCGCCAGGGCCGCCGACGGCGCAGAACTGGCTGGGCACCGACGACACCTCGCGCGATGTGCTGGCGCGGGTGATCTACGGGTTCAGGCTTTCGGTCACCTTCGCGCTTGTTGTCGTCGCGATGACCACCGTCATCGGCGTCATCGCCGGGGCTATCCAGGGCTATTTCGGCGGGCTGACCGACCTTCTGATGCAACGCTTCATTGAACTGTGGGGGTCGATCCCCGAACTTTACATCATCATCATCCTGACCGCGATCCTGGGCAAAAGCCTGTGGTTGTTGATCATCCTCATGGTGCTGTTCGGGTGGATCAGCCGGGTCGGCGTCATCCGGGCCGAATTCCTGCGGGCGCGGAACTTCGAATATGTCCGGGCCGCCAAGGCTTTGGGCGTTTCCGATTGGCGGATCATGTTCCGGCACTTGCTGCCCAACGCCATGGTCGCGACCCTGACCCTGCTGCCCTTTGCCGTGACCGGCACGATCTCGGCCCTTGCCGGGCTGGATTATCTGGGCTTCGGCCTGCCCTCCAGCCTGCCTTCGCTTGGCCAACTGACCCGGCAGGCGCAGCAGAACCTGCAAGCCCCGCATCTGGCCTTTACCGCCTTCTTCACCTTTGCGATCATGCTGTCGCTTCTGGTCTTCATCTTTGAAGGCGTGCGCGATGCCTTCGACCCCAGGAAAACCTTCAAATGAGCTTGCTGGACGTCAGCGGACTGAATGTCAGCTTCCGGCAGGATGGCCGCCTGATCCAGGCGGTGAAAGGTGTCTCGTTCACTGTGGCCAAGGGTGAAACCGTCGCACTGGTCGGCGAAAGCGGGTCGGGCAAGTCGGTCACCGCTCTCTCGACCGTGGGCCTGTTGCCAGACAGCGCCCAGCAGTCGGGGTCGATCACCTGGCAAGGCCGCCAGATGCTTGGTGCCAGCGAATCCGATCTGCGTCGGGTTCGGGGCAACGATATCAGCTTTATCTTCCAAGAGCCGATGACCAGCCTTAACCCGCTGCACACCATCGAAAAGCAGCTTGGCGAAAGCCTTCTTCTGCATCAGGGTCTTACCGGAGCCGCCGCGCGGGCGCGGATCGTGGATCTTCTGGGCAAGGTCGGCATCCGCGACGCGGAAAGCCGGTTGGGGGCCTATCCGCACCAGCTTTCCGGCGGGCAACGCCAGCGGGTGATGATCGCCATGGCCCTTGCCAACGGGCCCGAGCTTTTGGTGGCCGATGAACCCACGACCGCGCTTGACGTGACCATTCAGGCGCAGATCCTTGACCTTCTGACCGATCTGAAACGCAAGGAAGGCCTTAGCCTTCTGTTCATCACCCACGACCTTGGCATCGTCCGCCGCATCGCCGACCGCGTCTGTGTCATGCAGGCGGGCGAGATTGTCGAACAGGGGCCGACCGCCGAAATCTTCGCCAACCCGCAGCATCCTTATACGCAAAAGCTGCTGGCCGCCGAACAAAAGGGCGGGCCGTCCGACGTACCGTCCGACGCAACCGAAGTGGTCCGGACCGAAGGGCTTCGCGTCTGGTTCCCGATCCATCAAGGATTCCTGCGCAAGATCGTGGGCCATGTGAAGGCGGTGAACGAAGCGACGCTGTCAGTCCGGCAAGGGGAAACCCTTGGCATTGTCGGAGAAAGCGGGTCCGGCAAGACCACGCTGGCACTGGCGATCCTGCGACTGATTTCCAGCACCGGCCCCGTAGCCTTTCTGGGCGAAGACCTGCGCGGACGATCTGGCCGCGCCCTGCGCAGCCTGCGGCGCGAAATGCAGGTGGTCTTTCAAGACCCCTATGGCAGCCTTTCTCCCCGGATGACGGTCGAGGAGATCATCGCTGAAGGCCTGGGCGTGCATGGCGTCGATCCCGGCCGCAACCGGCGCGAGATGGTGACCGAGATCATGGGGGAAGTGGGCCTCGACCCTGCGATGATGCACCGCTATCCGCACGAATTTTCCGGTGGGCAGCGCCAACGTATCGCGATTGCCCGCGCGATGATCCTGCGCCCGAAACTGGTGGTGCTGGACGAACCGACCTCGGCGCTTGACATGACGGTGCAAGTCCAGATCGTCCAGCTTTTGCGCGACCTGCAGCGGAAATGGGGCTTGGCCTACATCTTCATCAGCCACGATTTGCGGGTGATCCGGGCCATGGCGCACAAGGTCATGGTCATGCAGGCGGGCGATGTGGTCGAAACCGGCGATTGCGAGGCTGTGTTTACCAACCCGCAATCCCCCTATACCAAAGCTTTGATGGCCGCCGCCTTCGGAGCCTGACCTTGAAGCTGCTTTTCGTCCATCAGAACTTCCCCGGCCAGTTCCTGTATCTTGCACCCGAGATGCAACGTCTGGGTCATGATGTCCGCGCGCTGACCGATGCCGGAAATCGCAACAGCATGCCCGTGCCGGTGCTGCGCTATCCCTTCAAGCCAGAAAAGGTGGAACCAAAGCACACAAGGATTGGCCGGACCTTCACCCAGATGGGCGACCGCGCCGTCGCCGTGGCCCGCTTTGCCCGAAAGCTTCGGGCCGAAGGCTATGTGCCAGACGTGATCTATGGCCATTCCGGCTGGGGCGAGACGCTGTTTCTGAAAGAGGTCTGGCCCGAGGCCAAGCTTCTGGTCTTCGCCGAGTTCTATTATCGCGGCCTTTACGCCGATTCCGGCTTTGACAAGGAATTCTCGAACCCCGGCTTCGACGAGGTGATGATCGCGCAAGGTCGCGCGGCGCATAAGGCGCAGGCGCTGGTGCATGCCGATCTTGGCATCACGCCCACCGAATGGCAGGCCAGCACGCACCCGCCCCTATTGCGCAAGCATCTGGAAGTGATCTTCGACGGCGTCGACTGCGACCGCCTGACTCCGAACCTGGATGCCCAATTTACCCTTCAAAATGGCGCGGTGCTGAAACGCGGTGACGAGGTTCTGACCTTCGTGAACCGCAACCTTGAACCCTATCGCGGGTATCACGTCTTCATGCGGGCCTTGCCGGACATTCTGGCCGCCCGACCCAAGGCGCAGGTGGTCATCGTCGGGGACGATGGCGTCAGCTATGGCAAGCGGCCGGATGCTGGGGGCAAGTGGAAGGATATCTTCCTGAACGAGGTCAAAGACAGGCTTGACCTGTCGCGCGTGCATTTCACCGGTCGGCTGCCCTATGACCGGTTGGTCGACCTGATGCATGTCAGCCGGGCACATGCCTATCTGACCTATCCTTTCGTTCTGTCCTGGTCGATGGTCGAAACCCTGGCCGCCGGGACGCTGGTCGTCGGGTCGAACACGGCCCCCGTGGCCGAGGTGATCCAGGACGGGGTGAACGGACGGTTGGTTGATTTCTTCGATATCAAGGGCTGGTCTGACACCCTGACCGACGCGCTGGCCCGGCCGGAAGCCTATGCCCAGATGCGTCAGAATGCGCGCAACATGGCGCGCGCGAAATACGATCTGCGGTCGGTCTGCCTGCCACAACAGATTGCCCTGCTGACCCGGCTAGAGCGAAGTTGAGCCATGCAACCGCTCCAAATCCTGCGAAGGATTTGGGTCTCAGATTGCCGCCGAATGCTTGGCCTTGGCGCTGTCATAGGCATCAAAGGCCCGTGCGATCATCCGGGTCAGGGGGCGGGCACGTTCGGGGATGAAGAAGCCTTCATCCGTTACCCGGACCATGTCGCCAAACGCCTCTGCCGCCGATTGGAACAGGGTCTCGATCCGGTCTGGCGTCGTGTTGAACCCCCTCAGAAGCTCGGACCGCAACACCCGGAAATCGCACATCAGCGCTTCGATGATCCGCCCGCGCAACTGGTCTTCACCACTGAAGCTGTGGCCGCGATGGGTGGAAAACGCTCCGGACCGGATCGCCTTGGTATGTACCGCCGTCCCCGAGGCATTCTGGGCGTAGCCTTGCGGAAACCGGCTGATGGAAGAAGCCCCAAGCCCGATCAGCACGGGCGACGTGTCTTCGGTATAACCCTGGAAATTCCGCCGCAGGGTCCCCGCCTTCAACGCCTTGGCCATCCCATCCTCAGGTTTGGCAAAGTGGTCGATCCCGACCTCGACATAGCCATCCCACAGGAACAGCTTACGGGCCGTCTCGAACAGTGACAGGCGCTCTTCCGGCGTGGGCATCGCATCCGAGGGAATCAACTGCTGGCGGCGGCTCATCCACGGCACGTGGGCATAGCCGTAAAGCGCCACCCGGTCGGGCGACAGCGTCAGCAGCTTCTGCACCGAATCAGCGATCCGCGGCCCGGTCTGATGCGGCAGACCGTAAAGAATGTCTGCGTTCAGGCTGGTGATGCCACGGGCGCGAATCTTCTCGGCGACATCGCGGGTCAAGGCATAGCTTTGCTCGCGCCCGATGGTCTTCTGGATCAGGGGGTCAAAGTCCTGCACCCCGATCGAAGCCCGGTTCATCCCCGCTGCGGCCAAGGCATCCAGCCGGGAATCGTCAACTTCGTTCGGGTCGATCTCGACCGAGAATTCACCGTCATCAGCCATCGGGGCCACAGCAAAGACCGCCTCGGCCAGGGCTTCGATCAACGGTGCCGACAACAGCGTGGGCGTCCCGCCACCCCAATGCAGGCGGCTCAGGCGCACGCCACGGGGCAAGTGCCGCTTCAGAAGCTGAAGCTCGGCCTTCAGGGTGTCGACATAGGCGATGACAGGATCGTCGCTGGTCGTGCCTTGCGTCCGGCAGGCGCAGAACCAGCACAATCGCCGACAGAAGGGGACGTGCAGATACAGCGAAACTTCGCTATACTCGGGCACGGCCTCGATCCAATGGGTGAATTCGCCCGGCCCGACGCCACCCGCGAAATGCGGGGCGGTCGGGTAGGATGTGTAGCGGGGCACGCGTGCGTCGAAAAGACCAAGGCGGGCGAGTTGCGGGTCGTGAGTCATGCGACTAGATTAGAAACCGAAGCACTGGTCCTCTTTGACCCAGATCAATCGACAGGAATCACGGATGCATGATCACTCCGTCCACGTACAGTGCAGTGAATGCCCGATCCGGCATCGGGCCGTCTGCGCACGCTGCGAGACGGACGAACTGAATCGGCTGGAGCAGATCAAGTACTACCGCAGCTTTCAGGCCGGTCAGACGATCATCTGGTCGGGTGACCGGATGGAATTCGTCGGGTCCGTCGTAAGCGGCATCGCCACCCTGACCCAGACGATGGAAGACGGACGGCGCCAGATGGTGGGGCTGCTTCTGCCGTCGGATTTCGTCGGGCGACCGGGGAGGGCGACAGCGGCCTTTGATGTGACCGCGACCACCGATCTGGTGATGTGCTGTTTCCGCAAGAAACCGTTCGAAGAATTGATGGCGACAACCCCCCACATCGCCCAGCGGCTCTTGGAAATGACGCTGGACGAACTGGATGCGGCGCGGGAATGGATGCTGCTTCTGGGGCGGAAAACCGCGCGGGAGAAGATCGCCTCGCTGATCTCGATCATCGCGCGGCGGGATGCGGCCCTGCATCTGCGGCGGGCTGGCGGCAAGCTTGCGGTTGACCTGCCGCTGACCCGCGAGGAGATGGCGGATTATCTTGGCCTGACCCTGGAAACCGTCAGCCGCCAGATCAGCGCCTTGAAAAAGGACGGGGTGATCACCCTGGAAGGCAACCGGCACGTCCAGATTCCCGATCTGGACCGGCTGCTGGAAGAGGCGGGCGATGACAGCGACGGCGGGATGCTGGTCTGATCTGCCCGCGCGCGGCCAGTTTTCCAACCCAGTAAATTCAATGCCTTGGCTGTGGACATTTACCTTTTCGAAAGGTTTTCGACCCAATGATGCTGGACTTTCACACCTGTGATGTCTTCACCGAAACCCGCTTTGCCGGGAACCCCTTGGCAATCGTCCTTGGCGCCGATGATCTGACGCCAGCGCAGATGCAGATCATCGCGCGCGAATTCAACCTGTCCGAGACGATCTTTGTCCAAGCCCCGGTGAACCCGGCCCATACCGCGCGGGTGCGCATCTTCTTTCCGACTGCCGAAATCCCATTTGCCGGTCATCCGACCATCGGCTGCGCGATCCATCTGGCCTGTGCCTCCGCCGGACCGGGTGATTTTGACCGTGCGATCACGCTGGAGGAGGAAGCGGGGTTGGTTCCGGTTCAGGTCGCGCGGCGGGGGGAGAAGGTCAGCGCCGAATTCGTGGCCCCGCTCCTGCCGCATGCCGTTGCCGGAGCGACGGTTGCCACATCGGAGCGGTTCGCCGCTGCCTTGGGCTTGCAGGCCGATGATATCGGTTTTGCCAGCCATCAGTCGGGCGTGTGGCAGGGCGGGCCGAGGTTCCTTTATGCGCCGGTCGCCTCGCTGGACGCTTTGGCGCGGGCTAGGCCGATGGAACCGGCCTGGTCCGAGGTGATCAGGGCCGCCGGGGTGGACAGCATATATCTGTATACTCGTGGTACCGACTGCGACTATCGCGCCCGGATGTATTCGCCCACGGCGGGCATCCCCGAAGACCCCGCGACGGGATCGGCCAGCGCGATTCTTTCGGCGCAGCTTCTGGCCTCGGGTGTATTGGGTGACGGGGAAACTCGGTTCACCCTGCATCAGGGCGTGGAAATGGGGCGGCCAAGCGAGATCGGCCTGACGGTTTCCGTGACCGGGGGCGAACTGGCCGAAGTGCGGATTGCGGGCAGCGCGGTGCCGGTGTCGCAGGGGCAGATCCTTGCGCCGAAGTGACGCAGCCAAGGCCGATTGATCGGTTTCATTCGTTTGCTAACATTCCCCACAAGCTGAAGTCGGCAGGCAGTCAGCCTAATCGGTGTGTGCCGTAACCCTTGTTCATCAGGGAGGGGCAGCCGTGGAAAGCCAACCTATTGAAAAGCATGGAAAGCGGACGCGAACGGTTCGGGCGGCGCATGTGGCCGATGCGTTCCGGCAGGAACCTGCGGGATTTTCGCGGGCCAGTTTCGGGTATCTGGCCGACAGTGAGGTCGAGTTCCTGAAGGCGCGGGTCGAGGATGTGCTGGCCGATTACGGCGTCGTCATCATGCACCCGGAAGCCTATCAGAAGTTCATCGCCGCAGGGGCCAAGCCCGGCACCGATGCCAACCGGATCCGTATGCCGCGTGAGTTGATCCGCGAGGCGATGGCGGCGACGCCGAAATCGGTGCGGCTGGGGGGCAAGGCGGCGCGGTTCAACATTGACCTTCCGCGCGCCGACCGGGGGTTCATCATGCGGACGGGGACGGGCGGGCACGGCTATGTGAACCCGCGCGATGCGTCCTATCGCAAGACCGACCTGACGGCGGTGAACGAGATGGCGGCGGTGGCCAACACGCTGGACGAAGTGGGGTTCATCGCGCACCCGTTCGTGCATGGCGTGCCGGAAGTGACGGCAGACATCCACAGTTTCGGGCGCATGGTCAGCCGCACGCAAAAGCATTGCTGGATGCAGCCCTATCAATGGGAGAACGTCGAGTATCTGATGAAGATCGCGGCGATTGCGGCGGGGGGCGAGGATGCGCTGCGCGCCAATCCGATCACCAGTTGCATCACTTGCAGCTTCACGCCGCTGGAATTCAAGTTCATGGACACGCATGTGATCATTCAGGCGGGGAAATACGGCGTGCCCTTGCATGCCTGTTCGCTGCCGTCTTCGGGCGGGACGGCGCCGCTGTCCGTCGCCGCGATGGCAATCATGGCGGCGGCGGAAATCGTCGGGATGACGGTGATGGCGCATATCCTTTCCCCCGGAACGCCGGTCATCGCGACGCCGCTGATGTTCACGCTGGACATGCGGACGGGGTCGGCCTTGCAGTCCTGTGTGGAGAGTATGCAGGCGGCGAACATGTCGGTGCAGTTGATGAAACGCGGCTGGGGGATGGTGGCGCATACCTATGGCTCGGGGTCGGATACGCCGGATGTGGATGTGCAGGGCATGGCGGAACGGGCGATGCTGACGCAGACGGTGGCGCTGGCTGGGGCGGATATTCTGGGCGGGGTGGGCCAGTTGGAATGCGCGACAGTGTTCAGCCCGGTGCAGGCGGTGCTGGACAATGAAATCGGCGCGATGATGCGGCGGTTCATCCGCAAACCCAGTCTGGAGCTGGAGGCGCTGAACTGGGACGCGATGATGCAGATCCGCGCGGGTGGGCATTTCCTGGACAGCGCGCATACGATTGCGACCTGCCGGGATCAGTTGCAGCGCAAGGTCTTCGCGCGGGAAGGCCGGGGGGAGTACGAGAAATCGGGTCGCCGGACCGCCTTTGACACGGCGCGCGATGCGGCGCTGGCGGCGATTGCGGCGGCCCCGGACGAAGGGGTCCTGTCCGAGGAGCAGAACCGCGAGATCGCGGCGCTGACCGCCCATGCCGATGTGCGGATCGTCGAGGCCTATGCCGGGGCGGTGGCGGTGATCTGACGGGTCCCCTCATCAAGCCTTACGGCTTTCTTCGGTGCGCGCGTCAAGCGATGAGGTCCGTCAGGGCCGATGAGCATCCCTTTCGCGGTGGACCAAGCGCGCGGGGCGGCCTAGTCTGGCGGCGAGTCATGTGAAGTACCAAGATGTCCGAAACCGCCTATCAGGTTCTTGCCCGCAAATACCGCCCCCAGACCTTTGCCGATCTGATCGGGCAAGAGGCGATGGTGCGCACGCTGAAGAACGCCTTCGCGGCGGATCGGATCGCGCATGCCTTCGTGATGACGGGCGTGCGCGGTGTGGGCAAGACCACCACGGCGCGGATCATTGCCAAGGGGCTGAACTGTGTCGGGCCGGATGGCACGGGTGGGCCGACGACGGAACCCTGTGGGGTCTGCGAACCCTGTGTCGCCATTGCAGAAGGCCGGCATGTCGACGTGATGGAGATGGACGCCGCCAGCCGGACCGGAGTGGGCGATATCCGCGAGATCATCGACTCGGTCCACTACCGGGCGGCCAGTGCGCGCTACAAGATCTATATCATCGACGAAGTGCACATGCTGTCCACAAGCGCGTTCAATGCGCTGTTGAAGACGCTGGAAGAACCGCCCGCGCATGTGAAGTTCATCTTCGCCACCACCGAGATTCGCAAGGTGCCGGTGACGGTCCTGTCGCGGTGCCAGCGGTTCGACCTCAAGCGGATCGAGCCCGAGGTGATGATGGCGCATCTTGCGCGGGTGGCGGGGCTGGAAGGCGCGAAACTGGCGCAGGACGCCTTCGCCCTGATCACGCGCGCCGCCGAAGGGTCGGTCCGCGACGCGATGAGCCTGATGGATCAGGCGATTGCGCATGGGGCTGGGGAAACCACCGGCGATCAGGTTCGCGCCATGCTGGGGCTGGCGGATCGGGGGCGGGTGCTTGACCTGTTCGACCAGATCATGCGGGGCGATGCGGCGGCGGCGCTGGCGGAACTGAGCGCACAGTATGCCGATGGGGCCGACCCGATGGCCGTGCTGCGCGATCTGGCGGAAATCACGCACTGGATTTCGGTGATCAAGATCAACCCTGCTTCGGCCGAGGACCCGACAACCCCGCCGGATGAACAGACGCGGGGGCTTGATATGGCCAGCCGCCTGCCGATGCGGGCGATGACGCGGATGTGGCAGATGCTGCTGAAGGCGATTGAAGAGGTCGCGCTGGCCCCGAACGCGATGATGGCCGCCGAAATGGCGGTGATCCGGCTGACCCATGTCGCCGATCTGCCGGACCCGGAAACGCTGGTGAAGAAACTGTCCGACAGCCCGCGCCCGCCATCGGGCGGTGGGATGCCGGGGGGTGCGCCTGCGGGTGGCGGTGGCGGCACGGTCCATGCGCCACGGCTGGCCCCGGTGCAGTCTGCGCCTATACGCGGACCGATGATGTCTGCGGCGGCCCCCGCGCTGGCCGAAGGTCAGATGCAGGTCTACGCCACCTTCGAATCGGTGGTCGAGCTGATCCGGTCCAAGCGGGACATGCTGCTTTTGAACGAGGTTGAAACCGGGCTGCGGCTGGCGCGCTATTCCCTCGGTCGGATCGAGTTTGAACCGGCCTCGGGGGCGAAGCCCGATCTGGCCTCGCGGTTGGGTCAGCGGTTGCAGGGCTGGACCGGGTCGCGCTGGGGAGTGTCGGTCGTGTCCTCTGGCGGTGCCCCGACGATTGCCGAAATGCGAAACGCGCAAGAGGCCGAGGCGCATGCCGAAGCCGACAGCCTGCCCTTGGTTCAGGCGATCAAGGCGGCGTTTCCGGGGGCGAAGATTGCCGAGGTCCGGTTGCCCGAGGCTACGGCACCTGCGCCAACCTTGGCCGAATCCGATGCCGAGCTTGATCCCGATTGGGACCCGTTCGAGGAATGATCCCACGACGTGCCACGCCTGCGGACGCGCCGACGTTGGCGCGGTTGAATGCCCATGTGCAGGGCTGGCACGCGGCGCGGTATCCCGAAACCTTCTTTGCCACACCTGACCCGGAAGGGCTGGTTGCCTATTTTCACAGGCGGCTCGCGGAACCCGGCTGCACGGCATTTCTGGCCGACGACCCCGCGCTTGGCTATGCCCTGTGCAGCCTGCAGGCGCGGGACGCTTCGGTCTTTTCCCCGGCAATCCGGCGGTTGCTGGTGGAACAGATTGCCGTCGCCCCGGAAGCGCGCCGTCGTGGAGTTGGGCGGGCGCTGATGCAGGCCGCGCGCGATCTGGCGGGCGCGTTGCAGGTTGACGAGATCGTGCTGGACACCTGGGTAGCCAACCACGAGGCGCATGCCTTCTTTCGGGCCGAGGGATTTTCCCCCTGCCGGATGCTGTTCCGCTGCAAGCCCTGACCTTGCGCTTGGGGCTCCGGACCCGTATTTCTGTGGAAACGGATGGAGAACGCGATGCTGAAGGGTCTGGGTCTGGGCGGAATTGGCGATATGGCCAAGATGATGAAAGCCGCCACCGAAATGCAGGGCAAACTGGCCGAACTGCAGGATCAACTGGCCCGGATCGTGGTGATCGGCGAAGCCGGGGCCGGGCTGGTCAAAGCGCGGGCGACGGCCAAGGGCGATGTGACGGGGCTGGATATCGACCCCTCGATCCTGGTCGCGTCGGAAAAGGAAGTGGTCGAGGATCTGATCCTTGCCGCCATCCATGATGCGCAGGCACGGGCCAAGGCGCGCAACGAACAGGAAATGACCAAACTTGGCGAAAGCCTGGGCCTGCCGCCCGGCATGAAGCTTCCGGGCTGACATGCCCCCGCCGTCGAAGACTGACGATACCGGCATCGAGGCGCTGATCGAGCTTATGGCGCGGTTGCCGGGTCTGGGACCAAGGTCGGCGCGGCGGGCGGTTTTGGTGCTGTTGAAAAAGCGCGGGCAGTTGATGGCCCCCTTGGCGCAGGCATTGGCCAAGGTTGCCTTGACCGCCAAGGACTGCCGGGTCTGCGGCAATATCTCGACCTCTGAGGTCTGCGCGATCTGTGCCGATCCGGCCCGCGCGATTGGCGAGATTTGTGTGGTCGAGGATGTCGCAGACCTTTGGGCAATGGAGCGGGGGCAGGTCTTCCGGGGCCGCTATCACGTTCTGGGCGGCACCCTGTCGGCGCTGGATGCGATTGGCCCGGATGAGTTGGGCATTCCCCGGCTGGTCGCGCGTGTGGCCGAGGATGGGATCAGCGAGGTGATCCTTGCCCTGAATGCCACGGTCGATGGCCAGACCACGGCGCATTACATCGCCGATGCCTTGGCGGGGACTGGCGCGCAGATCACCACGCTGGCGCAGGGCGTGCCGATCGGCGGTGAACTGGACTATCTGGACGATGGCACGATCGGTGCCGCCTTGCGGGCGCGGCGCAGGATTTGACCGTCGGAGCGGGGGTTTCACACCCCCGCACCCCCGTGGAGTATTTCTCCAAGAGGAAAGGCTGAACGGCGCCAATCGGGTGCAGGGAATCCGCTTGTCTGATTGCTTTTCGCAGGCCGGCGGCTTATCTCGGGGACTGACCAAAAGGGCAGGCCGCGCATGAACTGGATCACCAACTACGTTCGACCGAAGATCAACTCGCTGTTCTCGCGCCGGGAAGTGCCGGACAATCTTTGGACGAAATGCCCCGAATGCGGGACGATGCTGTTTCACCGCGAGTTGGCGGCAAACCAGAACGTCTGCTCCAACTGCGATCATCACATGGCGATCAGCCCGCGCGAACGGTTCGAGGCGCTGTTTGACGGCGGGATCTTCACCGAAGTGAAGGTGCCGGATGCGGTCATCGACCCGCTGCATTTCCGCGATCAGAAGAAATATCCCGACCGGATCAAGGCTGCGCAAAAGGCCAGCGGTGAAAAGGATGCGATGCTGGTGGTCGAGGGCGAGATCAACCGCACCCCTATCGTCGCGGCGGCGCAGGATTTCAGCTTCATGGCCGGGTCGATGGGGATGTACGTCGGCAACGCGATCATCGCGGCGGCGGAACGGGCGGTAAAGCTGAAGCGCCCGCTGGTGCTGTTTTCCGCCAGTGGCGGAGCGCGGATGCAAGAGGGGATGCTGTCCCTGATGCAGATGCCGCGCACCACGGTTGCGGTGCAGATGCTGAAAGAGGCGGGGCTTCCGTACATCGTCGTCCTGTGCCATCCGACGACGGGCGGGGTCACCGCCAGCTATGCGATGCTGGGCGATGTGCAGATTGCGGAACCGAATGCTCAGATCGGTTTTGCCGGGGCGCGGGTGATCGAACAGACGATCCGCGAAAAGCTGCCCGAAGGGTTCCAGCGGGCGGAATACCTGCTGGATCACGGGATGCTGGACCGGGTGGTGCATCGCAAGGCGATGCGGGATGAATTGGTGACGCTGGTCCGGATGCTGATGGGTATGACCCCGGCGATCAAGGGCGACCTGCCCGCGCCGGTTGAGGCCAAATAAGCGTGGCTATCGGTTCTGACGTCGTTCTTGAACGGATGATGACCCTGCATCCCAAGGTCATCGACCTGACCCTGGCGCGGGTGGAACGTCTGCTGGCCGCACTTGGGCACCCAGAGCGGTCTTTGCCGCCGGTGATCCATATCGCCGGGACCAATGGAAAGGGCAGCACGCAGGCGATGATCCGCGCGGGGCTGGAGGCGGGCGGTGACAAGGTTCACGCCTATACCTCGCCCCATCTGGCGCGGTTTCATGAACGGATCCGGCTGGCGGGGGAGCTTATCAGCGAACCCGCGCTGACCGCGCTTTTGGATGAATGCGTGCAGGTGAACGGGCCCGGCGAGATCACCTTTTTCGAAATCACCACCTGCGCGGCCTTTCTGGCCTTTGCGCGGACCCCTGCGGACTGGACCTTGCTGGAGGTTGGGCTTGGCGGGCGGCTGGATGCGACGAATGTGGTGGACAAGCCCCGGCTGACGATCATCACTCCTGTGTCCATCGATCATCAGCAGTATCTGGGCGAAACGCTGCCCGAGATTGCCGGCGAAAAGGCGGGGATCATCAAGCGCGGCGTGCCGGTGATCGTCGGCCCTCAGGCCGAGGACGGGCTGGCGGTGATCGAGGCCAAGGCCGCACGTCTGGGCGCGCCGGTTCTGGCCTTTGGTCAGCACTGGAACGCTTTTGAGGATCGCGGGCGGCTGATCTTTCAGGATGAAAACGGGCTTCAGGACCTGCCCTTGCCGAATTTGCCGGGGCCGCACCAGATTCAGAACGCGGGCGCGGCTTTGGCGGCGCTGCGGACCTTGGGCCGGGACGAGGCGGCCTGTGAGGCTGCCGTGACGCGCGCCGTCTGGCCTGCGCGGATGCAGCGGCTGCGGGTCGGCCCCTTGGTTGACAGCGCGCCGCAGGTCGAGCTTTGGCTGGACGGCGGCCACAACCCGGCGGGCGGCGAAGCGGTGGCGGCGACGCTGGCGCGGATGCCGAAACGCCCGACCCATCTGATCTGCGGGATGCTGAACACCAAGGACGTGACCGGCTATATGGTTCCCTTGGCCCCGCATGTGACGCGGCTGCATGCGGTGTCGATCCCCGGTGAGAAGAACACCCTGCCCGCCGGGGTCACCCGCGATGCCGCCAAGGCCGCTGGGATCGATGCGGTGACGGCGGGATCGGTCGCGGAAGCTCTGGCCGAAATTGCGGCAAAAGACCCCGAAGCCCGGGTTCTGATCTGCGGGTCACTGTATCTGGCGGGCACGGTGCTGCGCGAGAACGGCTAAGGGCTTTCAACCATCGAAATTCTGGGGAATGATCGAGGCATAGCTTCTAAAGGTTTTGCCGATGGGCCTTTCTTCCCTTGTTCCGACTGCATCCAAACACCGGGTTGCCATCCTGGTTGACGGTGACAACTTTCCCCGCAACGGGATCGACGGGGTAGAGACCGAGGCGAAGCGCCTGGGCGACGTCACCATCCGTCGGGTCTATGGCGACATGGCCCTGCACAAGGATTGGGCGCAGGATATCGCGTATACCGCCACGCACAGTCCGACATCAGCGGGAAAGAACCGCGCCGACATGATGCTTGTCGTCGCCGCGATGGACCTTGCCCATCGTGGGCTGGCAACGGCCTACGTCATCGTCTCGGACGACCGCGATTTTGCCCCGCTGGTCAATCACCTGCGAGAACAGGGCTATCCCGTGGAATGGCACGGCAAACCCAAAGCAGTCGGGACAAAGACTTCAGCACCCATCCCCAAGACTTCGGCCAGACCGACACTGGACGAGAAGCTGAAGGAGGTCATCTTGGACCAGCCTGACGCGAAGGAGGGTGTTCCCCTCGTGCGGTTGGGCCATCTGATGAAGGGTGAGACGGTCAAGGCGCAAACGGGAAAGGCGACCTGGCGATCCTATCTCAGGGAAAGGCCCGAACTTTTCGTGATCGAGGGGGAAGGCCCGTCCGGTCGAGTCCGCCTAAAGACCTGAGCCCCCCACCCCATAGCGCGCAAGGAACATGTCAACCGCGCCGTGGGCGCTGTGCCGGGCAAGGTCTGGTGTCACGGTATCGGCCATGCCAAACAGCAGGCGTTCGTGGATCGTCGCCTTGCAAAGCTGCGCGAACTGGTCGGCGGCAAGATCAAGATCCTCGATCACCAGTTGCCCTCTTTCGACAAAGCCGCGCAGGTGGCGGGCCAGCCGGTCGCAGATCAGGCCGGGACCGAAGTCATAGAACTGGCGGCCAAGACCGGGGAAACGCTCGCCTTCACCGACCACGATGCGAAACATGCGCTGGCCGAAATCGGAAAGCTGGAAGGCCACGATCCGTTCAGCCGCGATGGTCAGCGCCTGACGGACCGGCATTGCTTCGTCGATCATCGCATCGGCGGCTTCGGCCTGGCGGTGGCATTCATGGCGCGCGACTTCCAGAAACAGCAGCTGCTTGTCGGGGAAATAGGCATAGATCGTGGCCTTCGACACGCCCGCCTCACGGGCGATGTCATCGACCGAGGCCCGTTCAAACCCGTCGCGCATGAATATCTTGCGGGCGCCTTCCAGCACCTGGTCGAATTTCCGGCCGCGCCTGACCCCGTGATCCGCACTGACGTTCATCGGCCCCCCTGCAAGGGACCATAGATCATCGGACAGGGTCGCGGCAAGCAATGCGGATGTGTGACCAAATGGCCCTTTTGCAAGGTCGCAGGCACCAATTTACCACGAGCGCGGCAAATATTTGATTGCCTCCACCGCCCAAGGCCCTAAATTGGAATCATTCTAAAATGGGGCCTGACGTGCTTTCCTCTCTGACCTTCCGCCGCCGCTTTGTCGATCTGTCCGAGCAAGAGATTCTTGCGCTGGCCATCTCGTCCGAAGAGGACGATGCCCGGATCTATCGCAGTTTTGCCGAACGGCTGCGCGCCGACTTTCCGGCTTCGGCACTGATCTTCGATGGCATGGCGGTCGAGGAGGACGGCCACCGTCAGCAGTTGATAGACCTGCACCGCGCCCGGTTTGGCGAGGTCATTCCCCTGATCCGGCGCGAGCATGTGGCGGGCTTTTATGCCCGGCGCCCGGTCTGGCTGGCCAAGTCACTGTCGCTGGAAACCATCCGGGCCGAGGCCGCCGCGATGGAGCATGGAGCCGAGGATTTCTATCAACGCGCGGCGGCCCGGACCAGCGATGCCGCGACGCGCAAGCTTCTGGGCGATCTGGCCGCAGCCGAGGCTGGCCATGAGCGCCATGCACAAGGGCTGGAGGAAAAGCACCTGTCGCCCGACGCACGCGAGGCCGAGGACCAGACCGCGCGACGGCAGTTCATCCTGACCTGGGTGCAGCCGGGGTTGGCCGGGCTGATGGATGGGTCGGTTTCGACCCTGGCACCGATCTTTGCCACAGCCTTTGCCACGCAGAACACCTGGACGACGTTCCTTGTCGGTCTGGCGGCTTCGGTCGGGGCGGGGATTTCGATGGGCTTTACCGAAGCCGCGCATGATGACGGGGTACTGTCGGGCCGCGGCTCACCGATAAAGCGGGGTCTGGCATCCGGCATCATGACGATGTTGGGCGGTTTGGGCCATGCGCTTCCCTATCTGATCCCCGATTTCTGGACCGCGACGACGGTTGCGATGATCGTCGTCTTCGTCGAACTTTGGGCAATTGCCTGGATTCAGAACCGGTTCATGGAGACCCCTTTCCTGCGTGCAGCCTTGCAGGTTGTGCTGGGCGGTGCTTTGGTCTTTGCAGCGGGGGCATTGATCGGAGGCGGGTGATGTATCGCAAGGGTGAAGTCAGCTATCAGCCGCTGTCACTGCCGGATCGGGTGCAGTTGGAGCCGGAGGCGTCGCTGAAGGCCGCCGAGGACTTCCTTGCCTATATGAAAAAGCGCCATTCGGTGCGCGACTATTCCCCCCGGCCCGTCGCAAGTGAGGTGATCGCCGCCTGCATCGCCGCTGCTGGCACTGCGCCTTCGGGGGCGAACCACCAGCCTTGGCATTTCGTGGCGATCAGCGATCCGGCGATGAAGGCCCGCATCCGCGAAGGGGCCGAGGAAGAAGAGCGCGCCTTCTATCAGGGTGGCGCGGGCGACGAATGGCTGGCGGCGCTGGAGCCGATCGGGACCGGCGTCAGCAAACCGCATCTGACCGACGCGCCCTGGCTGATCGTGGTCTTTGCCCAGCGGTACGGGATGACGACGGACGGCACCCGCTACAAGAATTACTACGTACCCGAAAGCGTGGGGATCGCGACCGGCATGCTGATTGCGGCAATCCATCATGCCGGGTTGGTCTGTCTGGAACACACTCCGAACCCGATGAAGTTTCTGGGGCCACTTTGCGGCAGGCCGGATCATGAAAAGCCGGTGATGATCCTGCCCGTGGGCTATCCGGCCGAGAGGTCCACGGTCCCGGCGGTCGCCAAGCGGAAGAAACCGCTGTCCGAGATCATGACGCTTTTCAGCGGTTGACGGAAAGCCGCGCCACACGCGCGCGGCCTGCGCCTAGCGGGAAACTGACACGCGCCTTGGTGCCACGCTGCGCACGTCGGTCGAAGCTTCGACCACAAGTTCGCCCGCAGTTTCCACAACCGCTTCTGCGCTGTCATTCCCATTCGGCGCGGCCACGGCCTTGGTGGCTTCAGGCTCGTCGTCGTGAATGCGGATGGCAGCCGTCGACAGCAGCAGCGGTTCCTGCACCAGCGCCGTCAACCGTTTAGGTCTGGTTACGGCGGTTGTGTGGCGTTGGGGTTTGGCTTGTTTGGGGCGGACCGAGGCGTCGTTCACCTTGATCACGGTAAAGCTGATGTTGTCCTGGTCGGGGTCGCCAAGCTTGCCCAGCTCCTCCAGCAGCCGTTCGGCGATCTCGGTGGATCGGGTCTTGCGGTATTTCGACAGGACCTTCTCGATCTGGGCATTGGTCAGAAACTGCAGCCCGTCCGACGAACAGACCACGATGTCACCCTGGCGCAGCTCATAGGGTTCGACCGGGCAGTCGATCTTGGGGATCCGCGTGCCCATCAGCACCGAAATCAGGCAGTTGCGGTCGGGGTGGTTCGCCCCAGCCTCGGCATCCATCAGGCCGGACTTCACCATGAAGTCGATCTGCGGCGCCATCGAATGGTCTTCGTTCAGCTGCGTCAGCTTGCCG
>CAUJIP010000027.1 GCA_963205235.1 Pseudomonadota bacterium
GAACGGCGTTGTTCCGTACTGCCTTCTACCTGCCTTCCATCATCTCGGGTGTGGCCTTGGTGATGATCTGGAAGTGGATCTATTCCAAGGATTACGGCCTGCTGAACTATGGCCTTTCGCTGCTTGGCGTCGACGGGCCGAACTGGCTGGGTGATCCGCACTGGTCGATCCTGGCCATCATCATCGCCTCACTTTGGGGTCTTGGCGGCACGATGCTGATCCTGCTGGCCGGTCTGCAATCCATCCCGAAAGAGCTGTACGAAGCCGCGCGCGTTTCCGGCGTGCCAGCTTGGGCGCAGACGGTCTACATCACCATCCCGATGCTGTCGCCGATGCTGTTGTTCACCTTCATCACCTCACTCATCTCGGCATTTCAGCAACTGACCATCGCGCTTTTGCTGACCAAGGGTGGTCCGCTGAATTCCACCTACTTCTTCGCGATGTACATCTATGACAACGCCTTCAAGTTCCACGACATGGGCTATGCCGCCGCGATGAGCTGGGTGATGTTCCTGATCATCCTGACGCTAAGCCTGACCGTCCTGAAATATTCCGCCGCCTGGGTGCATTACGAAGGCGAAGCCAAGGTGGGCGGCAATGGTTAGAACCCTGACCTACGGCGCGCTGATCTTCCTGTCGGCCCTCTTCGTCGCGCCCTTTGTCTGGACCTTGCTGACCGCCGTGAAGTCAGAGGCCGAGCTTGTCACCTGGCCCCCCGTCTTCTGGCCCGAGGACTGGCGGTGGTCCAACTTTGCCGAAAGCTGGGCCAAGCAGCCCTTTGGCACCTATCTGTGGAATTCGACGACAGTCGTGGTCCTTTCGACCGTGGGGCAGGTCTTTTCCTCGTCACTGGTCGCCTTCGGTTTCGCCCGATTCCAATTTCGCGGCCGAGACCCTCTGTTCATCCTCTTGCTGGCGACGATGATGATCCCCTGGGACGTCAAGATGATCCCACTTTACATGGAGTTCAACCTGTTCGGCTGGATCAACACGCTGAAACCCTTGATCATTCCGGCATGGTTCGGCGAGGCGTTCTTCATCTTCCTTCTGCGCCAATACATCATGACCATCCCGATGGAGATTGATGAGGCCACCCGCATGGACGGCGCGAATGCCTGGCAGATTTACTGGCGCATCCACCTGCCCCTGATGGTGCCGGGGCTAGTGCTGGTCGGGACATTCCATTTCATGAACGCCTGGAACGATTACCTTGGTCCGCTGATATTCTTGAACGATCAGACGAAATACACTCTGCCACTTGGTCTTGGCCTGTTTCAGGGTCGCCACGACGTCGACAACATCGCCATTGCCGCGATTACCGTCATCCTGTGCGTGCCGCCTCTGGTCCTCTTCTTCTTCGTCCAGCGCTTCATCATGGACAACGCCCTTGGCTCGTCGGTGAAGGGATGATGTTCGACTTTGCCCATATCCCCTTCAGCCGCTTTGGCCGGTTCCTGACCATTTCCACGATGGAGGGTCAGGTCTGGCTACGGTCCGTCAAGGGTGGCGATCTGCGCCCCTCGCTTGGCCGGTTGTGCCGGATCGTGTTTCCTGATGATGCGGTGTGGAGCCTCTCGCCGGATTGTCTTTCTGCCTCAACTCTGCAAGGCCGAGTCGAGTTCGTGATCGGCGAGGGCGAACGGCTGCATCTGCGCGGTCAGGGCCTGACCGTCACTTTCGCGCTGGAAGGTTCGCGATACGACTATGCCTATGCCACCCCGCAGGGCGCGCAATGTGTCGTGGCAGCGGGCGAGGATCTGCGCCTGTTGCCAAGGGTCACCAGCGGCAAGGTCGCTGTGACCGGGGAATGGCGGCGCGACCATGCGGACAACGTGGCGATGACCTTTTCCGGCGCCGAAGGGTTCGAGGGGACAATCGATCTGTTCCCTGCAATCCCGCCTGCGCCCACGACCGACAGTTTCGATCAGGCCCGCGCCGGGGCGGCTGACGACTTTGCCGACTGGCTGTCGCGCACGCCCAAGGGGGGCCAGACCGAAGACCGCAGCCTTGCCGCCTATCTGCTTTGGGCAAACACGGTTCCGGCTTCGGGCAATCTGACCCGGCCTGCGGTCTATATGTCGAAGAACGCCATGATCAACATCTGGTCCTGGGACAATGCCTTTTCGGCCCTTGGGGTCGCGGCGATGAACCCTGACCTTGCCTTCGACCAGTTCGCCGCGATCTACGACCATCAGCACCCTTCCGGCCTTCTTCCGGATTTCGTCAATGATCGAGAGTCGTATTTCGCCTTCACCAAGCCCCCGGTGCATGGCTGGGCAATCTTGCGGTTGATCGAAGACCATCCCGACTGGTTGACCGAACCCCGGCGTGCCGCGCTGGTTCCATGGCTGGAACGCCAGCTTTCATACTGGCTGACCCATGCCCGGAAGGATGCCGACAGCCTGCCCGCCTATTGCCACGGCAACGAGTCGGGCTGGGACAACGCCACCTTCTTTGCCGAGGGTGGCCCGGTCCTGACACCCGATCTGCCAACTTTCCTGATCCTGACCTGCGATTGCCTTGCCCGGCTTGACCCCGCCCGCGCCGATCATTGGCGGGCCGAGGGGTCGCGGCTTTCCACGCTTCTTGCCACGCTCTGGACCGGTGAAGCCTTCGGGACCCGCCTGACCGCCGATCCCACCCGCCTGCGTCAGGACGAAAGCCTGATTGGCTTTATCCCTCTGCTACTTGGCGGCCGCCTCGCGCCCAACATGGCCAGCCAGCTGATCGACCGGCTGGATCGGGGCTGGATCACCGACTGGGGCCCGGCCACCGAACGCCCGCAAAGCCCGTTTTACGAGGCCGACGGCTATTGGCGCGGGCCGATCTGGGCACCGACGACGATGCTTTTGTGGGATGGCCTTCTACGGCAAGGCCGCGACGACAAGGCCGCAGAGATCGCCCGCCGTTTCTGCCAACTTTGCGAAACCTCGGGCATGGCGGAAAACTTCGACGCGCTTAGCGGAGCGGGC
>CAUJIP010000028.1 GCA_963205235.1 Pseudomonadota bacterium
TGCCAACGGGGAGAAACGGGTGACTTCAGAGCCGCGCAGCGATGCTTTTGTCGCTTTTGAGCATGTCCAGAAAAGCTATGACGGCGTTTCGCTGGTCGTAAAGGATTTGAACCTTTCCATCGGAAAGGGCGAGTTTCTGACCATGCTTGGCCCGTCAGGTTCAGGCAAGACGACCTGCCTGATGATGCTCGCAGGGTTCGAAACCGCCACCCACGGCGAGATCAAGCTGGACGGTGTGAACATCAACCAGGTACCGCCGCACAAGCGCGGCATCGGCATGGTGTTCCAGAACTACGCGCTGTTTCCTCACATGACGGTGGGCGAGAACCTGGCCTTCCCGCTGGAAGTGCGCGGCATGGGCAAGGACGAGCGCGAGGCCAAGATCAAGCGCGCGCTGGACATGGTGCAGATGGGCGCCTTTGCCAATCGCCGCCCGGCGCAGCTGTCGGGTGGCCAGCAGCAGCGCATCGCGCTGGCCCGCGCGCTGGTGTTCGACCCCAAGCTGGTGCTGATGGACGAACCCTTGGGCGCGCTGGACAAGCAATTGCGCGAACACATGCAGTTCGAGATCAAGCACCTGCATGAAAACCTTGGAATCACGGTGGTTTACGTCACCCACGACCAGGGCGAGGCGCTGACCATGTCAGACCGGATCGCGGTCTTCAACGATGGCCGCATCCAGCAGCTGGCGCCGCCCTCGGACCTGTACGAACGCCCCGACAACAGCTTTGTCGCCCAGTTCATCGGCGAGAACAACAAGCTGCCCGGCATCATCGAAGAGCTGTCGGGCGACAAGGCCCTGGTGCGGCTGGCGACCGGAGAACTGATCGACGCGACGCCGGTGAACGTTCGCGAGAAGGGGCAGCAGACCCTGGTCTCGATCCGGCCCGAGCGGGTTGAGTTCAAGCCCGAGATGATGCCCGCCGGTGCCCATACGCTGGATGCCGAGGTGGTCGAGGTGATCTACATGGGCGACATCCTGCGCGCCGTGCTGAAGGTCGCCGGAATCAGCGACTTCGTGATGAAGATGCGCAACACACTGGGCCAGACCAAGCTGTCGCCCGGCCAGAAGATCAAGGTGGGCTGGCATCCGCAGGATGCCCGCGCGCTGGATCCTTGATGCGGCGGCCCTTCGCGGGCGGCCGGAAAAGAAGAAAACCAAAGTTCAACCTGGGAGATTGCGAATGAAAAGAATCCTGACCCTCACCACCGCGCTTGTCGGGCTGGCCGGAATGGCCCAGGCGGACATCACGGTCATGTCCTGGGGCGGCTCGTACGGGGCGGCCCAGAACGAAGGCCACCTGCAACCCTGGGCCGCCAAGACCGGCAACAAGGTGACCATGGTCGACGCGCCCGATCCGGCCCCCGCCGTCAAGGCGATGGTCGAAGCCGGCAACGTCACCGTCGACGTGGCCTCGGTGACCTATGCCGACGCGGCGCGCCTGTGCGACGAGGGCCTGCTGGAACCGATCGACGCGGCTTCGCTGCCCGCGGGCGCGGACGGCACCCCGGCCGCTGAAGACTTCTTCCCCGGCGCGGTCACCGAATGCGGCGTCTCGACCGACATCTGGGCGAACATCTACGCCTATGACACCTCCAAGTTCCCCGAAGGCCCGACGACCGCGGCCGACTTCTTCGACCTCGCGAAGTTCCCCGGCAAGCGCGCCCTGATCAAGGCCGCCAAGGCGAACCTGGAATTCGCGCTGATCGCCGATGGCGTGGCCCCGGCTGATGTCTATGCCACCCTTTCCACTCCCGAGGGCGTGGACCGTGCCTTCGCCAAGCTGGACACGATCAAGTCGGAAGTGGTCTGGTGGGAAGCCGGCGCCCAGCCGCCGCAGCTTCTGGCTGACGGCGAGGTCGTGATGGCCACCGCCTACAACGGCCGGATCTTCGCCGCCGCGATCGAGGAGAACAAGCCCTTCCAGATCGTCTGGGATGGCCAGACCTACGAGAACGAGATGTATGTCGTGCCGAAGGGCGCGCCGAACGTCGAACAGGCGATGGACTACATCCGCTATGCGACCTCGACCGAGGGGCTGCGTGGCCAGGCGTCGCTGATCTCCTACGGCCCGCCGCGCAAGTCGGCCAACGCCGAGCCGATCATCTACAAGGACGGCAAGACCGAGATGGGTCCGCACCTGCCGACCGCGCCGGCCAACATGGCCAACGCGCTGCAGACCTCGTCCGAATTCTGGGTCGACCATGACGCGGAACTGAACGAGCGCTTCCAGGCCTGGCTGGCGCAGTAATCACGATCCGGCCGGGCGCACACCCTTGCGCCCGGCCCCACCCCGCGAGGCAGGAATGGCCGAAGCAGCCCCCCCCCCGACATTGACGACCGCCGATGGCCGCCCGCTGAAGGCCGCGCTGCTTGCGGCCCAGTCCCGCGCCAAGCGCCGCGCCTTCCTGCTGGTGCTGCCGCTGCTGTTCTTCGTGCTGCTGACCTTCCTGATCCCGATCGGCTACATGCTGAAGCGGTCCTTCGAACACGACGGCTTTGCCGCCTCGGCGCCCGCAGTGGTCGCCTGGTTCGAGGCGAACCCCGGCTTTGACCCCGCCAACCCGCCGGAAGAAGCCTACGCCGCCCTGGTCCAGGACCTGGCGCGGATGCAAGAGGAAAAGACCACCGGCATCGCGGGCACCCGCATCAACTATTCGGTCCCCGGCACCATCAGCCTGTTCAAGAAGGGCGCGCGCGAGGCCAAGGGCCTGACCGCGCCGTTCCGCGAATCGCTTGTCGCCCTGGACGCCACCTGGGCCAAGCCGGCGTTGTGGCGCGGCATGGCCTCGGCCTCGAACGTCTATACCGCCGAATTCTACAAGGTCGCCTCCGACCTGAAGTTGACCGACGACGGCTGGGCGCGGGGCGAGGACAACGAACGCATCTACCTTTACCTCTTTGCCAAGACCTTCTTCGTCTCGGGTCTGATCACGGTGATCTGCCTGCTGCTGGCCTTCCCGGTGGCGCATCTGCTGGCCACCCTGCCGATGGCCAAATCCTCGCTGCTGATGATCATGGTGCTGCTGCCGTTCTGGACCTCGCTTCTGGTGCGCACGACGGCCTGGATCGCGCTGCTGCAGGAACAGGGCATCGTCAATGACATCTTGGTCGGTCTTGGCCTGATCACCGAGGATGGCCGTCTGACGATGATGTACAACATGACCGGCACCATCGTTGCGATGACGCATGTGCTGCTGCCGTTCATGGTGCTGCCGCTTTATTCGGTGATGAAGGTGATCCCGCCCAGCTATGCCCGTGCCGCCCGCAGCCTTGGCGCGACCAGCTGGACGACGTTCCGCCGGGTTTATCTGCCCCAGACCCTGCCCGGCATCGCGGCAGGCTCGCTTCTCGTGTTCATCCTGGCGGTTGGCTACTACATCACCCCGGCCCTGGTTGGCGGGGCGGATGGCGCGCTGATCTCGAACATGATTGCCGCCAACATGAAGAACTCCAACTGGTCGCTGGCCGCAGCGGTTGCCGGGATGCTGTTGGTGGCGATTCTGGCGCTGTACTGGCTGTACGATCAGCTGATCGGCATCGACCGGCTGAAGTTGGGTTAAGGAGAGAGACATGGCCCTTCCCACCTACGCCTCGCCGCTGGAACGCGCCTGGTACTACACCTATCTGGTGATCTGCGGGCTGGTGTTCCTGTTCCTGATCGCGCCGATCCTGATCGTGATCCCGCTGTCGTTCAACGCCGAGCCTTATTTCACCTTTACCGAAAAGATGCTCAGCTTTGACCCGACCGGCTATAGCCTGCGCTGGTATGACACCCTGCTGACCTTGGGCCATCCTGACCCCGAGACGGCTCGTGACAGCACCTGGTGGTCCGCCGTATGGGAAAGGGCTACCTGGGTTCAGGCGGCAAAGAACAGCTTCTGGGTCGGGCTTTGGGCGACGATCCTTGCCACGGTTCTGGGCACCGTTGCCGCCCTGGGCCTGTCGCGCCCCGAGATGCCCTATCGCCGCCTGATCATGGCGCTGCTGATCAGCCCGATGATCGTGCCGATCATCATCATCGCTGTGGGCATGAGCTTCTTTTTCGCCAAGGCCTGCGTCGCCCCCGACAGCGCGATGGGCGCGATCTTTGGCATGTTCCTGTCCGACAAGGGCTGCCTTGCCAACTCGCATCTGGGCGTGATCGTGGCCCATGCGGTGCTTGGCATCCCCTTTGTCATCATCACCGTGACCGCGACCCTGTCCGGTTTCGACCAGTCGCTGATCCGTGCTGCGCATTCGCTGGGGGCCAACCCGCGCACCACCTTCTTCAAGGTGATCATGCCGCTGATCCTGCCCGGCATCATCTCGGGTGCGCTGTTTGCCTTTGTCACCTCGTTCGACGAGGTGGTCGCGGTCCTGTTCATTGCCGGACCGGACCAGCAGACGATCCCGCGCCAGATGTTCAACGGCATCCGCGAGGCGATCAGCCCCGCGATCCTTGCCGTGGCGACGATCCTTGTGATCATCTCGGTCCTGCTTCTGGTCGCGGTCGAACTGTTGCGGCGCCGGTCAGATCGCTTGCGGGGCGTGACCGGGCGCTAGGTGTGGCCCCGTTACGGCAAGACTTGCAGCCAGAACCAGACGCTTAGAACCGACAGCGCTGTCGCGACCAGGATCGAGGTCGCGGCGACGCGCTTTCCGACCCCATACATATGCGCGAACATATAGGCGTTGATCCCTGGTGGCATCGCCGAGGTGACCGTGGCCGACCGCAACTCTGGCACCGTCAGCCCCAGGTTTTGCGTTGCCAAGCCCCAGGTGATCAACGGGTGCAGGACCAGCGAAAGCCCAGTGACCATGGCCACGATCCGCAGGTCACCATCCGGGCGATAGCGGACCAGCACCCCACCCAAACCGAACAAGGAAGCGGGCAACCCGGCGGACCCGACCAGCTTGATCGCATCCAGCGCAAAGCTGGGCAGGGGGATGTGCAGAAGGTTGACGACAAAGCCCGCAGCGATGGCGATCAGCAACGGATTGCGCACAAGGCCCCGGCCGATCTTGGCCAGAACGCTGCGCAGGGCCAGTCCCTGACCATGGGTCTTGACCACCTCCATCGCGGTGATTCCAAAGGCATACATCAGCGGCGAGTGCAGCGCGATCAGCGCATAGTTGGTGGTCAGCGCCGCCGTGCCATAGGCGCGTTCGGTGATCGGCAGACCCAACAGCAGCGTGTTGGAAAAGAGGCAGACAAAGCCGATGGCCACGGCATCGGGACCGGGCCGACCAAAGACGACACGCGCGGCAATCCCGCCGACGACAAAGCAGACCATCGCACCCGTGTAAAACGCCAGAAACGGGGCCAGCGCCATGTCCTGCGAGAGGTCCAGATTGGCCACGCCCAGAAACAGGACGCAAGGCACGCCAACGCCTTGGGCAAAGTTCATCAGCCCGTCGATCGCCTCGCCCGACAGCACGCCGCGCCAGGTCATGAAATACCCGGCCCCCATCACAAGGAACACCGGCAGGATGACGTCAAGCAGTGCGCTCAATCTTGCCAGCCCTCGGGGGTTTCACACCCCCGAACCCCCGTGGAGTATTTTTTCCAAGAGGATTTGCAGGATTCAAGGCTGGTTGTCATAGACCACCTCGCGCCCATCATAGGCCGGGGTGACATGAGGGGGCAATTCGGCCAGCAGCGTTTCATAGTCCAGATCAAGGTGCATGTTGGTCAGGATCGCGCGGGTCGGCTTGGCGCGGGCAATCCATGAAAGCGTCAGGTCAAGATGCGCATGGGTCGGATGCGGTTTCCTTCGCAAAGCGTCGACGATCCAGCAATCGAGGCCCTCAAGCACCGGCCAGCTTTCATCAGGAATACGAACAACATCAGGTAGATAGGCCAAGGGGCCGATGCGGAACCCCAAGGCGTCCATGCTGCCATGATCGGCGCGGAACGGAATGAACGGGATATCGCCACCCGCGCCGGGAATGCTGACCGGGCCGTCAAGCGTGCGCAGGTCAAGGATCGAAGGATAGGGCGAGCCTTCGGGTTGCACGAAAGCATAGCCAAAGCGCGACAGGAGTGATTCCTGCGTCGGGGCGTCGGCCCAGACCGGCAGGCGCTGGCGCTGGTTCAGCACGATCTGGCGCAAATCGTCGATGCCGTTCATGTGGTCGGCATGGCTGTGGGTATAGATCACCCCATCCAGCCCGCCGACATTGGCATCCAGAAGCTGTTCGCGCATGTCGGGCGACGTGTCGATCAGAACGCGGGTCGCCCCGGCTTCGGTTTCGCGGGTGACCAGCATCGAACAACGGCGGCGGCGGTTCTTGGGGTTTGTCGGATCGCAGTCGCCCCAGAAGTTGCCGATCCGCGGCACCCCACCGGACGAGCCGCAGCCAAGAATGGTAAAGGTCAGCCGGGCCATCAGGCGGCCTTTGCGCTGCGCGCGGCGCGGGTGAAAAGCCGGTCGAAATTTGCGGTCGTTGCGGCCGCGAAGTCTTCAAGGCCCAGCCCGAACACCGGGGCAAGCGCCTTGGCGGTCAGGGCGACATAAGAGGGTTCGTTGCGTTTGCCGCGATGGGGCGGGGGGGCAAGATAGGGGCTGTCGGTCTCCAGGATCAGCCGGTCAAGCGGCGCACTGGCGAAAATATCCCGCAATTCCTGAGACTTGGGGAAAGCGGCGATCCCCGAGATCGACAGGGTGAACCCCATCTCCAGTGCGGCCTGGGCCAGGCGGGGGCCAGAGGAAAAGCAGTGCATGACGCAGGAATAGGGCCTGCGCTTCAGGCCCTCGGCCAGGATCATTTCCATATCCTCGTCCGCGCCACGGGCGTGGATGATCAGCGGCAGGCCGGTTTCTTGTGCGGCCTCGATATGGATGCGCAGGCTGGTCTGCTGGATGGCCTTGCTGTCCGCCGTGTAGTGGTAGTCAAGGCCCGTTTCGCCAATGCCCACGAACTTGGGATGCTGGGCAAGGGCGACAAGGTCCTCAACCGAAACAAGGGGTTCTTCGGCGGCGCTCATCGGGTGGGTGCCAGCGGCGTAGAAGACTTCTGCATGCGCCTCGGCAATGGCGCGAACGCGGGGTTCGTGTTTCAGGCGGGTGCAGATCGTGACCATGCGGTTCACGCCGGCGGCGCGGGCGCGGGCGATGATTTCCGCAGTCTCTTCAATGAGATCGGGGAAATCGAGATGGCAGTGGCTATCGACCAGATCAAGGGGTGTTACGGGCATCTCGGGCTTACCTATGGGCGAGAGAACCCGCCGTCTCGTCAAGCTTCAAGAGCATATCCATCAGAAGCGCCGCAGGGTCAAGGTTGACCGCCTTGCCGCGCCTTGCACGGGCGGACAGGGTCTGCGCGAGTTCGGCCCATCGGCGGGCGGCATGGGGGTCAGGCGAGAGGCGCTGGAGGAGCGGCGCCTCGTTCGGCGCGGCCTCGGGAGGGGTCTGGCCGGTGGCGCCCGTGCGGGCAAGGCGGGCGAGGAAAAGGTCGATCAGCGTGACCAGAAGATCAAAGATTTCCGTGGCGCCACGGGCACTTGCAAGGTCTGCCAAGGCAAGGGCCTGAGGGCGGTCAAGCCGTGGCAGCGTCGAAAAAAGCCGGGTCAGCGCGGTGTAAAGTTTGAGGCCGTCAAGGTTGGTCAGGCGGAAAGCCTCACCCACGGACCCGCCCGAAAGTTCGGCGAGCGCGGTGCGATCCTTGGGGTCGATGTCGCCACCCGCCTGCGTCAGGGCATCGGCGAGGTCTTGCGGCCCGAGGGGTGTCAGGCGCAACTCGCGGCAGCGGGAGCGGATGGTGGGCAAAAGCCGCGCGGGTTGGTGGGAAATCAGGAAAAGTGTCACGTTTTCCGGGGGTTCCTCCAACAGCTTCAACAGGGCGTTGGCGGCGTTCGGGTTCATCTCGTCCACCGCGTCGATGATCGCGGTGCGGCGGCCACCATCAGCGGCGGAAAGGGCGAAGAACGACTTCATCTTGCGGACTTCGTCGACGGTGATGACCTGGCTGAGGGCGGTTTCCTTGTCGTTCGGGCCGCGACGCAACAGGAAATGCCGGGGCTCGGCAAGCTGCAAAAGGCGGCGGGAGATTGGATTTTCGGCTGGAATATCAATCGTTTCGGGAAGTGGGGCCGCGAACATGCCGCCGTCATCGTCCGGCGTGGCCAGAAGAAAACGGGACAGCCGCCAGGCAAGCGTCGCCTTGCCCACCCCCTTTGGCCCGGTCAGCATCCAGGCGTGGTGCAACCGGCCCGAAGTGAAGGCTTGCAGGAAGGCCGCCTGAGCCTCGACATGGCCAAAGATCGCCCCGGTTTCGCGGGGATGCGGGGCACCTTCAAGGCGGTCAGGTTCGGGAAGGGGGTCGGTTGCAGCCATGGGCCGAGATTGCACGGGCCGGGGGTCGGGGGGAAGGGGCGAAGGCTGGGGTTAACGGTCGGTAAACGGGAAATTGGCGGTGGATCGGATTGCAGCCGATAACCCATTAAGAACTCAGCGTTAATTCCGGAATTATTCGGATGGCAAAGCGTCTTCCAAACGTCTTGCTTTTGTCTTCCTTTCGTCTTGCCCCTCGGGCGGGGACGGGGGTGTTAACCATAAGCGGCGAATCGGGGCTGGTGCCGATCTGGCCGATGCTTGCACCTTTGGTTGGCGGCGATGCCTTCGGCGAGGATATTTGAGCAAAGATGAATGGCTGACCGGGAAGTGTGGCGGGTAACCAGACCCGGAAGGGGCGGAAAAAGTTGGTTGTGATCCCGAAGCGGCCCTGTTTAAGATGATCGGACCGGCGGGCCTTGCCTGTCGGGACGGGACCTTTCGGGGTCGCGCCGGGGGGATGGGGGCGGCCTGCAGCGCGGGCCAGACGGATTGCCAGACGAAAGGCCCTTGGGCGCATGTCACCTGCAAAACTGAACCGAACCGAAGAACGCGGCTTCATCATCCCGATTGGCGGGGGCGAAGACCGGGTCAAGGACATGCTGATCCATCGCCGGTTCGTCGAGCTTTCGGGCGGGCCAGTGGCCGATATCGTGGTGATCCCGACGGCCTCGCAGCTGGAAACCACCGGGCCGGATTACAACCGCATCTTCCGCGAGTTGGGGGCCGGACGGGTCGAATTTCTGCCGATCCTCAGCCGGGCCGACTGCGAGAACCCGCGCTATCTGGAGATGTTATCCCGTGCGACGGGCATCTTCATCACCGGCGGCAATCAGTTGCGGCTGTCGACCATCCTTGGTGGCACGGCGATTGCCCAAGCCATCCGGCGGCGGAATGCGGCGGGGGTGGCGGTGGCGGGAACATCCGCCGGGGCGTCGATCATGTCAGAGCATATGATCGGCGGCGGGCAAAGCAATGTAAGCCCGGTCGAAGGGGCGGTGACCCTTGCGCCGGGGCTGGGGCTGACGAATGCGGTGATCATCGACCAGCATTTCACCCAAAGGAACCGGCTGGGGCGGCTGCTGACCGCGTCGTCCTTCAACCCGTTCCTGATCGGCCTTGGGATTGATGAGGATACGGCGGCCTTCATCGGGCCGAACAATGTGCTGGAGGTTGTGGGGTCGGGCACGGTCACGGTGGTTGACGCGGGGCAGATCACCCATTCCTCGATGTGGAACGCCAAGTCAGGGCAGGCGCTAAGCCTTTTGGGCCTGCGGCTGGACGTGATGGGCGAAGGCTGCCGCTATGACCTGCGCGAACGGCGCGCCTATGCGCCCGAGGCCGAGCTTGGTCTGGGCCAGATCGCGGCGGAAGACGGAACGAAGGAAATCTGAAACGGATACACAGGCGGCGGGGGCATCGTATCCCCGCCCGACACAGGGGAAGAATGCCATGAAGATCGTCTCGACCAACGTCTATGTCGGCCCGAATATCTGGGCGAGCTTCCCCGTCATCCGCCATGTGATCGATCTGGGAGTGCTGGAGGACTGGCCGTCGGTCAAGCTGGGCGCCGGCTTCATCGACGCGTTGGTCGCGGCATTGCCGGGGCTGGCGGAACATGGCTGTTCCTATCGCACGGAAGGCGGGTTCCTGCGTCGCCTGCGTGAGGATGAGGGCACCTGGATGGGCCATATCCTGGAACATTGCGCGCTGGAAATTCAGGGCGGCGCGGGGGCCGAGGTCAGTTTCGGGCGCACCCGGGGCACGGGCGTGCCGGGGCAATACAACATGGTCTATGCCTACAAGCAGCGCGATGTGGGGCTGGATGCCTGCGCGCTCGCGATCCGGCTGCTGATGCATATCCTGCCGGAAAACGTGAAGGCGATGGTCGGTTATGCCTTTGACCCGGAGTTCGATTTCCAGGCAGAGCTCACGAGTTTCATCAAGGCTGCGCAACGCAAGGAGCTTGGCCCCTCGACCTTCAGTCTGGTGAAGGCGGCGGAGGAGCGGGATATCCCGTGGCTGCGGCTGAACGATTACTCGCTGGTGCAGTTCGGGCATGGGAAATACCAGAAACGGATCATGGCGACGATCACCTCGGAGACGCGGTCGATCGGGGTGGAGATTGCGGGGGACAAGTCGGAAACCTCGCGCCTGTTGAACGACCTTGGCCTGCCGGTGCCGCAGCAGATGATCGTTTACAGCGCCAAGGAGGCCGCACGGGCGGCGCGACGGATCGGCTTTCCGGTGGTGGTGAAGCCGCTGGACGGCAACCACGGGCGGGGTGTCTCGATCAACCTGATGAGCGAAGAACAAGTCGAGGTTGCCCATGCCGAGGCCTATGCGGAAGGAAAATCCAGTGGCGTGATCGTCGAAAGCTTTATCACAGGGTTCGACCACCGGATGCTGGTGGTCAATGGCGCGCTGGTGGCGGCGGCCAAGCGCGTGCCGGGGCATGTGGTGGGCGACGGGAAGCTCACGATTGCCCAGTTGGTGGACGAGGTGAACAAGGACCCGCGCCGGGGCATCGGGCACCAGAAAGTGCTGACGAACCTGGAACTCGACGCGCAGGCGGAACGCCTGATGGCGGATGCGGGGCTGACGGCCGACAGCGTGCTGGAGGACGGGCGGCTGTTCTACCTGCGCTCGACCGCGAACCTGTCGACGGGGGGCACGGCGATTGACGTGACGGACATTGTTCACCCCGACAACAAGGACATGGCCGAACGCGCGGTGGTGGCGGTGGGGTTGGATGTGGGTGGGGTCGATTTCCTGATCGACGACATCACCAAATCCTATAAGGACATCGGCGGCGCGATTGTCGAGGTGAACGCGGCCCCCGGCTTCCGCATGCATGTGGCCCCGTCCGAAGGCCAGCCGCGCGATGTGGCGGGCAAGGTGATGGAGATGCTGTTCCCGCTGGGGTCCAAGGCGCGCATCCCGATTGCGGCGATCACCGGCACCAACGGCAAGACCACGACCAGCCGGATGCTGGCCCATATCATGAAATCGGTCGGGCATCGGGTGGGCTTGACCTCGACCGATGGGGTTTATGTCGACGGCAAGGTGACGGTGAAGGGCGACATGACAGGCCCGACCTCGGCCCAGATGGTGCTGCGCGATCCGTCGGTCGATTTCGCGGTGATGGAGACGGCACGTGGCGGCATCCTGCGGGCGGGGCTTGGCTATCGCCGGTCGGATGTGGCGGCGTGCCTGAATGTGACCGAAGATCACATGGGCCTTGGCGGCATCAACACGCTGGAGGAAATGGCGCGCGTGAAGCGGGTGGTGGTGGAAAGCGCCACCGAAACCGTGGTCCTGAACGCCGACGACATCCACTGCTTGCGGATGGCCGATTACGTGACGGCGAAGACGATCTGCTATGCCACGATGAACGCCGATCATGCGCTGGTGAAGGAGCATATCCGCGCCGGGGGCCGGGCGGTTGTGCTGGAGCGTGGCATGAACGGCGACATGATCACGATCTATAACAACGGCACCCATCTGCCGGTGCTGTGGTCGCATCTGATCCCGGCGACGTTTGAGGGCAAGGCTGCCTACAACGTGCAGAACGCGATGTTCGCAGCGGCAATGGCGTTCAGCTTTGGCGTCGATCTGGACAATATCCGCCACGGCTTGCGGACCTTTGACACCAGCTTCTTCCAGACGCCGGGGCGCGGCAACGTGTTCGATGAGCATGCCTTCAAGGTGATCCTCGACTATGCCCACAACCCGGCGGCCTTCAATGCCCTGTCGGGGCTGGTTGACCAGATGGACATTCCCGGCAAGCGGATCTTTGTCATCTCGATCCCCGGCGACCGGCGGGATGAGGATGTGGCGACGGCGGCCCGCATTCTGGCGCCGCATTTCGATGTCTTCATCTGCAAGGCTGATGGCAACCGGCGCGGGCGCGGGCATGACGAAATTCCGCAGTTGATGAAGGCGTGCTTGCTGGAAAACGGGGTGGATGCCTCGGCGATCCATATCGTGCCGGAGGAACCGGACGCGGTGGCTTTGGGCCTGAACATGGCCGGGGAAGGCGATCTTCTGGTGATCAACGGCGATGACACGGTGCGCTGCTGGAAGCAGATCATCTATTTCAAGGACCCGAACAAACAGGCCGAACCGGCAGCGGCGGCCAAGCCGCGTCCGATCCCGGCGGGGATGGAGGATCTGATCACCGACGCCGACGTGATCGTGCGCGACGAACGCGGCGTGCGGCTGGCGCGCGAGCAGGGCGAAGGCGGCGATTGATCCTTGATGACGGAAGATGTTTCGGAGGCTTTGGAGATCCCGATTGCGGGGTCTGATGCCCTGAGGACGGGCGAGGCTCGGCGGTTGACCGGGCCGGGGTTGTTGTTGCCGGGGCCGGGGGCGGCGCTGGAGGCAGAGTTCACCGGCTTTCCGCCCTCGCGGGTCGAGGCGCTGTTTCATCACCATGCGCGGCGGGTGCTGGACGGGGTCGGCTGGAGCGGGGAACGCGCGGTCGCGCGGTTGTTTGACGGCGGGATTTCGGTGGCGGTTTCCGCCCCTGTGGACCGGCTGTATTCGGCGACGTTCGTGCTGCAAACCCTCTGGCATTTTGTGGCCGCCGACCTGCTTTGGCAGGTGCGGGGGGACATGGCCGCGATGCTGGCGGACCTTAGGGGCGTGATGGCGCGCGAGGCGAACCCGAAGCTGCTAGCCTTGGTGCAGGCGGCCGAGGCGCGGGGGATCGAGGTTCTGGCCGACGACGAATTTGTCACGCTGGGTCATGGGGTTAAGTCACAAAGCTGGAGTGCCGCCTTAATTCCTGCGCTTGAGGCGGTGGATTGGGCCGGGATCGGCAATCTGCCGCTTGGTCTGATCACCGGGACTAATGGCAAGACCACGACCACACGGCTTGCGATGGCCATGGCCGAGGCGGATGGAAGGGTCGCGGGGCTGACTTCGACCGATATGGTAAGAGTCGGCGGTAAAATATTGGAAAAAGGTGATTTTTCCGGTCCCGGTGGGGCGCGTTTGTTGCTGCGCGACCCGTCGCTGGAGGTCGGTTTCCTTGAGCTTGCGCGCGGCGGAATCCTGCGGCGCGGATTGCCGGTCCGGCAGGCGCGGGCGGCGGTGGTGACCAATGTCGCGGATGATCATCTGGGGGAATACGGGATCAACTCGGTCGCCGAACTGGCAGAGGTCAAGTTCGCGATCCGGCACGGGCTTGGCGCGGGTGGGGTGATGATCCTGAACGCGGATGATCCTCCGGTTGTCACTGAAGCGGAGCGGTTGGGGTTGCAGGCGGCGTGGTTCTCGCTGGACGAGGACGCGCCGCAGCTTGTGCAAGCGCGGGCCGAAGGGCGGCTGGTGGGCTTTGTCCGGGGCGGGGCGATCTGGCTGCAGGAGGGGGCCCGCGCCGAACGGATCATCGCGGTGGAGGATATCCCGATCACCATGGGGGGTGCTGCGCGATACAACATCCTGAACGCCTTGGGCGCGGCGTGCCTCGCGCATGCCTTGGGGATCAGGTCCGCGGCAATCGCGCAGGCGCTGGCGGGGTTCCGACCTGACCCCAAGGACAACCCCGGCCGGATGAACCTGTTCCATCACAACGGCGCGCGGCTTTATGTGGACTTCGCCCACAACCCGCATTCCATCGCGGCGGTGACCGGGGCCCTGACGGCGATGGAGGCCAAGCGGAAATTCGTGCTGATGGCCCATGCCGGCGACCGGTCGGACGACGACATCCGGGGCCTGGCGCGCGGGGCCTGCGCGATGCGCCCCGATGTGGTGGTGGTGGCCGAGCTTGAGGGCTATCGCCGGGGGCGCGCGGTAGGCGAAGTGCCTGCGCTGTTGCAGGCGGAATGTCAGGCGCAGGGCGTGGCCGATGTCCTGCGGGTTGACAGCCCGTCCGACGGGGTGGCGCGGATCATGGCGATGGTCGGGCCGGGGGATCTTGCGCTCCTCCTTGTGCATTCGGAACGGGACCGGATCTTCCAGATGCTGGGCGGCGCTGGTTAGGCCTTTCACCGGGTGGCAGGGGGTCGCAGGGCCTTGAAGGCCCCCTCGGCCAGGCCTAGTGTCCGGGCCGGAACGATGAGGGGCAAGATGGCCGGAAAACGCAAGCTTTTCGAAGAGGTCTCGGACTCCGGGCCGAAGGGTCACGAGGTCAAGGCGGGTGGCATTGACGCAAAGCCGAAGGGTGCGCGGAATGGCATCCGGCTGTGGCTGGTGGCGCTGTTCCTGCTGGTCGTGGCGATGATCGCGGTGGGCGGGCTGACCCGGCTGACGGACTCTGGGTTGTCGATCACCGAATGGAACCTAGTTTTCGGCACCTTGCCGCCGATGGGCGAGGCCGACTGGCTGGCCGAATTCGCCAAGTATCAGGCCAGCCCCGAATTCCTGTTGCAGAATTCGGCGATGGTTCTTGAAGAATTCAAGGCGATCTACTGGTGGGAATGGGCGCATCGGTTCCTGGGCCGGTTTGTCGGGCTGGTCTGGGCGCTGGGGTTTGCGGGCTTTCTGCTGGCGCGGGCGATCCCTGCGGGCTGGACCGGGCGGTTGCTGACGGTCGGTGCCTTGGGCGGCCTTCAGGGGGTCATCGGGTGGTGGATGGTCTCGTCGGGGCTGAAGGGCGAGATGGTGGATGTGGCAAGCTATCGGCTGGCGACGCATCTTGGGCTGGCCTTTATCATCCTTGGGGTGATCGGTTGGTATGTGCTGCTGCTGGGCCGGAGCGAAGTGGAGTTGATGACGGCGCGTCGGGGCCGTGAGGCAAAGTTGTACGGGCTGTCGACCGGGCTGATGCATTTCGCCTTTTGTCAGGTGGTGCTGGGCGCGCTGGTTGCGGGGATTGATGCGGGGCGGGCCTATCCGACCTGGCCCTTGATGAACGGCGATTTCTTTCCTGCCGATGCCTTCTTTGTCTCGGACGGCAATGGCGGCAGTCTGCCGGTCTGGCATGCGTTCTTTGAAAATCCGGGTCTGGTACAGTTCATCCACCGGATGTCGGGATACCTGCTGTTCGTCTTTGGCCTTGTCGTCTGGCTGAAGGGCCGGCGGTCGGCCTATCGGGCGACGGCGCGGGCCTATCATTCGGTCATGGCGATGCTTCTGGCCCAGATGACCTTGGGCATCTATGCCGCGCTGACGGCGGCGCAGGTGCATGTGGCGATCACCCACCAGATCGGCGCGGTGATCCTTTGGGTGCTGATCCTGCGGGCGCGGCATCTGTCTTTGTACCCCGTGGCGGGGTCGATCCGGGAAGGTACAGCATGAGCGCGTTTGATGATCTGATGGCGTTCCAGCGCCAGACCGAGGCTTTGGCGCAGGTCGCGGGCCGGTTGGGCTGGGATCAGGAAACGGTGATGCCCGAGGGCAGCGCCGGGCAGCGGGCCGAGGAGATTGGCGCGCTGGAAGGTGTCTTGCACGCGCGGCGCACGGATCCCCGGATTGCCGACTGGCTGGCTGCGGCCAAAGCCCCCGATGCGGTGGGCGAGGCGCAGTTGCGCCAGATCCGCCGGTCTTACACGCGGACGATCAAAGTGCCTGCGAAGCTTGCCGAGGAGCTTGCGACCACGATGTCGCTGGCCCAAGGGGTCTGGGCGGAGTGTCGGGCCAAGGAAGACGTGGCCGGGTTCCTGCCGACGCTCCGCAAGGTGGTCGACCTGAAACGCGCCGAGGCGGCGGCTTTGGCGGAGGGCGGCGATCCGTATGACGCCTTGGTCGATGACTATGAACCCGGCATGACCGGGGCGGCAATGGCCGCGATGTTCGACGCGATGCGGCCGCGCCTTGTGGCCCTGCGGGAGCGGGTGCTGGGGGCGAAGGCGCCGAAAGGGCTGGTAGGGACCTTCCCCCGCGCGGGGCAAGAGGCGATCAGCCGGGAACTGGCGACGGTCTTCGGCTATGACTGGACACGCGGCCGGATCGACATGGCGGTGCATCCGTTCTCGTCGGGCTCGGGCCACGACGTGCGGATCACGACGCGGGTGTCTGAGACTGACCCGTTCAACTGCTTCTATTCCACGATCCACGAGGTCGGCCATGCCGCCTATGAACAGGGCATCGATCCGGCCTATGCGCTGACCCCGATCGGGCAGGGCGTGTCGATGGGGGTGCATGAAAGCCAGAGCCGGTCCTATGAAAACCAGCTTGGCCGCAGTCGGGCCTTTACCGGTTGGCTGTTCACCCGGATGCGCGAGGTGTTCGGCGACTTCGGGATTGCCGATGCGGACGGGTTCTACAAGGCGGTGAACCGGGTGCATCCGGGCTATATCCGGACCGAGGCGGACGAGGTCCACTATAACCTGCATGTGATGCTGCGGTTCGATCTGGAACGGGCGATGATCCGGGGGCAGCTGGATGTAGCGGACCTTGAGGAAAGCTGGAACGCGCGGTTCCGGGCTGACTTTGGGGTGGCGGTGGATCGGCCTTCGAACGGGATGCTGCAGGATGTCCACTGGTCCTGTGGCCTCTTCGGGTATTTCCCGACCTATACGCTGGGCAACGTCTATGCGGGCTGCCTTTCCAAAGCGATGCGGGGCGATTTGCCGGGGTTGGACGGCGACCTTGAAAAGGGTGACCTGACGGCGGCGACGGGGTGGCTGCGCGAGCGGCTGCAGCGGCATGGGGGTCTTCATGAGCCGCGCGAGACGGTCCGGCTTGCCTGCGGGTTCGAACCTTCGGAAGGGCCGCTGCTGGACTATCTGGAAGCGAAGTTCGGGGGGATTTACGGGGTTTGAAGCGGGCCCTGCCCGCGCGTGGCAGCGGGGGCGGGGTATTGGATTTCAAAGGGTTGCTTGCGGGCATTAAGGATTTGGCAAGATTTCGAAAAACCGGGCCGCTGCTGGCCCTTTTGCTGGGGGTCTGGGCTGTCGAGGCCCGGGCCGAGGAGTTGCCGGGGTCGGAACTGGCAGAGCCCGGGCCGGGGCTGGCGCTTGCCATGGGCCGGTATCTGGACCTGCGGCAGTCGGTCGTCCTTGGCGGCTCAGAGGCCGAGGCCGCAAGGCTTGACCGGGCGGCGGCAGAGGTTGCCCGCGCCTGCGGCGGTAAACTGCCGGGGAATTGCCTGTTCGCCGAGGCGCTGGCGCTAGCCGCGACGGCGGAGGAGCCGGAGGAGAAGTCTTGAGACAGTAGCTGGCTGACGCGGTCTGACGCGCGACGAAAGATCGTGGTTTACCTGACTCAGGTTAAAGCTGTCGATGCTGAGGATGTCGAAACCGCGCGGCGGCTGGCCTTGGCAATCTAGGATAGAACGGCACGCAAATGGGCGCAGCGCAGCATTCTGCGAGTCCTGGCAAGCGACGGCTACTACGTCGCTGCAATCGAGTCCCTGCCTGACCGCGACAGCAATACCCAGATCGCTCAAGGAGCGACCGACATCGATGCGGCGCTGATCGCAGCAGGAGAGAAGGAAACGGCGCTGGAGGTTCAGACCCAAGCCATCCTTCTTGCCAAGAATATCAGTATCGTTGGCGAGCGCGGGAAGGCCTTGGCGCTGGTCGCGGCGCACTATGTGAAACTGGACGAGATCAGCGAAGCGATGGGGCTGATTGGTCAGATAGAAGTTGAAAGCTGGAAGAACGAGGTATCCGCATGGGTCGCTGTAGCCTTGGCCGAGCAGGGGAAAGTAGAGGCAGCCCTGCGTGTGGTGAACGGGATCAAGGGCGATGAGAGCCAAGAGGTCGAAGTGCTCGCGACTGCCGCGATCAGCTTTGCCGAGGCGGGACTCGCGGACGAGGCGCGGGGTGTGGCCGACAGGCAGTCCGATCCCTTTGCCCGCGCAGTCGAGTTTGCGCGGGTGGCAGCGGGGCTGACCAAGGTGGGTCAGGTTGAGGCGGCAAAGGTTCTGTTTGCCGAGGCCGAAGCACTGGCTGCTGGGCTTGCCGAGCCGGAGGATCAGGCGGTGGTCTTGACGGTGATTGCTGTGGCCTTGATCGATGCCGCGCGGGTCGGAGATGCCTTGGCTCTGGTGGAACGGGTCAAGGATTTGGGGCTAAAGACCGACCGGATGCGGCGGGCCTATATCACGGTCGCCGAGGCGCTGATTGCGGTGGGGGAAAGCGATGCCTCCGTGCCGCTGCTGGGTCTGGCCGAGGGGACTGCGGGAGAGATCATGGAGGAGGAGGACCGCTCCAGCGCCCTGTTGGAGATCGCGCGGGTGCTGATCAAGGGCGGGCAGTTTGTCGAGGCGGAGCGGGTGGCGATGGGGATCGGGGAGGCGTCCGATCGGGTCTATGCCCTGAAAGACCTTGGTGTGGCCCTTGCCGGGGATGGGGGGGTTGATGAGGCCGTGCGCCTTGCCCAAGGGATCGCCGGGATCGAAGGGGCCGAGAGGGCGCGCGCAAGCGGGCTTGGGCAGGTGGCCAAGGCTTTGGCCGAGGCGGGGGACGTCGCGGCGGCCGAGGCGGTGGCCGAAACTATCGTCGAACCGGACTCGCGGGGGCAGGCGCTGGGCGAAGTGGCCGAAGCTTTAGCCGCGATCCATCCCTCTGACGCGGCGCGGATCGGGCGGCGGGTCGAGGATGCGGGGTGGCGCTCGGTGGTGCTGGCGGCGGTGGCGGCGGGGCTTTAGGTCGGGGCGGCGGGGCTTGCGGCGCGGCTTGTCTTGGCGGACAAGGGGCCGTGCGGGACAGGGCTTGGCGGTCGTGACGGAAAAGGGCGGGATGGCGGTTTGGCTTTTGGCGATTGGCCAGACTCTGATCTATGCCGGGTGTTACTATTCCTTTCCGGCGCTGCTTCCTGACCTTGAGGCGGGGACGGGGTGGGGCAAGTCGGTGCTGGCCTTTGGCCCGACGCTGGGCTTTCTGATCATGGCGGGGCTGACGGTGGTCACCGGGCGGCTGGTTGACCGGGGCCTTGGCGGCGAGATGCTGATCTGGGGGCCGGTCGGGGTGGCGCTGGGGGTCATGGGGCTTGGCTTCGCGGCCTCACCTTTCCAGTGGTATCTGTGTTGGGCCGTGATCGGGGTGGCGCAGGCGGGGTGTCTGTATGAGACTTGCTTTGCCTTTCTGACGCGGCGGCTGGGCGACGGCGCGCGCGGGGCGATTACCAAGGTGACGCTGGTTGCGGGTTTTGCCGGGACGCTGGCCTTTCCGTTGGGCCATTGGTTCGGCGCGGCGTTTGGCGGGCAGGGCGGGTTGATTGCCTTTGCGGCGATGCCTTTGCTGGCAGCGCCCTGCAATCTGGTTGCGGTCCGGTCGCTGCGGCGGCGGGAGCGGGCCGGGGCAAGCTTTCCGCCGACCCCGGCGGGAACGCTGCAACGGGCGCTGCGCAAGCCCGCGTTCTGGATGTTGGCGGCGGCGTTCATGGCGATCTATCTGAACCATGGGGTGCTGTTGACCTATGTGCTGGTCCTGTTCGCCGACCGGGGCGCGTCTTCAGCGTTGGCGGCTTTTGCTGCGGCCTCGATCGGGCCCTGTCAGGTGGTGGGGAGGCTGCTGCTGCTGGCGGGGGGCGGGCGGGTGACGACCGGACAGGCGACGCTGGTGGCGGTCGCGGGGATGGTGGTGGCCGCCTTGGTGCTGTGGCTGGCTGGGGTGGCGCCGGGGCTGATCTTTGCCTTTGCAGTGGTGCAGGGCGGGGCCATCGGGATCATGTCGATCCTGCGGCCGGTGCTGATTGCCGAGGCGCTGGGGCGCGAGGGGTTCGGCGTGATCTCGGGTGCGGTGGCGGTGGCCCCGATCCTTGCGGCGGCAGCGGCCCCATCGGCGGGCGCGGGGCTTCTGGCGCTGGGCGGGACGGGGTTGGTTTATGGCACCTGTCTGGCGCTGGCGGTGCTGGGGCTGGCGATGGTGGTGCTTTTGCTGCGCGGGCGTGAGGGCGCGGCGGGGTGACCTGTCCTGCCAGCGGTCGCGCGGCTTGAGGCGACTATGGAAATGAGCGCCTTTGGCGCAAGTCTTTTGTCTCGTCGTCGGGCTTCGCCTCCTCCTCGGGCATGGGGGCGCTTCGCCCCCCACGCTGTCGGTTTCAGGGAAACCGTCAGCTTCCCCCCGAGGATATTTGGGCAAATGTGAAAGGCTGGATTGGCGTCCGGATCAGGACGGTTTGCCGGGCTTGCGGTCGATGAAGGCCTGGATGCCCTGGGCGGTTTGGGGGAAGAGGGCGTTTGTCACCATCTCGGCACTGGCGGTCGCATAGGCCTGGGGCAGTGGTTGGCCAAGCTGGGCCTGGAAGGCGCGTTTCCCAAGGCGGATCGTCTCGGGGTCCTTGGCGGCGATGCTGGTGGCGAGGGCGAGGGTTTCGGCGTCCAGTTGGTCCGGAGGGGAGAGGCGGTTCACCACGCCAAGCGCATGGGCGCGGGCGGCGGGGAGGAAATCGCCGGTGGTCAGAAGTTCGAACGCCATGCCGGGAGCGAGGCGGCGCGAGAGCGCCACGGCGGGGGTGGAGCAGAAGAGGCCAAGGTTGATGCCGTTGACGCCGAAGCGGGCGGTTTCGGATGCGACGATCAGGTCGCAGGAACAGGCAAGCTGGCAGCCTGCGGCGGTGGCAACGCCCTGAACTTGCGCAATGACGGGTTGGGGCAGGGCGTGGACCTGTTGCATGACGCGGGCGCAGAGGTCGAACAGGGCCTGAAGACCGGCGCGGCCCTGATCGGGTGCGCTGCGCAGCGCCTGCATTTCCTTCAGGTCATGGCCGGCAGAGAAGACCTTGCCTTCGGCTTTCAGGATGACGACGCGGATCGTCTCATCTGTGCCAATGCGATCCAGAGCTGCGGCAAGCGCGCGCAGCATCGTGCTGGAGAGGGCGTTCAGGGTTTCGGGCGATGCCAGCGTCAGAGTGACGATGCCGTCGGAACGGGTTTCGGTCAGCGGCGCTGCCACGGTCTTAGCCCTTGGGTTTGAGGAAGCGGCCGTCAATTTCGGCCCCGCTTTCGATCACGATGGCATTGGTGCGGACGTCGGCCTTGACCTGCGCGGTGGAACGGAGGGTGAAGCTTTCGCAGCCGACCTTGCCGTCAAGCTTGCCTTTCACTTCGACCGAATGCGCGCTGATCGAGCCTTTGACCCGGCCTTCCTGACCGATGATCAGGCCGTTGGCGGTGATGTTGCCGTCAATCTCGCCCAGAACCTCGACCGAACCGGCGGAGGTGATTTCGCCGGTGATCCGAAGATCGGCCCCAAGGACGGAACGGGCGGAATTGCTGCCTGCCGAGGCGGGGCGGGCAACGGGGGGGGCGGAGGTCGGGTCGGCGGACTTGGAGAACATCGGGATATCCTTGGGAAGAGGTTGCGCAGATAAGGCGGGATGATCGGGACGCGGTCAAGGGGCGCGATGCGGGACTGGCAGCTTTCCCCGCGCCGATGTCGCATGTTGACCTGACTTGGGGGGGAAGGGATGGTCAGATGCGGCGGGAATCAGGGGAATGTGATGGACGACTTCTTTCGGCCGGTGTCGGGTTTTGACTTGCCGCGGTTCGCAGGCGTGCCGACCTTCATGCGGCTGCCGCATGTGCCGTTTGACCATCCCCGTTTCGACGAGGTGCAGATCGGGTTGATCGGTGCGCCCTGGGATGGCGGGACGACCAACCGCCCCGGCCCCCGGCATGGGCCACGCCAGTTGCGCGACCTGTCGACGATGATCCGGGCGATGAATGGGGCGACCTGGGTGGCTCCGTTTGAACTGGCGCGCTGTGCGGACCTTGGGGACGTGGCCCCGAACCCCGGCGATCTGATGGATTCGATGGCGCGGATGGAGGCGTTTTATGACCGGGTGGTCGCGGCGGGCATCCGGCCCCTGACGGGGGGCGGGGATCATTTGTGTTCCTTGCCGATCCTGCGGGCGGTTGCGAAGAAGCGTCCGGTGGGGATGATCCAGTTCGACAGCCATACCGATCTGAACGACGTCTATTTCGGGACCTCTCGTTATAATCACGGCACTCCGTTCCGCCGCGCGGTCGAGGAGGGGTTGATCGACCCGAAACGCTATTGCCTGATCGGCATTCGCGGCACGGCTTATGGCCGTGAGGATTGGGACTTTGCGGCAAGTGTGGGCATCAGGATCATCCCGATTGCCGAGTTCCATGCGCGGGGGGCCGAGGATGTGATGGCCGAGGCGCGGGAGATTGTCGGGACCGGTCCGGTTTACGTCACCTATGACATCGACTTTGTCGATCCGACCTTTGCGCCGGGGACCGGGACGCCGGAAGTGGGTGGTCCGACCTCGTGGCAGGCTTTGCAAGTGGCGCGGGGGTTGCGTGGGTTGGATGTGGTGGGGGCGGACCTGGTGGAAGTGTCGCCGCCGTTTGATGCAAGCGGCGGGACGGCCTGGCTGGGGATTTCGCTGATGTTCGAAATGCTGTGCGTGATGGCAGAGCGGGTAGCGCGGGGCTGAGGGAGGAGCGGGGGCCAGCCCCCGCACCCCCGGAGTATTTTTCCAAGAGGAAACTGAAAGATGCAGGCTGAGATGATCGTGACCAACGCAAAGGTCCTGACGATGGACGATGGGCACCCGAGGGCCGAGGCGGTGGCCATGGCCGGGGGGCGTATCCTTGCGGTTGGCAGCCGGGCCGAGATCGAGGCGCTGGCGGGGCCGGGGACGAAGGTCGTCGATGCCGGGGGGCGGACGCTGTTGCCGGGGTTTGTGGAAAGCCATCTGCATCTGGTGCTGGGCGGCAACGAGCTGTCGCAACTGCAACTGGGCGGAGTGGCAGGGTTTGAGGAGCTGGCTTCGGCGTTCCGGGCCTATGCGGCCAAGAACCCCGGCCTGCCTTTGCTGATGGCGCAAGGGGCGGCCTATGAGATCCTGGAGCATCCGGTCACGCGCCATGACCTGGACCGGGTGATTGCGGATCGGCCCATCGCGATGATGTCGCCGGATCATCATACGGTCTGGGCCAATACGGCTGCCCTGACGGCAGCGGGGCTGTTGCATGGGGCCGAGATGCCGGCGGGCCATGTGGTGGTGATGGCGGAAGACGGGACGGCGGCGGGCGAGCTGCGCGAGTTCGAGGCGTTTTCGCCGGTGCTGGCGCTGACAGGTGACATGCATCTGCAACTGGGGATCGCGACCGGGGGCGAGCCGACGCCCTGGCCTTCGGCGGATCAGCGCGCGAAGGACAAGGAGAAGGTCGCCGCGGGCCTCGCGCATTGCGCGGCGCATGGGATCACATCCATGGTGAACATGGACGGTAACCGCTATACTTGCGTCCTCTTGGCAGAGATGGAGGCCGAGGGGCGGCTGACCGCGCGGGTCAAGGTGCCGTTCCACTTCAAGCCGCATATGGACTTGGCCGAGCTTGAGCGCGCGAGTGCCATGGCGGCAGAGTTCAAGGGCGACTGGGTGACCAGTGGGTTCGTCAAGATGTTCATGGACGGGGTGGTCGACAGCCGCACCGCCTATATGCTGAACGACTATCCCGGCACGAGCGAACGCGGCGAACCCCTGTTCGAGCACGAGCGGTTCAAGGAGATTTGCCGCGAGATCGCACGGCGCGACCTGCAGATCGCGGTGCATGCGATTGGCGACGGCGCGGTCAGGCAGACGATTGACGGCTATGAAGCCTCGGGCAGGCCCGACTTGCGCCACCGGATCGAGCATATCGAGCTGATCGACCGGGCCGATGTGCCGCGGCTTGGGGCCTTGGGGATCACGGCGAGCGTGCAGCCGCCGCATCCGCCGGGGGCGATGGATTTCCCGATGTCGACGATGGAGCATGTGTTTCACCGCAACCGGTGGCGGGATGCCTATCTGACGAAGACCCTGGCGGACCACGGCGCGCCTTTGGCTTTTGCCAGCGACTGGCCGGTGACGGATGTCAGCGTGATGCGCGGCATTCAGGCAGCGCTGACGCGCGTGCCCTTTGACGGCTGCCAGGATGAACGGGTCGGTCTGATGGAGATTCTGCGCGCCTATACGGCAGGCGGGGCCTGGGCCGCGCATTGGGAGGGGCTGACGGGGGTGTTGAAACCCGGAATGGCGGCGGACCTTGTGCTGATCGACGGCGATATCGAGGCGATTCCGGCCGACCAGATCGGTCAAACGGGAATCGCTTTGACGATAGCAGGGGGCCGGGTAACCCATGATCCGGCCAAAAGGGCAGGGGGCGTTGCCTAAGCCTTAGTCCAAGTACCTGATTTTGCACAGGAAGATGGCGAAGCCGAAAAAATCGTCATCTTCCTGTCATTTTCTGCTTGCGGGTCCCGGAACCCAAGACTAAATACCGCCTCACCGAAACGGAACGACGACGGAAACGAAGTCGGGAAGGATTGGAAGCGGTGAAGGAAGCCGCGAAATCCTGGAGGCAAGGTGGCAGTTACGCCAGAGGTTCTGGTGTGCTGCGTGTTTTGTGTCCGCGCTCTTTGAAAATTTGATGTAATGAAGGGATATGCGGGCGGTTTGGGCGCATCGGCGTCGTAATCGCAGCATATCGGCCTAGTAGGGGTAACCCGATGATCTAGGTGTCAGCTTCACGGTTTGTGGGTCACGTTACTTCGG
>CAUJIP010000029.1 GCA_963205235.1 Pseudomonadota bacterium
GGCAGCAAGGGCATCCAGTGCAAGGACCCCAAGGACCTTGATGACGCGATCATGGAGATGATCCGTTATGACGGCCCGGTGATCTTTGATTGCCTGGTGGAAAAGCACGAAAACTGCTTCCCGATGATCCCGTCCGGCAAACCGCACAACGAGATGCTGCTTTCCGCCGACGCCGATGCCTTCAAGTCGGGCGCAGTGCTGGTCTGAATGATGCAGGACCTTGGCTCACGCCTTGCGGCCGATCAGCGTGTCCGGGCCCTTTACGGCCCGGCGCTCTGGCTGATCGTGCTGCTGGGCGCAGCCATGACCGCCTTGGCGGCCTTCACGATCCTGCAAACGGCTTTCGTCATGACGGCGAACCCGGCGACGCTGGCCATCAACGTCGATTTCCGGGTCTTCTGGGCCGCCGGACGCCTTGCGCTGGAAGGTGAGCCGCTGGCCGCTTTCGACATGGCAAGGCTGGGTGCCGTCCACAACATCATGCCCGATGCCTGGATGCCCTGGCTTTACCCTCCGGGGTATCTTCTGGCGCTGATGCCGTTCGGGGCCCTTCCCTTTGCGCAAAGTTTTCTGGTTGCAACGCTGCTGTCGATCCTGCTTGTCGGGCTTGCCGTCCGGCCCTTTGTCGCCGGATCGGTCCCGGTCTGGCTTGGACTGACGCTGGCCCCCGCCTATGTGCCCGCGCTTATTCTTGGACAGAACAGCCTGTTCTGGCTTGCCGGGTTTCTTGCGGCACTTGCCGCCTTGCAAAAGGGCCGCTGGGTTCTGGCCGGGCTGTGCATCGGCTGCCTGACCCTGAAGCCGCAGCTTGGCCTGCTGATCCCGGTGGCGCTTCTGGCCGCCGGGCTTTGGCGCACCATCCTTGCCGCCACAGTGACCACTGCGGTTCTTGCCCTTGGTCCCAGCTTTGTTTTCGGTTTCGGGTACTGGCCTCTCTTGGCCAAACGGCTGGGGGAACAAAGCGCCAGCATGGTCGTCTCGCTGCCCGACCTCTTCCTGATGGTCGGCCCGTGCTATCTGCTGACCCTGATGGGGACCAGCGTCGATACCGCCCTTGCCGTACAATGGGGCATCATTGCGCTGTCGGTCGGGTTTGTTGCCGTTCTGTGGCGGTCGCGTCGGATCGACTTCGATGCCAAGGTTGCGGGCCTCATGCTGGCCATGCTGCTGTCGGCACCCTATCTTTGGTACTACGAAGTGGCGATGATGGCGGCGATCGGGCTTTTCATGGTCCGCGGCGGCATGATTGGCCGCAGCTTCCCGCGATTGCTGCTGCTGGCCTTTCTCTGGTGTGGCGGCCTTCTGCAGGCCTTGAACGCCTTCTTCGATTTTGCCGATGGACGCATGATCGGTGCTGTCATCATCACGCCGGTTCTGGTCGCAAGTCTGATCATCGTCCTGATACATGCATTCGCGGCCACGCCGCGTGGCCAACTGGTGACCGCATGATCTGCGCCACCCCCTCCTTTCACCTTCGCGACAGGGGCACCCGCCCAGGGTCGCCCCCGCAACGGAAGACATCATGTCAGCACTGAACATCAAGAAGGGCTCGACCAGCCACTCCGCCTATGACCTCCGCTCCGGCTCCACCGAGATCGAGGAAAGCCACACCCTTGCCGTCATCGTTGAAAACGAACCGGGCGTTCTGGCGCGGGTGATCGGCCTGTTCTCGGGGCGCGGCTACAACATCGACAGCCTGACCGTCGCCGAGGTGGATCACACCGGCCACCGCAGCCGCATCACCATCGTCACCCGTGGCACGCCCGCCGTGATCGACCAGATCGAAGCCCAGCTTCGCCGCATGGTCCCGGTGCACGAGGTTCACGATCTTACGATGGACGGCCCCTCGGTCCAGCGCGAACTGGCGCTTCTGAAAGTCGCAGGCACCGGTGCCGCCCGGATGGAGGCCCTGCAACTGGCTGAGATTTTCCGCGCCAATGTCGTCGACAGCACGCTGGAAAGCTTTGTCTTCGAGATGACCGGCACCCCCGACAAGATCGACGCCTTCGCCGATCTGATGCGCCCGCTTGGTCTTCTGGAAATTGCCCGCACCGGCGTCGCGGCGCTGAAACGGGGGGCATAAGGGAATGCGGTTTGCACTTGCCCTTGTGGTTTTCCTGCCGACCACGACGCTGGCGGAAACCTACCATGATTTCGGTCGTCCCGAACAATGCGGCACCTATGCCGAGGCGTCCTATGACCGCGAAAGCTGGTTTCCCGGCGGCGAGGGCGGCCTGATCACATTAACCGACCCGCAATCCGTGCGCGGCCTCAACGCCATGCTCTTCGAAGGCGTGATCAGCGAAGAGGGCTTCGAAGACCCCGCTGGCCGAGTCCTGACCTTGCGCGGGCCGCTCCTGACCTCGGACGGACCGGACAATGGCGAGGCGCTGGTCATCATGACCGAAGCCGGGGTCCGCGTGCTGCTGCCCTGCCCCTGAAACGGGGCAGGTCTGCCTGATCGAAGGCGTGTCTGGTTCTGATTGAACCAATCGGATCGGAAACCGCGGTCAAGCGAAAGCGAAAGGCAGCGATTTGCGATTCAGATCGAACCAGAGGCGCATCCAGGCCTATTTTGGCTCGCAAGCGATGCCGTCACCGTCACGGTCAAGCCCATAGATGTCGTCGCCAATGATCTCGACCGGCCCCATGACATACTCGGGGCCGTTCCCACTTCCGCCGGCACAATCAACGTCAGACGCGACCGGCACGCAGACCCGGCCATAGTTCGGGTCGCAGGCAGCCGATGCCGCGCCCGATGAAAGCACAAGCAGGACAGCAAGGGAAAATATGCGACGCATGCAACGTCCGTTAACGATTCTTAATAAAAAGTTAACACGAAGCTGCGGCGAAGACGATCCTGCCGCCCCTTTCGGCCCGCAGGTCCACTGAGACCGCACCGACCGAAGCTGCAGATGACAGGGCTACCAGCGGTTGATGAAAAGCCGCGTCACTTCTTAAGGATTTCCTGCAACCGGGCTTCCTCATCCGCCGACAGCGGTGCCTCGGGCACCGTCCGCCGCCGCTGGGCCCCGACGGCCACCGCGATTCCGGCCAGCAAAAGCGCCGGACCTGCCAGCCAGAGGACCAGATTCACCCCCTCGGCACGCGGCTTGAACAGCACGCCCTCGCCAAAGCGGTCGACGATGAAGTCAACCACCTCGTCGTCACTGTCACCCGCCACCAGGCGTTCCCGGATGATCAGCCGCAAGTCGCGGGAAATCGGCGCGCTTGAATCGTCGATCGTCTCGCCCTGGCAGACCGGGCAACGGATATCGCGGCTGATCTCCCTTGCCCGCGCCTCAAGCACGGGGTCGGCCAGCATTTCATCCGGTTGCACCGCATGAACGGGCACCGCAAGCAGGAACAGCGCCACGATGTAGGGCGGGCATTTTGCCCACCGTCCCAACCCGAACAGCTTCATTCTGCTGGCACCCCCGCTGGCACTTTCCGCGCGCCCGCCGCGACCCGATAGCGCCGGTCCGACAGGCTCAGAAGCCCACCGAACGCCATCAACAGCGCCCCGCCCCACAGCCAGTTCGCCAAAGGCTCGATATAGCTGCGCACCGCCCAGCCACCATCATTCTGCGGATCCCCCAGAACCAGATACAGATCCCGCATCAGGCCAAAATCGATGGCCGCTTCGGTCGTGGGCATCTGCGCCACCGGATAGAACCGCTTTTCCGGGTAAAGCACCGCCACTTCGGCCCCGGCCTTTGTCACCACCATCTCGCCCATGGTCGAGGTATAATTCGGCCCCTCCACCTCGTGCACGTCTTTCAGCAGCACCTCGTATGAGCCAAGCGGGAAGCTTTCGCCCACCTGCACCACCCGGATATCCTCGACCTTCCAGGCATTCATCGCGGCAACCGCAATGATCGTGACGCCCAGTCCGCCATGCGCGGACAGCTTGCCCCAGTCCGCCCGCGGCAACCGGCCCAGCCGCGAAAGCCGCGCCGAAACGCCTTCCCGCCCGGTCTTGCCCCAGACATCGGTCAGCGCGCCCAGAATGACCCAAGCCCCCAACATCATCCCAATAGGCCCCAGCGCCGACCGACCGGTCTGCATCGCAAAGGCCAGCCCGCCCAGCGCCAGCGCCAGCACCAGCGCCGGGATCACCGCCCGAAGGGACCGCCCCATATCGCCCCGCTTCCAGGCCAGCATCGCCCCCGGTGGCAGGATCAGCGCCAGACCCACGATAAAGGGAGTGAAGGCCGCGTTGAAGAAAGGCTCCCCCACGCTCAGGTCACGGCCCAGCAGCATCGAGCCGACCAAGGGCCAGATCGTCCCGATGAAGACCACGAAAGCCGCGACCGACAGCAGGATGTTGTTGGCCACCAGCGCACTTTCCCGGCTGACCAGCGCAAAGATGCCCCGCGCCTCCATCGCGCCCGCCCGCAGCGCGAACAGCACCAGCGCGCCGCCGATGAACAGGCCAAGGATCATCAGGATGAACACCCCGCGTTCGGGGTCATTGGCAAAGGCATGCACGCTTGTGATCACCCCGGACCGCACGATGAAGGTCCCGATCAGGCTGAAACCAAAGGCCAGGATCGCCAACAGGATCGTCCAGGCCTTCAGGCTTTCGCGCTTTTCCACCACGACGGCAGAATGCAGCAACGCCCCCGCCAGAAGCCATGGCATGAAGCTGGCGTTTTCCACCGGGTCCCAGAACCAGAACCCACCCCAACCCAGCTCGTAATAAGCCCACCACGACCCCAGCGCGATGCCGATGGTCAGGAAGACCCAGGCCGCCAGCGTCCATGGCCGCACCCAGCGCCCCCAGGCCGCGTCAATCCGCCCCTCGATCAGGGCCGCGACGGCAAAGCTGAAAGCCATGCTCAGGCCGACATAGCCCAGATACAGGAACGGCGGATGAAACGCCAAACCGGGGTCTTGCAGCAGCGGGTTCATATCCTCGCCATCCAGGGGCGGTTGCACCAGACGCCAGAACGGGTTCGAGGTCAAAAGCAGGAAGGCCATGAACGCCACCCCGATCATCGCCTGCACCGACAGGACCCGCGCTTTCAACCGCACCGGCAGGTTGTCACCAAACCAAGCCACTGCCGCGCCATAGATCGCCAGGATCAACACCCACAGCAGCAAGGATCCTTCGTGGTTCCCCCAGACACCCGCAACCTTGTACAGCATTGGCTTCAGCGTGTGCGAATTCGACACCACCACCGCCAGCGAGAAATCAGACGCCACGAAGGCCCAGGTCAGCGCCGCAAAGGAAATGCCGATCAACACCAGCTGCACCCCCGCCGCTGGCCCTGCCAACGCCATCAGCCGGGCATCCCCCCGCTGCGCGCCCCAAAGCGGAAGTGTTGCCTGCACCAGCGCCACCATAAGCGCCAGAATCAACGCGAAATGCCCAAGCTCGACGATCATGCCGCCCCCATTCTTTGTGGCTATGATAGGCTTCTGGTCGCGCGGGCGAAAGCCCTGCGCCGATACGCCTCACTATTCCGGCATTCTGCCGAAAGCCGCAGCTGAAACCTGCCTTATTGCCCGTTGCCACTTCAGACCCGCCCCCGCTACATCCTGCCCAGAACCGGAGAACCCCATGCCCAAGACCATCCTGATCGGCGCGCCCATCGACAACGGCCAGAAACGCGCGGGCTGCCTGATGGGGCCTGCCGCCTATCGCGTCGCTGGCCTTGCCCGTGAAATCGCCTCCGAAGGCCATGGGGTTGAAGATTGGGGCGATCTTGCCCTGCCCGACCTCAAACCCGTGACCTGCCCGAATCCGGTGGTGCATGATCTGGCCGAAACCGTCGCTTGGGCAGAAATCCTGATGGACAAGGTCGATGACGCCCTGTCGCAGGGCGGTTTTCCCATCATCATGGGCGGCGACCATTCGCTGGCCCTTGGCTCTGCCGCCGGGGCCGCCGCCTTTGCAGCACGGCAAGGTCGCCCGCTGTTCCTGTTGTGGCTTGACGCCCATTCCGATTTCCACACGCCCTTGACGACAACATCTGGCAACCTCCACGGCACGCCCCTTGCCTATATCGCGGGCCGCGACGGGTTTGACGCCTTTCCGCCCTTCCCGGCCAAGGTCCCGCCGCACCGGATCTGCATGTTCGGCATCCGCTCGGTCGACCCCGCCGAACAGGCCGCGATGCAGGAACGCGACATCTTCATCAACGACATGCGCGTGATCGACGAGCGCGGCATCGTCGCCCCGTTGCGCGAATTCCTGACCCTCTGCCGCGCCGAGGGCGGCATGCTCCACGTCAGCCTTGATGTCGATTTCCTTGACCCGACCATCGCCCCCGCCGTCGGCACCACCGTCCCCGGCGGCATCACCCACCGCGAGGCGCATCTGGTGATGGAACTCCTGCACGAATCCGGGCTTGTGACCTCGCTTGATCTGGTCGAACTGAACCCCTTCCTCGACGACCGCGGCATGACCGCCCGCCTGATGGTCGACCTTGTCGGCAGCCTGATGGGCAAAAAGGTCTTCGACCGCCCGACCAGATCGAAGTGACGCGGAGCAAATGATGACCCTGAACCTCGTTCCCTTCGTGTCGGTCGACAAGATGATGAAACTTGTCCTCCAGCTTGGCATCACCCGCGTCCTGCGCGATCTGGTGGACGAGATCGAGGCCGATTTCCGCCGCTGGCCCCTGTTCGACAAGACGCCCCGCATAGCCAGCCATTCCGATGTCGGCGTGATCGAACTGATGCCCACCTCAGACGGCGAAACCTACGGCTTCAAATACGTGAACGGCCACCCCGCCAACATGAAGCGCGGCCTGCAGACCGTCACCGCCTTCGGCCTTCTGGCCGATGTGGCGACCGGCTATCCGGTGCTGCTGTCGGAAATGACGATCCTGACCGCGCTGCGTACCGCCGCCACCAGCGCCATGGCCGCGAAGTGGCTCGCGCCAAAGACCGAAGTCATGGCCCTGATCGGCAACGGCGCCCAGGCCGAATTCCAGGCCCTCGCCTTTGCCGAGATCTGCGGCATCCGCGAAGTCCGCCTTTACGACATCGACCCCGCCGCCACCGCGAAATGCGCGAAAAACCTTGCCGGACGAGGACTTGTCGTCACCTCCTGCCAAACGGCGGAACAGGCCATCCAGGGCGCGGGCATCATCACCACCGTCACCGCCGACAAGCAATACGCCACGATCCTGACCGACAACATGGTCGGCGCAGGCGTCCACCTGAACGCCGTCGGCGGTGATTGCCCCGGCAAGACGGAGCTGCACCGCGACATTCTCCTGCGCTCCTCGATCTTCGTCGAATACCCCGAGCAGACCCGCATCGAAGGCGAAATCCAGCAGCTTGACCCCGACCACCCCGTCACCGAACTGTGGCGCGTCATCGCCGGCAAGGCCAAGGGCCGCACCAACCCCGCCGAAATCACCCTTTTCGACAGCGTTGGCTTCGCGATCGAGGATTTCTCGGCCCTTCGCTACATCCGCCGAAAGGTCAAGGAAACCGGGCTTTACGACGACCTCGACATGATCGCCGACCCAGACGATCCCCGCGACCTGTTCGGCATGATCCAGCGCGCCGCCCCCTAGGAAGGGCATTATTGCCCACTGCCCAAGGCGCTTACCATTGCACCCCATAGCTTGGATGGTGTAACTTGCGGTCAACCAAATATTGGGCCGAACTGGCCAGACAGGGCAGACCGTGACCGACACTCCCGAAGACACCGACGCCACCGCAACTGAACCGGCAAAACCCACCTGGCACGGCCCGCAAATCGACATCTCGGCCGAGATGAAGACCGCCTATCTTGATTACGCGATGAGCGTGATCGTATCCCGCGCCATCCCCGATCTGCGCGATGGGCTGAAGCCTGTCCACCGTCGCATCCTGTTCGCGATGCAGGAATCCGGCAACACCCACGACAAGTCCTACCGCAAGTCCGCCCGCCCGGTTGGCGACACGATGGGGAAATACCACCCCCATGGCGACAGCGCGATCTATGACGCCCTCGTCCGCATGGCGCAGCCCTTCAGCATGTCGCTGAAACTCCTTGATGGACAAGGGAATTTCGGCTCGATGGACGGCGATAACGCCGCCGCCATGCGCTATACCGAAGTGCGGATGGACAAGCCCGCCGCCTTCCTTCTGGCCGACATCGACAAGGACACCGTCGATTTCCAGGACAACTACGACGGCAAGGACAAGGAACCGACCGTCCTTCACGCCCGCTTCCCGAACATGCTGGTCAACGGCGCGGGCGGCATCGCAGTCGGCATGGCCACCAACATCCCGCCCCATAACCTGGGTGAGGTGATCGACGGCACGCTGGCCATGATCGAAAACCCGGATATCTCCATGGAATCGCTCATGGAAATCATCCCGGCGCCTGACTTTCCCACCGGTGGCCAGATCCTCGGCCGATCCGGCGCGCGCAAGGCCTACCTTGAGGGGCGCGGCTCGGTCATCATCCGGTCAAAGACCCATATCGAGGAAATCCGCAAGGACCGCTGGGCCATCGTCATCGACGAGGTGCCCTATCAGGTCAACAAGGCCACGATGATCGAAAAGATCGCCGAGCTTGTCCGCGAAAAGCGGGTCGAGGGCATTGCCGGGATCGCCGATGAATCCGACCGGATCGGTGTCCGCGTGGTGATCGAGTTGAAGCGCGACGCGACGCCCGATGTCGTGTTGAACCAGCTTTTCCGCTTTTCCACCATGCAGGTCAGCTTTGGCTGCAATATGCTGGCGCTGAACGGCGGCAAGCCAGAACAACTGACACTTCGCGATTTCCTAAGCCATTTCATCACCTTCCGCGAGGAAGTTGTTGCCCGCCGCACGGCCTTTGAACTGCGCAAGGCCCGCGAACGCAGCCATATCCTGTGCGGTCTGGCCGTTGCCGTCTCGAACGTGGACGAAGTCGTCCGCACCATCCGCGCCTCTGCCGATGCCGCCGAAGCGCGCGAAAAGCTGATGACCCGCCGCTGGCCCGCCCATGATATTGCCCAATATATCAAGCTGATCGACGACCCGTCGCACACGATCAACGAAGACGGCACCTATAACCTGTCGGAAATCCAGGCCCGCGCCATCCTTGACCTCCGCCTGCAACGCCTGACCGCGCTTGGCGTCAAGGAAGTCACGGACGAGCTGGAAGAATTGGCCAGCAAGATCAAGGACTACCTCGACATCCTTGGCAGCCGTGACCGGATCATGGCGATCATTTCCGACGAACTTCGCGAAGTGAAGGCCCTCTTCGCCGTTCCCCGCCGCACCGAGATCACCGATTGGTCCGGCGACATGGAAGACGAAGACCTGATCGAGCGTGAGGATATGGTCGTCACCATCACCTCCGGCGGCTACATCAAGCGCACGCCGCTGGTCGAATTCCGCAGCCAGAACCGGGGCGGTAAGGGTCTGGCCTCGATGGCCACCAAGGACGACGATGTGGTGACGACACTTTTCGTTGCCAATACACATACTTGGCTTCTGTTCTTCACAACCGATGGCATGGTCTACAAGCTGAAGACCTGGCGTCTGCCGCTGGCGGGCCGCACCGCCAAGGGCAAGGCGCTCGTCAACATCCTGCCCATTCAAAGCGGCATCTCCATCGCCGCGCTGATGCCGGTGGATGTGCCCGAAGAAGACTGGGGCAACCTGCAGATCGTCTTTGCGACCTCGGACGGCGACGTGCGGCAGAACGACCTCTCGGACTTCACCAACGTCAAGCGCAACGGCAAGATCGCGATGAACCTGCCCGAGGGCATCACCCTCGTGAACGCCGCCATTGCCGACGATCAGGATGACGTGATGCTGGTGACCGAAGCCGGTCGCGCCATCCGCTTCTCCACCACCGAAATCCGCGTCTTCAAATCGCGCGGCTCCACCGGCGTGCGCGGCATCCGTCTGGCAGACGGCGACCACGTGGTTTCCATGTCGATCATCCGCCACTTCGAGGCCGACCCCGCCGAACGCGAAGCCTATCTGAAACAGCGCCGCCTGATGGCAGGCGTGACCGAGGATGAGGCCGACGAAGAAGAAGAAACCGTTGCCGCAGGCCAGCTTAGCCCCGAACGTTACAGTGAGATGTCAGCCGCCGAAGACCTTATCCTTACCGTGACCAAAGGCGGCTCGGGCAAGCTTTCCTCCTCCCACGACTACCCCGTCCGCGGCCGTGGCGGCATGGGCGTGAAAGCCATCTCTCCCGGCCCAAGGGGAGGCCGCATCATCGCCTCGTTCCCGGTCACCAATTCCGACCAGATCATGCTCGCCACCTCTACCGGCCAGTCGATCCGCGTGCCGGTCGACCAGATCAGCTTCCGCTCGCGCAGCGCAGGCGGGGTCAAGGTCTTCTCCGTCGCGGCGGACGAGGAAGTGGTCTCCGTCGCCCGTGTCGCCGATCAGGGCGAAGAGGAATGATGATCGAATGGTTCATCAACGTCTGGGGACCGGCACTTGTTGTTCTCGGCGTCTGGTTCCTGATGATGCGCCTAATGATGAAGGGCAGCACCGCCCAGAAGGCGCAAGTCGCCGAGATGCAGCGGCAGAGCGATGCTCATGCACGCATCGCTGAATGCCTTGACCGCATCGCCACCGCCCTTGAACAGCGCAAGCCATAGGCCATTTCCGACTGGGCCGAACCGGAGGGATTTGTGAATGATGAATGATTACTTCCTAGTCCTCATTGTCGTTCTGTTGGCCAGCGTCGGCGCTTCGGTCTGGAGCAACACGCGCCTTTCCGCGCAACGCCAGCGCCAGAACGACCTTCTGGAGCGGATAGCGAACGCGCTGGAAGCGCGCGACAAGTGACACCGCTTGCGGCCCGCCTCGCCGCCCTTGCAGCCGCAGGCGACACCATCACCTACGGCGCGCTGGCCAAAGACCTTGGCCTGCGCATGGCTGACCTGACCGCCCAGCTTGAACACCTGATGGAAACCGACGCCCGAGAAGGCAAACCCTTCCGCGCCGCCCTCCTGTGCCAGCGCCTGTCGCCAGACCACCTCCCGGCCCCCGGCTTCTTCCAGAAAGCCGCCGAACTGGGCCGCTTCACCGACGACCCCGTCGCCTTTACCGCGGCAGAACGCCAGCGCCTGTACAGCCCCGAATAGGCAGATTTCTGCGCATTGGCGCAGGGAGAACCTGCGATCTTTCCCAGTATGCACAGACGCCGCTCGGGATAAATTGCCGCACCCGGCACCAGACCGGCCCCAGCGCACAAGGTATACCCATGGAACAGCTCAAGTCCTTCTCCCCGCTCATCGCCCGTCTCTTCATCGGCGGCTTCTTCCTGCTGGCTGGCGTCGGCAAGGTCGCCGACATCGCCGGCACCGCTGGCTATATGGAGATGGTGGGCATCCCCGGCATCCTCGCCTGGCCTGCAACGATCTTTGAAATCGCCCTCGGCCTTGCCCTGATCGTCGGCTACCAGGTCCGCCTTGCCGCCCTGGCTGGCGCCGCCTTCTGCATCGTCACCGCCGTCATGTTTCACCGCGACTTCGCCGACCAGATGCAGATGATCATGTTCCTCAAGAACTTCTCCATCGCTGGCGCGTTCCTGATGTTCTTCGCCAACGGCGCGGGCAAATACGCGCTCGACAAGGCCTGATACCCGCAGGGGGCCGCACCCGCCAAAGGGCTTGCGGCCCCCGCCCCCCTGACGCAGACTTTCCGCAGACCCTTTTTGAAAGGCCGTCCGCGATGCCCGTCCTGCGCCCCTTCGCCCCCCTCCTCGCCCGCATATTCCTCGCCGCGGTCTTCCTGCCCGCTGGCATCTCCTACCTCTCCGACGTGCCCGGCTTCACCGCCTACATGACCGCAGGCGGCCTTCCCGCCTTTCTCGCCTGGCCCGCCATCCTGTTCGAGATCACCCTGGGCATCGCCATGCTGATCGGCTTTCAGGCCCGCCCCATGGCCTTCCTTGGCGCGGGATTCTGCATGACGACCGCGCTCCTCTACCACCTGCACCCCGACAACGCGCTTGAGATGATGCTCTTTTACAAAGACCTCGGCATCGCCGCCGGTTTCCTGATGATCTTCGCCCACGGCCCCGGCAAATTCGCCCTCGACCGGGCATAGGCTTCCCTTTTCATCCGATCCGCCCTAAATCGCGGCCATGAACACACTTCACATCATCGGCGGCGGCATGGCGGGGTCCGAGGCTGCCTGGCAGGCCGCTCAGGCGGGCATCCAAGTCGTCTTGCACGAAATGCGCCCGCAGGTCGCGACCTTTGCCCATCGCACCGGCGATTTCGCGGAAATGGTCTGCTCCAATTCCTTCCGGTCGGACGACGACGAACAGAACGCCGTCGGCCTTTTGCACTGGGAAATGCGCGCCGCGCGCGGCCTGATCATGGAAATGGCCAGCGCCCACAAACTGCCCGCAGGCGGTGCCTTGGCCGTTGACCGCGATCCCTTTGCCCGCGCCGTGACCGACCGGCTGAAATCGCACCCGCTGATTTCCACGTCTTATGAAGAGATCACCGAACTCCCGACCTCCGGCCATTGGATCATCGCCACCGGTCCCCTGACCAGCCCCGCCTTGGCCGAGGCGATCCGCAAGGCGACGGGCGCCGAGGCGCTTGCCTTCTTCGACGCCATCGCCCCCATCGTCTATGCCGACACCATCGACATGGGGCTGGCATGGGAACAGTCCCGCTATGACAAGGGCGAGACCGAGGAAGAGCAAAAGGCCTATATCAACTGCCCGATGACCAAGCCGGAGTATGAGGCTTTCATCGACGCCCTCCTTGCCGCCGACAAGACCACCTTCCACGAAGGCGAGACCGCCGGTTACTTCGACGGTTGCCTGCCCATCGAAGTCATGGCCGAACGTGGCCGCGAAACCCTGCGCCATGGCCCGATGAAGCCGGTCGGCCTGACCAATGCACACAAGCCGGATGAAAAGGCCTATGCCGTGGTGCAACTGCGCCGCGACAACAAGCTTGGCACGCTTTACAACATCGTCGGCTTCCAGACGAAAATGAAATACGGCGCGCAAACCGCTGTTTTCAAACTCATTCCCGGCCTGCAAGATGCCAGTTTCGCCCGTCTTGGCGGCATCCACCGTAACACCTTCATCAACTCGCCCACGCTGCTTGATGACCAGATGCGCCTGAAATCGCATCCCCATATCCGGTTCGCGGGCCAGATCACCGGCGTCGAAGGCTATGTCGAAAGCGCCGCGATGGGACTTCTGGCGGGCCGGATGGCCGCTGCCGAAATCAAGGGGGAAACCCTGCCCCCGCCGCCGCCAGAAACCGCGATGGGGGCGCTGATCACCCACATCACCGGCGGGGCAGAGGCCAAGACCTTCCAGCCGATGAACGTTAACTTCGGCCTCTTCCCCCCGATTGACGCCAAAGGTGGCCGCCGGGGCCGCGCTGTCCGCTACAAGGCCTATACCGACCGTGCGAAAGAGGCGTTCTCGGCATGGCTGGCAAGCTGATCGCCCCCCCCCCCAAAAAAACCCGCTCCGGCCCTCGAGCCGGGGCCTCCCCTTCAACCGACACGCCAGCGGAAACCCGGGGTCCCGGACCGGGTCCGGGACGGGGTCAAATGTTCGTAACCCGCTTCGCGCCCTCGCCCACCGGCCCCCTGCATCTGGGCCACGCCTATTCCGCGCTCCTCGCGCATGACATGGCCCGCGCCGCTGGTGGCCGCTTCCTCCTGCGGATGGAAGATACCGACCTTGAACGCTGCCGTCCCGAATACGACACCCTGATTCAGGAAGACCTGCACTGGCTGGGCCTAAGCTGGGATGGCCCTGTTCACCGCCAGTCGGCTCATATCGCCGGTTACAACGCCCGACTTGAAACGCTGGAACCGCTCGGCCTCCTCTATCCCTGCTCCTGCACGCGCTCCGACATCCGCGCCGCCCTTGCCGCCCCGCAGGAAGGCGTCGCGCATCAGGTCTATCCCGGCACCTGTCGGGGCCGCCCAATGGCCAGCCGCCTGCCCGGCGACGCCCTGCGCCTGGACCTTGCCGCCGCGCTGATCGCGCTGTCCGGCGCAGACCTTGCCTTCCTTGAGACCGGCCCCGCCCATGCCGGACGGCATCTTGTCGACCCCGACGAAGCAAAGACGCAAATCGGCGACGTGGTCCTGTCCCGCAAGGGCGAGGATATCGTGGCCTATTTCCTGGCTTCCGCCTTCGACGACGCCGATCAGGGCATCACCCATGTGATAAGGGGAGAAGACCTTTTCGACTTCACCCCTGTGCAGGTGATCCTGCAACACCTCTTCGGCCTGCCGACGCCGATCTACCACCACCACCGCCTGATCCGCGACGATCAGGGCAAGCGTCTGGCCAAACGCGACGACGCCCGCGCGATTGCCAAGTACCGGGCCGAAGGCGCAACCCCCGCCGATTTCCGCCGCATGGTCGGATTACCAAATCCTTAACGTCCACAAACAACCAATTGCTTTCAAACGACTCTTCAGATTTGTCCAGCGTGGACAGGTGCCATGATCTCCACCTCATCCCCGCCCCGGACCGCCGTATAGAAACACGACCGCCGGTTGGTGTGACAGGCCGGCCCCTCCTGGCTGACCAGCGCCAGCAGGCAATCCCGGTCACAATCCAGCCGCAGCTCGACCAGCCGTTGATGGTGCCCCGAAGACTCCCCCTTCACCCAGAACTCGCCCCGCGACCGCGACCAGTAGGTGACCTTCCCGGTTTCCAGCGTCGCCACGACCGAGGCCGCATTCATCCAGGCCAGCATCAGAACCTCGCCCGAAACATGGTCCTGCGCCACGCAGGGGATCAACCCCGCCGCATCATATTTCAGTGTCGCCGGATCAAAGGGCATGGGCTTCTCCTTGGCAGGGCCGCGTCGCGGGTCTACATACGGGGTCATCCGGGGAATTTCCATGAGTGACAGCGACCTCATCAAGCTCTACTCGACCCGCATCCTCGCGCTGGCCGCCGATATCCCGCACCTCGGGCGACTGCAGGCCCCCCAAGCCACCGCCCGCCGCCGTTCCCCCCTTTGCGGGTCGACGGTGACGGTGGATGTGGTGGTCAAGCACGGCAAGGTCGCCGAATTCGCCCAGGACGTGAAAGCCTGCGCCCTTGGCCAGGCCTCGGCGGCGATCCTTGGTCAGGTCGTGATCGGCCGCAGCCTGTCCGAACTGCAATCCGCCCGCGATGCCGTGCAGGCGATGCTGAAGACCTCTGGCCCGGTCCCGGCGGCCCCGTTCAACGGATATGAAACCCTTCTCCCCGCCCGCGATTACAAGAACCGCCACGCCTCGATCCTGCTGGCCCTCGAAGCCGTCTGCGAGGCGATGGAAGCCGCCGCATGAAAAAACCGCCGCGCGTCCGGGGGGACGGCGGCGGCAGTGGCGCGTCTGGAAACGGTGGGCCAGGCAAATGGCGGGAAGACCGTGTATGGGGCAGAGCGCGGGGCAGAAACCTCAGGCCAGGCTGGGCAGCGACAGCATGGCGAAAACCAGAACGAACAGCGCAGCAATCCCAACCAGATCCTCGATCGCGCCACGCGGGGTGGTGGAGAGCAGGGTTTTCATCGCCTCTTTCATCGCATCCTCCGTTCTTGTTGCTGTATTGTTCTCACAACACCGCAATCCTGTAAAGAACTTTTTAAGAACATTTGTGAACATTGTGTGATTCTCGTTCTGCGTCCCTGACGGAACTTATCGCTGCCAAGCGAAGACCGCCCGCAAGGGAGGGATGAGCGGCCCTATCCGACCGAGATCAAACGGATCGCCCGGTCCTGATCCATCAGCCAGAGCAGCGCGCGGGCGGCCAGACCGCGCGGGCTGGAAAGGTCGGGGTCGTCCAGCATCAGCTTGCGGGCATCGGTCTGCGCCAGTGCCATCAGCGCGGATTGCCGTTCCAGGTCAGCCACCCGGAACCGGGGCAGGCCCGATTGAGCGGTTCCGATCAGGTCCCCCGCCCCCCGCATCGCCAGATCTTCTTCGGCGATGCGAAACCCGTCTTCGGTGTCGCGGATCGTCGTCAGCCGCCGCGCCCCGGTTTCGTTCAGCGGGCCCTGATAGATCAAGAGGCAGGTCGAGGCCGCCTCGCCCCGTCCAACCCGTCCCCGCAACTGGTGAAGCTGCGCCAGACCAAAGCTTTCGGCCTGTTCGATCACCATGATCGTCGCGTTGGGCACGTTCACCCCCACTTCGATCACCGTGGTCGCGACCAGAACGGAAGTTTCGCCCGCCACGAACCGCGCCATGGCTGCGTCCTTGTCGGCGGGGGGCATCTGACCATGCACCAGCCCCACCCGGTCGCCCAAGGCAGCCCGCAGCGCCTTGAACCGTTCCTCCGCGCTGGCATAGTCCACCACCTCGGATTCTTCGACCAAGGGGCAGACCCAATAGGCCTGCCGCCCCTCGGCCACGGCCTTGCGCAGATGGTCGACCACTTCTTCCAACCGGTCCGCCGACACCATCGCAGTCCTGATCGGTTTCCGCCCAGCGGGCTTTTCGTCCAGCACCGACACATCCATGTCGCCATGCGTGGCCAGCGCCAGACTGCGCGGGATGGGTGTTGCCGTCATCACCAGCACGTCGACCGCTTCGCCTTTGGCCCCCAGTTCCATTCGCTGGGCCACGCCAAAGCGGTGCTGTTCGTCAACCACGGCAAGGCGCAGGTCCTTGAATTCCACATCCTTCTGAAAGACCGCATGCGTGCCGACCAGAAGGGGAATGCGCCCCATCGCCAGATCTTCCAGCTTCATCGCCCGGTCTGCCCCCCGGTCGCGCCCGGTCAGAAGCTCCAGCCGCACCCCGGCGGCACGGGCCAAGGGGGCCAGACCTTCGAAATGCTGGCGCGCCAGAATCTCGGTCGGGGCCATCATCACGCCCTGCCCGCCGCTTTCGACCGCAATCAACAGCGCCTGAAACGCCACCAAGGTCTTGCCCGACCCGACATCGCCCTGCAACAGCCGGTTCATCCGCAGGGGGGCGGCCATGTCACCGGCAATCTCGGCCACCGCGCGAACCTGCGCGCCGGTCGGCTGATAGGGCAGGCTTTCCAGGACCTTGGCCCGCAGTGTCCCATCCCCCGCCGTGACCACACCCTTGCCCCGCCGGATGCGGGACCGGGCAATCGACAGGGTCAACTGATGGGCAAACAGCTCATCATAGGCCAGCCGTAACCGTGCCGGATGGGTAAAGGCCAGCCCCGCCGCCCCGGTGGGCGCATGAGCCGCCTGCAAGGCAGTGCCCCAGTCGGGCCAGCCTTCCCGCGCCTTCAGGGCCGGGTCGATCCATTCGGCCAATGGCGGCACCCGTGTCAGCGTCGCCTGCGCCGCCTTGGCAACCAGCCGCTGGGTCAGGCCCGCGCTGAGGGGGTAAACCGGTTCATAGGCCGGGATTTCCGCCGCCTCTTCGACCCGCAGCACATGGTCGGGATGGACCATCTGCGCCACGCCATCGAAAAGTTCGACCTTGCCCGAGACCACGCGCCTTTGCCCGGTTGGCAACAGCTTTTGCAGATAGTCGGCGCGGGCGTGAAAGAACACCAGCTGAAACTCCAGCTTGGCATCGCGCACATGCACCCGGTAGGGCCCACCCTTGCGGCGCGACGGCACATGCATGCCGACCTCGACCTCGACCGTCAGGGTTGCCGGTGCCGTCACGTCCCGGACCGAGTCGCGCCGTGTCCGGTCCACCCCGGAATGCGGCAGAAAGTACAAAAGATCCTTGGGCCGGGTCACGCCAAGGCTTTCGAACGCCTTGGCCGCCTTTGGCCCGACACCTGGCAGCGTCTCAAGCTCCGCATAAAGCGGGAAAAGGCTTTCGGGCCGGCTCATCCGCCGATCAACGCCAGCCAGGCATCTTCGTCGATGACCTTGACCCCCAGCCGCTCGGCGTCCTTGGCCTTGGAGCCCGCACCGGGGCCTGCGACCAGAAGGTCGGTCTTGGCGCTGACGCTGCCTGCCACCTTGGCCCCCAAAGCCTCAGCCCGGGCCTTGGCCTCGGCGCGGGTCATCTTTTCTAGGGTGCCGGTGAAGACAACGGTCAGGCCCGCGACCGGGCTTTCGGTTGCGACGGCTTTGACTTGCTGAATGGTAAGGAAGCCAATGAGGCGATTCACTTCTTTCCGTTCCGCATTCGCTGGGTGCAAGGCATCGACGAGCGCGCGCGCACTGACAGCGCCGATCCCGTCGATGGCGGTCAACTCTTCCCACGCCCGACCGAAATAGTTGTGCGACTCATCAATGGCTTGAGCCAAGGCCTCCCAAGTGCCGTAGTGGCGGGCCAGAAGGCTGGATGAGGTCTCGCCTATATGCCTGATCCCAAGCGCGAAGATCAGCCGGTCAAGGGGGATGGTCCGCTTCGCCTCGATGGCGGCGAACAGTTTCGTGACGGATGTTTCGCCAAACCCATCGCGGTTCTTCAGCTTTTGCAAGGGGTTGTCGGCATCTCGCTTGGCAAGCGTAAAGATGTCGGCAGGCGTCTTCACGGCCAGGGTCGGATCGTTGAAGAACATCTCGACCTGTTTTGCCCCCAGGCCCTCGATGTCGAACGCCCCCCGGCTGACGAAATGCTTCAACCGCTCCACTGCCTGCGCGGGGCAGATCAGGCCACCGGTGCAGCGGCGGACAGAGTCGCCTTCCTCGCGGTGCGCCTCGCTGCCGCATTCGGGGCAAAGCGCGGGAAAGATGAAGGGCTGCGCATCGGTCGGGCGCTGCGACAGGTCGACATCCGCAACCTTGGGGATCACGTCGCCCGCGCGGTAGACCTGCACCCAATCGCCGACGCGGATGTCCTTGCCGCCGCGGATCGGTTCCCCGCGTGAGTCGCGACCGGCGATGTAGTCTTCGTTGTGCAGCGTGGCGTTGCTGACCACGACGCCGCCCACCGTCACCGGCTGCAACCGCGCCACGGGCGACAGTGCGCCGGTGCGGCCGACCTGGATGTCGATACCCAACAGCCGGGTCCAGGCAAGTTCCGCCGGGAACTTGTGCGCAATCGCCCAGCGGGGGGTGGCCGAGCGAAACCCAAGCCGCGCCTGCAGGGCAAGGTCGTTGACCTTGTAGACGACGCCGTCGATGTCATAGCCCAAGGTCGCGCGTTGCGCTTCGATCAGGCGGTACTGGTCCAGCATCGCCTCGGGCCCGTCGCACAGCACCGTCAGGGGATTGGTCTGGAACCCCAAAGACTTCAGTCGCTGGATCGCTTCGAACTGAGTCGGGGCCAGCGGGGCGGACAGATCGCCCCAGGCATAGGCAAAGAACCGCAGCGGGCGGCTGGCGGTGACGTTGGCATCCAACTGGCGCAGCGACCCGGCGGCGGCGTTGCGCGGATTGGCAAAGGGCTTTTCGCCCGCCGCCGTGGCCCGTACGTTCAGCGCGGCGAAATCGGCGTGGGACATGTAGACCTCGCCCCGCACCTCCAACACCTCCGGCGCGCCCGTCAGGCGCTGCGGGATATCGGCGATGGTGCGGGCGTTGTCGGTGACATTTTCCCCGACCTCGCCATCCCCACGGGTTGCGGCCTGGATCAGAACCCCGGCTTCATAGCGCAGGGAAAGCGACAGCCCGTCAATCTTGGGTTCCGCCGTATAGGACAGCGACCCGCTGTGGCCCAGAAACTTGCGGACCCGATCGTCGAAATCGGCGACATCTTCAGCCTCGAAGGCGTTTTCCAAGGACAGCATCCGCACCCGGTGCGCGACCTTGCCAAAGCCATCGGCCACCGGGGCCCCGACCAGTTCGGTCGGGCTTTTGCCCGTCATCGCCCGTTCGATTGCCGGAAACGCCGCCTCAAGTTCCGAAAGGCGGCGTTTCATCCGGTCGTAATCGGCGTCCGAGATCGTGGGCGCATCGTCGCGGTGATAGGCGACATTGGCGTCCAGCACGATCTGGACCAGCGCCGCCCATTCGGCAACCGCTTCCCCCTCTGTCAGTGCCTTTACCGGCTTTTCCGCCATTCCCGCCCCCTGTCCTTCCGGCTAAAGGTTAGGCGGCGCGGGCTGCAAGGTAAAGGTCAGGCGCTTTCGGCCAGTCGCGCCACGCCACCGGACGGATCGCGCAGCACATAGCCCCGCCCCCAAACGGTTTCGATGTAATTGTCACCACCGGTCGCTTCGGCCAGCTTCTTGCGCAGCTTGCAGATGAAGACGTCGATGATCTTCAACTCGGGTTCGTCCATCCCGCCGTAAAGGTGGTTCAGGAACATTTCCTTGGTCAGCGTCGTGCCCTTGCGAAGGCTAAGAAGCTCCAGCATCTGGTATTCCTTGCCGGTCAGATGCACGGTCTTGCCCTCAGCCTCAACCGTCTTGGCGTCAAGGTTGACCGAAACCAGCCCGGTCTTGATCACCGACTGGCTGTGCCCCTTGGACCGCCGAATGATCGCGTGAATGCGGGCGACCAGTTCTTCGCGGTGGAAAGGTTTCGTGAGGTAGTCATCCGCGCCGAACCCAAAGCCCTTCAGCTTGTTTTCCGTGTCATCCGCGCCCGACAGAATCAGGATCGGGGTTTCGACACGCGCTTGCCGGATCTGGCGCAGAACCTCATGCCCGCTCATGTCCGGCAGGTTCAGGTCCAGCAGGATCAGATCGTAATCATATAGCTTTGCCAGATCGATCCCATCTTCACCCATGTCGGTGCAATAGACGTTCAGATTGGCATGGGTCAGCATCAATTCGATCGAACGAGAGGTCGTCGGATCGTCTTCCACAAGCAGAATGCGCATTTGTCGGTTTCTCCGCCAAGAAATTTTTCGTCGTTAACAGAATGGGCGCGCAATGGTTAACCGACGGTTACTATGCCTGAAGGAGAACATGAAACAATTTAAAGTTGTCTGTATTTCTGGATGGCCGTCACCTTCAGCCCCTGATCCCCATGCCGTTCAACGGCGGTGCGCCAAATCTGGAACTCCTCTTCCGACAGGGAATAGCGTTCCAACGCCTCGGGCTGCGGGATCAGCCCATGGATCACCGCCTTGACCACAATCGCCTTGCGACTGGCGACCCAGCGGTGCGTATCGGGCGAGGGCAAATCGGCCCGACTAAGAATGCTGCCGTCAGGCAGGGTCACCTGCCGCGGACCATCAACCTTTTTCAAGAACATCGTCCATTCCTTCTTTTGGCGGCAAGAATGACGCCACATACTTAATCAATCCTGAAACGAGGGATTGAGACTGCGCGGCATTTTCATATATTCCCCATCATTCCCGTAACCCGGACAGCACTCATGCCGCGCGACGTCGCCCTGAACTCACTTGGCTTTGCCAAACCCCCGTCGGAAACGCGGGTGGTCGTTGCCATGTCGGGCGGTGTCGACAGTTCGGTCGTGGCTGCGATGTTGGCCGAAGAAGGCTATGACGTGGTCGGCGTCACGCTGCAGCTTTACGACCATGGTGCCGCGTTGGCCAAAAAGGGCGCCTGTTGCGCGGGCCGCGACATCCACGACGCGCGGCGCGTGGCCGAGACGATGGGCTTTCCGCATTACGTCCTCGACTACGAAAACACCTTCCGCGAGGCGGTGATCGAGGAATTCGCCGACGCTTATCTCGCGGGCGCAACGCCGGTGCCCTGCATCCGCTGCAACGAACGGGTGAAATTCAAGGACCTTCTGGCCACCGCCAAGGAGCTTGACGCCGATTGCATGGCGACCGGCCACTATATCCAGCGCAAGGTCGGGGACAGCGGGCCGGAACTGCATCAGGCTGCCGACGCGAACCGCGACCAAAGCTATTTCCTGTTCTCGACCACGCCGGAGCAGCTTTCGTACCTGCGCTTTCCGCTGGGCCATCTGGCATCGAAGGCCGAAACCCGCGCGCTGGCGGCGAAATACGGCCTGCCGGTCGCGGACAAGCCCGACAGTCAGGACATCTGCTTTGTGCCGAACGGCGACTACGCCGCCGTGATCGAAAAGCTGCGCCCCGGTGCGGCCGATCCCGGCGATATAGTGGACCTTGAGGGCAACGTGCTTGGCCAGCATCGCGGCGTGATCCATTACACCATCGGCCAGCGCAAGGGCCTTGGCATCGGCGGCCTTGGCGATCCGATCTATGTGGTGAAACTGGACCCCGCGACGCGGCGGGTGATTGTCGGCCCGAAAGAGGCGCTTTCGACAAGGGTGATCCCGGTGCGCGAGATCAACTGGCTGGGCGATGCCCCATTTGACAGCCGCCCGGAATGGCACCTGAACGTCAAGGTCCGCTCGACCCGCCCACCGCGCGAAGCGATCCTTCGCCCGACCGGCCCGACCACCGCCGAGGTCGAGCTTCTGGCCCCCGAAGACGGGGTCAGCGCCGGGCAGGCTTGCGTCTTCTATGCCCCCGAAGGCAGCCGCATTTTGGGTGGTGGCTGGATCTGGAAAGGACCAGGCTCGTGAAGTCGATCATTCTGGCGCTTGCGCTGGCCCTGCCCGCCACCCCCCTGCCCGCGCTTGCCGAAACGCGCGAAGATCGGATTGCGGCGGCAGAGGTCTATATCGACATGGCGCTGTCCGATTTCGACATGGAGGCGATGATCGGCATGCTTTACCAGCCGATCCTTGATCAGGTGACGGCAGGCGGTGCCGTGCTGACCGAGGATCAACTGGCCCAGATCAAGGCGCTTTATCTTGAGGCGTTTCAGGAACCACTGCCAGCGCTGATGCGCGATCAGGCCGGGATCATGGCCGACATGTTCACCCTGACCGAGATCAAGGCGCTGAACGACTTCTACGCGACACCCGAGGGCAAGTCGGTCATGGCGAAACTGCCGCAACTGACCGCCGCACAGCAGCCTGCGCTGAACCAGTTCATCGGCACCACGATGCAGGACCTTATGCCTCAGGTGCTGGCAATCGTGAACGGGGAAGAGCCGCCAGAACCGACGTCAGAACCGACTGGGCAGCCCTAAGGCCGGGGGCTTCCCCGCCCTTTCCCAACCGCTCCATCGTCAGGGCCATCGCCTGCCGCTGCACGGAAGGGTCGGCCAAAAGCGCCTCGATTGCCGGAGCGATGGCATCGGGCTTGCAGGCGGGGCCAAGGAATTCCGGCACCACACGGCTGTCGCTGACCAGATTGACCAGCGTCACCGTGTCGATCAGCGCCGCCCGCTGCATCAGCCACCAGCTGAACCAGTGCATGTCATAGGCGATGACCATCGGGCAGCCATTCGCTGCTAGTTCCAGCGACACCGTCCCCGAAGCCGCCAGCGCCACATCGGCCGCGGCAAAGGCGCCGCGCTTGGCGGCAGGGTCCTGAATGATTTCGGGCACGACCGCCCAACCTGCGGTCAGTTCTTGCACCAGATCGGCAACGCCCCGTACGGTGGGAAGGGCCACACGCAGGTCGGGGTGGCGGGTCTTCAGACGGGCGATCACCTCGCCAAAGATTGGAGCGAGCCGGGTGACTTCCGACCAGCGCGACCCCGGAAGCGCCAGAAGCAGCGGACCCTTGCCGACGAAGGCGGCCTTCTCGTCCTCCGTGGCAAGCGGTTCGGATACCACCGGATGCCCGACAAAATCGCAAGTCATCCCCGCCACAGTCATATAAGGCGGTTCGAACGGCAGCAGCGCCAGCACATGGTCGATGACCCGTGCCATCTTTACCGCCCGACCGGGACGCCATGCCCAGACCGACGGGGCGACATAATGGATCGTGCGAAAGTCAGGGCGCGCGGCCTTGACGATCGCCGCCACCCGCAGGCAGAAATCGGGGCTGTCGATGGTCACCAACGCCTCGGCTCCGCTGGCCAGCACCGCCGCTGCCGCTTGCCTGATCCGGCGTTTCAGATGAAAATACTTTGGCAGGACTTCGGCGATGCCCATCACCGAAAGCTCCTCCATCGGGAACAGGCTTGTCAGCCCTTCGGCCTGCATCAATGGGCCGCCGATTCCATCAAAGGCGACGCTTGGGGCAAGCTGCCGAAGCCCCGCCATCAAGGCCGCGCCCAGCCGGTCACCCGAAGGCTCACCCGCGATCAGGAACAGGCGCAACGGGCCGCTCATCGCAGGTCTCCGACCGCTTTTCGCTGACGGGCGCGCAACGAAAAGCGCGGCGAAGCAAGCGATGAGTGTCCCCCGGTCATCCCCGCGCCCAGAGGAACAGGCCCAACTCCTCGGCCAGACGTTTCATCTCGGGCAGGTCCAGGCAGATGACCGATCCAGCCTGAAACGCCACCCCGCCAAGCCCCGCCGCCGCCGCCGCGCGCAATGTCGCCGGGCCAAGCGTCGGCAGGTCGATCCGCCGGTCCTGCCCCGGCTTCGCGGCCTTGTAGAACAGGCCGCGCCCCCGGCCCGGATCGGGCCGCAGGCCGGGTGTCAGGGCCGCAACCCCCGCCAGCATCGCATCGGTTCCCGGCAATGCCTCGACGGCAAGGCACAGGCCCTGCACGACCACCGCGCCCTGCCCCACGTCAACCGACCCAAGCGCCGCGACAATCGCCGCCGCCCGTGCCGCGTCCGCCTCATCCCTTGGCGTCACAGCCCCGGCCAGCACGCCAGCCCCCGGCAACAGCGCGGGGGCCACATCCTCGACCCCGGCAATCGCAAAACCGGCCTCGACGAACAGCTCGATCACCACCCGCAGTGTCGCATCATCGCCCGCCGCCATCGCCTGCATCAACCGGGGCAACAGAGTGGCCGTCGCCGGATCGATCAGTGCCGGGTCAAGCGAGGGGCGCTGCACGGCCCCGGCGAAGACCACCCGTTCCACCCCATGGTCGCCAAGATGGCGCAGGAACGGGGCCAGCCGTTCAACGCGAAACTCGATATCGACCGCCAGCCCGTCGGGAACGAAACCCTTCATCGCCGCCACCAGCGGCGTAGAGGTCATCGCTGCCACCAATGCCGCAGGCAAGGCCCCCCGCCCGGCAATCAGCGCGGTTTTGGGATCGGCCGTCACCGCCCGCCCTTTGGTGTCAGGAAGCTGCGATCCGACTTCGACAGGATGAAATCGGCAATCTCGCGCACCAGCGGGCTGTCGCTTTCCTCGGCCAGTTTGCGGGCCCGTTCGGCAAAGCTGCCGTCTTCCTGCGCCAGCGTCTGATAGGCGGCGCGGAGTGCCGTTATCCCCGCCCGGTCCACACCCCGCCGCTTCAGCCCGACAAGGTTCAGCCCATCCAACTCGCCGCGCGGGGCCTGCACGAGGCCATAGGGGATCACGTCATTCGTCACCATGGTGACCGCCCCGATGATCGCACCCTGCCCGACCCGCACCCATTGATGAATGCCCGATAACCCACCAACGATCACGTCATCGCCCAGCACCACATGGCCCGCGATGGCGACATGGTTCACCAGAATCACCCGGTTGCCGATCTGCGCGTCATGCCCGACATGGGCACCCGTCATGATCAGGCAGTCATCCCCAACCCGCGTCACCCCGCCGCCGCCTTCGGTGCCGGTGTTCAGCGTAGCGCCTTCGCGGATGCGGCAGCGCGCACCCACGATCAGCCGCGTGTGTTCGCCGTGGTATTTCAGGTCCTGCGGCACCTCGCCGACGGTGGCAAAGGGGAAGATCACGCAATCATCGCCAATCTCGGTCCAGCCGGTCACCACGGCATGGCTTTTCACCACCACCCGCGCGCCCAGGGTCACCTCTGGCCCGATCAGCGCGAAAGGCCCGACCACCACGCCTTCCCCGATCACTGCACCCGGTTCGACCACGGCCGAGCCATGGATCACTGCTGAGGGATGAATGCTCATGCTTTGGGGACGTCGAACATCGCCATGAATGTCGCCTCGCAGGCCAGTTCCCCTTCGACCATGGCGCGGCCTTCGAACTTCCAGACCCGACCGCCACCGCGCACCGCCTTGACGTGCAACTCCAGTACATCGCCCGGCACCACCTTGCGGCGGAACTTGACCCCATCGACGCCCATGAAGAACACCTTGGCATTCTTGTCGATCAGGTCCATCGACAGCCCGACAAGAATGCCCGAGGTCTGCGCCATCGCTTCGATGACCATGACGCCCGGAAAGATCGGCATGCCGGGGAAATGGCCCTGGAACTGCGGCTCGTTGAAGGTGATGCATTTGATACCGACGCAAGAGTCGTTCAGGACGATGTCGCGGACCTTGTCGATCAAGAGGAACGGATAGCGGTGCGGAATGATCCGCTGGATCAGATCCAGATCAGCAGTGGTCGCAATCGTGTTGTCCATGGTCTGTCCCTTCCTGCCCGGCAACAGGCCGGCCCCCTTGCGCCTGTGCTAGCAAGTCATCCGGCATGTGGCAAGTGAGGGGGGCTAAGGCGCAGGGGGCGAAGGTGCGGCAAGCACCTTGTCAACCTCGGCGATGGCCTCGTCGGTGACATCAATCGACGACACCGCCAGAATGATCAGACCCTTGTCCAAAAGCACCACAGCACCGCTGCGGTTCAGGATACCTTCCAGAACGGGCGCCACCGCCACAAGAAACGCCTTGCCGTTCTCGTCCCGCGCCTTGGTCAGATCGCGGGCCTTGGCATCCTGCTCGGCGCGAATCCGTTCGACCTTCTGGTCAAAGGCATCGGCGCGGGTGGCAAAGTCTTCGGCCGAAAGCGTCTTGCGCAGGACAGTCAGCTCTTGCTCTTCGGCGACAAGCCCGGCCTGAATGCGGCTGTTTTCCGCCTCAAGCGCGCGCGCGGCCTCTTCCTCGCGGGCGATGCTGGCGCGACCAAAGGCGGAATTCGTGAACAACCGTTCCCGGTCCACGACAAGAATTTCCGGCTTCGCCTGCGCTGTCACTGCCTCTTGCGCGCAAACCGCAAGTGGCTGGCCCGCAAGAAGCAAGCCAAGCGTCAGGGTGGCCCCGAACCACTTCAGCTTGCCCGCAAGGCCGATCATCAGAACTGCGACGAGATGGTCAGCTCGAAGTTCTGTTCCTTGTCATAGTCTTCCTTCATCAGGACTTTGCTGAAGTTGAACCGCAGGGGACCGATTGGTGTCGTCCAGAAGATCGACACCCCGATCGAGGCGCGCGGATTGAAGCTGTCATCCACGGTCGAGCCGCCAAAGCCCGTCGTGTTTTCCAGGCTCCAGACCGACCCGATATCGAAGAACGCGCCGCCGGTGATGCCGTATTCTTCGGGCAGACCCAGCGGGAAATCGGCTTCGAACCGCGCGACCGCAAAGAAGTTGCCGCCAAGCGCATCCTTGTTGGTCGCTGCGGTATCGCGCGGCCCAAATCCATTGCCCGTGAAGCCCCGGATCTTGCCGTTGCCGAAATACCGTTCGGTCACGCGGCTGGAACTGTCACCGAACGAGGTGATCGCCCCACCTTCGAAGATCGCGCGAACGGCGACTTCCTCGTTCATGATCCGGGTTTCTGCCAAGGCAAAGGCAGTTGTCTCAATATATTGCGTGTCGCCACCAAGCCCCGCGAAATCCTGGCCAAAGCGCAGCAGAACGCCGCCCTTCGGGTTCAGCCCGGTGATCCGCGTGTCATAGGCAAAGCCATAGCCAAGCGAGACAGTCGTCAGCGCGCCTTGATCCACTTCGGCCTGGATGATCGGGGAATCGCCGCTGTAATCGGTCAGACGGTCTTCGGACACGCGCAGGCGCAGGTCCATCTTGGACTGTTCGCCCAGCGGGAAGCCGATTCCAGTGGTCAGGCCGACGTTGCGGGTGTTGTAGACCGCGTTGGCCTGATCCGAAGTCCGGTAATAGCCGCCGACGCTGAAGCTTAGATCGCGGCCCAGCAGCGCCGGTTCGGTAAAGCTGAAGCTGGAGTTCTTTGTATCGGCTCCCGAGTTCAGGTCGACCGAAAGGTTCTGGCCACGGCCAAGGAAGTTCGACTCGGAAAAGCCGATGGCAATGCCCGCACCAGATTCGTTGGAATAGGACAGGCCCAAGCTCAGCGACCCGGTCGGCTGTTCCTCGACGTCGACATTCACGACCACCTGATCAGGGCCCGATCCAGGTTCGGTATCGACCTGCGCATCCGAGAAGAAGCCAAGCGCGCGAATGCGTTCGGCCGACTGGCGGATTTCGCGCGGGTTGAAGGGGTCGCCTTCGACCGTGGCGAACTGCCGACGCACCACCTGATCCAGCGTGGTCGCGTTACCTTCAATGTCGATCCGTTCGACAAAGATCCGCTCGCCCCGCACGATGGCAAATTCGACATTCACAAGTTGATTGCGTTCGTCGCGGGTCAGGCGCGGCTCGACCCGGACGAAGTTCAGCCCCTTCTTCAGGGCCAGCGTTTCCATCCGGGTGACGTTGTTGTCGATCAGAAGCGGCGAATAGGTCTGGCCGGTCTTGATCTTGGTGACCGCTTCAAACTCCGCAGCGTCGATCCCTTCGACTTCGGAAACCACCGTGATGGCGCCGATGTCATGCGGCAGGCCTTCGCGGACGGTAAAGGTCACGAAAGACGCATCCCGTTCCCGGCTGAAGTCGGCGCTGGCATCCAGAACCTGGAAATCGATATAGCCGCGCGACTTGTAGAATTCGGTCAGCACCGCCTTGTCGAGTTCCAGCCGTTCCGGAACATAGGAATCCTTCTTGATGAAGGTCCGCAGGAACCCTGCCTGCTTGGTTTCAAGCACCTGACGCAGACGACGATCCGTGAACGCCTTGTTGCCGACGAAGGACAACCGTTCGATTTCCGCGACCTTGCCTTCGGTGATCTCGAACACCAGATCGACGCGATTTTCCGACCGGCGGATGATCTTGGGCGTGATGGTCGCCGCAAGACGGCTGCTGACCCGATAGGCCTCGGCAATCGCGGCGGCATCCGATTCGGCGATGCTTGGCGAATAGACCCGGCGCGACTGCGACTGGATCAACGCGGCAAGATCTTCGTCTTTCAGCCGTTTGTTGCCTTCAAAGCTGATGACGTTGACGATCGGGTATTCCTGAACCCGAATCACCAGGGTCGATCCTTGCGGGTCGATTTCGACCGTTTCAAACAGGCCCGAGTTCACGATGCGCTGGTAGGCATCGTTCAACATCGCGGCAGAAACCTCGTCCCCGCGACTGATTCCGGCATAGGCGATGATCGTCGCGACGTCGACGCGGTCATTGCCTTCGACCACGACGTTCGAAAAGGAAAAGCTTTGCGCGTAAGCCGGTGTCAGGAACGGCTGCGAAGCCGTTGCAAGGCTTACGAAAACCGCAGTGGCAAGCAGACGGGCCCTTGCTTTCGCCCCGGACGACCGCCCCTTGGTCGCGCTATGGGTCATCTGCATGTTGGTTCCTCGCCGTGCTTTATGTGTCTTGGATTGACTAGCGGGAAAGCCAAGCTTTGTCAAAAGCCTGCGGTCCCTGTGGATAACTTTCCCATATCTGGTAGCAGCGCGTCGCCGACCCCAGTCGCACCCGGCCCCGGCGCAGGCCGCAAGCCCTGCCCTAGCCGCAGACCAGATCGCGGCTAAGCGCAAAGACCATCAGGCCGATCACCAGCGTCAGACCGACCGTCATCAGGAAGTTCAGAACCCGTGGCGGCGGGGCCCGGCGTGTCACCGCCTCATAGGCGTGAAACACCAGATGCCCGCCGTCCAGCACTGGAATCGGGAACAGGTTCATCACCCCGATACCCAGCGACAATCCGGCAAGCACCATGACAAAGGTATCAAGGCCGACGCGGGCCGCGTCGCCAATCGTCTGGGCCATGCCGATCGCCCCCGAAAGGCCGCAGCTGCTGATCATGCCCGTCACCATCCGGTTCAGCCCGCTGAACATGGTCACGGTCATCGTCTGCATCGCCACAGCCGCCCCCGACAGCGCGTCCCAAACCCCTGCCGGGCGCAAACCGGGCTCAAAGACCAGCCCGTTCGAGGAAAGCCCGATCAGATAGCGTTCGGTCAGCTCTCCGGTCGCATTGTCGGGCGCGATCTGCATCCGGGGGGTCAGCGACAGGTCAATCGATTTGCCATCCCGCCAGATTGTCAACGGAATGGGCTTGCCCCCGCTTCCGGTCACCACCGTGACAAGCTGGCTGAACTCCACGATATCCTGCCCACCAGCCCGCAGCACCACGTCGCCGACCATGATCCCCGCGTCCAGCGCAGCCGACCGCAGCGTGACATCGTCAACGATCACCGCATTCGGATGCGGCCCGGTGACCTGGATTTCCTTGCCGTCGCGCAACAGCGCGTAGGTGATCGTCGTCTGGCCCTTCAGATCAGCCTTCACAGTGGCAAAGGCGTCCCAGTCCGGCGTCTTGGCCCCGTTCATCGACAGGATCACGTCGCCCTCGCGCAGGCTTTCCCCTGCCGCAGGCAAGGCGCGCATCTTGCCGACGGTCGGCTCTTCGCGGATCACGCCCATGGTCAGGATCAGCGCGGCATAAAGCGCGAAGGCCAGAATGAAATTCGCCACCGGCCCGGCCAGAACCGTCGCCGCCCGCGCCCAAAGCGGCGCACCGGTCATCGTATGGCGCCGCTCTTCCGCCGACAGCCCCGAAAGATCGCCTGGCCGCGTCGAACTTGCATCCGCATCGCCCAGGAATTTCACATAGCCGCCAAAGGGAATGGCCGCGATCTGCCATTGCGTCCCACGCTTGTCAGTCCGCTTCCACAACACATTGCCAAAGCCGATCGAGAAGACCTCGGCATGAATGCCCGTCCAGCGCCCGACGATGTAATGGCCGTATTCATGCACGAAGACGATGATCGACAACCCGATGATGAAAAACACCGCCGTCCAGGCGGTGCCGCCAAGCTGCGCCAAAAGCTCGTTCATCCTAGGTTCCCTTCGCCCGCCGGGCTGCACTTTCACCGGCTCTTACCCGTGCGAGATGGTCCATCGCCAGCACATCCGCAAGCGACATGATCACATTCTCGGGGCCAAGGTCCGCTGACACCGCCGACAGCGTGTCCTCGACAACCCCCGCCATCGCCATAAAGCCCAGCCGACCGGCAAGGAAATGATCCAGCGCCACTTCCTTGGCCGCATTGAAAGCCGCGCCGGAAAGCCCGCGCCGCGCCATCACCTCACGCGCCAGCCGCAGCGCGGGAAAGCGGTTCGGGTCCGGCGCGCGAAAGGTCAGGCTGCCGATCTGCGCCAGATCCAGCCGCGCCACCGGCAATTCCGCCCGCTCCGGCCAGTTCAGCGCATAGCCGATGGAATGGCGCATGTCCGGCGCGCCCATATGCGCCATGATCGCCCCATCGCGAAAGCCAACCATCGAATGGATCAGGCTTTCAGGATGCAGGATCACCTCGATCTGGTCGGGCCGGACGCCAAAGAATTCGCGCGTCTCGATGACTTCCAGCGCCTTGTTGAACATGCTGGCGCTGTCGATGGTGATCCGCTGACCCATCGCCCAGTTCGGATGCGCCAGCGCGTCCTTGACCGTCGCGCCCGCCAAACGTTCCAGCGGCCAGTCGCGCAAAGCGCCGCCACTTGCCGTCAGGATGATCCGCTCGACCGCGGCAATATCCTCGCCCGCGAGCGCCTGAAAAATCGCCGAATGTTCGCTGTCCACCGGCAGGACGCGGGCATTGTGACGCTGCGCCTCGGCCATCAAAAGCCGTCCCGCCGTCACCAGGCTTTCCTTGTTGGCCAGCGCCAGCGTCGCCCCCTGCGCCAACGCGCGCAGCCCCGGCACCAGACCCGCCGCGCCGACAATCGCGCTCATCACCCAGTCGGCCGGGCGGTCGGCGGCTTCGGCTATCGCCTGGGGTCCGGCTGCCACGGCAATCCCGGTTCCCGTCAAACGGTCGCGCAAATCACCCAGACCCGAAGGATCGGCACAAACCGCAATCTCGGGTCGCAACTCGGCCGCAATCTCGGCCAGCCGCGCAACATTTCGTCCGCCCGTCAGCGCGACAATCTGATACGCATTTGTCCCGCCTGCCCTGCGGATCAGTTCAACCGTTTGCTCACCGACCGAACCGGTCGCGCCAAAGATCGAGATTCGGCGCAAGCCTTCAGCCTCCAAGCAGCGCTGAAACCGGGGCAAAAAGTCCCAGCGCCTTTACCGCGACAACAGCCCCGATCAGTGCGTCGAACCGGTCCAGCACCCCGCCATGCCCCGGAATCAGCTGCGAGGCATCCTTCACCCCCGCCCGCCGCTTGACCCAGCTTTCCGCGATGTCCCCCATCTGCCCCGCAAAGGCCACAAGCGCCGATACCGGGATCAGAACCCAGCTTGCACCGGCAAAGACGACAAGACCCCCGCCCACCAATGCGGCCCCGACCCATCCCGCGATTGTGCCAGACCACGTCTTCTTCGGGCTGACCCTTGGCCAGAATTTCGGCCCGCCCAGCATGCGCCCGGCGAAATAGCCCAGCACATCCGAAGCCACGACAACCGCCACCAACCACAGGATGACCGACGTGCCCCCCGCAACGCGCAGATCGACCAGACCAAAGCCCGCCAGCATGATCGCCAGCGCATAGGCACCCGCCAGCCGACGGTCGCGACGCGGTGTCAGGATCAGCATGATCGTCGGCACGATAAGAAACAGCGCGGCAACCTCGCTTTTCAGGACCAGTGCCGCCAGAAGCGACGCACTTGCCGCCGCGGCCAGCGTCATCGGTGACCGCCGCCGAGACGGTGCGGTCATCGAGGCCAGTTCCCAGATCATCACGCCGGTCAACAGGATGATCAGCGCCGTAAAGGCCCAGCCACCCAGCCATATCTCGACGAAACCCACCGCAACCATCGCAATGGCGGAAAGAACCCTGGTCTTCAGATCGGCCCAGCGTCCGGCAGGGGCTGCATTCGGTTCCGTCACTTGGTCGCCCCTCCAAACCGCCGTTCGCGGTTGGAAAACCGCTGGACGATGGCGGCAAGCTCTTCGGGCGAAAAGTCCGGCCACAGCGTCCCGGTGAATTCATACTCGGCATAGGCCGCCTGCCAGGGCAGGAAGTTCGAGGTCCGCGTCTCGCCACTGGTGCGGATCACCAGGTCCGGATCGGGCAACCCGCTGGTATCCAGCGCCCCGGCAAAGGCCGCTTCGGTCAGGTGCTTGGGGTCCAGAATACCCGCCGCCGCCGCCTCGGCGATCTTGCGCGCCGCGCGCAGGATTTCGTCCCGCCCGCCATAGTTGACCGCGACCGTCAGGTTCAGCCGGTCATTTCCCGCTGTCCGCGCCTCGATCCCTGCCATCAGGCGTTGCAGCTTGGGGTCCAACCGCCCGCGTTCGCCGATGAACCGCAGCCGCACCCCGGCACGGGCCAGTTTGTCGGCCTCACGCTCGATATAGCGGGCGAAAATCGCCATCAGACCAAGGACTTCCTCGGTCGAGCGTTTCCAGTTTTCGGTCGAAAAGGCGTAAAGCGTCAGCCAGCGGATGCCCAGATCGGGGCAAGCCTTGACGATCTCGCGCACCCGCTCCGCCCCTTTGCGGTGCCCGACCAGACGCGGCCAACCGCGATTGGTGGCCCAGCGGCCATTGCCATCCATGATGATCGCAAGATGGGTGACCGGCCGCGTTTCGGTCAGGATCTGCACGTCCTTCGACACTTCGGCCACCCTTCGCCGTCAGACCTGCATGATCTCGGCCTGCTTGGCCTCAAGCGCCTTGTCGACAAGCGCAATCGCCTTGTCGGTCATCTCTTGCACTTCGTCCGACCACATCTTCTGGTCGTCCTCGCCCATGCCGGCCGACTTGGCCTTCTTGATCTGGTCCATCCCGTCGCGCCGCACGTTGCGGATCGCAACCTTGGCGTTTTCGGCATAGCCCGCCGCGACCTTGGTCAACTGCTTGCGACGTTCCTCGTTCAGTTCCGGGATCGGCAGGCGGATCAGCGGTCCGTCAGTCACCGGGTTGATCCCGATGCCCGATTCCCGGATGGCCTTTTCGACCTTGGAAATCATGCCCTTGTCCCAGACGTTGATCACCACCATCCGGGGTTCCGGCACGTTCACCGTGCCAAGCTGCGTGATCGGGGTCATCTGGCCATAAGCCTCGACCTGGATCGCATCGACGATGGACGCACTGGCCCGCCCCGTGCGCAGCGATGCGAATTCGTGCTTCAGCGCGTTCATCGCGCCTTCCATACGGCGCTGGATGGCGTCGGTGTCGATCTCGATATCTTCATGTGCCATGGGACATGTCCTTCATTTCGTCGCGGGCGCACCGGCCCGAAGGTTTTCGGCTCTATAGCAGAGCGACCGGCCAAGGGTATAGGCCAAAGCAAGCGCCTTTCGTGCAGATGTCGTGCAGCCCGTGGTTAACGGCGCGCGCAGCACCTGCGGGCAAGACGGAAGGAAGACAAAAGCAAGACGAAAGGAAGACGGGTCACCTTTCGTTAATGGTCCGGATTACCGCAGCGTTCGCAACTGCTTAGCCCTGAACCCGCGTATAGGTCCCCTCGCCCGCCAAAATCCCCCGGAACCCACCCGGTTCGTCCAGCGAAAAGACGATGATCGGCAGGTCATTGTCCCGCGCCAGCGCAATCGCCGTCGCATCCATCACGCCCAGATGCTTTTCCAGCACCTCGTCATAACTGACATGGTCGTATCGCTTGGCATGGGCATGTTTCTTCGGGTCCATGTCATAGACCCCGTCCACCTTGGTGCCCTTGAAGATCGCCTGACAGGCCATCTCGCTTGCCCGCAGCGTCGCCGCCGTGTCGGTGGTGAAATAGGGGTTCCCGGTGCCTGCGGCAAAGATGCAGACCCGCTTCTTCTCCAGATGCCGCACCGCGCGGCGGCGGATGTAGGGTTCGCAGACCTGATCCATTGGAATGGCGCTGATGACGCGGGTAAAGACGCCGATCTCCTCCAGCGCCGACTGCATGGCCAGCGCGTTCATCACCGTGGCCAGCATCCCCATGTAGTCCGCCGTCGTCCGCTCCATCCCTTGGGCGCTGCCTTGCAAGCCCCGGAAGATGTTGCCGCCGCCGATGACCATGCAGATCTCGACCCCAAGGTCGCGAACCGATTTCACCTCTTGCGCGATCCGCGCGACAGTCGGGGGATGCAGGCCAAAGCCCTGGTCGCCCATCAGCGCCTCACCCGAGATTTTAAGCATCACACGGCTGTATTTCACCGCCGCCGCCCCGTTTTCGGTCGCCGCCTTGGACATGTGTCCCCCCTGCATTTCGTTTTGTCGTTGGACTGGGGCGCAAAATGTCGCAAAACCGCTGCAGGTTCAACCGCAGATCGGGCGAAAGAGGGATGAAACTCAACACCATTTCGCGCGAGGCCCCGGTTCTGATCGCCGGACCCACCGCCAGCGGCAAATCCGCCCTGGCGATGGAGCTTGCCGCGCGGGATGGCCGTATGATCGTGAATGCCGATGCGCTGCAGGTCTATGGCAACTGGCGCATCCTGACCGCCCGCCCTTCACAGGCTGACGAGGCCGCCCTGCCCCACGCGCTTTATGGTCATGTCCTGCGCGACCAGACCTATTCCGTCGGGCACTGGCTGCGCGATCTGGCCCCGCTTCTGTCGCGACCGGTGGTGATCGTCGGCGGTACGGGGTTGAACTTTACCGCCCTGACCCGGGGTCTGGCCGAAATCCCCGACACCCCGCCCGCTGTCCGCGCCCTTGCTGATGCCCGCATGGCCGCCGAAGGCCGCGCTGCCCTTCTGGCCGAGCTTGACCCCGCAACCGCCGCCCGGATCGACCCGTTGAACGGCGTCCGCGTCCAGCGCGCCTGGGAGGTGTTGCAGGCAACCGGGCGAGGGCTTGCCAGCTGGCAAGACGACACCCCGCCGCCACTGATGCCCTTGGCCGGGGCCGAGGGTCTGGTTCTGGTGCCCGATGTCGATTGGCTGAACGCCCGCATCGACCGGCGCTTTAACCAGATGCTGACCGAAGGCGCATTGGATGAAGCGCAGGAAAACCTGGCCGATTGGAACCCGAAACGCCCGTCGTCCAAGGCCATCGGCGCCCCAGAACTGATCGCCCATCTGCGGGGCGAACTGACCCTGTCGCAGGCGACCGAGGCCGCGACATTGGCCAGCCGCCAATACGCAAAACGGCAGCGCACCTGGTTCAGATCGAACATGTTGGGGTGGCACCAGCTTTCCCTGCCATGATATGGGGTTACGACAAGATATTGAGGTAAATGTTCGATTAACCACTCAGTTTTCCTCGCCAAAATGCAACACTGTGGACAAGTTTCACGTCCCTGCAATTTTCCCCTTGGGTTCCGCGAATCAGCCTGTTTAACTGGCCTTGCTCGCAGGAAAAAAACCCAGGGACCTACCCCATCATGACGTTGACTCTGACCGCCTCGCCGCTTCGGCTGGTTGCAATTCCTCGTCTTGCTGCCGGGGGGCGCTGGCGGGTTGAAGCAATGCGTTCGCTTTCCGAACCCTGCCTGCTTTGGTTCACCAAAGGTCAGGGCAGAATCACGATCTCGGGGGTGACGCGCGGCTACACGGCACATAATGCGGTTTTCATCCCGGCAGGCGTCATGCATGCGTTCGAAGCCGGGGCGCAGGTTTTCGGCTCGGCGGTGTTTTTCGGGCGCAATTCCAGCGTCGTCCTGCCGAAGGCTTCGCTGCATCTGCGCATTCGCGACGTCCATCCGCAGCAGGAAATCAACGTCCTGCTTGATTCGCTGTCGCGGGAACTTGAAAGCGATATACCCGCCCATGACCGCGCGACCGAAGCCTATGCCGGGCTGATCGGCGTCTGGCTGGAACGGCAGGCCCGCAAGGCCGATGTGATCGAAGCCCCCCGCCCCGATGCGACCCGCCGTCTGGTTGCGCGTTACACCGCCCTGCTGGAACGGAATTTCCGCACCGGCATGGGGGTTTCCGACTTTGCCGCTGCCTTGGGCGTGACCTCGACCCACCTGACGCGCTGCTGCAACACGGCCTGCGGCCGCCCCGCAAGTGCCCTTCTGCAAGACCGCCGAATCTTCGAGGCGCGCAAGCTTCTGGCCGAAACCAAGATCCCCGTCGGCAAGATCGCCGAGCAACTTGGTTTCAACTCGCCGGCCTATTTTACCCGGGCCTTCCAGCACCTGACAGGCAAGTCTCCGACGGCATTCCGCCGTGCTGGCTGACTTTTACCGGGCCAAGTGACAGTTTCGACGCAAGCGTGTCGCAAACGGCCTCAGATAGTCGAATCTAGCCGTTGACGCATGGCCAAAGAAAATGCGCAATGATGCGTGGGGAGGTTCACTTATCTTGCCGTTTCTGGCGATGCTTTTGACGTATCAGAAGGCCAGCCGATTCCGGACAATAAGGCGCAACCAAAGCCACCAAAAAGTCTGTCAGGGAGACACGAATGAAAGACATGATCCACACGGCGGATGTTCATCCGGCCGCAAAAATGTATGCCGAGGAAGTCGTTGCCGGTACGCTTAGCCGTCGCGAATTCCTTGTGCGCTCGACCGCGCTTGGCGTGTCGGCGGCGGCAGCCTACGGGATGCTTGGCCTCGAAGCCCCGCCCGCCATGGCACAAGATGCCACCATGGGCGGCACGCTGCGCATGTCCATGGAACTGAAGGCGCTGAAAGACCCGCGCACCGCTGATTGGTCGCAGATCGCCAACGCGACCCGCGGCACCTTGGAATACATGGTCGAATACAATGCCGACGGCTCGCTGCGCGGCATGCTGCTGGAAAGCTGGGAAGCCAACGCTGACGCCACCGGTTACACGCTCAAGGTCCGTCCGGGCGTCAAGTGGAACAACGGCGACGACTTCACCGCCGATGACGTTGCCAACAACATCGCCCGCTGGTGCGATGGCCGCGTTGCCGGTAACTCGATGGCCGCGCGCGTTGCCTCGCTTTGCGACGAAATCACTGAAACCCAGCCCGATCCGGCTGATGCCACCAAGACCGTCGACGTGGTCATCCTGCAGCAGACCGCAGGGTCGGTTACCGTTGTCGATCCGCTGACGGTGGAACTGAAGCTCAAGGCACCGGACATCACGCTGATCGTCGGCATGGCTGACTATCCGGCTGCCGTGGTTCACAGCGCCTATGACAACGGCGATCCGACCAATGCCGTCGGCACTGGCCCCTACCTGATCGAGACCATGGAAGTCGGCGTCAAGTGCCACCTGGTCAAGAACGCCAACCACACCTGGTGGGGCACCGCTGTTTACGGCGGCCCGTACCTGGACCGCATCGAATACACCGACCTTGGCACCGATCCGGCTGCCGAAGTCGCTGCTGTCGGTTCGGGCGAACTTGACGCCACCTATCAGTCGGTCGGCGAATTCATCGACCAGCTTGATGCCCTGGGCTGGACCAAGTCGGAAGCCGTCACCGCCTCGACCATCGCGGTGCGCTTCAACCAGCTTGCCGAAGAGTACAAGACCAAGGAAGTCCGCACCTCGCTGATCAAGGCCGTGGACAACAAGATCGTCCTGGAACTTGGCTATTCGAACCTTGGTCAGCCGGCTGAAAACCACCATGTCTGCCCGATCCACCCGGAATACTTTGCCCTGCCCGCACAGACGGTTGACCCCGCCGCTGCCAAGGCCGGGATCGAAGCTGCCGGGTTGGCCGACCACGAGTTCGAGCTGATCTCGCTGGACGATGCCTGGCAAGCGGCCACCTGTGACGCGGTTGCGGCACAGATCCGTGACGCCGGCATCAACATCAAGCGGACCACGCTGCCCGGCTCGACCTTCTGGAACGACTGGACCAAGTATCCGTTCTCGGCGACCGAATGGAACATGCGTCCGCTTGGCGTGCAGGTTCTGGCCCTTGCCTACAAGACCGGTGTGGCATGGAACGAAACCGCCATGGCCAATGCCGAGTTTGACGAACTGCTTGGCAAGGCCATGTCGATCGCTGATGCTGGCGAACGGTCCAAGGTGATGGAGCGGATCGAACAGATCATGCAGGAAGACGGCGTGATGGTTCAGCCCTACTGGCGCTCGATCTATCGCCACTTCGACCCGAAGGTCAAAGGCTGCGACATGCACCCGACGTTCGAGCATCATCACTACAAGTGGTCGATCTCTGCCTAAGGCAACCGAGCTGGACAGGGTGCGCGGAGGAAACTCCGCGCACCGCCACACTCTCTCCCGTTCTGCGGGCGAGCGATCTTTTGCGCCCTGATCGGAGCCGGACATGCTGAAGTTCGTCATCAAACGCCTGTTTGTGATGCTTTTGACGGCATTTGCACTGACCTTCATCGTATTCTGGCTGACCAACCTGCCGCCGAACCTGGAAAAACTGGCCAAATCCGAGGCCGGAACCCGGATTTCGGATGCCGAGGTTGAAACCTGGCTGTCCGAAAACGGCTATGACTCCTCGCCGCTGAACCGCTATGGTCAGTGGCTTGGTCTGTTGCCCGGCTGGACCGACACGGCCCAGAACGGAACGCCCACCGGGCGCTGTCTGGAACCGGGCACCGACCCGGCCGCCGCCCCGCGCTTCTGCGGTCTGTTGCAGGGCGACTGGGGCCAGTCCACCGTCTTCAAGGTCCCGGTCTCTCAGGTGATCGCGCGGTCGTTGTCGTTGACTGGCTGGCTGATGTTCGCCGTCATGGCGGTGATGGTGCCGACCGCGCTTTTCCTTGGGGTCCTGTCAGGCATGCGGGAAGGCTCGCGCACCGACCGGGTGCTGTCGTCGTTCTCGATCGCATCGACGGCCACCCCTGAATATGTCTCGGGCGTGGTGTTCATCGCCCTTCTCGCCTCTCCGATGACCGGCTTGTCCCCACTTCTGGCCGGGGCGGGCTGGATCGAGACAAAGACGTTGTTCATGGGCACTGCGACCAGTGCGATGGATGACATCAATTTCTGGAACTTCGCGCTGCCGGTGATGACCATCGCGCTTTACGGCATCGGCTATATCGCCCGGATGACCCGCGCGAGCATGACCGAGGTGATGACCGCGCAATACATCCGCACCGCGCGCCTGAAGGGCGTCGGCTTCCGTCAGGTCGTCATGCGGCATGCCTTGCGAAACGCGCTGATCGCCCCCTTCACCGTGATCATGCTGCAGTTCCCGTGGCTGCTGAACGGCGTGGTCATCGTGGAGACCCTGTACAACTACAAGGGCTTTGGCTGGACGCTGGTGCAGGCCGCCGGCAACAACGACATCGAGCTTCTCTTGGGCTGTTCGGTGGTCGCCGTGGTCCTTGTCCTGATCACGCAGCTGATCTCGGACATCGGCTATGTCTTCCTCAATCCCCGCATCCGGCTGTCGTAAGGAACACTGAACATGGAACCTTTGTCCTGGGGCCAGATCCTTGTCGCAGCCTTCCAGCAATTCCTGCCGGTCTGGGTCGCGCTGGTCATCACCTTTGCGCTTTCGATCCGCTACAAACGCAAACTCGCGCTTTACGGCAAGCTGTTCGACAGCCCGATCGGGATGATCGGCTTTACCATCGTGATGTTCTGGGTCTTCACGGCAATCTTTGCCGACTGGATCATCACCATGGACCCCTTGGCGCAGTTTTCGGGATCGAAGAACGCGGTTCCCGGCTCGGCCCTGAAGGCCCCGGATGAAGGTGCCTATGCCTACTTCCTGTTCGGGGCCGACCACGTCGCCCGCGACGTCTTCAGCCGCATGGTCATGGGCGCGCGCGAGGTGTTGAAAATCGCCCCCGCCGCCACGCTGTTCGCCTTCATGGTCGGCATCACCCTGGGCCTGCCCGCCGGTTACTTTGGCGGCAAGCTGGACACGGTGATCTCGTTCGTCGCGAACCTTGTGCTGGCCTTCCCGGTGATCTTGCTGTTCTATCTTCTGGTCACGCCCGAGATCGTCCTGATCGGCATCCCGACCTATATGGCCGCGCTTCTGTTCCTGTTCCCGATTTTCTTCATCGGGATCCTGATCAACTCGCGCTATTTCACCAACCCGCCGCAGCGCAACCTGTACCTTGGCGTCGCGATGGCGATCTGCGTCTGGGCTTATCTTGGCCTGGCCTTCAACGCCGATCCGCTGAACGTCTGGGGGATGAGCCCGAACCTGCTGAACGTCTTCGTGTCCGTGGTCTTCGTGAACTCTCCCGGCGTGTTCCGGATCGTGCGCGGCATGGTGATGGACATCAAGACCCGCGACTATGTGGCCGCAGGCCAGACCCGGGGCGAAGGTGCCTGGTACATCATGCTGTGGGAGATTCTACCCAACGCGCGCGGGCCGCTGATCGTCGATTTCTGCCTGCGGATCGGCTATACCACCATCCTTCTGGGCACTTTGGGCTTCTTTGGCCTTGGCGTCAGCCCGGAAAGCCCGGACTGGGGCTCTACCATCGACGATGGCCGCAAACTTCTGGCCATGGTGCCGCACCCGGCCCTTGCCCCTGCCCTTGCGTTGATGAGCCTTGTTCTGGGTCTGAACCTCCTCGCCGATGGTTTGCGCGAAGAAAGCCTGAAGGATTGATGCCATGACAGACAGCGCCAAAGACACCGGCTGGGACCCGTCCAAACCGATCCTTGAAATCGAACACCTGTCGATCTCGTTCTTCACCCGCATGCGCGAAATCCCTGCCGTCATGGATTTCTCCTGTTCGGTCATGGCAGGAGAGGCGATGGGTCTGGTCGGCGAATCCGGCTGCGGCAAGTCGACGGTCGCCCTGGCCGTGATGCGCGAGCTTGGCAAGAACGGCAAGATCACCGCAGGGACGATCAAGTTCAAGGGTCGCGACCTGACCAAGATGAACGAAGAAGAACTGCGCCATGTTCGCGGCTCGGAAATCGCGATGATCTATCAGGAACCGATGGCGAGCCTGAACCCGGCGATGAAGATCGGCGCGCAGCTTGCCGAAGTGCCGATGATCCATTCCGGCATGTCCAAGGACGAGGCCTGGAAACTGGCCCGCCAGATTGTTGCCGATGTGCGCCTGCCGGACCCGGACCGGATCGTGAATTCCTATCCGCACCAGCTTTCGGGCGGCCAGCAGCAGCGCATCGTCATCGCGATGGCGCTGATGGCCAAGCCTGCGCTTCTGATCCTGGATGAACCGACCACCGCGCTTGACGTGACGGTCGAGGCGGGGATTGTCGATCTGGTCAAGGATCTGGGCCACAAATACGGCACCTCGATGCTGTTCATCAGCCACAACCTTGGCCTGATCATGGATGTCTGCGACCGGCTTTGCGTGATGTATTCCGGCGAGGCTGTGGAAACCGGCGAAGTTGCGCAGGTTTTCGACAACATGCGCCACCCCTATACGCAGGCGCTGTTCCGGTCGATCCCGCTGCCGGGGGCCGACAAGAATTCGCGGCCTTTGATCAGCATTCCGGGCAACTTCCCCCTGCCGCACGAACGTCCGCACGGCTGCAACTTCGGCCCGCGCTGCGACTATTTCCAGGACGGGCGCTGCAACGCGGCGGATGTTCCGATGTCAGAAGTGCCGGGCGATGACCGCCACGCCAGCCGCTGCCTGCGCTGGACCGAGATTGACTGGGCCGCCCCGCCCGCCCAGCGTGAGGTGAAACAAAAGGCTGCGGTTGGCAAGGTCGTCCTGAAGATGGAGGATCTGAAGAAATACTACTCGGTCTCCTCCGGTGCTTTCGGCGGCGGCATGAAGAAGGTGGTCAAGGCCAACGAAACGCTCAGCTTCGAGGCGCGTGAGGGCGAGACGCTGGCTATCGTCGGTGAATCCGGCTGCGGCAAATCCACCTTCGCAAAGGTCTTGATGGGGCTGGAAACCGCGACCTCCGGCTCGATCATGCTGTTTGACGAAAACGTCCAGTCCACCCCGATCCAGAAGCGCAACACCGATACGGTGTCTTCGGTGCAGATGGTGTTCCAGAACCCCTTCGACACGCTGAACCCGTCGATGTCGGTCGGTCGCCAGATCATCCGCGCGCTGGAAATCTTCAAATATGGCAAGTCCGACGCCGAGCGCCACCAGCGCATGCTTGAACTTCTTGACCTTGTGAAACTTCCCCGTGCTTTTGCCGAACGGATGCCGCGCCAGCTTTCGGGCGGCCAGAAGCAGCGTGTCGGCATCGCCCGCGCCTTTGCCGGCGGGGCCAAGGTGGTGGTGGCCGACGAACCGGTTTCGGCGTTGGACGTGTCGGTTCAGGCCGCCGTCACCGATCTGCTGATGGACATCCAGCGCGAGAACAAGACGACGCTCCTGTTCATCTCGCACGACCTGTCCATCGTCCGTTACCTGAGCGACCGGGTCATGGTGATGTATCTGGGCCATGTCGTGGAAATGGGCACCACGGATCAGGTGTTCCAGCCGCCCTATCACCCCTATACCGAGGCGCTGCTATCGGCCGTCCCGATCGCCGATACCAAGGTCATCCGCAAGCGGATCGTGCTGGAGGGTGACATTCCGTCCGCCATGAACCCGCCGCCCGGTTGCCCGTTCCAGACCCGCTGCCGCTGGAAATCGCAAGTGCCGGGCGGGCTTTGCGACCGTGAGATGCCGCCGGTTCAGGTTCTGGAAGGCGGCCACCAGATCAAGTGCCACCTGTCGGCCGAGGTTCTTGCGACGATGGAACCGGTGATCAAGATCGCGGCGGAATAGGCTGCGGCGGATATCAAGCAAAGGGCCGTCCGCTTGGGCGGCCCTTTTGCTTTACACCGGAAGCTCGGTCGTGGCCTTCGTCTGCCGCAGGACCAGACTTGTCGTCGTTTCGCGCACGACACCCGTCGCCAGCAGGTGCCGCATCAGGAACTGTTCAAAATCCGCATTGTCACGGGCGATAACCTTGACCAGATAGTCGCCACTGCCGGTAACCCGCGCGCATTCCACAACCTGTCGCTGCCCGGCGACAAAGGCGTCAAACTTCTGCACGCTGGCTTCGGAATGATCCTTCAGCGAAACCACGACATAAGCCGTCGTATGAAACCCCAACAACGCCGCATCCAGAAGCGCCACCTGACCTTGGATGACCCCCGCCTCTTCCAGCCGCTTCAACCGCCGCCAGACGGGCGAGGATGACATGCCAGCGGCCTCGGCCAAGGCCTGGGTCGGCAAACGCGCGTCCTTTTGCACAAGACGCAGAAGCTTGCGGTCAAGATCGTCTAGAACCGGTTCCGGCAAATCCTTCCCTCCTTGGGGCCATTCTTGCGAAGATTCCCCGCATTCTGCGCCTTTCGATCCATCATAGGCAAGCGTTTGGCGCGATTGCAGTGAAAACTCATCTGCAACTGCGGAGGGGAACAATGCCAAAATCCACCGAATGCCGGGCCAAGATACCTGACCCACAGGGCTTTATCGCCTATGACCGCGACGAAGATGCCGTCTGGCACGATCTGATGGCCCGACAGATGCCCGAAGTTCAGCGCCACATGTCCCGCCCCTATCTGGAGGGGCTGGCAAAGCTGGACCTGCCTACCCTCCGGGTGCCGCAATGCCCCGATCTGTCACAGCGTTTGCGCGATCTGACCGGCTGGCGGGTGGAACCTGTGCCTGCCCTGATCCCGTTTGGCACCTTCTTTGCCATGCTGGCCGACCGGGCCTTTCCCGCCGCCAGCTTCATCCGCAAACGCAAGCATTTCGACTACATCGAAGAGCCGGACATCTTTCACGAAATCTTCGGCCATGCGCCCCTGCTGACCGACCCGCGCTTTGCCGCATTCAGTCAGGCGATCGGCAAGGCGGGACTTCTGGCGGACAAGCAGGACTATGCCTGGTTGATCCGGCTGTACTGGTTCTCGGTCGAATTTGGCCTGACGCGCGAAAATGGCGTGATCAAGGGGCTTGGGTCGGGGCTTGCCTCCTCGGTGTCCGAACTGTCTTGGGCGGTGACCGCCCCCGACCCCGAACGGCGCGACTTTGACGTGATCGACATCCTGCGCACGCCCTATCGGATCGACATCCTGCAACCGCTCTATTTCGTGATCCCGGATCTGGACCAACTGTTCCAGGCCGCCGAGCGTGACCTGCTGGCCGATGTGGCCAAGGCCCGCAGTTTGGGCCTTTTCACCCCCAAATACCCCGCAAAGGTGGCATGATGAACGACAGTCTGGTGTGTGATCTGACCAACAAGGACTGCGCGCCCTGCCGGGGCGATGGCACCACGATTGCCGATCCGACCAGCCGTATGGCGGCCCTTCACCCCGACTGGCGTCAGGATGGCCTGCGGCTTTCGCGGCGCTTTGTTTTCAAGAACTTCGCCAAGGCGGTGCAACTGGCCAATGCTGCCGCCTTTTTGGGCGAAAAACACGGCCACCATCCCGATGTCGGTTTTGGCTGGGGGTGGTGCGAGGTGGCCTTTACCACGCATGAACTTGGCGGGTTGACGGATGCGGATTTCACCGCTGCGTCCCGGCTTGATGCCGTGGTGGCCTAGACTGGCTAGCCCAGAATTGCCTTCACGTAATTCTGGGTCTCTTCAAATTCCGGGACACCGTTCGCTTCTTCCACCGCGCCCGGACCGGCATTGTATGCCGCCAGCGCCAGTTTCCACGACCCGAACTTGTCGTACATCATCCGCAGATAGCGCGCCCCGCCATTCAGGTTCTGCTGGGGATCGTCGATATCCACGCCCAAAAGCCGCGCGGTCCCCGGCATCAGCTGTGCCAGACCCGTCGCACCCTTGCCCGACACTGCCGAGGCGTTCCAGCCGCTTTCCTGCTGAACCAGGCGCAGGAACAGGTCTTCCGGCACGCCATGTTCCGCCGCCGCAGCCTTGGCCATTTCAAGGTATTCGCCCTTGTACGACCCGGCATAGCCCGGAACGGCCTCATCTCCGCCCGCCTCTTCCTTCTCGTAATCCGGCCGATACTTGACCGAACCGCTGTATTGCTTGGCCAGCTTCCCGTCGATCAGGTCGGACTGCGACTCGAACAAGGCCATGCGCGACTTTGACGATCCGCTCAGGATGATGCCTTCGGCCCAAGCTGAAGCTGGCAGCAGAACGAAAGCTGCCACCTTGACCACTTGAAAGACAGTATTTCCGACCAAGCCCAAACCCGCCTCTGGCCATCCATCAACACAGCGCCCCGGAATATAACGTGATCCACCCGATATTCCAGCCAAGAAATCCGGCGGAGCCCATACCCCAGCAAGACACCGCCGTTTGATCAATGTAGCTGTCGAGTTGCAGCCGCTCCCCCGCCCGGTATAGGTTTGTTAACCAAGCACGGCGAGGCTGCCGTAACGACATATAGGGGAGATTCGCATGGCGGGGTCCGTCAACAAGGTCATCATCGTCGGAAACCTGGGGCGTGACCCCGAGGTGCGCAGTTTTCCGAATGGCGGCAAGGTGGTGAACCTGCGCATCGCCACATCGGAAACCTGGCGTGACAAGCAGTCAGGCGAACGCAAGGAACGCACCGAATGGCATTCGGTCGCGATCTTCAACGAAGCTTTGGGCAAGATTGCCGAACAATACCTGCGCAAGGGATCGACCGTTTATATCGAGGGCCAGCTTGAAACCCGCAAATGGCAGGATCAGTCGGGCGCTGACCGTTACACGACCGAAATCGTGCTGCGCCAGTTCCGGGGCGAGCTGACCTTGCTTGGCGGCCGCGATGGCGGCTCGGGCGGTGGTGGCGGTGGTGGCTATGACGACCGTGGCGGCTATGATGATGGCGGTCAGGGCGGTGGTGGCGGGTCGCAAGGCGGGCGCGGCAGCTTTGGTGGCGGGTCCAGCGGTGGCGGTGGCGGCGGCGGTGGTGGCCGGTCCGACATGGATGACGAAATCCCGTTCTGATCCACGCTTCGGCGCCACTGGACCTTGGCCGGTCTATTCCCTATATAATCGGTCAACAACCTTTGGCGCCGAGTAGAAGACATGCAGGACCAGACCGTGGGTCAGACCGAGGGCACGCCCCTCATCAAGCCCTCCACCACCGACCATCCGCTGTATCCGCAGATCGTCGAAGCTTGTCGCACGGTCTTTGACCCGGAAATTCCGGTCAACATCTATGACCTCGGGCTGGTCTATACGATCGAGATCGGTCCCGAGAACGAGGTTGACATCACCATGACCCTCACCGCCCCCGGCTGCCCGGTCGCGGGCGAAATGCCGGGTTGGGTGGCGAATGCGGTGGAACCCCTGCCCGGCGTCAAGCAAGTCGACGTCGCCATGACCTTCGATCCGCCCTGGGGGATGGAGATGATGTCGGATGAGGCGAGGCTGGAATTGGGGTTCATGTAGGTTCCGTTTCACCACATCAAGTCTCAAGGCTTGATTTTTAGATTTTAAAGCCCTATGACTTGATATGCCTCAGATCAAGTCTCAGGACTTTACAACCTCCATGCTGATTGCAGTCCTCACAGGCGACCTCGTTGGCTCAACGGGACATCCGGCCGAAACGGTCGATGCAGCGATGCAGGCAATCCAGGCGGCCGCACTCAGCGTCGCCGACTGGCAAACCCCACCAGCAGACACGCGGTTCACGAGGTTCAGAGGGGATGGCTGGCAAATATATCTCGAGCAACCTGAGTTCAGCCTTCGTGCCGCAATGTTCATCGCGGCCTCGCTGCGCGCCCAAAGCACAGGCATGACAACGCGAGTTTCTGCGGCCATCGGCACCGCAGAAAATCTCGGCTCAATAAATCTCTCTGATGCGTCAGGGCCTGTGTTTCAGGTCTCTGGGAGGGAGTTGGACAAGATGCCCAAATCGGGACAAATCGCACTCAATGGAAGAACAATTGTATATCAGGATCAGATCATGGCTCGTCTGCTGTTCGAGAGAACAAGCCGCTGGACCCAGCCTCAAGCAGAAGCAATGGCGCTCTACCTCCACCCCGACAATCGCACACTGAACGACATAGCCCCGACACTTGGCATTTCGCCGCAGGCCGTAAACTACCGGCTTGGCGGCGGCGGTGCCACACGTCTACGAATGGACTTGCAGCTTTGGGAAGAAGAAAAGGTGAGAGAACTGGAAGCCGCCCAATGACCCAAACCCTCGCCGCCCTGATCTTCGCCCATGTGCTGGCCGATTTCGTGTTTCAAACCAACTGGATGGCCGCGCACAAGCGCAATCCGCTGGCGCTGGGGCTGCATCTGGCCGTGGTCTATGCCACTGTCATTGCCGCCACCGGATCGGTGCATCCGGGGCTTCTGGTTCTGGCGCTGGTCCATATCGGCATTGATGTCGGCAAGCTTGTCCTGCAGTCGGTCTGGAAGGGTGCGGGCGGATTCGGGCCCTTCATGATCGACCAAGCGCTGCATCTGGTCAGCCTGATCGCGCTTGTCTTGTATCTGCCTGACCTTTGGGCACAGGGGCTTTGGGCGCCGGGGGCCATCGTGACCGGCGATGATGGCGGCATCCTTGGAACCGGGCTTTGGTCAGACGAAGTGCCGCTTCCCATTGGCCACTTGCCTGCGCTGATGGTCCTGTTGTCGGGCATCATCCTTGCCACCCGTGCGGGCGGATTTGCCGTCGGCCTGCTGATGGAGCCTTTTGCCACCCATCTGGACAAACCCGGCATGGGCAAAAGCCTGCCCGGCGCGGGTCGGGTCATCGGGCATCTGGAACGCGGGTTGATCTTTGCCCTTGTTCTGTTGGGCCAGCCTTCAGGCGTCGGCTTTCTGATCGCGGCGAAATCGATCCTGCGCTTTGGGTCCGTCAAGGACGACCGCGCCCTGTCGGAATATGTCATCATCGGCACGCTGGCCTCGTTCGGCTGGGCGCTGATTGCGGCCTATGCCACGATTTGGGGCCTTTCCGCCCTGCCCCCGCTTGGAATTCTGCCCGCAACGCCCTAAGTTACCGCCAAAGGAGACCGTCCCATGTTCGGCATTCCCGGCAAAGCCGCCGTCACCCTGACCCCCGCCGCCACCCGCCAGATCGCGCGGCTGATGGAAAAGCAGTCGTCGCAAGGTCTGCGGATCGGCGTGAAAAAGGGCGGCTGCGCGGGGATGGAATACACGATGGACTATGTGTCCTCGGTCAATCCGCTGGACGAGGTGGTCGAGCAGGACGGCGCGCGGGTGATGATCGCGCCGATGGCGCAGATGTTCCTGATCGGCACCGAGATTGATTATGAGATCGGGCTGATCGAAAGCGGTTTCAAGTTCCGCAACCCCAACGTGGTCGAGGCCTGTGGCTGCGGGGAATCGATCAAGTTCCGCGACGCGCCCGCCGCCTGAGGGGGCTTTCCCTGCCAGCCGTTCCGCGCTAGGCGTTAGCGCAATCAGGAAAGGGCCGCCAGATGAAGAAACTTGCCGCAGGGAACTGGAAGATGAACGGCTCGCACGCCGCGCTGGCCGAAGTCGCGGCCCTTCTCAGCTCTCACCCCGCCCCGGCATGTGAAATGCTGCTTTGCCCCCCGGCGACGCTGATCTCGCCGATGTCGCAGGCGGCGCAAGGCAGCAAGCTGATGGTCGGCGGGCAGGATTGCCACGCCACGACCTCGGGCGCGCATACTGGTGACATTTCGGCCCAGATGCTGGCCGAGGCGGGCGCGACCCATGTCATCCTGGGCCATTCCGAACGCCGCACCGACCATGGCGAAACCGACGCTCAAGTCCGCGCCAAGGCCGAGGCAGCCTTGGCGGCAGGTCTGATCGCCATCGTCTGCATCGGCGAAACGGAAAGCCAACGGAACGCGGGCGAAACCCTTGCCGTCATCGGCCGCCAGCTTGACGGGTCGATCCCGGCCGGGGCTGCGGCGGAAACCCTTGTGATCGCCTATGAACCGGTCTGGGCCATCGGCACTGGCCGCACCCCAACCTTGGCCGAGATTGCCGAGGTCCACGCCTTCCTTCGTTCCCGACTGCAGGGCCTGATCGGGGCCGAGGCCGCAGGCGTGCGGCTGCTTTACGGCGGGTCGGTCAAACCGTCCAACGCGGATGAAATCTTTGCCGTCCCCCATGTCGACGGCGCGCTGGTTGGCGGCGCAAGCCTGAAGGCCGCGGATTTCGGCGCCATCGTCAGCGCGCTTTCTGCCGCCTGACCCGTAAGCCATGTCGCAGACAGACGCGCCTTTCCCGGCCCAGCACCCAGACTGGCGCGCATGACGAAGTCCTCGACGTCGGCCCTGACGGCCAATCTTCTGTGCGTTCTGTCCATGATGATCTGGGCGGGGGGCATTTCTGCAGCCGATCTGGTGATCCCGCTTTTGCGCCCCGAGCCGCTGAACGCGCTGCGCATGGGCCTGTCGGCGCTGTTCCTGCTTGTCATCTGGTGGGCAAGCGAAGGGTTCGGCCCGATCCGCCGCGCGAACTGGATCAAGGGCATTTTGGTCGGCAGCCTGATCGGTCTTGGGGCCTGGCTTCTGGTGCTGGGACAGGCGCGGGGCGGTGCAGTCACGGTGGCCGTAATCTCGGCCACGATGCCCGTGGTCGGCATCGCGCTTGAGGTCATTCTGGACGGACGCCGCCTGACACTCGCGCTGGTCCTTGGCCTGATCCTTGCCGTTGCAGGCGGTTTCCTGGCGCTGGATTTCGCCGCAGGCGGGCTCTCGCTTGGACTTGGCGCGCTCTTCTGCTTTGCCTCGGTCGTCAGCTTCACGCTTGGCTCGCGCCTGACAGTCACCGCCTTTCCACATGAAAGCCCGCTTGGGCGGACGGCGATTTCGCTGGTCGGGGCCTCGATTGCCGCCGGTGCTGTCGTCGCCTTGCAGACTCTTTATGGCATTCCCCTGCCCGGTTTCGCCGCTTGGGGCTGGCCCGAAGTCGGGGCGCTCTTGATGTTTTCGGTCGGCGCGGTTGGCATCGCGCAATGGCTGTTCGTCATGGCAGTCGGGCGGATCGGTATCGGGATGACCACGCTGCACATGAACGCGACCCCGTTCTACGTCATGATGATCCTCTTTGCTTTTGGCGGAAGCTGGAACTGGACCCATGCGCTGGCGGCTGCCATTGTCGGCTTGGGTGTCCTGATCGCCCAAGGCATCATTCCCCTTCCCCAGCAAGACAAGCCATGAAGACGCTGCACCAATCCCCCACCGATCCCGGTTTCGTCCAGAACTCCTATCCGTTCTATGAACGCGCAAGGGCTGAAGGTCCGTTCTTCCACTGGGCGGATTACAACCTGACCTGCACCGGCAATTCGGCAGCGGTGAACGCCATTTTCCGTGATCGCCGTTTTGGCCGCGAACCGATTGAACCGATTGCCTTCCCGCCGCACCTTGCGCCCTTCTATGCGGTCGAGGCGCATTCGATGCTGGAACTGGAGCCGCCCCGGCACACCCGTCTGCGCAACCTTGTCCTGCGCGCCTTCACCTCGCGTCGGATCGCGGGACTTGCGCCCGACATCACGGCGCTTGCGACGGAACTGGCCACGGCCATTCCTTCGGGCACATCCGATCTTCTGAAAACCTTCGCCCAACCCCTGCCCGTTCGCATCATCGCGCGCCTTTTGGGCGTGCCCGAGGAGATGGCGCCCGACCTTCTGCGCTGGTCGAATGCGATGGTCGGCATGTACATGGCCGGTCGCACCCGCGAGACCGAGGACAAGGCAGTGGCAGCGACCGAGGCGTTCGTCGCTTTCATGCGGTCCTACGTCGACGAACGCCGTGCAAGGCCCGCCGATGATCTGATCACCCAACTCATCGCCGCCGAAAGCGAAGGCGAAAAGCTGTCAACCGATGAGCTGATCACCACCTGCATCCTGCTGCTGAACGCGGGCCACGAAGCGACGGTCCACACCATCGGCAATGGGGTGAAGACGCTTCTGGAAACCGGAACACCCCTGTCCGCGCTGGCCCCGGATGCCATCGAAGCGACGGTCGAGGAAATCCTGCGCTTTGACCCCGCGCTGCACATGTTCACCCGGTACGCCTATGAGGATGTCGAGGTGATGGGCCACACCTTCCACCGCGGCGATCAGGTCGGGCTGTTGCTGGCCGCCGCGAACCGCGATCCCGGCGTCTGGGATCACCCCGACCGCTTCAACCCGTCCCGTCCGGTCAAGCCGCTGGTCACCTTCGGCGCGGGCCTGCACTTCTGCGTCGGCGCGCCGCTTGCGCGTCTGGAACTGCAGATCGCGCTGCCGATCCTGTTCCAGCACCACCCCGGCCTTACACTTGCCGCGCCCCCAAGTTATGGCGATGTCTACCATTTCCACGGCCTGAGCGCGTTGCTGGTCAAGGGTTAGTCTGGCAGCGCGGCTGCGCCGCAAGCCTTTTTTCTCGTCGTCGGGCTTCGCCTCCTCCTCGAAGATGGGGGCGCTTCGCCCCCCAATGCCTGACGGCATTCCCCCCGAGGATATTTCCGGAAGAGATAGCGGAATTTTCTGTCTTCATATATCCCCGCCGGAGGCTCCGACGCCTTCAGAGGGGCAGGACGGTTGTCGACTTGATCTCTTCCATGCTGAGAAGGGCGGTCACGTTGTAAATCCGCACTTCCGAAATCAGCGCCTGATAGAACGTGTCATAGGCCCGCGCGTTCTTGACCCGGACCTTCAGGATATAGTCGATATCCCCTGCCAGCCGATGCGCCTCCAGCACTTCGGGGCGTTCCCGCAGCGCCTTCAGGAACCTGCGCTGCCACTCGGCCTCATGCTCGGAAGTCCTTATCAGCACAAAGAAACACGCTTCCAGCCCCAAGGCTTCGGGGTCCAGGATCGCCGTCGTCCGGGTGATCACCCCCTGCTCGCGCATCCGCCGGATGCGGTTCCAGACCGGGGTCTTGGACGAGCCCACTTTCCGCGCGATTTCGTCCAGGCTCTGCTCGGCATCCGTCTGCAGTTCGGACAGGATTTTCCGGTCCAGATCGTCCAGCGCGGCGCTCATTCCTGATTTCCCCCATATCCCGGAAAACGGGTTTGCTTGGACCGCAGTATCGGAACACATGTCCTTATCTGCAAGGGGCACTGGTTCCGATATGGGAAAATATTCTATATTCAGCACAGATTTCCGTGCCAGGACAAATGCCATGAGCCGCCGCTTCACCCCCAAGGTCGTCACCGCCAACCGCCTGCGCGAAGGCGATGTCGTCTACTTGACCGCCGATGACCGCTGGACGCCCCACCACCACGAGGCCGAACTGATCGAGGACGAGGCCCATGCCCAGATGCGGCTTCTGCATGGTTCGGCGCAAAGGCTGCTTGTTGTCGGCGCCTATCTGGCCGATGCCAAGCCAGGCCCCAAAGGCCCCGAGCCCACCCATTTCCGCGAAGCGTTCCGCACTCGGGGTCCTTCCAACTATAACCACGGCAAGCAGGCCGATCTGGTGAACTGATCCATGTATTCCTATTCCGACTTCGACGAAGCCTTCGTCCGTGCCCGTGTCGCCCAGTTCACCGATCAGGTGAACCGGCGGCTTGACGGCAGCCTGACCGAGGATGAGTTTCGCCCGCTTCGTCTGATGAACGGGCTGTACCTGCAGCTGCACGCCTACATGCTGCGCGTGGCGATCCCCTATGGCACGATCAGCCCGCGCCAGATGCGGCAACTGGCGATGATCGCCGACACTTGGGACAAGGGATACGGCCATTTCACCACGCGGCAGAACATCCAGTTCAACTGGCCGAAACTGCCGGATGTGCCCGCGATCCTTGGGGCGCTGGCCGACGTGGAAATGCACGCGATCCAGACCAGCGGCAACACGGTGCGCAACGTCACCGCCGACCATTTCGCCGGGGCCGCTGCGGATGAAATCGCCGATCCGCGCCCCTATGCCGAACTTCTGCGCCAGTGGTCGACCGACCACCCGGAATTCCAGTTCCTGCCGCGCAAGTTCAAGATCGCCATCACCGGTGCCCCGAACGACCGTGCCGTGACCCGTGCGCATGACATCGGCCTGCGCATGGTCCGCAACGCCGCTGGCGAGCCGGGGTTCGAGGTCATCGTCGGCGGTGGCCTTGGCCGCACACCGATGGTCGGCATGACCGTCCGCGACTTCCTGCCGGAAGCCGACCTGCTGCCCTATGTCGAGGCGGTCCTGTCGGTCTACAACGTGCTTGGGCGGCGCGACAACAAGTACAAGGCGCGGATCAAGATCACGCTGCACGAGACCGGCAAGGACGCGATCACCCGCATGATCGAGGACCGCTTTGCCGAATTGCGCCCACAGTTCGGTGGCAATGATCAGACGCTGCTGGCTGATATCCGTGAGGCCTTTGCCGCGCCTGCCTTCCGCACTGCGCCGGTCGATGCCTATGACGCCTTCTACAAAGCCGACCCCGTCTTCCGCGCCTGGGCCGATACCAACCTGTCCCAGCACCGGAACCCGGACTACGCCATCGTCACCGTCAGCATCAAGGCGCATGGCGCGACGCCGGGCGATGCGACCAGCGACCAGATGCGTCTTCTGGCCGATCTGGCGGAAACCTACGGCCACAGTGACCTGCGGATCAGCCATGAGCAGAACGTGATCCTGCCGCATGTCCACAAGTCCGATCTGCCCACCGTTCACGCGGCCCTGGTCAAGGCCGGGCTTGGCACGGCGAACGTCGGGCTTCTCTCTGACATCATCGCCTGCCCCGGCATGGACTATTGCGCCCTTGCCACCGCCCGCTCGATCCCCGTGGCGCAGGAGCTGGCGACTCATTTCGAGGCGCTGAAGCTGGAACATGAAATCGGCCCGCTGAAGATCAAGATTTCCGGCTGCATCAACGCCTGCGGGCATCACCATGTCGGGCATATCGGCATTCTGGGGTTGGACCGGGCGGGGGTGGAAAACTACCAGATCACCCTTGGCGGCGACGGCACCGAAGACGCGGTGATCGGTGAAAAGACCGGGCCGGGCTTTGCCTATGACGCGGTCATTCCGGCCATCGAGCGTATCCTGCGCGCCTATCTGGGCCTGCGGCTGGAACCGTCTGAAACCTTCCTGCAGGCCTTCCGCCGCGTCGGGATGGACCCGTTCAAAACTGCGCTTTACGGCGGTGAAGGCGCGCAAGATGCCGCGTGACCTGCATTCCGGCCCGGTTGCCGACCGGGTGGCGGCGCTGAACGCGCGCTATCGCCACCATTCGGCGACCGCCGTGCTGGAACATGCGCTGAAGGATGACGACCTGGGCCAGGTGGCGCTGGTCTCGTCCTTCGGGGCGGAATCGGTGGTGCTGCTGCATCTGGTTTCCGTCATCGCGCCGGAAACCCCGGTCTTGTTCGTCGACACGCGGATGCTGTTTCAGGAAACCCTCGACTACCAGCGCGAGTTGGCGGAAAAGCTGCATCTTTGCGACATCCGCACGATCCGCGCCGCCCAGCCCCGCGTGGCGTTCGAGGACCCGGATGGGACGCTCCACCAGTTCAACACCGACGCCTGCTGCGCGGTGCGCAAGGTGGAACCTCTGGAACGCGCCCTTGCGCCGTTCGACGGCTGGATCACCGGTCGGAAGCGGTTTCAGAATACCGACCGCGAGGCGCTGCAGTTCTTTGAAAACGAGGGCGACTTTCGGATCAAGGTGAACCCCCTCGCCCATTGGGGGCGTGAGGACCTTGAAGAATACATGGTCGAAAACCGCCTGCCCCGGCACCCCTTGGTGGCCAAGGGCTATCCCTCCATCGGCTGCGCGCCCTGCACAAGCCCGGTGAAACCCGGCGAAGACCCACGCGCGGGTCGCTGGCGCGGGCAGCAAAAGACCGAATGCGGCATCCATTTCATCGACGGCAAGGCCGTGAGACAACCCAAGGAGAGCGCGGCATGACCGTGATCGTGACCGACAAGGGCTTTGAGCCCGCCCCCGCCCGCGAGATCGTGGCGCTGGCCGATCTGACCGACCAGACTGCGGTGGACTTGGTCAGCACCGACGACCCCGAAGGGCTGGCGGGCAGGCTGGGCCAGTTGACCCTGATCCGCGTGGCCTTCCCCGCTTTCAGCGACGGTCGCGCCTTCACCATCGCGCGGCGGTTGCGGACAATGGGCTATACCGGCCAGCTTCTGGCACTGGGGCCGGTGATTGCCGACCAATACGCGATGCTGCGCCGGGTGGGCTTTGATGGGGCGGAAATCCCCGACGAAATCGCCGCCCGCCAGCCCGCCGAACAGTGGCAGTTCCGCGCGGCTGACTGGGATAGGCACAACTATCAGGCCCGCTTGCGCGCCTGACTTTCCCCTGATCTGAATCAACGCTAGACAAGGAAAGCCGGTCTATGGCCGGGATGATCCTCATGACCGAAGCGACCCTGATGACCGAAGCAAGTCCCGCCCCCGCCAAGCCCCATCTGCCCGACGCCCAGACCGTGACCCAGGTCACCCACTGGACCGACCGGCTGTTTTCCTTTCGCGTGACCCGGCCCGCATCCTTGCGCTTCCGGTCCGGCGAATTCGTGATGATCGGCCTGATGGGCGACAACGGAAAGCCACTGCTGCGGGCCTATTCCATCGCTTCGCCCGCCTGGGATGAAGAGCTGGAGTTCTATTCGATCAAGGTCCCCGATGGCCCGCTGACCAGTCGCTTGCAGCATATCAAAGTCGGCGATGAAATCATCTTGCGCCCGAAACCGGTCGGAACGCTGGTTCACGATGCCCTTTTGCCCGGCTCGCGGCTTTGGTTCCTGGCGACCGGCACCGGGTTCGCCCCGTTTGCAAGCCTGCTGCGCGAACCGGAGACCTGGGAGAAATACGGCCAGGTCATCATGATGCACACCTGCCGCGAGGTGGCGGAGCTGGAGTATGGCCGGAAGCTGGTGGAAAGTCTGAAGGATGACCCGCTGATCGGGGAACTGGTGGGGGACAAGCTGCACTACTATCCCACTACCACGCGCGAGGCCTCGCCGTTGATGGGGCGGATCACGGACAACCTGACCTCGGGCAAGGTGTTCGCTGATCTGGGCCTTTCCCCGATGAACCCGGAAGAGGACCGCGCCATGGTCTGCGGCAGCCTTGCCTTCAACCACGATGTAAAGGCGGTGCTGGAGAAATTCGGCCTGCACGAGGGCGCCAATTCCGAGCCGCTGGAATTCGTGGTCGAAAAGGCTTTCGTCGGCGACGGGATCTGAAGCTGTCCACGCTGGACAGATTTTTCGAGTCTGGAAAATCAAATACTTACTGGATCGCGTTCATGTGGACTTAACCTTGTTTGGTCCACCAGCCGCAAAGAAAAGGGCCGCAGGATGATCCTGCGGCCCTGATCTTTTGCCCGAAGGCGAAGGGATTACATCCCCAAAGCGGCTTTCACCTGAGCAACCGTGTCGGCAACCAGCGCCGGGTTGGTCTTGGCGGCTTCGACGGCGGTTTTCAGCGTCATCTTGGTCGCATCGTCCAGCGTGGTCGAAGCGTCGATCATCTTGGTGACTTCGTCGGCATTGAAGGTCGCCGGATCGAGAGCAGCGGCAGCGTCGGCGGCCGGAGCAGCCTCGGTCGTTGCAGCCTCGGTCGTTGCAGCTTCGGTGGTTGCAGCTTCGGTAGCAGTGGCTTCGGTCGCAGTTGCCTCGGTAGCGGTCGCTTCGGTCGCAGCGGCTTCGGTTGCAGCAGCTTCGGTCGCTTCGGTCGTTGCAGCAGCAGCTTCGGCAGCAGCGGCTTCAGCGGCGGCAGCTTCGGCAGCAGCGGCTTCGGCGGCGGCGGCGGCAGCAGCCTCGGCAGCGGCAGCTTCTTCAGCGGCCTTCGCAGCGGCTTCTTCCTCGGCCTTGGCAGCAGCCTCGGCAGCAGCGGCTTCCAAAGCGGCCTTTTCCTGAGCCGGCTTGTAGCTGAACTGGTAATAGCCGCCGCCAGCCAGAAGGACGACGATCGCCCCGATGATCAGATTTCTGTTCATGTGAATTCTCCCTAAACCGGAGCTTGAACCCGGATGGCGCCGATATGGCAGCAAAACCCGCGAAAGAAAAGCCTGCAGAAGACCCGCCGACCGACGATTCCTGCGTATAATGCCGGAATTCCGTGATTCAAAGCCGCTGGCCGGGTTGCAGGAGACGGGCGAGGCGTCTAAATTGCCGACGCTTTCGGAAACTGAAAAGGACAACCACCATAGCCCGTCGCCCCCATAATGCCCCGCCGCAACGCGAAACCGGTCCCCGGATCAACGACCGTATCCGGTCGCCTGAAATCCGCCTGATCGGCGCGGACGGCGAAAACGTCGGGGTCGTCACCCCGGCCCGTGCCATGCAGATGGCCGAAGAGGCGGGGCTTGATCTTGTCGAGATCTCGCCCACTGCCGAACCGCCGGTCTGCAAGATCATGGACTTCGGCAAGTTCAAGTACGAGACCCAGAAGCGCGAGGCCGAGGCCCGGAAAAAGCAGAAGATCATCGAGATCAAGGAAATCAAGTTCCGTCCGGGAACCGATATCCACGACTACGAGGTCAAGATGCGGTCGGTCTTCAAGTTTCTTGAGGAAGGCGACAAGGTCAAGGTCACCCTGCGGTTCCGTGGCCGCGAAATGGCGCACCAGGATCTTGGGCTTGAGCTTTTGAAGCGGGTCGAGGCGGATGTGGCCGAAGTGGGCAAGATCGAAAGCTTCCCGCGTCTGGAAGGCCGCCAGATGGTGATGATGGTGGCGCCGAAGTAAGCGCCCTTGCATCGCGAGCATTCGGGGGCCTTTCGGGGCCCCTTTTCATTTCGGTCGGCTCGTCCCTGCCTTGCGCAAGGTCGCAGTGATTTCCGCCATGATCGAAATGGCAATCTCGGCGGCTGTCTGAGCGCCGATCTTCAGGCCAACCGGGCCATGCAACCGGGCGATGCTGTCCTCGTCCACTCCCGATGCGCGCAACCGGTCAAGGCGGCTGGCATGGGTTCGTGAAGAGCCAAGGCAGCCGATGTAGAAGGCCCGCGACTGAAGCGCCGCAAGGATCGCGGGATCGTCCAGCTTCGGGTCATGCGTCAGGGTCACGACGGCGGTCCTTTCGTCCGGCCTCAGGCTTTGCACGGCGGCATCGGGCCAGTCGTCAAGCACGGTTTCGCCGGGAAACCGCTGGTCGGTGCCAAAGGCGCTGCGGGGGTCAATCAGCGCGCAGGCATAGCCGCAGCTGCGGGCGATGGTCAGAAGCGGGGCGGCAATGTGGACCGCGCCGATGATGATCAGGCGCAGGGGCGGGTTGTGGATGGCAATGAACCTGCCGTATTCGGTCAGGCCCGAACGATCGGTGTCGAAGCCACGGTCAACCTCGGCATCCATGCCGGGATGCAGCAGGGCATGGGTTCCGTCGGCCAGCCGGGTGACCATGGCAACCGGGCGCGCAGCGGCGCGGTCGGCCACCAGCGCGGACAGCATGTCCACTGGGATGCCGCCTTTGCCCACCGGTTCAACCAGAATGCGGATCGTGCCCCCACAGGCAAGGCCCGCGGCAAAGGCCATCTCGTCGGCAATGCCATAGGTCAGGGTCCGGGGCTTGCAGTCGGCCAGCCCTTCAAGTGCTTCGACCACGACCGCGCCTTCGACACAGCCGCCCGAGACCGAGCCGATCATCTCTGCCCTGGCCGAGATGACAAGCTGGCTGCCTACGGGACGCGGGGCCGAACTCCAGGTTTCAATGACGGTCGCGATGGCGACGGCCTTGCCAGCGCGGTGCCAGTCCAGCGCGGTTTCCGGGATGCGGTCGTGCAGTCGGTCATCAGGGCGGTCGGTCATCGGTCAGGTTTGCCACAGGTTTCACTTGCCTGCAAAGCCCGGCCAAAGAAATGACGACGCCGCAGGTGTGACCCTGCGGCGTCGGTTCTTGTCGGCGCGGTTCAGCGCAGTTCGGCGGTGCGCATCAGCGGCGTGATCACCTTGACTTCGACACGACGGTTCAGGGGTTCGTCTTCCTGCGTGTCGATCAGAAGCTCGGTCTCGCCATAGCCCTGCACCACCATGTTTTCCGGCGGGATGTCGAAGTATTCGGTCAGCGCCAGTGCCACCGATTCCGCGCGGCGGTCCGAAAGCGCTAGGTTCATCGCCGCCTTGCCGGTCGCGTCGGTGTGGCCCATGACAAGGAAGACCTCGTTCGGGTTTTCGGCGAGAAGTTCCTGCATGACCTGGCCAAGATCGGCAAGGTTGCGCACCTCTTCGGTCGTCACGGCTGCCGAACCGCTGGCAAAGGTGATCGCTTCGACATCAATGGTGGCTGCAAGTGCGCGCACTTCCGGGATTTCGCGGATCTGGCGAAGCGAGAACTTGCGGCCCGCCTTTTCCGCCTCAAGCCGGGCGAGTTCGCGCTTGATCGCGGCGTCTTCGTCCTTGGAGGAGATCACGATCTTCTTCTTCGGCTTCGGCAGGTCGTGGATGACAACCACTTCCTCTTCGGCCAGATCGTCGATCAGGATGATCTCGCGGCCCAGATGGTCATAGGTCGCACGGCGCAGCACGCGGCCAGTTGCGTCGCGGATGGTGACGACTTGCGTCCCGTCCTGGCGCTTGACGATGGTGCGGGTTGAACCGTCGCGGAAGGTTTCGGTCGTGACGGTCGAGCCGGGGGTGCGGATGATCGTGTCGTCGTCCTTCAGCACCTCATAGGTGCCATCGGGACGCAGAATGATGACCCGGTCGCCCGTGTTCGACACGACACGGCGTTCTTCTTCCTTCTTGTCTTTGTTCGACTTGATGATCGCGCCGACCACAAGGGCGCCAAGAACCACCAGCCCGGCCTTTTCGAGGTTGGACAGCTTGTTCTTCTTGCCATCTTCAAGCGTGACCGGGGCGGCGGCGAATTCTTCGTCCGAGGCGCGCATGGCGCTGGGGTCGATGGTTTCGGTAACCGCAGCAATCAGCGATGCTGGATCGGGCTCGGGCAGAAGAAGACCGCCGTCCGCCGCCGGTTCGGTCGGCACAAGCGCCGCCGCCGCAATCGCCGACGGGTCGATGACAGTCGGGTCGATGGTCAGAAGCTGGCTCAGGCTTTCCACCTCGCCTTCGGTGACGGCAGGAGGTTCGACCGGCTCGACGAGTTCCAGGGTTTCGGGTTCGGCAACGACCAGACCGGCGGCTGGGTCGACGATCTTGCCTTCGTCGCTGATCACCAGTTCCTTCTGCGCCTCAGCCAAGGCGGCGGCGGCGACTTCCGGGTCGATCAGGGCGCCAGTGGCGGGGTCGACGACCTCTTCCAAGAAGACCGGCTCCTCGATGGGTGCGGTGTCGACGAAAGGCTCCTCGACGATGACCGGCGCTTCAAGCAACTGGGCGTCAGCGACAGGGTCGGTTTCTTCCGTCGCCGTTTCGTCGGTGGCCTCTTCGGTCGTGGCGTCCTCGGTCGTCGCCTCTTCAGTCGTGGCTTCTTCGGTGGTGGCTTCTTCAGCCGCTGCTGCCGCCGCTGCGGCTTCCTCGGCTGCTGCTGCTTCTGCCTCAGCCGCTGCGGCGGCCTCTGCTGCGGCTTGCGCGGCGGCTTCCTCGGCGGCTATGGCTGCGGCTTCTGCTGCCGCTGCGGCTTCGGCGTCTGCCTGGGCTGCCGCTTCTTCAGCTGCCAGAGCGGCCTCTTGCGCCGCCGCTTCTGCTTCTGCCGCCGCCTGCGCGGCTGCTTCCGCTTCGGCCTGTGCTGCCGCTTCCGCCTCAGCCGCGGCTTGCGCTGCTGCTTCCGCTTCGGCCTGAGCCGCTGCGTCTGCCTCAGCCTGTGCCACCGCTTCCGCCTCGGCCTGAGCCGCCGCTTCCGCCTCAGCCTGAGCCGCTGCGTCTGCCTCGGCCTGAGCCGCTGCGTCTGCCTCGGCCTGAGCCTGTGCCGCCGCTTCCGCCTCGGCCTGAGCCGCCGCTTCCGCCTCAGCCTGAGCCGCCGCTTCTGCCTCGGCCTGTGCCGCCGCTTCCGCTTCTGCCTGTGCCGCCGCTTCCGCTTCTGCCTGAGCCGCCGCTTCTGCCTCAGCCTGAGCCGCCGCTTCTGCCTCAGCCTGAGCCGCCGCTTCCGCCTCGGCCTGAGCCGCCGCTTCCGCTTCGGCAGCGGCCATCGCGGCCATGATCGCATCCAGGTCGCAGGCGGCTTCGTCCGTCGGGACGCAGATCACGGTTCCGTCCGGCCCGATGATCGAGCCATCCTCGGCCACTGTCTGCGCAAAGACGGGCAAAGTCGCAAAGGGGCTAAGCGCAACCGAAAGCGCGGTCGTCGAAATCAGAAGTCGTCTCATGCTGGTCCTCATCTTTTGCCCCCGCCAAGCTGACCGAGCGATTCGATCTGCGTCATGGCTGGGTTACCACGCCAGAATGCCGCAAACAGTCTGATATGCCATAACATGCGTCTGCCATCCGATAGCCATCGGCGGGGATCGGCAAACGGCGCTGTCCGTTACGCCGGACGAAGCACCGGATCGCCCGCCACTTCTGCCCTCAGCCAGTCGCGGAACGAATTCAGCGGGCCCCGCGCCGGGGCTGCACGCGGCCAGACCAGCCAGTAGCTGCCCAAGGCAGCCACCGGGCCACCATGCACCGGGACAAGACGGCCTTCGGCAAGTTCTGTCTGGATCAAGAAAGTTGGCACCAGTGCCAGCCCCATGCCGTGGATCGCGCCCTGGATCATGGTGGCAAACTGGTCGAACAGCATTCCGGGAGGGCGCAGGCCGGGCATGCCGTGATGCGCCAGCCAGCGGCCCCAGTCGCCCGTGCGGCTTTCCAGTTGCAACAGCGGCTGGGTCAGGATGTCTTCGGCCCGCGCCAAGGCCCCGCACAGGCCGGGGGCGGCGACGGCGATAACCTCTTCTTCCATGAGTTTCAGGTAATCCACCCCCGGCCAATCCTGCCGTCCATAGTGAATGGCCGCGTCAAAGGCCGTACCAGCAAAGTCGAACGGGCGCAGGCGGGTGGACAGGTTCACCGTCACTTCGGCATGGGTCTGGGCGAAACGGGCCAGTCTTGGAGCCAGCCAGTGCATGCCGAATGCGGGCAGGATCGCCAGATTCAAGCTGCCCCCCGTCGGATTGGCGCGCAAAGTGATCGAGGCGGATGCCAGAAGGTTCAGCGCCTTTCGCACTTCGGTCACATAATCCTGCCCCGCCGGGGTCAGGTGCAGGCGCTGCTTTTCGCGACGGATCAGGGTGACGCCCAACTGGCCCTCCAACCCCTGCAAAGCGCGGCTGATCGCACCTTGGGTCAGCGACAGCTCGTCCGCTGCGGCAGATGCGGTACCAAGGCGCGCGACCGCCTCCAGCGCCATCAGGGCCGGGATCGGGGGCAGATAACGGCGCGGCAGCATTATGAGTTTCCCTCATGAACTCGTGCAGGTCTTTCGATAGCGCCGAAGCCGGATTCATGCAATCTTCGCTGCAAAGATAGGGGACCACGATGACCGACAAACCGAAACTGAAAGCCAAGGACGCACCTGATCTGGGCCGTTTCAACTGGGAAGACGCGCTGCGGCTGGATGACCAGCTGACCGAAGAGGAACGGATGCTGCGGGACGCGGCCCGCGCCTATGCGCAGGAAAAGCTGCAACCCCGCGTCATCGCCGCCTATCGCGAGGAAAAGACTGATCCGGCGATCTTCCGGGAAATGGGCGAGATGGGTCTGCTGGGCCTGACGATCCCGGAAGAATACGGCGGGCTTGGCGCGTCTTACGTGGCCTACGGTCTGGTCGCGCGTGAGGTGGAGCGGGTCGACTCGGGCTATCGGTCCATGATGTCGGTGCAGTCGTCCCTCGTCATGTATCCGATCTATGCCTATGGCACCGAAGCGCAGCGGATGAAGTATCTGCCGAAGCTGGCCACCGGCGAATGGATCGGCTGCTTTGGTCTGACGGAACCCGATGCGGGCTCGGACCCGGCGGGAATGAAGACCACGGCAAAGAAGACAGCGAGCGGCTATGTGCTGAACGGCGCAAAGATGTGGATTTCCAACGCGCCCATCGCCGATGTGTTCGTGGTCTGGGCCAAGTCGGAAGCGCATGGCGGCAAGATCAAGGGTTTTGTCCTCGACAAGGGCACCAAGGGCCTGTCCGCGCCGAAGGTTGGCGGCAAGCTGTCCCTGCGCGCCTCGATCACCGGGGAAATCGTGCTGAAGGACGTCGAAGTCGGCGAAGATGCCTTGCTGCCGAACGTCGAGGGGCTGAAGGGCCCGTTCGGCTGCCTTAACCGCGCGCGCTATGGCATTGCCTGGGGTGTGATGGGCGCGGCTGAGTTCTGCATGAACGCGGCGCGGCAATACGGGATCGACCGCAAGCAATTCAACCGGCCCATCGCCCAGACGCAGCTGTTCCAGCTGAAGCTGGCAAACATGCTGACCGAGATTTCGCTTGGCCTGCAGGCAAGCCTTCGCGTCGGTCGCCTGCTGGATGACGCCAATGCCGCGCCCGAGATGATTTCGATCATCAAGCGCAACAACTGCGGCAAAGCCCTGGATATCGCCCGCTGGTCGCGCGACATGCATGGTGGCAACGGCATTCAGGAAGACTTCCAGATCATGCGCCACATGGTGAACCTTGAAACGGTCAACACCTATGAAGGCACGCATGACGTGCATGCGCTGATCCTTGGCCGGGCGATCACCGGGCTGCAGGCGTTCTTCTAAATCGGGGCAACCCCCGATTCTGGCGGTCCGATAACTTTGAATAGAGCGTCGCGCCCTTGGCGCGCGCCTTGGTTGTATTCACAGAAAATGGCCGGTTGAGTCTGACGATTTCACGCAGATGCGACCGGTTTACACGCATGCTTTGCTTGTAAGACCGAAAAGATTCGATCAAATTTTCAGTGTTGTATCTGTGTGTGCGGTTGGGGAATTGCTGACGATGGATGATCTCGGCGCAGCTCTGGGCTGGCAGCATTCCATGCTGTCCATAGCAGAGGGCGATGGCGATTTTCTGCAGTTGGGTGAGCGACATTGGGCGTTCTTTGCAGAAGAACGCCCTCTGCTTTTGGTGACCTTCGAGGACATTGCCTCGGTCCGGGAAAGCGAAGACAAGCTGCCGCAGCATTTCGCCTTGGCCAAGGCGCGGGGCTGGTCCTTGATGACCATCTTTTGCGACGGAGAAACCTGGTGGCGGGATCCCGCTGTCTTTGACTATTTCGACCGGCTTTCGGACGACGGCTTTCTGGAGGCCTTCGACCGGGTTGTCTTTTATGGGGCCGGAATGGCCGGCTATGCGGCGGCGGCATTCTCGATCGCGGCACCGGGGGCGGAACTGGTGCTGGTGGCCCCGCGCGCGACGCAAGACCCGGCCCGCACCGGATGGGACACCCGGCATCGCGCGGCGCGGCGGATCGATTTCACTGACCGCTACGGCTATGCCCCGGACATGATCGAAAGCGCCGAGAAGGTCTGGCTGATCCACGATCCGTTAAACCCGCCAGACGCCATGCATGCCGCCCTGTTCCAGCGCCCTTGGGTCACGCCCCTGTTCGCACGGCATACTGGCGAGGCGACCGAAGACGCGCTGACCGAAATGCAGGCGCTTGACCGTATCCTTGAGGCGGTCATGGAGAAACGGTTCTCGCCAGAGTTCTTTGCCTGGCTCTGGCGCGGACGGCGGTCGAATGCCGATTACCTGCGCTCGATCCTGTCGGAGGCTCGGCTGACCGGCCACCCAAAGCGGGAAGCCAAAATCTGCCGGTCCGTCACGGCCCGGCTGAACGCCCCGCGTTTTGCGCGCCGGTTGGCGGAACTGACCGGCGAAGGTCAGTAGCTTAGCATGTCCAGAAGTTCGGCTGTCCGATCCTCGGTCATCTGCGTCATGCAGCCGTAGACCAGAAGAGGTTCCGCCGACCCGCCCCGCATCGGAAACCCGGCAAGGGTGCAATTGGCATCGCGATAGGGAATCCAGGCCCGCTGCGCATCCCGCAGGGCGTCGGCAGCGCCTTGCAGGTCCTCGGGCATGTTGGCGTCCATGTCCTTCATTTCGGCCATGGCGCGTTTGTAGGCGTCGTTCAGGTCGGCATCGGCGGCCTCCCAGTCCTGTTCGGCGCAGGCGTTCAATTCCTGCTGGGCCATGGCAGTTTCACAATCGATATCCTCGGCCAGGGCCGGGCTGGCGATGTGGACGGCAAGAAGGCAGGCGAACAGGGATACACGGATCATGAGAGCTCCTCTTTTCGGGCTATCCTTGCCCAATTGGCCCCGCAAAGCCACTGGAAACAGGGTCGGGTTTGCGTTACCTGCGGACCATGCAAACGTTCACCCTGCCCCGCCCCGATGACTGGCATCTGCATCTGCGCGATGGCGCGATGCTGCAGGCCGTCCTGCCCGAAACCGCCCGTCATTTCGCACGGGCGATCATCATGCCGAACCTGGTGCCGCCTGTGGTGACGCTTGACGACGCAGCGGCCTATCGCGACCGCATCCTTGCGGCCCTGCCTGCGGGGATGGCCTTTGAACCCCTGATGACGCTGTATCTGACCGAAGGCACTGACCCTGCAGATGTGGAACGCGCGGCGGCCTCGGGTCTGGTCAAGGCGGTCAAGCTCTATCCCGCCGGGGCCACCACCAATTCGCATTCCGGCGTGCGCGATCTGACAAAGGTCATGCCTGTGCTGGAAACCATGGCGCGGATCGGCCTGCCCCTTTGCACCCATGGCGAGGTCACCGACCCGTCGGTCGACATCTTCGACCGCGAGGCGGTCTTCATCGACACAGTCCTTGATCCCCTGCTCCGCCGGCTACCCGAATTGCGGGTGGTGATGGAACATATCACGACCGAGGAAGGCGTGGCCTATGCTGCCGAAGGTGGGGACAATCTGGCCGCGACAATCACGACGCATCACCTGATCATCAACCGCAACCACATCCTGGCGGGCGGGATCAAGCCACATTACTATTGCCTGCCGGTCGCCAAGCGCGAAAAGCACCGGCAGGCGCTGCGCCGGGCAGCGACCTCCGGCTCGCCCCGGTATTTCCTTGGCACCGACAGCGCCCCGCATATCGACGCCCTGAAGGAACATGCCTGCGGCTGCGCGGGTTGTTTCACGGCGACGAATACGCTGAGCCTTCTGGCGCATGTGTTCGAGGAAGAGGGCGCGCTGGACCGTCTGGCGGCTTTCACCTCGCGGAACGGCCCGGCCTTCTATCGCCTGCCGGTGAATGCGGGCACGATCCGGCTGGAAAAGCGCGCCGAGCCCTGCGTCTGGCCCGAGAAGATCGTATCCGGGGCTGGCCCCGTCACCGTCTTCAACCCCGGTTTCCCCGTGCATTGGCACGTCATCCCCTGACCGCTCATCAGCCCTGACGGGCCTCTTCGCTGCAGCGAGGAGCGCCCGCAAGGAAGCGACGAGCGCCCCCGAAAGGACCGAAATGATCCCCGCCGCCTTCCCCCCGAAAGAGGAAATCGCCCGCCTGACCGCCCGCGCCCTGCTGGAAATCAAGGCGGTGCATTTCAATGCGGAAACGCCGTTCACGCTCGCCTCGGGCTTGCCGTCCCCCACCTACATCGACTGCCGCAAGCTGATCAGCTATCCGCGCATCCGGTCGACCCTGATGGATTTCCTGTCGGTCACCGTCATGCGTGAGGCGGGGTTCGAGGCCTTCGACAACATCGCGGGCGGTGAGACGGCGGGTATTCCCTTTGCCGCGCTGGTCGCCGAACGGCTGGCCCTGCCGATGACCTATGTCCGGAAGAAACCCAAAGGCTATGGGCGGAACGCCCGGATCGAGGGCGCGATGACGGAAGGCCAGCGCGTGCTGCTGGTCGAGGATCTGACCACCGACGGCGGTTCCAAGCTCAGCTTCGTCGACGCGATCCGTGAAACCGGCGCCACCTGTGGCCATACGGCGGTGATCTTCTATTATGGCATCTTCCCGGACACCGAGGCCAAGCTTGGCGCGCATGGGGTCAAGCTGCATCATCTTTGCACCTGGTGGGACGTGCTGGCCGAAGCCCGGGCGCAAGGCACGTTCGACGACAAGACCCTGGCCGAGGTGGAAAGCTTCCTGAAAGCCCCGCGCGACTGGCAAGAGGCGCGGAAACCGGGCTGACCTCTGCCACCGGCAGATTTCGGTGGGCAGGTCTGTGGGTCCATCTGGGGACAAGTCGCGAAGAATCGTTCCAGCTCGGCATTCTTGGCAAGATGTGGTAGGCTGATCTTGGGTCGACACTACCAGAAGCGCAGGATTGGTCCTGCCGGGTGATTTTCGTCCCCCTTGCCGAACGGCCCTTTGCTGGGGCAAAGAGGATGCTGCAAGGAGGCAGAGATGACCGAGATCACCCCGCTTAGACCCTTGGTTCCTGCCCAAGCCCCCAACGAACCCGAAGTCCTGCCGCACAATATCGAGGCGGAACAGCAACTTCTGGGCGCGATCCTGACCAACAACGACATCTATGACCGCATCTCATCGGTCGTGAAGGCCGAGCATTTCTTTGACCCGGTCCACCAGCGCATCTTTGAAGTTGCGGCGGCACGCATCCAGAAGAACGCGCTTGCCTCGCCCGTCACGCTGAAGGGGTTCTTCGAGGATGATCAGGGCCTGAAGGAACTGGGCGGGCCGGCCTATCTGGTGCGTCTGGCCGGGGCGGCGATCTCGGCCTATGCGGCGCGCGACTATGCGCAGATGATCTATGACCTTGCCGTGCGGCGCGAGCTTATCCAGCTGGGTCGCGACATCGCCTCGCAGGCGGCCAAGGTCGAGGTGACGAACGAACCCAAGGACCAGATCATCGACGCCGAACAGCGGCTTTACAAGCTGGGCGAACAGGGTGTGGCGGAACGCGGGTTCCAAAGCTTTCTGAAAGCGGTGACCGATGCGGTGAACGTGGCCAACGCGGCCTATCAGCGCGACGGCGGGCTGGCAGGGATTTCCACCGGCCTTGTCGACATGGACAAGAAGCTGGGTGGCCTGCACCCCTCGGACCTGCTGATCCTTGCGGGGCGGCCTTCGATGGGCAAGACCTCGCTTGCCACCAACATCGCCTTCAACATCGCCAAGGCCTATCGCCGGGGCCGGACGCCCGATGGCAACGAAGGCGCGGTTGACGGCGGGGTCGTGGGCTTTTTCAGCCTTGAAATGTCGGCGGAACAGCTGGCCGCACGTATCCTGTCCGAAGCCTCGGAAGTTCCGTCGGAACAGATACGGCGCGGCGACATGACCGAGATCGAGTTTCGCCGCTTTGTCGAGGCTGCGAAGGACCTGGAAGCCTGCCCCTTGTATATCGACGACACCCCGGCCCTGCCGATTTCGCAAGTCGCCGCCCGTGCGCGGCGCTTGAAGCGGACGCATGGGCTGGATGTCTTGATCATCGATTATCTGCAGCTTCTGAAGGGCACGTCCAAGGACAACCGGGTGCAGGAAGTCTCCGAGATCACCCAAGGTCTGAAGGCGATTGCCAAGGAATTGAACATCCCGGTCATCGCGCTGTCACAGCTTTCCCGTGCGGTCGAAAGCCGTGAAGACAAGCGACCGCAGCTTTCCGACCTTCGGGAATCCGGCTCGATCGAGCAGGACGCCGACGTGGTGATGTTCGTCTACCGCGACGAATACTACAAGGAACGGGAAAAGCCCGGCGACCATGAACTGGAAAAGATGGCGCAGTGGCAGGCGATCATGGAATCGGTCCATGGCAAGGCCGAAGTGATCATCGGCAAGCAGCGTCACGGGCCTATCGGCACGGTGGAACTGTCGTTCGAGGGGCGCTTCACCCGCTTTGGCAACCTTGCCAAACCCTGGCAGGGATCAGGCGGGCCGGACGTGGGGTTCTAGCTTGCGCATCCATGAACCCTTTCCCGGTGTGCTGGCCTTTTACGAAGGTCGCGACGGCAGCCGCCATGCCGAAGGGCCGAACTGGGTGGATGACGGGGCCTTGTCGCTGGGCATTGCGTCCTATGCGGTGATCAAGGGCGATCAGGCGCTGGTCTATGACTGCCACCTGTCGCCCGACCGGGCGCGCTTTATCCGCGACACGCTTGCGGCGCGTGGGGCCAAGCGGTTCACGGTGATCCTGTCGCATTGGCATATCGACCATGTTGCCGGAACCGAACCTTTCGCCGATTGCGAGATCATCGCCAATCCGCGCACGCTGGCCCATCTGACGCGAGAAAAGGCGGCGCTGGAAACCGGCACCTATGCCGGGCAGCCTGCGATTTCGCCCCTGATCCTGCCGAACCGGATCTTCGATGACCGGCTGGTGCTGGACCTTGGCGGTGAAGTGGTCGAGCTTTTGACCTTTGACATCCATTCCGACGACGGCACGGTCGTGTGGTTGCCGAAGCGCAGGCTTCTGCTGGCCGGGGACACGCTGGAGGACTGCGTCACCTGGGTCAGCGAGCCTGAGGCCCTGCCTCGCCACCTGCCGGAACTTGCGCGTCTGGCGGGGCTTGGGGCTACGGCCATCCTGCCGAACCATGGGGCGGAAGAGGTCATCGCCAAAGGCGGTTACGGGCCGGGGCTGATTTCGGCGACCTCCGCCTATGTCACGGGGCTGATCGCGGGGACATTGTCACCGGATCTGGCCACGGCCATCGCAGAACCGGTCAAGGCCGGGGATCTGCGCTTTTTCGCCGCCTATCAGGACGTGCATGCCCGCAACCTTGCCAAAGCGGCCGAAGCCAAGGCCGCAGGTCACCTGACCTAGACCGTCTGGTGCTGCCGGATCGGGTCGGCCAGAAGCCGAAGCCCGTTCAGCACGACCAGAAGCGTGCCGCCCTCATGCCCAAGCACCGCAATCGGCAGCGGCAGTTCGAAGAACAGGCTTCCGGTCACCAGAACCACCATCGCGCCAAGCGCAATCGTCAGGTTCTGCCGGATCACCCTTGCAGCGCGACGGGCAAGTCTTTGGGCGGCGGCAAGCTTGCGCAGGTCTTCCGCCATCAGCGCCACATCGGCGGCTTGCAGGGCAACCTCGCTGCCCGCTACGCCCATCGCCACGCCGACATCCGCGCGGGCCAAGGCGGCGGCGTCGTTCACCCCGTCGCCAATGAAGGCCACCTTGCCACGCTTTGCCGCCTTGTCGACCAGTTGCACCTTGTCAGCGGGCAGAAGGCCAGAATGAATTTCCTCCGGCGCAAGGCCAAGCGTCGCGCCGATCCGCGCGGCAACGGGCGCGCGGTCGCCGGTCATCATCAGGATGGACACCCGCCCGCCTGCCTTCAGGTCACGCACCGCTTCGGCGGCGGTGGTGCGCGGCTCGTCCGCCACCGTCACCGCGCCAAGGATGCGCGATCCGCGCCCGACGACAATCAGCGTCTCGCTTCCGTCGGCCAGACTGACCAGCGCATCGGGCAGGTTTGCGCCCATGGCGGCAAGCATCCGGGCGTTGCCCGCCCAGATCGGCCCTTCGGCATCCTGACCGGTGATGCCTTCGCTTGGATGTGCCCGCACGTCGCGCATCGGGGCCGGGGTGATCCCGCGCTCTGCCGCCTCGCGCCGGATCGCGGCGGCGATGGGATGTTCCGACTGCGCCTCAAGCCCCGCGACAAGCGCAAGAAAGCCGTCTTCTTCCCCGTAAAGCACCACCACATTCGTCACGGCGGCAAGGCCCGTGGTCAGCGTCCCGGTCTTGTCGAAGGCAAAGGTGCGGACTTCGGCCAAGCCTTCCAGCGCACCACCACCCTTGAACAGAACCCCGCCCCGTGCCGCCGCCGACAAGGCCGACAGGATCGCCGCGGGAACCGAGATCACGACCGCGCAGGGGCTGGCGGCAACCAAAAGCGTGGCCGACCGATAAAGCGCCTCACCCTGCGTATGGCCAAGATAGCGAAACCCGAACCACGACAGGACCGCACCCGCCAGCACCGCAATCGTATAGCGCTGGCCGAACCAGTCCGAGAACCGTTCCGACGGGGATTTCATCGCCTGCGCTTCGGTCACCAGCTTGATCATCTGCGCGACCGTGCTGGTTTCCAGCCCGCGTGTGACTTCGACCGTCAGGATGCCGTCAAGGTTCACCGTCGCCTCATGCACCGGATCGCCCGCAACCTTGCGCACCGGGGCCGATTCCCCCGTGACTGTGCTTTCGTCCAGATGACCCGAACCGTCGGCCACCCGCCCGTCAACCGGCACCCTTGCCCCGGGCCGCAGGATCACCCGATCGCCGGGCACCAGATCGGCAACGGGCACTTCGGTTACCCCATCCGGCCCTTCGCGCAGGGCGAATTCGGGCCGCAACTGCATCAGGGCCTCGACCGCGCGGCGGGCCTTGCCCATCGCTCGATGCTCCAGCGTCTGCGACAGCGAGAACAGGGCCAAGAGCACCGCCCCCTCCAGCGCCGCCCCGACCGAAGCCGCCGCCAGCGCCGCGACCACCATCAGAAGGTCGATGTCCAGCCGGTGCTCATGCCAAAGCTCGGCCAAGGCTGAACGCGCCGCCGGAATGCCGCCGGCCAGATAGGACATGGCAAGCATGGCCCAGGTCAGGCCCCAGGGCAGCGGTTGCAGGAATGCGTCCAGCGTGGCCAGTCCAAGACCGATCCAGCAAAGCACCGTCAGATAAAGTCCGGCGCAGTCATCTTCGCTTTCAGGCATCACATCCTCCGGCTTGCAAGCGCGAGAGTTGCCCGCCAACGGCTTGGGGGCAAGAGCAACCTGCTCGGATGTTTCCGCTTGACCCCGCCCCCGGCTGCGTCAAAAGGACCGCATGGCTTCCGCGACCCTGAATATTGACCTCAACGCCATTGCCCAGAACTGGCGTGCCCTTGATCGACTGTCTGCGCCCGGTGTCCAGACGGCAGGCGTGATCAAGGCCGATGCCTATGGTCTTGGCGCGGCCGAGGTCGGTCTTGCGCTGGCGCGGGCCGGGGCTCGGCGGTTCTTTGTCGCCCATTCTGCCGAAGGCATGGCACTGCGCAAAGTCCTTGGGCCGGGTCCGCAGATCGCCATCCTGACCGGGCATCTGGCCGGGGCGACAGAGATGATCCGCGACCATGATCTGACCCCGATGCTCAGCAGCCTGGAACAGATCACCCGGCATCTTGAATCGCTGCCCGGCCACCCGTTCGGCGTGCAGCTGGATACCGGCATGAACCGCCTTGGCGTGAAGCCCGCCGACTGGCAGGCCATCGCGCCGATCCTTCTGGCCGCCGAACCCGCCTTGCTGATGAGCCACCTTGCCTGTGGTGACGTTCCCGACCATCCGGCGAACGAGGCGCAATTGGCCGCCTTCCACGCCATGACCGATGGCACCGGCCTGCCCCGCAGCCTGTCGGCAACCGGCGGCATCTTTCGCGGCCCGCGCTATCACTTTGACCTGACGCGCCCCGGCATCGGCCTGTACGGCGGCTTGCCCTTTGCGGATGCGACCCCGGTGGTCCAGCTTTCGCTGCCCGTGGTGCAAATCCGCCACCTCGATCCCGGCGAGACGGTCGGCTATGGTTGCACCTGGGTCGCCAAACGGCCCACGACCGCCGTGACCCTGCTGGGCGGTTATGCCGACGGCCTGCCGCGCAGCCTGTCGAACCGGGCGCAACTTTGGGCCGGAAACCGCGCCTGCCCGCTGATCGGTCGGGTCTCGATGGACCTGATCACGGTAGATGTGACCGATTTGCCAGAGATTCCCGACAGTCTCGAGCTTTTGGGCCCCGCACAGGGGATTGACAGCTTGGCTGAATTCGCCGGAACCATTTCCTACGAACTTCTCGCCACGCTCGGCCAACGCTATGACCGGCAGTATCAGGAGCATTCCGCATGATCGCAGGCACGCTTGGCGCCATTGGCCGCCCCGCCCTGCAGGCGCTTGCGGCCATCGGGCGGCTGGGTCTGTTCGCGGGTACCGTGATCGGCCACATCCTGCGCCCGCCCTTCTACCTGCGGGAATTCGGCGTGGCCTTGCTGCAAATCGGCTGGTTTTCGCTGCCCGTGGTCGGCCTGACCGCGATCTTCACCGGCGGCGCGCTGGCCCTGCAGATCTATGCCGGTGGCGCGCGCTTCAATGCCGAAGCGGTGGTGCCAAGCATCGTCGCCATCGGCATGGCGCGGGAACTGGGCCCGGTGCTGGGCGGCCTGATGGTCGCCGCCCGTGTGGCCAGCTCCATCGCCGCCGAAATTGGCACGATGAAGGTCACCGAACAGATCGACGCACTGGTCACCCTGTCCACGAACCCGCTGAAATACCTCGTGGTGCCCCGCGTCGTCGCTGCCACCCTGTCAATGCCGGTGTTGGTCGCCACGGGCGATGCCATCGGCATCATGGGCGGTTGGCTGGTGGGGATCACGCGGCTGGACTTCAACTCGGCCACCTACCTGAAGAACACCGTCGATTTTCTTGAGGCTTGGGACGTCGGGTCCGGCCTGTTCAAGGGCGCGGCCTTTGGGTTCATCGTGGCGCTGATGGGCTGCTATCACGGCATGAACTCGGCCCGCGGGGCGCAAGGCGTGGGGGCGGCGACGAAATCCGCCGTGGTCTCGGCCTCGGTGCTGATCCTTGCCGCCAACTATATCCTTACTGAACTGTTCTTCACCTCATGATCACGCTTTCAGATGTTCACAAGGCCTTCGGGGCCAACCGGGTGTTGCAGGGGGTGAACCTGACCATCGCCTCGGGCACGTCGATGGTGATCATCGGCGGGTCGGGCACCGGCAAATCGGTCCTCTTGAAATCCATCCTTGGCTTGGTCCGCCCTGACAGCGGCATGATCACGCTGGACGGGCAGGATGTGACCGCGAAAGGCAAATCCGGGGCCGACCGCGATGCCTTTCTGGCCCGCTTTGGCATGCTGTTTCAGGGCGGGGCCCTGTTCGACAGCCTGCGGGTCTGGGAAAATGTCGCCTTCCGGCTGGTCCGTGGTGCCAAGGCCATGCCAAAACCGCAGGCCCGCGAACTGGCCATCGAAAAGCTGCGCCGCGTCGGCTTGAAGCCCGAAACCGCCGATCTTTACCCCGCCGAACTTTCAGGCGGCATGCAAAAGCGCGTCGGCCTCGCGCGGGCGATTGCGGCGGAACCCGAGATCATCTTCTTCGACGAACCCACCACCGGCCTTGACCCGATCATGGCCGGCGTGATCAACGACCTGATCCGCGAGATCGTGGTCGAAATGGGCGCAACCGCGATGACGATCACCCACGACATGTCATCCGTCCGCGCGATTGCCGACAACGTGGCGATGCTGCACGGCGGGGTCATCCGCTGGACTGGTCCCGTAAGCGAACTGGATGCGACGCCCGATCCCTACGTTCAGCAGTTCATCCACGGACGGGCGGATGGGCCGATTGAAAGCGTCCGCTAAACCACACCTCTAATGGACTTTCTCTTCTGCAAATATCCCACGGGGGTTCGGGGGTGTGAAACCCCCGATCCGACGCCAGCCAAGGATGAACCGGATGAAATACCTCAACCTCGCCCTCCTTGTCCTGTTCCCCGTGGCCTGGTTCGCGCCGCTCCTCCGCGCGGCCCTGCTGCCGATCTTCGGGATGGATGAAATCTCGGTCGTCACCGGCCTGCAGTCCTTGTGGGAATCGGATGCGGCGCTGGCGCTTCTGGTGACCTTCCTTGCGATCTTCGCGCCCTATGCCAAGACCATCGGCCTCGCTCTCCTGCACTGGAACCTGCTCAGCCCCAAGACGCTGCCCACCCTTGAAATCCTTGGCAAGCTTGCGATGGCCGATGTCTTCCTGATCGCGCTTTACATCGTGATCGTGAAGGGCGCGGGCTATGTGACGCTGGAAACCGCCTGGGGGCTTTACTTCTTTTCGGGCTGCATCTTCGCCTCGATCCTGATTTCGTGGCAGTCGAAACCCGCCGCATGATACCGCGCGACCCAAATTTCTTCAGTAAGAAATTTGCCAAGAATTTTCCTTAAAATTCTTGCGCGCAGCGCGGCTTGCGGCAGTCGGGCTTTCAAGGCAGGCTCGTGAGCATGAAACAGACCTCTGCCTTCACCTGTTCCGCCTGTGGGGCCGTCCATCGCAAATGGGCGGGCAAATGCGATGCCTGTGGCGGCTGGAACACCATTGTCGAAGAGGCTCCCCTCTCCACCGGCCCCAAATCGCTGGGGGCCAAGGGCCGGGTGATCCCCCTGACGGACCTTGCCACCGAAGAGGCCGCACCGCCCCGCGCCTCCTCCGGCATTGATGAACTTGACCGGGTGCTGGGGGGCGGGCTGGTGCCCGCTTCGGCAATCCTCGTCGGCGGTGATCCCGGCATCGGCAAGTCGACGCTCCTTCTGCAGGCCGCCGCCAGCTTTGCGCGCAAGGGGCTGAAATGCCTGTATATCTCGGGCGAGGAAGCCAGTGCCCAGGTCCGCATGCGGGCGCAGCGCCTTGGGCTGACCGATGCCACGGTCCAGCTTGGAGCCGAAACCAACCTGCGCGACATCCTGACCACGCTGGATTCCGAACGCCCGGCGCTTGCGATCATCGACTCGATCCAGACCATGTGGCTTGACAGCATCGAGGCTGCTCCCGGCTCGGTCTCCCAAGTCCGCGCTGCCGCACATGAACTGGTGACCTTCGCCAAACGGCGCGGGGTTGCGGTGATCCTTGTGGGGCACGTCACGAAAGATGGCCAGATCGCAGGCCCTCGCGTCGTGGAACACATGGTCGACACCGTGCTTTACTTCGAAGGCGAGCGTGGCCATCAGTTCCGCATCCTGCGCGCGGTGAAGAACCGCTTCGGCCCGGCGGATGAAATCGGCGTGTTCGAGATGACGGGCGGCGGTCTGGCCGAAGTGCCGAACCCTTCCGCCCTGTTCCTTGCCAACCGTGACCAGCCTGCCCCCGGCTCCGCCGTCTTTGCCGGGATCGAAGGCACCCGCCCCGTCCTGACCGAGATTCAGGCCCTTGTCGCCCCCTCGACCCTCGCCAGCCCGCGCCGCACCGTCGTCGGGCTTGATTCGGGCCGGGTCTCGACCATCCTTGCCGTGCTTGAGGCGCGCTGCGGCATCCCCTTCACGGGTCTTGACGTGTTCCTGAACGTCGCCGGTGGCCTGCGCGTCAATGAACCTGCCGCCGATCTTGCCGTCGCAGGTGCCCTGCTTTCCGCGCGCGAGGATGTCGCGATCCCCCCCGATATGGTGCTTTTTGGTGAAATCAGTCTCTCTGGGGCGCTGCGACCCGTGGGTCAGACCGAAAACAGGTTGAAAGAAGCCGCAAAACTTGGTTTCTCACAGGCAACCCTGCCGTCCCATTCCAAGACTGACGGCACGGCAGGCATTCAGATACGGCAGATGCCGGACCTGACGGCTTTTGTTGGCGAAATGTTCGGGGCGGGTTGAACCGCCGCAAGTGATGGGATGAGGATCTGACGCATGGAAAACCTGACTGCAGTTGATGGTGGCGCGGCCCTCATCATCCTCGTCTCAGCCATCCTGGCCTTCTCGCGGGGTCTCGTGCGCGAGTTGATGGCGATTGTCGGCTGGATCGGCGCGGCCATCGCGGCCTATTACTTCGCGCCCTCGGTTCAGCCTCTGGTCAGGGAACTGCCCGTCGTCGGCGAATTCCTGTCGGAAAGCTGTGAACTTTCGGTGGTCGCCGCCGGTCTTGGCGTCTTTGTGATCGGCTTGATTGTGGCCGCACTCTTCACCCCGCTCTTTTCCGGCGCGGTCCAGCGTTCGGCCCTTGGCGGCATCGATCAGGCGCTTGGCTTTCTGTTCGGGGCCGCGCGCGGTGTCCTTCTGATCGCCATCGGCTTCATCGTCTATGACCGGGTGCTTGCCGACCAGCCAATCCCGATGATCGACAATTCCCAGACCCAGAACATCTTCGAGAATTTTCAGGGCAAGCTTGACGGCTATATCCCCACCGACGCCCCGCAGTGGTTCGTTGAACGCTATAACGACCTGACCAATGTCTGCGCCCCCGGCACGGCTCCTGCCGCGGAACCCGCCCCGACGGAACCGGTCGCCCCCGTCACCCCCTGATCCAAAGGCGCGGCGAAGTTTCGGCAGGTGAAGTTTGGGTAGGTCAAGTTTCGACAGGTGAAGTTTCGGGGCGTGACAGTCCCGAAGCGCTGCCGTAAACACCGCCACACGCCCAAGGACAGGATTCGGACGCATGGCCCCCTTCCGCTCTCATCCCTTCGAAGCCCATAGTGATGGGGACAAGCTGAAGGAGGAGTGCGGAATTTTCGGCGTGGTCGGCGTGGCCGACGCCTCGAATTTCGTCGCCCTTGGCTTGCACGCCCTGCAACATCGCGGGCAAGAGGCAGGTGGGATCGTCTGCTATCACCCCGACCACGGCTTCAACTCGGCGCGTCGCTTCGGCTATGTCCGCGACAACTTCACCAAGCCCGACGTGATGGACACCCTGCCGGGGTCTCTGGCCATAGGCCACGTCCGCTATTCCACCGCCGGGTCCAAGGGTGCCACCGCGATCCGCGACGTGCAGCCCTTCTTTGGCGAGTTTTCGATGGGCGGCTGTGCGATTGCCCATAACGGCAACCTGACCAATGCATCGGCCCTGCGCCGCGAGCTGATCGAGCGTGGATCGATCTTCCAGTCCTCCTCGGACAGTGAATGCATCATCCACCTGATGGCGCGGTCGATCCAGAAGACCCTGTCGGAACGCATCAAGGACGCGCTGCGGCGGGTGGAAGGCGCGTTTTCGGTCGTCGCGATGACCCGCACCAAACTGATCGGCGTCCGCGATGCCCTTGGCGTGCGTCCGCTGGTCCTTGGCCGGATCGGCGACTCGGGCTGGGCGCTTTCGTCGGAAACCTGCGGTCTCGACATCATCGGCGCCGATTTCGTGCGCGAGGTCGAACCGGGCGAAATGGTGGTGATCGAAGGCAACAAGATCGATAGCAGCCGCCCCTTCACCCCGGCGAAATCGCGGTTCTGCATCTTCGAAAACGTCTATTTCAGCCGCCCCGACAGCATCATCGGCGGTCGGTCGGTCTATGAAACCCGCCGCCAGATCGGCGTGGAACTGGCGCGCGAAGCCCCGGTTGACGCCGACCTCGTCTGCCCGGTCCCCGACAGCGGCACCCCGGCGGCCATCGGCTATAGCCAGGAATCAGGCATTCCTTACGCGATGGGGATCATCCGCAACCAGTACATGGGCCGGACCTTCATCGAACCGACCGACCAGATCCGCAACATGGGCGTGCGGCTGAAGCTGAACGTCAACCGTGCGCTAATCAAGGGCAAACGGGTGATTCTGGTGGATGACAGCGTCGTGCGCGGCACAACCAGCCGCAAGATCAAGGACATGATCCTCGAGGCAGGCGCCGCCGAGGTCCATTTCCGCATCGCCTCGCCCCCGACAGCCTGGCCGTGCTTCTACGGTGTCGATACGCCGGAGCGGTCGAAACTCCTGGCAGCGACCATGTCGGAAGACGAAATGCGCGACTGGATCGGCGTGGATTCGTTGAAATTCATCTCGCTCGACGGCCTTTACCGCGCTGCGGGCGAGGCTGAGGGCCGCGACCCGAAAGCGCCCCGGTTCTGCGACGCCTGCTTCTCGGGCGACTACCCCGTCGCGCCGTCCGACAAGATCGAGGAAGGCTTCCAGATGAAGGCGGCCGAGTGAGCGGCGAAGTCGACGCCTACATCGCTGCCCTGCCCCATGATCAGCGGGATGCCCTGACCGTCCTGCGCAACCGCCTGCAAGCGCTGCTTCCCGATCACATCGAGGTTATGTCCTACGCCATGCCCGGATTCCGCCAACCGGGACCGAAGGGCAAGATGGTGGTGGGCTATGCCGCCTTTGCCAAGCATCTCGGCCTCTACCCCCATTCCGGCTCGGTCATTCCCCTGATCGACTGCACCCCGTTCAAGACCTCGAAGTCCGGCGTCCTCTTTACCCCGCAGATGCCTCTGCCCGACGCCTTGCTTGACAGCATCATTCGCATCCGCCTCGCCGAGATCGCTGCAGGATATGGCCGCAAGGTCTAGCTTCCTCTTGCCCTTTCATCTTTGCCCAAATATCCCCGCCGGAGGCACCTCCAGCGGCCAAGGACACTGACATGACCCAGACAATCGCCCCCAAGATCGCCCTCGTCACCGGTGCCTCACGCGGGTTTGGGGCGGCCATCGCCGAACAACTGGCCATGCGCGGCTGGCATGTGGTGGCGGTGGCCCGGACAGTCGGCGGGCTGGAAGACCTGGATGACCGGGTGAAGTCCGCGGGCCTGCCGGGCGCGGGCAGCGTGACGCTGGCGCCGATGGACGTGACCAACGACGACGCAATGCGCCACCTGTGCCGCAGTGTGCATGACCGTTGGGGGGGCCTGAAGCTTTGGGTTCACGCCGCCATTCACGCGGCCCCGTTGGCACCGATGGGCAGCCTTGATGCCAAGGACTGGGACAAGTCGATCGCCACCAATACACGCGCGACTGGCATGCTGATCCCGATGGTGGAACCCTTGCTCCGCGCCCATGACGGAACCGCGCTTTTTCTGGATGATCCGCGTGCGGGTCAGGCGTTCTTTGGGGCCTATGGCGCAACCAAGGCGGGGCAGATTGCCTTGGTGAAAAGCTGGCAGGCCGAAACAGCCCGGCACGGCCCTCGGGTCGTGATCGCCACTCCCGCAGGAATGCCGACCGCCACCCGCGCCCGGTTCTTCCCCGGCGAGGATCGCGCGCCACTTGCCAGCCCGCAGGACGAAGCGCGGCGGATTCTCGACACGCTCTGATCGCCGCTTTTTCCGCCCTGACGGGCGTCATCGCTGGACCAGCGAATAGGCCCGTCAGGGCTGATGAGCGGCAGCCAGTGCCGCGGCAATCGCCTGCCACAGGACCTCGACCGGTTCGACCCCGACCGACAGGCGAATGAAGCCCTCGGCCACCCCGTCCCCCCAGCGCGCGCGACGTTCCCCGGCGGAGTGGGTGCCGCCGAAGCTGGTGGATTGCTCGATCAGTGGGCAGCGGGCAAGGAAGGCTTCGGCGGCCCCGGCGTCGGCCAATTCGAACCCGATCAGGAAGCCCCCATTCGCCATCTGACCGCCGACAACCCGATGCGAGTGGTCGCCAGGCAGGCCGGGGTAACGCAGGTTCCGGACGGCAGGATGCGCGGCGAGACGGTCGGCAATCGTCGCCGCCGAGGCGCACATCCGGTCCAGTCGAACTTCCAACGTTTCAAGGCCGCGATGGACGAGGAAGGCCTCGAACGGCCCGGCAATCGACCCCGACATCCGCCGCCAGTCGCGGACTCGGGTCATCAGGGCGGCATCCCGGCCCGAGACGTGGCCGAAAAGCACGTCGGAATGGCCAGCCGGGGCCTTGGTATCGGCGGCGACCACCAGATCGGCCCCCAGATCCAGCGGGCGCTGCAAAAGCGGGGTCATCGTGGTGTTGTCGGCGATCACCCTTGCCCCCGCCAGATGGGCGCGCGTGGCGACGGAGTTGATATCCACCACATCAAGGCCGGGGTTCGACGGCGTCTCCAGATAGACAACCGCGACGCCGGTGAAATCGGCGGTCTCGTAATCGCGGGTCGGGATCTGGGTGACCGTCACCCCGAGAGGTTTCAGAAAACCGTCCGACAGGACGCGGGTCACATAATAGCCGTCCGAGGGGATGATCAGCCGGTCCCCCGCTTTCAGCGTCGCGAAAAGAGCGGCGGCGATGGCGGCCATGCCGGAGGGGAAGCTTGCCGTCTCGGCGTCTTCAAGGATCGAAAGCTGGGCTTCGACGGCGTCCCAGCTGGGGTTGCCGTTCCGGCCGTAGAATTGCCCGCCCGACTGGACCGAGGGCAGGTGAAAAGTTGCCGAGGCGGTGATCGGGGGGATGATCGGGTCACCCTGAGAAAGGCCCGCCTTCCGGTGGTGAAGAAGGCGGGCAATCCTGGCGTCGGTTTCGGCGGGCATGGGCGGCTCCCTGAAGGTGTCCACGGTGGACAAAATCCATTCCACAAACCAAATCAACAAGTTGGTTGTGGACGTTTACCGAATCTTAACCCGTGGCCAAGGCCTTCTCAACCGGCCTTTCGGGATATCATTCCAGCCTTGCCGGGAAACCCGGCGCGCGCAGGTCGGTCGACAGAAGGTCTTCCAGAAGCTTGGCGATCATCGGCGACTGCGCCTCGCCGCCATAGGCGGCCTTGGCGGCGATGTAGGTCTGGTTGGTCATCGAGGCCAGATCCAGCGGCACGCCGAATTCCTTGCCGAAGCCAAGCGCAAAGCCAAGGTCCTTGAGCGCAAGGTCGATGTTGAAGGCGATGTCGTAAGACCCGTTCAGGATCAGCGCGCCTTCGGTTTCATGCACGAAACTGTTGCCGGACGAGGCGGCAATGGCAGCATGGGCCTGTGCAAGGTCAAGGCCCCCGCGTTTGGCAAGCATCAGCGCCTCGGAGGTGGCTTTCAGGTGGATGAAGGCCAGCATGTTGGTGATGACCTTGATGATCGAGGACGAACCCAAAGGCCCCATGTGGAAAATGCGGTTCCCCATCGCCTGCATCGCCTTGTAATGCAGGTCGTAAAGGTCCTTGTCGCCCCCGGCGAGCATGGTGATTTCACCGCGATAGGCCAGATGGACGCCGCCAGTCACCGGGAGTTCCATCATCCGCACGCCAGCCTCGGCCGCGACGGCGCCAAGCTTCAGCACCTCATCCCGGCCAAGGGTCGACATTTCAACCCAGCTTGCGCCCTTTTTCATACGGGGCAGGATGTTCCGCAGCACCCGTTCGGATACTGCCGGGGATGGCAGGCAGGTGATGACGTGATCAACGCTGGCGGCCAGGTCTTCGGCGCTGGCGGCAAGCGTCGCGCCTTTGGCGATAAGCGGATCGGCCAGTTTCGCGTTCAGGTCAAAGACGGTGACCTTGAAGCCGTCGTTCAGCAAACAGCCCGCGCATGCGGCCCCGAGGTTACCCAGGCCGATATATCCGTAATGCATGATGTCCCCGTTGGGTGGTGGGGCGGGCCAAAACCCGCCCCGGTTGGATTATTCGCCGTAGCCGACGATGCCTTTGACTTCGCAGAAGTCATGGATGCCCCAATCGGCATATTCCCGACCGTTGCCCGATTGCTTGTAGCCGCCGAAGGGGGCGGAAGTGTCCCAATCGGGGTAGTTCAGGTTCACCGTCCCGGCGCGCAGTCGGCGGGCGACGGGTTTGGCATCCTCGACCGGGCCAGCGATATAGGCGGCAAGGCCATAGATCGTGTCATTGCCCTGGGCGATGGCATCCTCGATCGAGTCATAGGGCTGGATCGCCAGCACCGGCCCGAAGATTTCTTCCTTCGAGATGGTCATCGAATTGTTCACGTCACCAAAGACGGTCGGGCGCACGAACCAGCCACGGTTGAGGTCTGCGGGGCGGCCAACGCCGCCGGTGACAAGGGTCGCGCCTTCGTCGATCCCGGCCTGGATCAGCTTCTGCACCTTGTCGAACTGCATCTTCGACACCAGAGGGCCCATGCCGGTTGCTTCGTCGCGCGGATCGCCGACCTTGATAGCGTCAGCCACTTCCTTGGCAACCTTCAGCGCCTCGGCTTGCTGCGAGCGGTGGACAAGCATCCGGGTCGGCGCGTCGCAGGACTGCCCGGTGTTCGACATGACGGCGGTCACGCCTGCGGCCACGGCTTCGGCGATGTTGGCGGTCGGCAGGATGATGTTCGGCGACTTGCCCCCCATTTCCTGCGCCACGCGCTTGGCGGTCGCGGCGGCGACGGCAGCGATCTGCGTCCCGGCACGGGTCGAGCCGGTGAAGGAGACCATATCGACTTCGGGGTGGGTGGACATGCGGGCGCCGACTTCCGGGCCAGCACCATGGACAAGGTTGAAGACCCCGGCAGGAACGCCGGCATCATGGCAGACCTGCGCGAAAAGCGTGCCCGACAGGGGGGCGATTTCCGACGGCTTCAGCACCATGGTGCAGCCCGCGACCAGCGCCGGGGCGACCTTGCAGGCGATCTGGTTCATCGGCCAGTTCCACGGCGTGATCAGCGAGCAGACGCCGATCCCTTCATAGATGATCCGGGTCGAACCGCGGTTGTATTCCCAGACCATTTCTTCGGCGGCCTTGATCGTGGCCTCGATATGGACCTGACCGGCCCAGGCCTGCGCGCCGCGCGCCCAGGTGATCGGGGCACCCATTTCGGTTGACATCACTTGCGCGAATTCTTCGTAGCGCTCGTTGTAAACCTCAAGCACGCGCTTCACGACGGCGATGCGTTCCTTGACCGGGCGGTAGGTCCAGCCATCAAAAGCGGCGCGGGCGGCGAGAATCGCACGGTCGGCGTCCTCGGCATTGCCCATGGCGACTTCGCAGACGATCTCTTCGGTCGCGGGGTTTTCGACCCCCATACGGGCCTTGGAAATGGGATCGACCCACTGCCCATTGATGTAGAATTTCAGCATGTTGGCGGGGATCATTGCGACCTCACTTGAAGTAGATGTTAAAGCGCGCACGAATGGCGCGATCGATCTCGGGATCGACGCGGCACCCTGCTTTCGACAGGATATCGTTCTTCCGGGCAATCGCCGTGTCAAGCAGCAACGGTTTGCCAGCCTCGTTCCATTCCTTGGGCGACATGCGGTTGCCGACCTTGGGGTAGATGTATTCGGTCTGCATCAGTTTCAGCGTCTGGTCGCTGCCCAGGTAATGGCCGGGGCCGCCAAGGCAGACATCCTTCATCGCGTCGATCGAGGTGCTGTCGGGGGTGACGTCAATGCCGCGCACAAGGCGCATGGTCTGGCCCAGAAGGTCGTCGCCAAGGACAAGGGATTCAAGGCAGAAGCCAAGGAGGGAGGCGTGCATCCCAACCGCCTCATAGCACATGTTCAGGCCCGCCAGACCGGCGAGGGAGTTGGTGATCCCCTGCTCCCATCCGGCCTGCATGTCGGGGAGTTTGCTGTCACTGATCCCCGAGGCCGCCCCGCCGGGCAGGTTGTAGAACCGGTGCATCTGGGCGCAGCCTGCGGTCAGAAGCGCCTGTTCCGCGCTGCCCCCGGACATCGCCCCGGTGCGCAGGTCGCTGACGAAAGGCCAGGTGCCAAAGATCGCCGGAGCGCCGGGTTTGATCGCGTTGACATAGACCACACCGGCCAGGCATTCCGCCACCGCCTGCACGATGGTCAGGGCGATGGGCGCGGGTGCAGTGGCCCCGGCCTGACCTGCCGACAACAGCAGCATCGGCATGCCGCGACGGATGCAATCCTCCATCGTGATGCAGGATTCTTCAGCGAATTTCATCGGCGGGACGACGAAGCAGTTGGAATTGCTGACGAAAGGCCGTTCCAGCCATTTCTCCTCACCGCCCGCAACCATGTAGAGCATGTCGAAACAGTCGGCGACGTGGGAGGGGTCGGAGAAGCTGGTACCGACGTGTTTCGTGGTTCCGGCCAGACACCCGTAAAGGGTGTTGAGGTCCATCTCCTTGTTGTCGACCACATCGCGGCAGACCATCGTGCGCTGGTAGAAATGGATGTTGTCCAGGTTGTCGACCAGACGCGCCGCGTCATACAGGTCCTGCGCCTTGGATTCGCGGTACTCCAGCGTGATCGGGTCGACGATATGCACGGCGGCCCCGGCGGTGCCGTAGTGGACGTTGGTGCCGGACAAGAGCAGGTCCTGCTTCGGGTCACGGGCGTAAAGAGTGATATCGCGGGCGGCGATGTTCAGCATGTCCTCGACTAGGGCGCGCGGAAACCGGATGCGGCCGTCATCGCCCAGAATGGCACCAGCCTCGGTCAGGATCTTGACGCCCGAGGGCGGGGCTTGGCTAAGCCCGATCTGTTCCAGCGCGTCCAGTGCGGCGGCGTGGATCTGCTGCACCCCAGCCTCGGTCAGGGGCTTGTACTGGCCACCGGGCATGCCCGGACGGACGGGGCGCACATCGTCGGCCAGAGGGGCCGCGCGCAATGCCACGCGGGCCTGACGCCCACCGGACCGCCGCGCGCGGGCGGGTTCGCAAATCTCTCCGATTTCGGGGATATCATTCATCGCTGTTCCGCTTTCCTCTTGGTCCAAATACTTGATCTTCCGCCAGTATCCGGCGGGACGTGTTTCGTTCAGGCCCTGATCCGTTCGGATTTCGGGTCATACATCGGCACAAGGCTGGCGACGGCCGCATGGCGTTTGCCTGCCACTTCGATCTCGTAGGTCGAGCCCAGGATATCGTCATCGCTTTGCCCCTTGGCCGGAACATAGCCCATGCCGATCGAGCCACCAAGGAAATGCCCATAGCTGCCCGAAGTGACAGGCCCGACGATCTTGCCGTCGCGGACGATGGCTTCGTTATGGAACAAAAGCGGTTCCGGGTCGGTCAGGCGGAACTGTACCATCTTGCGGTCCAGACCTGCCGCTTCCTTGCGCAGCACCGCCTCGCGGCCAAGGAAGGATGGCTTCTTGCGGCTGACGGTAAAGCCAAGACCCGCTTCCAGCACATGATCCTCGTCCGTGATGTCATGGCCCCAGTGGCGATAGGCCTTTTCGATCCGGCAACTGTCCAGCGTGTGCAGCCCGCACAGCTTGAGCCCAAGGTCGGCACCGGCCTCTTCAAGTGTCTCGAAGACATGGGCGGTCTGGTCTGCGCTGACGTAAAGCTCCCAGCCAAGTTCGCCGACATAGGTCACGCGATGGGCGCGGGCCAGACCCATGCCGATCTCGATTTCCCGCATGGTGCCAAAGGGATGGGCGGCATTGCTGAAATCATTGGGCGAGACGCGGGCCATCAGGTCACGCGACTTTGGCCCCATGATACACAGCACCGATTCCGCCGCCGTCACATCGGTGATGACCGCGAAATCGTCGCCGACATGGGCGCGCAGCCAAGCCAGGTTACGCTGGAACGTGGCACCAGGAACAACGGCCAGATAGGCGGTATCGGACAGGCGGGTGACCGTAAGGTCAGCCTCGATCCCGCCGTGATCATTCAGGAACATCGTATAGACGATCTTGCCCGGTTCCACATCCATCTGCGCCGAGCAGACCCGGTTCAGGAAGGCACAGGCGTCGCGGCCTTCGATCCGGATCTTGCCGAAGCTGGTCATGTCGAAAAAGCCGACGCCGGTCCGCACGGCCATATGTTCGGCGGCGCGGTTGTCGAACCAGTTCTGCCGCTTCCAGGTGTAATTGTATTCGCGTTCCTGGCCTTCGTTGGCAAACCAGTTCGCGCGTTCCCAGCCTGCGACTTCGCCAAAGACCGCGCCGCGCGCTTTCAGGTGTTCGTGCAGGGGCGTGCGGCGTACCCCGCGCGCGGTTGCGACCTGACGATAGGGGAAGTGATCGGCGTAAAGCAGACCCAGCGTTTCGGTGACCCGTTCCTTCAGATAGCGGCGGTTCTTCTGGAAGGGCTGGGCGCGGCGGATATCCACCTCCCACAGGTCAAAGGGCGGCGCGCCTTCGGTGATCCAATGCGCCAGCGCCTGCCCTGCGCCGCCCGACGACACGATCCCGACCGAGTTGTAGCCGGCGGCGATCCAGTAGCCTTTCACCTCGGGCGCCTCGCCAAGGTAATAGCGGTCGTCGGGGGTAAAGCTTTCGGGGCCGTTGAAGAAAGTATGAATGCCGGCGGATTCGAAAAGCGGCATCCGGTTGGTGGCCATTTCAAGGATGGGCATGAAGTGATCCCAATCCTCGGGCAGGGTGTCGAATTCGAAATCCTTGCGGATGCCGTGCATGCCCCATGGCTTGGCCTTCGGCTCGAAGGCACCCAGCATCATCTTTCCGGCGTCCTGCTTGTAATAGGCGCATTCGTCGGGAACGCGCAGCACAGGAAGGTTCAGATCAATCCCGGCGACGGGTTCGGTGATCAGGTAGAAGTGCTCGCAAGCATGCAGCGGCAGTGTGACGCCGTTCTGCGCCGCAAGGTCGCGACCCCACATGCCACCGCAATTGACGATCACGTCAGCCTGAATATGGCCGGGACCTTCGTCAGTTTCATAGTCCACCCCGGTCACGCGGCCATCGGCGGTGGTGATCCTGGTGACCAGCGTGTTTTCAAAGATCTTCGCACCCTTCATCCGGGCACCCTTTGCCAGCGCCATCGCGATGTTGGCAGGGTCGCACTGGCCATCCAGCGGCAGGGCAACGGCCCCGACGACGCCGTCGATGTTCAGGTGGGGATATTTCGCCTTGGCTTCCTGCGGCGAGATTTCGTGCACCTCGACGTCAAATATCCGGGCGACGGTGGCCTGCCGCAGCAGTTCTTCATGCCGCTCGCGGGTCAGCGCGACCGAGATGCTGCCGACTTGCTTCATGCCGGTGGCGACACCAGTTTCGGCCTCAAGCCCACGATAAAGATCGGCGGAATACTTGGCGAGCCGGGTCATGTTGGCCGACCCGCGCAACTGGCCGATCAGGCCCGCCGCATGCCATGTCGTGCCCGAGGTCAGCTTGCGGCGTTCCAGCAGGACAACATCGGTCCACCCCGCCTTGGCCAGGTGATAGGCCACCGAACAGCCCGAGACGCCGCCCCCGATGACTACTGCGCGCGCTTTGGTGGGGATATCAGCCATTCTGGTGTTCCTCTTGGCAAAAATACTCCGGGGGTCCGGGGGCTGGCCCCCGGCGCTCCGTCCGTCACGCGCGGATGCGCTCGTTCTTCGCGTCCCACAGGGGTTCGTCGGCCTTGACGGTCGCGGGATAGCGTTTGCCGAAGATTTCGACCTCGACCGCCTGCCCAGCGACGTTCAGCTCGGTCTTCAGCATGCCAAGCCCGATGCAGGCGTTGACACGGTGACCCCAATAGCCCGAGGTCAGTTCGCCCACGACTTTGCCGTCATGCCAGATCGTCGCCATATAGGGCGGATCGTGGGTGTCGGCCTCGATCACCAGCGTTGCAAAACGCTTGGTCACGCCGCGCTGCTTTTCAGCCTCCAACGCCGCCTTGCCGCGGAAGTCGGGCTTGGCCCAATCGACGAACCGGTCAAGCCCGCCTTGCAGCACGGTGTAGTCGGTCGACAGGTCGCCCTTCCAGGTCCGATAGCCCTTTTCGACGCGCAGCGCGTTCAGCGCGAACATGCCGAAAGGTTTCAGCCCCATCGGCTTGCCCGCCGCCATCACCGCATCCCAGACGGCGGCGGTGTCGGCCAGTTTCGTGTGCATCTCCCAGCCCAGTTCCCCGGCGAAAGAGACGCGCATCAGCCGCACCTCGCGCCCGGCGATATCGGCGGTCTGATGGGTCAGCCAGCCTTTGGTCAGGTCGGCGTCTGTGCCCGCAGCCGCCAGCACGTCACGCGCTTTCGGGCCGGTCAGGATCTGACAGGACCAATCGGCGCTTTCGTCGGTCAGGGACAGGCCGGGGGCTAGGTGGCGTTCCAGCCAGCCCTTGTCATGCAGTTGCGCGGTGGCGGCGGTGATCAGAAGGATGTCATCCTCGCCCAACCGCGCTACCGACATTTCGGTGACGATCCGGCCCTTGTCATCGGCGAAATAGGCCAGCCCCAGACGGCCGATCGACGGCAGCTTGCCGGTGATCTGCTTAAGCAGCCAATCGGCGGCCCCTGCCCCGGTCAGGTGGAAGCGGGAAAAGCCCGGCAGGTCAAGGATGCCGCAGGCGTCGCGGACGGCCTCACACTCGGCCTTCACCGCGGCGAACCAGGGGCCCTCGCGACGCCACGTCCGCTGCGCCTGTTCTTCGGTATTGTCGCCGGGGCGCGCATACCAGAGCGCGCGCTCATAGCCGTTGTAGGGGCCATATTCCGCGCCCAGCGCGGCCGTCCGGTCATGCACGGCCGACAGGCGCTTCATCCGGCCATCGGGCCAGGCGTGGTGCGGGAAATGCATGGCATATTCGTTGCCATAAACCTCCAGCCCCTTTTTCACGCAGTAGTCGTGATCCTCCCAGCCGGTGAACCGGCGCGGGTCGCAAGACCACATGTCCCATTCCGTCGCGCCCTCGGTGATCCATTCGGCCAAGACCTTTCCCGCGCCCCCTGCCTGACAGATGCCAAAGGTGAAGACGCAAGCCTCGAACGCATTCGGAACGCCCGGCATCGGGCCGATCAGCGGGTTGCCGTCGGGCGTATAGGGGATGGGCCCGTTGATCACCTTGGTCAGGTTCGCCTTGCCCAGCAGCGGCACGCGCGCCATCGCGTCGTTGATGTGCCATTCCAACCGGTCCAGATCATCGGGGTAAAGCTGGAAGCTGAAGTCTTCCGGCATCGGGTCATCCGGCGTTGCCCAATGCGCGCGGCAGTTGCCTTCATAGGGGCCCAGGTTGAAGCCCATCTTTTCCTGACGCAGGTAGTACGAGCTGTCGACGTCGCGCAGCAAGGGCAGCTTGTGGCCAACCTCTTTGGTCCAGCTTTCCAGTTCCGGGATCGTGTCGAACAGCATGTATTGATGGCTCATCACCATCATCGGCACGCGGCGGTTGAACAGCTTGCCGACTTCGGCCGCATAGTAGCCACCCGCGTTGACCACATATTCCGCCCGCACCTCGCCCTTGGGCGTGGAAAGGATCCATTCCGACCCCGTCCAGCGCGCGGCGGTCACCGGGCAAAAGCGTTCAATCCGCGCCCCCATCTGGCGCGCGCCGGTGGCAAGGGCTTGGGTCAGCTGGGCCGGGTCGATGTCACCGTCATAGGGGTCATAGAGCGCGCCGGTCAGATCGTGCGTTTCGACAAAGGGATAGCGGGTCTTGATGTCTTCCGGCGACAGGACCTGCAGGTCCATGCCTTGATAGCGACCCATGCCCGCGACCTTCTGGAACTCCATCAACCGTTCTTCGGTATGGCCAAGCCGGACCGACCCGGTGACGTGGTAGTTCATCGGGTAATTCACCGCCTCGCCCAGGCCGCGGTAAAGTTCCGCGGAATAGCGCTGCATGTTCATGATCGACCACGAGGACGAAAAGGTCGGAACGTTGCCAGCGGCATGCCAGGTCGATCCGGCGGTCAGTTCGTTCTTTTCCAGAAGCAGGACATCGGTCCAGCCAGCCTTGGCGAGATGGTAAAGCGAGGACACGCCCACCGCCCCACCGCCGATGATCACCACTTTCGCCGACGCAAATTCCGCCATGACCGCCCTCCCGTTTCGCGCGTCACTATCGGCTTTCGCACCATCGCTTTCAATTCGGCAAGGAACCGGGTATTGATCGACAAACCCGATCAGAGGCTTTCATCTGTCCGCAAATATCCCACGGGGTTCGGGGGTGTGAAACCCCCGGCGACCCTTTCCGAAAGCGACGCCAAATCCATGCAGATAGAACTTCTCGACACCTTTCTCGACCTTGCAGAAACCCGCAGCTATCACCGGACGGCGGAACGGTTGCGGATCACGCAATCGACCGTTTCGGCCAGGGTGGCAGCGCTGGAGCAGGCGGTGGGGTCGCGGCTCTTTGACCGCTCACGCGCCGGGACAACGCCGACGGCAGAAGGTAAGCGGTTCGAACCCCATGCCCGCACCTTGCGGCATGAATGGAACGAGGCGCGGCGCAGGATCCAGATCCCGCAAGGCGCGCAGCAGCTTTTGCGGCTGGGAATCCAGAACGATCTGGCGGCGGTCTACCTCGGCGACTGGGTGGCCGAGTTTCGCGCCGCCCTGCCCGAAACCGCCTTTTACATCGAACCCGACTATTCCAACCAGATGTGCGCCGACCTTCTGACCGGCATTCTGGACTTTGCGGTGATGTTTGCGCCAAAGCCACACCCGGACCTGCATTTCGAAAGCGTTGGGGATGTGACGTACCGGATGATCTCGACCGATACCGAGAAACTGGCAGAGGTGCGGCCCGACCGGTTCGTGTTCGCGCATTTCTCGCCCGCGTTTGAAGAGATGCACCGCCAGATGACGCCGGACCTTGCAGTTGCCCCGGTGTCGGTCGGGCAGTCGGGGTCGGTCGTGTCGCTTTTGATGGCGATGGGCGGGTCGGGCTATGTGCTGGAAAAGACCGCCGCCGATCTGGTGGCGGGCGGGCGGTTCATGGCGGTGGCCGATGCGCCCGACCTGCGCCAGCCGGTCTTTGCCGCGATCCATATCCGGCACCGGACCCAAGCCCTGCACCGCAAGCTGACCCAGCTTGTGGCACGGCATTTCGGGTAAGGGGCGCTCGACGCTCCCTTGCGGGCGCTTCTCGCTGGATCAGCGAAGACCGACCGCCAGGAAGGGATGAGCGCGCCCTTCAGAATGTCATCGCGACCCGATGCCCCGGCGCATGGGCTAGGCGGACAAAGGTGATCGGGCCAAGCGTCCCGTGTGTGGTCCGTTCGGCGATCAGAAGCGCTGCACCGGGGGCGACGCCCAGCACCTCCGCCTCACGCGGGCTGGCGGCCTCGGCAAGGAAGGCGATGTCGCCGGACACCAGGCTCACATGCGTCACCAGCCATTCGTTCGCGCTGGTTGTCGCGAAATCCGGCGTGGGCGTGGGCAGGGCGGCGGGGTTCAGCCAGCGGACCTCATGCACAAAGGGCCGCCCGCCCGCCAGATGCAGGGTTTCCAGATAGCGCATCGGGGTCGCCTCGGGCAGGCCAAGGCGTGCCGTCACCGGCACCGGGGCCGGGGCCATGCGGTCGGCCAGAAGCTTGAAGTCATAGGCCAGCCCCCGCCCCAGCACATCCAGCCGGATCACCGGGATTTCCAGCCGCGCACGGCGCACCGGCAGTTCGGCCACCCGGGTCCCGGCGCGTTTTTTGCGTTCGATCACCCCGGCTTCGGCCAAGGCCGTCAGCGCCCGGTTCACCGTCGCCCGCGCCACGCCGAATTCGACGGCCAGCGTCTCCTCTCCCGGAATCAGCCCACCCGGCGGCCATTCGCGCGACCTTATGCGGCGCAGGACGTCGGCGCGGATATCCTCCCAACCAAGCGTCATAGCGCCCCGCGCAGGCGCTGCATCACGGCACGGAAGCGGGTGGCGATTCTGTCGCGGGCGATGTGGCGACCGCCCTGCACGATATGGCGGCCCGCGGACCAGAGGTCGGTCACCAGACCATCGCGCCCGGCAAAGAGGAACGCATCCAGCAGCGTGTCGCCTTTCAGCCCCTCAAGCCGCAGGTCATTCGTGTCGATGGCCAGCAGATCGGCCCATTGGCCCGCGGATATCGCCCCCGTCGCGCGGCCCCCAGCCTGTGCTCCGCCTGCCGTGGCCCCGTCCCACAAAAGCCGCCCGGTAGAGCGGTTAGCGTCGGCCATCACGGCACGGGCCTTGTGGGCGAAGCGTTGCGAGTATTCGAGCGTCCGCAGTTCTTCGGGCATCGAGATCAGGACGTTGCTGTCAGACCCCACGCCAAAGGCCCCGCCCGCCGCCAACCAGTCCGGCCCGTTGAAGATGCCGTCGCCAAGGTTCCCTTCGGTGATCGGGCAAAGGCCCGCAACCGCCCCGGTTTGGGCAAGTGCAACCGTTTCGGCAGCCGTCATCTGGGTCGCATGGATCATGCACCAACGCGCATCCAGCGGCAGGTTCGCCAAAGCCCAGTCCACCGGTCGCGCACCCCATGCGGCTTGCACTTCGGTCACTTCGGCAACCTGTTCGGCGATGTGGATATGGACAGGACCAGTCGGCACCATGCCCGCCACCCGGCGCAGGGTATCAAGTCTGACCGCCCGCAGCGAATGCGGCGCGACCCCAAGCTGCGCATCCGGCAGCGCGGCCAGCGCCGCCTTTGCGCCGTCCAGAATGCGGGCATAGGTCTCTGGCGTCGACCCGAACCGCAACTGCCCCCCGGCCAGCGCGCGGCCATCCACCCCGCCCTGTTCATAGATCACCGGCAGATGGGTCAGGCCAAAGCCCGTTTCTTGCGCCGCCGCGACGATCCGCCCCGACATCTCGGCCGGGTCGGCATAGGTGCCACCGCCGACCGGGTGATGCAGGTAGTGGAATTCGCAGACCGAAGCGAAGCCCGATTCCGCCATTTCCACCATCGCCTGCGCGGCAATCGCCTGCACATCCTCGGGGCTCAGCCGTTCAAGAAAGCGGTACATCAGCGTCCGCCAGGTCCAGAAACTGTCTTGCCCTGCCGTGCGCGCTTCGGTCATCCCGGCCATCGCGCGCTGGAAGGTGTGCGAATGCAGATTCACCGGTGCCGCCAACAGGCAGCCAAGCCGGGCCCCTTCCGGTACGGAATTCGGCGTGACTTCGGCAATGCGGCCCCCTTCGACCCGGATACGGACATCGGTGGCCCAGCCTTCGGGCAGAAGCGCAGTTTCGGCGTGCAGGATCATGGCGACTCACTTGACAGGCATTATGTCTAGACATATTAGCCAATAGATCAGTCATAAGGCAAGCGAATGCTCCTGACCCACGCAACACTTGCAACGATGAACCAAGGCTACGGCCTGATCCCCGATGCTGCCGTGGCACTGGAGGGTGATCGCATCGCCTGGGCTGGGCCGATGGCCGACCTGCCCGCTGCCTATCGCACCCTGCCCGAATTCAACGTTGAAGGCCGCCTTGTCACCCCCGGCCTGATCGACTGCCACGGCCACCCGGTCTATGGCGGCCACCGCGCGGTAGAGTTCGAGCTGCGGCTGAAAGGCGCCAGTTATGAAGAGGTCGCCCGCGCCGGGGGCGGCATCCTGTCGACCGTCACCGCCACCCGTGCCGCGAGTGAGGACCAACTGGTGCAAAGCGCCCTGACCCGCGTCGACCAGTTGATCGCCAGCGGGGCCACGACGATCGAGGTCAAGTCCGGCTACGGCCTGACTGTGGCGGATGAGGTCAAGTTGCTCCGCGCCGCGCGCCGGATCGCCGGGGCGCGGTCCGTGACCGTCAAGACCACCCATCTTGCCGCCCATGCGATTCCGCCCGACTACAAGGGCCGCAATGCTGATTATATCGCCGACGTCGCCATTCCTTCCTTGCGCGCCGCCCATGCCGAAGGCCTGGTCGACGCCGTCGATGCCTTCTGCGAGGGGATCGCCTTTTCCGTCGACGAGCTTCGCCCGCTTTACGCCGAGGCTCAGGCCTTGGGCCTGCCGGTCAAGCTGCATGCCGAACAACTCTCCGACCTTGGCGGCGCAGCTTTCGCGGCGGGGCTTGGCGCCCTGTCGGCGGACCATCTGGAATATCTCTCCGCCGACGGGATCGCCGCCATGGCCAAGGCGGGCACTGTGGCCGTGATCCTGCCGGGTGCCTTCTATACCTTGCGCGAAACCCAGATGCCCCCGATCACCGCCTTGCGCGCCGCTGGCGTGCCGATGGCGGTGGCGACGGATGTGAACCCCGGCTCTTCGCCCCTCGCCTCGCTGACCCTGGCGATGAACATGGCCTGCACGCTGTTCCGCATGACGCCCGAGGAGGCGCTTCTGGGAACAACATCCCACGCCGCCCGCGCCCTTGGCCTGAGTGACCGGGGCCGCATCGCCCCCGGCCTTCGCGCCGATCTTTGCCTCTGGCAGGCCGACCACCCGGCGGAACTTGCCTACCGGATCGGCTCTACCCCCCTTCACACCCGCATTTTCGGAGGCCACCTTGACGCCTGAAATCCTGATCCCCGGCGAAGTGACCCTTGCGCAACTGGAACGCATCTATCGCCAGAAGCTGCCCGCCAAGCTGCACGACAGCGCCCATCCCGGCATTGCCCGCGCCGCCAGCCATATCGCGGCAGCGGCGAACGGGACCGTCGCCGTCTATGGAGTGAACACCGGCTTCGGCAAACTGGCCTCGGTGAAGATCCCGCCGCAAGACACGGCAAAGCTTCAGGAAAACCTGATCCTGTCGCATTCCTGCGGCGTGGGCGATCCGATGCCCGAAGCCATTGCGCGGCTGATGATGGTGCTGAAGCTTCTGTCGCTTGGCCGGGGGGCTTCGGGCGTGCGTCCCGAAGTCGTCGCGATGATCGAGGCGATGCTGGCCCATGGCGTGACCCCCGTTATCCCGGATCAAGGCTCGGTCGGCGCGTCGGGCGACCTCGCGCCCCTTGCACACATGACCGCAGTGATGCTGGGCCATGGTGAGGCGATGGTGGATGGTCAGTTGAAACCCGCCAAGGAAGCCCTTGCCACAAAAGGCCTTTCCCCGATCACGCTGGGCGCGAAGGAAGGTCTGGCGCTGATCAACGGCACCCAGTTTTCCACGGCCTACGCGCTCGCGGGTCTGTTCCAGGGCTGGCAATCCGCGCGTGAGGCGCTGGTGATCTCGGCGCTGTCGACCGACGCGATCATGGGTTCGACCGCGCCCTTGGAGCCCGAAATCCACACGCTTCGCGGCCATCCCGGCCAGATCGGCGCCGCAGCCACGATGCGCGCCCTGCTGGCGGGATCGGCGATCCGCGACAGCCACCGTGAGGATGACACCCGCGTGCAGGACCCCTACTGCATCCGCTGCCAGCCGCAGGTGACCGGTGCCGCGATGGACGTGCTGCGCATGGCCGCCCGCACGCTGGAGATCGAGGCGAATGCCGCCACAGACAACCCGCTTGTGCTGTCGGATGGCCAGATCGTGTCCGGTGGGAACTTCCACGCCGAACCCGTTGGTTTTGCAGCCGATATGATCGCCATGGCCGTCGCCGAAATCGGCGCGATTGCGCAACGCCGGGTGGCCCTGATGGTCGACCCGACGCTCAGCTTCGACCTGCCCGCGTTCCTGACGCCGAAGCCCGGCCTCAACTCCGGCCTGATGATCGCTGAAGTCACCACCGCCGCCCTGATGAGCGAGAACAAGCACCTCGCCCATCCGACGGTGATCGATAGCACCCCCACCAGCGCCAATCAGGAGGACCATGTCAGCATGGCCGCCCACGGCGCGCGGCGGCTGCAGAAGATGGTGAAGAACCTGAACGTGCTCCTGGGAGTCGAGGCGATGTGCGCCGCCCAGGGCGTCGAATTCCGCGCGCCGCTGAAAACCTCTGCCCCCCTTCAAGCCGCACTTGCCGCCTTCCGCGCCCATGTCCCCGCGCTGGAGGATGACCGCTACCTCGCCCCCGACCTGGCGCGCGCGGCGGAACTTGTTGCTGACGGAGCGCTGTCAAAGGCCACCGGCACCGAACTTCCCGCTCTCGCCCAATTTTCTGTCTGAAAATATCCTCTGGGGGTCCGGGGGGCGACGCGCCCCCGGGGGTCCCCGCAAAAAACGGAGCCCGACCATGACGAACCCCCGCCACAACCTGCGTGACATCTACCCGCCCACCGGCCCGGAAAAGACCGCCAAGACCTGGGGCGGCGAGGCCGCGATGCGGATGCTGATGAACAACCTGCATCCCGATGTGGCCGAAAACCCGCATGAGTTGGTCGTCTACGGTGGCATCGGCCGCGCGGCCCGGACATGGGAGGATTTCGACCGTATCGTTGCGGGGCTCAAGGATCTTGAGGCCGACGAGACGCTGGTTGTCCAGTCCGGCAAGCCGATTGCGATTGTGAAGACCCACACTGATGCCCCGCGCGTGTTGATCGCGAACTCGAACCTTGTCCCCCACTGGGCGACCTGGGCGCATTTCAACGAATTGGACCGCAAGGGTCTGATGATGTACGGCCAGATGACCGCCGGTTCCTGGATTTACATTGGAACTCAAGGCATTGTGCAGGGAACTTATGAAACCTTCGCAGAAGCCGGGCGTCAGCATTACGACGGCAACCTCAAGGGCAAATGGATCCTGACCGGCGGCCTTGGCGGCATGGGCGGCGCGCAGCCCTTGGCCGCTGTCATGGCCGGGGCCTGCTGCCTTGCGGTCGAGGTTGACGAGACCCGGATCGATTTTCGTATTCGCACCAGATATTTGGACGCCAAAGCGAAGACTCTGGATGAGGCGCTGGCCTTGATCGAGCAGTGGACCAAGGCGGGCGAGGCGAAATCGGTCGGCCTCCTCGGCAATGCCGCCGAAATCTTCCCCGAGCTTCTGAAACGGATGAAGGCCGGGACCGCGCGGCCCGATATCGTGACCGACCAGACCAGCGCCCACGACCCCCTGCACGGCTATTGCCCGGCGGGCTGGTCGGTGGCCGAGTGGCGGGCCAAGCAGGAGACCGACCCGGCGGCGGTGGAAAAGGCCGCCCGCCATTCGATGCGGACCCATGTCGAGGCGATGGTGGGCTTCTGGAACGCGGGCGTTCCGACGCTGGACTATGGCAACAACATCCGGCAGGTGGCCAAGGATGAGGGTTTCGAGAACGCCTTTGCCTTCCCCGGCTTCGTGCCCGCCTATATCCGCCCCCTGTTCTGCAAGGGCATCGGCCCGTTCCGCTGGTGTGCGCTGTCGGGCGACCCGGAGGATATCCGGAAAACCGACGCGGCGATGAAGAAGCTGTTTCCCGAAAATGCCCACCTGCACCGCTGGCTGGACATGGCGCAGGAACGGATCGCGTTTCAGGGCCTGCCGGCGCGGATCTGCTGGATCGGCCTTGGCGACAGGCACCGGGCGGGGCTGATGTTCAACGAGATGGTCGCATCGGGCGAACTCAAGGCCCCCATCGTCATCGGGCGCGATCACCTCGATTCCGGCTCGGTCGCCTCGCCCAACCGCGAGACCGAGGCGATGAAGGACGGTTCGGACGCGGTTTCCGACTGGCCGCTTCTGAATGCCCTCGTCAACACCGCCTCGGGCGCGACCTGGGTCTCCCTCCATCATGGCGGCGGTGTCGGCATGGGCTTCTCGCAGCACGCGGGCGTCGTGATCCTGGCGGATGGGACGCCGGAGGCGGCGAAGCGGCTGGAGCGGGTTCTTTGGAACGACCCGGCAAGCGGGGTTTGGCGGCATGCGGATGCTGGCTATGAGACCGCGATCCAATGTGCCAAGGATCACGGGCTGCGGCTGCCGGGGATTCTTGGGAACTGAAGGCTGCCCGCGCGTGGGCAGGTTTTCGAACAACATGAAATCAATGGGTTGCGCGCGGGCATTCAGGTTTCGTTAACCCTGCGCCGTAAAGGAGATGACCATGCACTACGCCCCCGGCCTTGAGGCCTGCCCGCTGCCATACAGCCCGTTCAAGGCCTGCACTGTGCCCCGACCCATCGGCTGGCTGTCCACGATCTCGACCACGGGCGTCGTCAACCTTGCGCCCTATAGCCAGTGGCAGAACCTGACCTTCGATCCGCCGATGGTGATGTTTGCTGCCAACCAGTATTCCGACGGGCGGCGCAAGCACACTGTGATCAATGCCGAGGAAACCGGCTGGTTCGTCTGGAACATGTGCACGCTGGCGCTGAAGGACGCGATGAACATTACGGCGATGGAATGGCCGGACGGGGTGGATGAGTTCGACAAGGCGGGGCTGACCAAGGCCGCCTGCATCGACGCCCCCGGCCCAAGGGTCGCCGAAAGCCCGGCGCATTTCGAATGCCGGTATCTGTCGACCACGCGGCTGAAGGGGAACTCGGTGCATGGCTGGGTCGATGTGGTCTTTGGCGAAGTCGTTCGCATCCATGTCAAGGATGAGGTACTGACCCCGGAGGGCAAACTTGACTATGGTGCGATCCAGCCTTTGGCGCGGGTCGGCTATCACGACTACACCAGCTTTTCCGAGACCTTCACCATGCCGATTCCCGGAGCAGGCGGGGCGGCCTCGGCGGGGTTGGAAGGGAAGGCGTGAGAGGGAGCAGGGAGAGTCGGGGTGAACCCCGACCTACGAGGGTCATCTTTCCGTAGCGCCCTTTCCCGCCATGATCTTCCCCCGCCCCTTTTCGATCCGCGACTGGCGCGTGGCCGGGGTCTTGGCATCGTTCAGAAACAACGCCCAGCTTTTCTGCCGACCGGGGGTCAGGGCGGCGAAGGCCTCGGCCAGGGCCGGGTCGGCGTCCAGAGCCTCGACCATTTCGGGCGGCAGATCGATCTCGCCTGGCTCTTTCGCGGGCAGGGTGCCTTGTTCGGCATAGCCCATCGCCTCAAACAGATAGGTGCGGATCGTGGGTTCCATCGCGGTTGGCATGGCCGTGTCGGTAAAGCGCAAGCAGTCGGGGTGGCGGGTGTTCGGGCCTTGCCGTTCCAGCACGCCTTCGGGGTCGGCAAGCAGGGCGGCATTGAAGAAGGTCAGGCGGAAGTCGCCCCGGAACGCGCCAAGGATCGCGATTTTGCGCCCCCGGTGCATATAGGTCGGGTGGCCCCATTTGGCCGTTTCGGTCAGGCCCGCATCACGGCAGATGCGTCGGAGGGTCACAAGGCCCGAGAGCCATGTCCGGGTTGAACAGTCGGGCGTGGCGAACCGGTCGCAGCGGCCGCAGCCCTTGGCGAAGTAGGTCTCCGGGTCGGTGATCATGGCGCGGTCGGTCATGGCGGTCACCTGTCGGGCTGAGGCCCCGGATCGGGTCCGGGGCGGGGCTTTTCTTACAGAACGCGGGGGTTCTTGCCGTGGTCGCCCAGCCAGATCGGGTTCGACCAGGCGCGTTTGCCGGCGGCGTCGATCACGGCGGCGCGGACCCAGGGGCTGTTGTTCAACCGGGCCAGCGGCACGGCGCCGGTGGTCATCGAATGGCCATGCACCGCCTTGGCCCCGGTGCCCCAGCCGATGGCCATGATCGAGGAGACGGCAGTGCAGGCGACCACGAGATGCCCATCCTCGATGCGCACATCGCGCAGTTCGGGGCCTTGGGTGGAATAGAAGTCACCCCGTTTCAGCGCTTCCAGCAGTGCCTCGGGCTCGTTCGCCTCGGACTTGACCATGACCCAGCCGCCGAAATGGTCGGGCTCGGAGAAATGCGCGTCGTCCGTCGCGACCATGGTCAGCTTGTGGCCTTCGGTCAGAAGCTGGTCGGCGGTCATGAAGCCGTCGGGCCGGTCGCAGCCGGTGGCGCAGCCGTGGTTGTAGATTTCGACCGCGTGGACGATGGGCGCAAGGCTGCGGGCGTCGTCGATGGTCAGGCTGGACCATTGCGGATGGGCAATTGCGACAAAAGCCCCGGCGGCGACGGCGCGGGCAGCGATTTCGGGCGCGCTTTCCTGATCCTTGACCGGCACGAAGCTGGGCGTGTTGGACGGCGCGAAATCTTTGGGCAGGCCGACGGCAAGGATGTGCCAAAGCTCGCCATTCTCCATCGCGCCGGAATGGAGTTCGGCGCCAAGGATGGTGGTGAAGCTGTTGGTGCGATGGGGCAGCGTGTCGCTGATCGGGTAGCCATAGGTGCCGACGAAATGGTCGGTGAGCGCGAGGAAATCATAGCCCTCGGCCCGATAGCGGCGGCAGACCTCCTCGGGCGACAGGACGCCGTCGGAATTGGTGGAATGGGTGTGCAGGTTGCCGCGCCAGAAGCGACCGGGGGCGGTAAAGGCGGAAAGACGGGTCATCAGGGTTATCCTTCATTCGGGCGAATGCTGGCTGACCGTCCGACGCTTCCAACACAGCGGCAGCGCGGTCAGGCAGGGGCTTTCGGCGGAACCTTGCCCCGGTCCTTGGGCAAGAACAAGTGGGGGGTCGATTGGCATTTGAATTCGTGCTATTCCTTTTCAATCGCAAGTTGCATGGAGTAGTGTGATGTCCTTTGACCGCCTTGACCAAGAAACCTCGAATGCCGTTCGAGTGGGCGACGATAGCCCGCTTGCCCAGCTGCCGCGGGAAGAGCTTGACAGCCTGGCCGCCGTCTTCAAGGCGCTGGGGCATGACGGGCGACTGATGATCCTGTGCCAGTTGGCAGGCGGCGAAAAGACGGTGACCGAGCTTGAGGTGCTGCTGGGTCAGCGGCAGGCGGCGGTCAGCCAGCAACTGGCGCGGCTGCGGCTGGAAGGCATGGTCACGACCCGGCGCGAGGGCAAGGCGATCCACTATTCGCTGGCCAGCGGGAAGGTGCAGGCGATCCTGCGGCTGTTGCCCGAGCTTGGCAAAGCCGCCTGAGGCTTAGCCACGCCCGATAAAGGGCATGTCACGCGCCATCAGGGTGACGAAGGGCGTGTTCACGTCCAATGGCAGGCTGGCCATGTGCAGCACCATCTGCGCGACATGGGCCACATCCATCACCGGTTCGACGCGGGTCTGACCATCGGCCTGGGGCACGCCTTTGGTGAAGGCTGCGGCCATTTCGGTCAGGGCATTGCCGATGTCGATCTGCGCGCAGGCGATGTTGAAGGCGCGGCCATCCAGGCCAAGCGTGCGGGTAAGGCCGGTGACGGCGTGTTTCGACATCGTATAGGGGGCGGAACCCGGTCGCGGAACATGGGCGGAGATCGAGCCGTTGTTGATGATCCGCCCACCTTTTGGCGATTGGCGGCGCATCAGGCCAAAGGCGGCGCGGGCGCACAGGAACATGCCGGTGATGTTGGTGCGGTTCAGGTCCAGCCAGTCCTGCACCGGAATCTCGTCGATGGGTGCGGCCTTGGCGGCGATGCCTGCGTTGTTGAACAGGACGTCCAGCCGGGGAAGCGTCGCAAAAGCCGCCTCGACCCCGGCGGGATCGCCGACATCGCAGACAAGGATCCGCGCCGGGCGGCCTTGGGCGGTTTCCTCCAGCGTTTCGCGGCGGCGACCAAGCAGGGCGACCTCCCACCCGGCATCAAGGAAGGCGCGGGCGGTGGCGCGGCCAATGCCGGCCCCTGCCCCGGTGATCAGGATGGAACGGGTCATGGATCCTCGGTCAGGAAGTGGTATTTCAGCAGCCAAAGGGCGGCGCGGGCGACAACGGGGCGCGGCAGGCGCATTTTGCCGGCCACTTCGTCGACGCTGGCCCCGGCGTCCCCTGCCCCGGCAAAGAAGGCGAGGATCGCTTGCAGGCGGGCGGGATCTTCGATCATCCGGCGGCTGGCGGCATAGCGGCGAAGGGCGAAGGTCTGGGCCACATCGGGGCGCACGCCAATCGCGACGGCCCGCAAATGGCGGCGCGGGGTCGGGGCGGGGTCAGAGGGATAGGCCGAAAACATCAGGTCGGGGGCTGGGGCGGTTGGCAGGCGCGCGCCGTCCAGCTTGGCGACCTGGGGTCCACCCTTGCTGCGGGCATGGGCCAGCATCGCGGCCTGTTCAGCCCAAAGCGCCTGCATCTGGGGAATGACGACGCGCCAGTCATAAAGCGCGTTGGCCCGTACCTGTGCGGCGGCCCCCATCCGGGCGCGGAGCGCGGGGTCAAGCGCCAGCCGTTCAAACGCTGCGGTCAGGGCTGTGACATTGATCCGGGTCAGGGCGGACATCTGGCCAAGGTATTGCAGGTAGGTATCCGTCCCGCCCTGATAGCGCAGGCTGATATGGGTCGCCTCGCCCGCGCGGGCCATTTCGGTGGGGACCCGGATGCCGACATCCGGGGTGACGGTGTCCTTCATCCCGTCCCAGTCCGAGACGATGACCGGCAGGCCAGCCGCCATCGCCTCGATCGGGGCAAGGCCAAAGGTTTCCTGCAGGTTGTCGATCGGGAAGGTGAAAATGTCGCTGGCGGAAAGCGTGGCCTTGCGTTCGCCTGCGTCGCCGCCGTCAAGGTGGTGATAGGAAACCGAGGGCATCAGGCGGCGCGCGCCTTCGGCAAAGCCTTCGGGCCAGGTGTCATCGCGGAACTGGCCACAGAAGATCAGGTGAAAGCGCCCACCCTTTGCGGCCAAGGCCGGGGTGGCGGCTTCCAGCGCGATGAACAGCGGGAAGGGATCGAATTTCTCGTCCGGGGTCAGGCGCGCGATGGTTGAGATCACCACATCCTTGTCGCCGATCCCAAGCCGGTTCCGAAGCGCCACACGCGCGGCAGGATCAGGACGATGATCAGCGCAATGGACGCCCAGCGGAATCACCGGCAGCAAGGGGCGGGTCGGCAGGACCGCACCGGGAAAGCGCTGCGCCAGATGCTCTTCCGCCAGTTCCATCAGGCTGCGCATCGAGGATTGGACGGCAGCCGAGGTGCAGATGATCGCATCCCACGGCATTTGCGGGGCTGACCGGATATCAAAGACCGCGTCCATTACGGAACGGGTTGCGGTGGTATGCGTGATCCCCGAAATCGCCCAAGCCGCCCCGCCATGCGGCGCACGGCGCCAGCATTCACTGGCATTCAGCGGCGAGGGGTAGAAGACGATATCCAAAGGGGCCATCTGCTGCGGAACGTGCAAGGGCACGGCGCGCAGTGGTTTGGTGACGCCCGCTTCCAGCGCCATGGCGGCAAAGGTGGCATGATCCTTCGACGCATGGGCCAGGCTGACAAATTCGCTGACATCACCATGCTGAAAGAACCCGCGCAGGAAGCTTTCACCGGCGACTCGGCGGCCATTGATCCCCTTGGAGCCGGGATCAAAGCCATCGGCGGCAAACCAGATCGCGGCATTGGTCTTGGGCGGGGTCGTGGTCATTCGTGGTGTTCCATCCAAAGCCAGGGCGTGGGCGAGGCGCGCCATTCCCAAAGCAGAAGCAATCGGTCAAGGTCGGAAAGGGTTGCGGCCCAGTCGGGCAGAAGATCGGCGCGCAAGTCTCGGTCGATCCGCGTGATCCGGTGGCTGGCGGAAAAGCGGTCGGTCAGGGTCGCCAGAAGGCCGGGACGCATGCCTTCGTGGATTTCGACCAGAATGTCGGCCTTGGTCAGGGCGGGGGCAAGGGCTGGGTCAAGAAGTTGAGCCTCGGCCCCCTCGATATCGCACAGGATGAAGGTCGGGGCTGACTGGCACAGGGCGAAATCGGCATGGGTCACTTCCGGGCCGATCAGGACACGGTCGGCAACGCCATTCGATGCGGCCATTTCAGCGCACAGATTACGCGCAATCGGGCTCATGTCGCGGGCATGGACCGTGCTTTCCGGCATCCGACGGGCAAGGCCAACGGCATAATAGCCCTCGGCACAGCCGATATCGAGGATCTGGGGATAGGCGCGGGCAATGACGGTTTCGATCACCGGATGCAGGCTTGCCTCATAGGCGCCAAGCATCCGCGGCGCGCGCCCGCCTTCCGAGGCCTGTGCCGCATAGGCCATGCCCGCAAAGGGGCCAGCGGCGACCTTGTTGCCTGCCTTCACGGCCTGGGTATTGGCCAGCACCGCCGAGCGCCATTTGGCAAGGGTCCTGAGTTGCGCCTCAAGCCGCGCGGGCGTGACCGGTTCTGCCTGCAGGCGGGCCAGCGCTGTGTCGACGGCTTTGGTCAAGGCGGTGGGCTTTGCGGTCATCACTTCCGGTCCAGGCTGACCAGACATGGGTAAGGGCTTGGACCGCATCCGTAAAGCCGGATCAGGCCGCGTGCTGGATCAGACTGCGCGTTGGTTCAGGAGACGGCGCTGGATCAGGATGCGGCGCAGGAAGGCCAGCAGGAACAGGCCGGTCAGGATCAAGATGATCGTCGGGCCGGGGGCGCTGTTGAGATGAAAGCTGGCCCAGACCCCTGCCAGCATGGCGACAAGGCAGACCAGCGTGGCAGTGATCAGCATGGCCCCGAAGCTGCGGGTCAGAAGAAAGGCGATGGCTCCCGGCGCGATCAGCAGGCCGATGGCCAAGACCAGGCCGACCGAGGACAGGGTGGCGACGATGGTCAGGGCAAGGATGGTAAGAAGGCCATAATGCAAAAGCCGCGTCGGCAGGCCCGACACCTGCGCCTGAGCGGGGTCGAAGGCGTGCAGCATCAGGTCGCGCCATTTCAGCATCAGGATAAGGGTGACCGGCAGCGAAATGGCAGCGGCGGTGATCAGATCGCCCTGCCCCACCCCCAGCATGTTGCCAAACAGGATGTGGTCAAGGTGGACGTCGGTCGGAAAGGCGGTGTGCAGCACGATCCCCAGCGCGAACATGGCGGAAAAGACCACACCCATCACGGTGTCGCGTTTCAGGCGGCTGTTGTCGGCCAGATAGCCGGTCAACAGCGAAGACCCGAGGCCCGCGATGAATGCCCCAAGAAGAAGCGGCAATCCCGCCATATGCGCCAGCACGATGCCGGGAAGGACGGCATGGCTGACTGCGTCACCCATCAGGGCCCAGCCCTTCAGGACCAGAAAGCAGGACAAGAGCGCGCAAGGCGGGGCCACGATCAGGGTGATCAGAAAGGCGTTCTGCATGAACGGGAACTGGAAGGGTTGGATCAGCGCCTCGATCATTGCAAGGCCTCGCGGCTGCGGCGGCGGGCGGCAAGCAGCCCATGCTTGGGGGCGAAGACGAAGGCAGCGGCGAAAAGCGTGAACTGCAAAAGCACGATCACCCCGCCGGTCGCGCCGTCAAGGAAGAACGAAAGATAGGCCCCGATGCTGCCAGTCGCGGCCCCGATCCCGGCGGAGAGGGTCAGCAGGCGGGGAAAGCGGTCGGTCAGAAGATAGGCCGTCGCCCCCGGCGTCACCACCATCGCGACGACAAGGAACGCGCCGACGGTCTGCATCGCGGCGACGGTCGAGGCGGAAAGAAGCGTGAAGAAAATCGCCTTCATCAGGTCGGGACGCAGGCCGATGGTGCGGGCGTGCGCCTCGTCGAAGAAGGTGACCATCAGGTCTTTCCAAAGCGCCAGCAGCACCGCCGCCGAGATGCCGCCGATCAGCAGAAGTTGCAGCGTATCCTCGGGCGAGATGGTCAGGATATTGCCCATGGTGATCGATTGCGGGCTGACCGGGGTTGGAAAGATCGAGATCAGGAACAGGCCAAGCCCGAAAAAGCCGGTGAAGATCATCCCGATCACCGTGTCGGTCTTGAGGCCCGAGCGGTTGGACAAAAACAGCATGGCGGCAGCGGCAAGGCCACCCGACAGAAACGCGCCCAGCGCAAAGGGCAGGCCAAGGATATAGGCCCCGGCCACCCCCGGGACCACGGAATGCGAAAGCGCGTCGCCGATCAGCGACCAACCTTTCAGCATCAGGTAGGCCGACAGAAACCCGCAGACCCCGCCGACAAGGGCGGAAACCCACATTGCGTTGGTCATGTAAGCGTAGGCGAAGGGCTCAAACATGCGTGGCCCCGCGCAGGCTGGGGCGGTTTTCCGAAAACCTCATTTGTCGCCCTTCCGGCCGTATTGGACAAAGGGGCGTTCGTCGTCGGTCAGGATGCTGATTTCGCGGGCATCGTCATCTTCGTGCAGATCGCTGCCGCCGATGGTGAAGTGGCGCAGGACGCCGCCAAAGGCGCGTTCAAGGTTCGGGCGGGTAAAGGTCGTCTCGGTCGGGCCATGGGCAAGGACGGTGCCTTTGACCAGCACGGTCCGGTCGCAGAAATCGGGGACAGAGCCAAGGTTGTGGGTCGAGACCAGCATCACATGGCCTTCATCCCTCAGAGTGCGCAGAAGCGCGATGATCTGATCCTCGGTCTTCACATCAACCCCGGTGAAGGGCTCGTCCAGAAGGATGATCCGGCCCTCTTGTGCCAGCGCACGGGCAAGGAAAACGCGCTTTTTCTGGCCGCCGGAAAGTTCACCGATCTGGCGGTGGCGCAGATCCTGAAGGCCGACGCGGGCCAGGGCTTGATCAACCTTGGCGCGGTCGGTGGCAGAGGGGCGGCGCAGAAAGCCCATATGACCATAGCGGCCCATCATCACCACATCCTCGACAAGGACGGGGAAGGACCAGTCAACCTCCTCGGCCTGCGGGACATAGGCGACAAGGTTCTGACGAAGTGCGTCGCGCACGGGCAGGCCCAGAAGGCGGATCGTGCCACGGGCGATGGGGACAAAGCCCATGATCGCCTTGAACAGCGTGGATTTCCCGGCGCCATTCACCCCCACCAAACCGGTGATCGTCCCCTGCGGGATGGCGAAACTGGCATCGGTCAGCGCGGTCAGGCCGTTTCGGTAGGTGACGGTCACCCCTTCGGCGAAGATGCCTTCCGCTGCGGAAGCCGTGTCGCGCATGTTGCCCTCAGTTCGCCGGAGCAAGGCCCCGGGCAATGGTTTCGGTGGTGACTTTCAAAAGGTCGAGATAGGTCGGAACCGGCCCGCCCGCGTCGGACAGGCTGTCGACGTAAAGGATGCCGCCAAAAGCTGCGCCGGTTTCGCGGGCGACCTGTTCGGCGGGGTCCGACGGGATGGTGCTTTCGCAAAAGACGGCGTGGATATTGTGTTCACGCACCCCGTCGATCACCGCCTGCACTTGCCGTGGCGTGCCTTGCTGGTCGGCATTGATCGGCCAGAGGTAAAGCGTGTTCAGGCCAAGGTCGCCTGCCAGATAGGAAAATGCCCCTTCGCAACTGACCAGCCAGCGCTGATCGGCAGGCAGGGCAGCGATCTTGGCCTTCAGGGGATCAAGTTCGGCCATAAGCTTGGCCTTGTAGGCCGTGGCGTTGGCGGCATAGGTCGCCGCATTGGCCGGGTCCGCCGCCGAAAGCGCTTTTTCGATGTTGTCGACATAGATCAGCGCGTTCGAAATCGACATCCAGGCATGCGGGTTCGGCTTGCCTTCATAATCGCCGCCGGTGATCGAGATCGGGGTGATGCCATCGGTCAGCACCACCGAGGGGACATCGCCCATATTGGTCAGGAATTGTTCGAACCAGCGTTCCAGACCCAGGCCGTTCCACAGGATCAGATCGGCATCCGAAGCGGCGACGATATCGCCGGGGGTGGGTTCATAGCCATGAATCTCGGCCCCCGGCTTGGTGACCGAGACGACCTCGACCCCATCGCCCGCGACGTTGCGGGTCATGTCGGCCAGAACGGTGAAGGTGGTGACGACCTTGAACCCGTCTTCGGCCAGAAGCGGGGCCGGAAGAAGGGTTGCGAAAAGCGACAGCAGCGCAGCGCGGGCCGGGATCATGCGGGGTTCCTTGTCGGATCAACTAGAATGCAAATGAGAACTATTTGCAAGTAGGATCGAAAGGAAAAAGGTCAAGCCCCCACAGGGGCGTGCCCTGCGGGTTCACAGACCGACCTGCCCACCCCGGCAGGGTGGCGATCAGAACAGAAGTTTGTAGACGTTGCCGTTGGTGTCGGTGGCGCTGCCGGTGCCGCTGGCGGTGCCCGAGCCGATCACGAAAGTGCCCTGAACCCGGGTGCCATCTTCGCAGACGGCATAAATCTCGCCATTGTTGACCCCGGCCACGGTTTCGGTTTCCGCGCCGACCTCGCCCCCGGTTTTCCTCCAGGTCAAGGACAGGCCCTTGGACCGCGACACGGTGCGGGGGGTCAGCGAGCTCCACGTGCCTTCGCATTTGCCGCGTTTGGGCAGCTTGAAGGTCAGCGAGCCGGAGGTGCTGTTGGTATTCGTCGTCTTGGCCTGGATCACCAGCGTCGGATCGGCTTGGGCAATCTCGCCCTGAAGCGGATAAAGCTGCATGCTGCTGGAACCGCCGCCGCCACAGGCCGACAGGGACAACAGCAAAAGCGGGAGGATGCGCGGGGTCACGGGCGTTCAGCCTTCCTTCATGGGGGGATCCCCGGTGGTCTTGCGATGCTTGCGCTTCCTTAGCAAAGGCAAAGCGAAAGCGAAATCCCGGTTTTCATCACTTGCGAGGGGTTCGGGCGCGAAACCGCCCCGGACCGGGTGTTTGTGATCGGGGGTTGGCGCACCCAGCACGATTCGAACGTGCGACCTTTGCCTTCGGAGGGCAACGCTCTATCCAGCTGAGCTATGGGTGCCTGCGGCGCTCATACCCGATGGGCCGGGGGGTTTCAACGGCAAAGGACAGCAAATCTGGTCAGGCCCTGCCCCAACTGGCGGGACAGCGGAAAATTCTGTCCGGTTGGCAAAAAACGGGTGACGATCAATCCGATTTCTGCCCAACCTGAGCGCGAATAGATCCGTCCAGATTCGTGAGGTGTGAAAGTGCTTGCCCAGTTCCTTGCGTCGCTCGGTCGTCGCGCGCGCCTTATGGCGTCCCTGTCTTCGGTTGCCGTGCTGTCAGCCTGCGGCGGCGGTGGCGACAGCGGGACCGATCTGTCGTCCTACCTGCCCGACTTTGCCGCACCGGCGCCGATCGCTATTTCGTTTCTGACAAGTGGCTTCACCTTTAACGCTTCTGTCACAACCGCGATGAATAATCTTCTCGCGACGGCAAAGTATCAGAACACCCCGGCCACGATTGCCTGGATCAACAACACCTTCAACGAGAACGTCCCGAACGGTGCCACCCAAGATCCGTTGCGCACCAGTGGGGCTGCCTTTGCTCATGCAGCAGGATTCACGGGAGCGGGCGAGATCATCGCCTTTTCCGATGGGCATGTCTCCGCCACGCATGAGGCGATCACCGGTCGGCTGACCGTTCGGACGAATGGTCCGGCGGTGGTGGACGGCGAGAATGACGAACATGGCACTTCGGTCGTCTCGGTGGCGATGGGCAATTCGGCGAGTTTTGTCGGCACCGCACCGGGGGCGACCGGGATCTTCGGCACGTTCTGGGACACCCTCGATCTGACCGATATCGCGGTGCGCGCGCTGCAAGTGGGGGCTGTCGCGTGGAACAACTCGTGGGGTTACACGACGCTGCAGTTGAACCAGCAGGGCTGGAACGCGGCCTTCAGTGGCAGCGATGGGTTGGCCTATATCACTGCAATCCGGAACTATGCCAATTCGGGCGTGGTGGTCTTTGCAGTCTCCAACGACGACACCGGCAATGCCGGTCTGATGGACGGTCTGCCGGTTCTTGACCACGACCTTGAGGCCGGCTGGATTGCCGTCGCCAATGGCGTGCCGACCTTTGTCGGCAGTGCAGTCAGTGCGGTCTATCTTCTGTCCTCGCCCTGCTACGAATCCGCGCGATGGTGCATCGTTGCGGACGGGTCGTGGAAGGCCGCCGAAGGTGGCAGCAATGTCTATGACGAAACCACCGGGTCTTCCTTTGCCGCCCCGCAGGTTTCCGGCGCGCTGGCGATCCTGGCTCAGGCCTTCCCGACGCTGACCCCACATCAGTTACGCATCCGCCTCTTGGCATCGGCTGAAGATGACTTCTTCACGGGGGAAGGCACGGTCGAACTCGCCGATGGCTATTTCAAGCGCTATTCGGTGCTTTACGGCATGGGATATCTGGACATCGAGGCCGCGCTGCGCCCGATCGGCCCGACCGCGATGAGCCTGGCCGAAGGCGGTGAGGTTGGAACCGACAGCCCGGTTCTGATGACCGGCACCGGCTTTGGCGATGCCATCGAGATGTCGCTGGCCGGCACCAATGTCGCCGTGCAGGACGCGCTGGACGCAGGTTTTGCGATGCCAGCCGAAGCCCTGGCGACCAGCGCGCGCCCGGAATCGCAAAGTGGGACGTTGTTGGCGAAAAGCCTGTCGTCGAACCTTTCGGCGGAACGCAAGGCCGCCCCCGGCGCGGTAAGCGATCCGTTCTCAAGCTTTACCGGCCCGGTGCTGCGCATGATCGACCCTGACGGGACCGGCACTGCGACGGTGCTTTTGCCGCAAGGCGGGTCGGACACGATGGGAGTGGCCGTGACACGGGCGATGGGCGACGGGGATACCCGGCTGGACCTGGGCCTTAAACTTGCCCGCGACGGTGGCAAGATGATGAGCCTTGGCGGGCAGGATGCTGCCACCATGGCCTCGGTCACGCTGGGGCTGACGCAAAAGCTGGGCGAAACCGGCTTTCTGTCGCTGTCGGGCGAATTCGGCGTGACGGATCTTGGCGGTTCGACCGAAATCACCGGGGCCACGACGGCAAACTTCAACGCGGTGAAGCTGTCTGTCGGACAGGGCGATCTGTTCGCCAAGGGCGACCGCTTTACCATCGGGCTTGGCCTGCCGGTGGCGATCTCTTCCGGCAGCGCCATGACCGAACTTCCGGTCCTGCGCGAAGGCGCCGCGATGCATTACGAGGATGTGACGCTGGACCTGTCGCCTGACGACCGGCAGTTGGATCTGGAAATGAGCTATATGGCCCCCTTGGGAAAGAACATGGAAATGAAGCTGTCGGTGATCCATTCCGACAATTTCGGCAACCGGGCGGGGGTGACCGACACCAGCGGCGCGATTGCCTTTGCCTTCAAGTTCTAAGGTCGGGGCGACATGAACAGGGCAGGCTTGCCAGACGGCAGGCCTGCCCTTTCCTTTGCGACGGGCCTAAGGCAAGGGCGCGGCCAGTACCCGGCCTTCATAGGGTGCCCCACCCTCATTATCGACGGCCATGACATACATCGTCTTGCCGTCCGCGCTGAAGGTCATGTTCGGCGTGCCTTGGGATTCAAACGTGTGCCGCGTGGCAACGGCGGTGCCGTCTGGCGTGACTTCGATGACCGCGGCGACCGAATTCAGCCCGATGAAGAAATTGCCGTTCGGCCCGACCTTGATGCCATCGGGAAAGACGCCGGGATCTTCGCCCAACTGGTAAAGATGCACAAAGCTGGCCCGGTCCGACAGCGTGCCATCCTCGGCCACGGCAAACGAGGTCACGGTGCCCGCATAGCTTTCGTTGACGTAAAGCCTGCCATCCGCGCCGATCACGATGCCGTTGGGGTAGTTCAGGTCATTGGCAACCTCGGTCAGGGTGCCATCCGCCGCCAGATGCACGATGCGCCCGACCACCGGCCCCGGCGTCCAGGGACCGGAGAGGGTGAACCAGGCCCCGCCCTTGCCGTCAGGCGTGCCATCATTCGGCCCTTGCAAGGCCTGACCCGAGGCGTCCTTGTCATAGCTGGCGACGGTTTCCCCGGCCGGACTGATCACCTTTAGCGTGCCATTGTCATAGCAGGTGATCCCGAAATTCGCGCCCATCGGTACCACGGCGGAAGGCCCGCAGCCGTCTTCCTTCCAGAAGTCGGTCTTGGTGGTGCCATCCCAGACCGAGGCGACGTTGCCGGAATACTGGGCATAGTAAAGCTTGCCCTCCTGCACGACCGGACCTTCCGGAAAAAAGGCCGCAGGATCGACAACCGTCACCCCATCGGCCAGTGCGGATGAGGTCGTCAACAAAAGAGCCGCAAGTTTCAGGCGCATGGTTTCCTCCCCTTTTATGGGGTCATTGGAAACCTGCCGCACGATTCGATCAAGAAAATTCCGCTATATCGGAATGCTTCCGTGATTTCGTCCGATCAGGCGAAAAGCTCGTGGCACAGGTCCAGCGCCGAGATCAGCGCGTCGACCTCTTCGACCGTATTGTAAAGGCCAAAGGACGCGCGGCACGAGGCGGTGATGCCAAAGTGCTGCATCAGGGGCATCGCGCAATGGGTGCCTGCACGGACCGCAATGCCGCGCTTGTCCAAGACGGTCGAGATGTCGTGCGCATGGGCCGCACCCTGCATGGTAAAGGAAAAGATCGCGCCCTTGGTGGCCGACTGGCCCTGCACGTTCAGCCAGTTCAGCCCCGCCAGCCGGTCGCGGGCATAGTCGCGAAGCATGCGTTCATGGGCCGCGACATTCTCCATGCCCAAAGCCGTCAGGTAGTCCAATGCCACGCCCAGCCCGATCTGCTGGACAATCCCCGGCGTCCCCGCCTCGAACTTCATCGGCGGATCGTTCCAGGTGACGGTGTCGCGGGTGACCTCGCGGATCATGTCGCCACCGCCGAGGAAGGGGCGCATTTCGGCCTGCCGGTCGGCGCGGACGTAGATCCCGCCCGACCCAGAAGGGCCATAGAGCTTGTGCCCCGTGACGGCATAGAAATCGCAGCCGATGGCCTGCACGTCGACCGGCATGTGGACGGCGGCCTGCGACCCATCGACCAGCACCGGCACGCCCTTTTCGGCAGCTCCCTTGCAGATCGCGGCCACATCGACGACCGAGCCAAGGACGTTCGACATCTGCGTCACGGCAATCAGCCGGGTGCGGGGGGTGATCGCGTCCAGAACGGCCTGCGGGTCCAGATCGCCCTTGGCATCAACCTCGACCCATTTCAGCACCACCCCCTGCCGTTCGCGCAGAAAATGCCAAGGGACGATGTTGGCGTGATGCTCCATCACCGACAGGATGATCTCGTCCCCCGCTTGCAGACGCGGCGCGGCCCAGGCGTAAGAGACCAGATTGATCGCCTCGGTCGTGCCGGTGGTGAAGACGATCTCGTGTTCCGAAGCCGCGTTCAGGAACCGGGCCAGCTTGCCACGGGTGGATTCGTACTTTTCGGTCGCAAGGTTCGACAGGTAATGCAACCCACGGTGCACGTTGGCATATTCGTGGCTATAGGCCTGGGTCACCGCGTCAATCACCACCTGCGGCTTCTGCGCACTGGCCCCGTTGTCCAGATAGACCAACGGCTTGCCGTTCACCTGCCGCGACAGGATCGGGAAATCGGCGCGGATTTTTCGGACGTCATACATGGGGCAGAAACACCTCGGGTCCAAGGACAAGGATCAGCGCGAAGGCGATCACGAAGCCCGCGCCCAGCGATGACCCGATGATCCCCAGAAACACCAGCCCGCGCGACCGAAAGCCGTGCAATTCGGTGACGCAAGCGGTCAGAAGCACGATGAACAGCCCAAGCGTGACAAGGCCGATGATGCCGGCCAGCTCGGGCGAAATCAGGTCTGCCACAAGTTGCAGAAGCTGCGGGCCAAGCAGAAGAAACTGCAGCCAGACCATGATCAGCAGGGAATCGGGCAGGGTTCCGCGTCCGCCAAAGAACCGCCCGACGCCATGGATCAAGACCACGGAAAGCCCAAGGATCAGCCACTGAACCAGAGCCGCGCGAAACGGGCTTGCCGTCATCGCGGCAATCAGCGGGTCAACCGGTTCGGTCAGCGCCCCCAACTGGACCGAAGCAAGCACCGCAGACAGGACCGAAACCAGCAACAGGCCCAGCGTCCGGGCGGGAAGCGGCACGCCCTCGGCCAAAAGCACGCGGGTGGCCTGGCCAGGGTCGCGCACAGTAAGCTCGGCCAAGGCAGCGATGCGGGCGGCCAGGGTCATGCCTTTTCCGCCTCATGCAGCATGGTCAGCCACAGCCAAAGAAAGGCAATCCCGGTCACGCTGCTGACGGCCACCAGGGCAGGCCCGGGGCCGATCATCCCGGCGACCAGACCTTGCAGCAGCATCAGCGGGCCAACAGTGGCCAATGCCCAGAACAGCGCGATCCGGGCGGAATACCACGACCCCTGCCCGCCCAAAGCCCGCGCGACAAGCCGCGAAACAGCCGCCAGCCCGTACCACAGCGGGATCGTTGCCAATACCGCCAGCGCATTGGCAAAAATGCGCGGGGCGGAGGAGGCATCGCCCGCGAAATGCGCGTCACGGGCGGCGACGGGCCATTGGCCGACAAAGGCAAGGATCAGAAAGATCAACAGCAGCGAAAAGGCAAAGGGCTCGGACACTCCACGCGCCAGATGGCGGCGCAGCGCGGCACGGGGCGCGGTCCAGGTGGCGACAAGCTCGGTCGAGGCGCTCATGCCCCGGCCTTGCTGCCATGCCGGGCCAGCCAGCGTTCCAGCCTTTCGCGGATGTCTTCGGCGATGTCTTCGTCGGCGATTTCCTGAATGGCTTCGGCAAGGAAGGCCAGCACCAACAGCGCCTGCGCCGTCCGGCGCGGCACGCCGCGCGATTGCAGATAGAACAGCGCCGTTTCGTCAATCGCGCCAGAGGTCGAGCCGTGGCTGCACTTCACGTCATCGGCATAGATTTCCAGCTCGGGCTTGGCGAGGAACTGGCTGTCTTCGTCCAGAAGAAGGCTTTGGCTGATCTGATAGCCGTCCGTCTTCTGCGCGCCCGACTTGACCAGGATCTTGCCCTGAAAGACGCCCGTCGCGCCGTTCATCAGTACCTTCTTGAACACCTGACGGCTTTCGCAAGCCTCGGCCCCATGGGTGATGAAAACGGTGTCATCGTGGTGAAAATCGCCGTCGCCAACCGCCGCCCCGGCCAGATGGGCACGGGCATCCGGGCCGGTCAGGTCGACCACCGCCTCGTTCCGGGTCAGGCGACCATTTGCGGTCAGGGTAAAGGACCGCAGTTCCGACCGCGCCCCAAGCCGGGCGAAAAGATGGGTCACCGCGCGGCGTTCGTGGTCGCGGCCTTGCAGGCGGATATGGTGGAAACTGGCACCATCGGCGACGTCAACCTCCAGCACCTTCGAGAAGCGCGCCGCAGCCGGGCCATTTTCCAGAAGCGTCAGGCTGGCACCGGGGTCAAGCTTCACGCAGTGGTGCAGGATCGCGTCGGAATTGTCTGAATTATGGACATAAATCAACGCCACAGGTTTGGTCGCGTTACCCGTCACGTGGATCAGCAGACCATCCGTCGCAAAGGCTGTGTTCAGGGCTGCCAAGGGGCGCTGCACCGGGGATTGACCCGCAGCTTCAAGCACCCCGTAAAGGCCCTGCGCCCAATGGATGTCGGCAGCGGCGGCATCCGCCAGCCGTTCGATGCGAATGCCCTCAGCGCCAAGGTCGTCTGAGGCCTGGGGGTCGAAAACCCCATCGACAAAGACCACCTTCAGCCGGTCAAGGCCGTCAAACGGTGGGGCCTCGTCACCGGGGTTGAAACTTTTGGCAGCGGCAGGATCGACCGCATTCAGGCTGGCCGGATCGGTATAGCGCCAATATTCATCGCGCTTTGCCGGCAGCCCCATCGCCTGCAACCGGGCCAGTGCCTCGGCCCGGGCGGCGGAAATCCAACCCTTGCCCGAAAGCGCAGGCAGGCCCGCCAGACGCGCGGAAAGGGCGTCTTCCTTTGCCTTGGGCAGTGCCATCAGCCGACCTCGTTCAGGATATCGGCATAGCCGTTGTTCTCGACCTCAAGCGCCAGTTCCGGCCCGCCAGTCTTGATGATGCGGCCAGCCGCCATGATGTGGACGACGTCAGGCTTGATATGGTCCAGAAGCCGTTGATAATGCGTGATAACCAGGAAAGACCGGCCTTCGCTGCGCAAGGCGTTCACGCCGTCCGACACCAGCTTCATCGCGTCGACGTCAAGGCCCGAGTCGGTTTCGTCCAGAATGCACATCCGGGGTTCCAGCATGGCCATCTGCAGGATTTCGTTGCGCTTCTTCTCGCCGCCCGAAAAGCCGACGTTGACCGGACGTTTCAACATTTCCGCGTCGATCTTCAGCGTCTTGGCCTTTTCACGGACCAGCTTCAGGAAATCTGCCGCGCTGACCTCGGGTTCGCCGCGCGATTTCTTCTGCGCGTTCACGGCCGTCCGCAGGAAGGTCATGTTGCCGACACCGGGGATTTCCACCGGGTACTGGAAGGCCAGGAACAGCCCCGCCGCCGCACGGTCCTCGGGCTCCATCTCAAGAAGTTCGGCCCCGTCCAGCGTGGCTGAACCAGCCGTCACTTCATAGCCGTCGCGGCCCGACAGCACATAGGACAGCGTCGACTTGCCCGACCCGTTCGGCCCCATGATCGCATGCACTTCGCCAGCGCCGATCTTCAGGTCGACACCCCGGAGGATGACTTTATCCTCTTCCTCAAGTTTGACGTGCAGGTTTTTGATTTCAAGCATTTTTCATTCCCTGGCGGCTTCAGCCGACCGAACCTTCAAGTGAGATGGCGACCAGGCTTTGTGCCTCCATCGCGAATTCCATGGGCAGGGCCTGCAGGACTTCCTTGCAGAACCCGTTCACCACCAGCGCAACCGCTTCTTCTTCGTCCATGCCACGGCTGCGGCAATAGAACAGCTGATCGTCGTCGACCTTGGAGGTCGTCGCCTCATGTTCGACGCGGGACGAATTGTTCCGCACCTCGATATAGGGCACGGTATGCGCCCCGCACTTGTCGCCGATCAGCAGGCTGTCGCACTGGGTATAGTTGCGGCTGTCCTTGGCCTTGGGGTGCATGGAAACCAGGCCGCGATAGGTGTTCTGCGCCCGGCCCGCCGAAATCCCCTTGGACACGATCCGCGACTTGGTGCGCTTGCCAAGGTGGACCATCTTGGTCCCGGTATCGGCCTGCTGGGCGTTGTTCGCGATGGCGATCGAATAGAACTCGCCCTGTGAATCATCCCCGCGCAGGATGCAGGACGGATACTTCCAAGTGATCGCCGACCCGGTTTCCACCTGCGTCCACATCACCTTTGCCCGGTCGCCCCGGCAATCGGCGCGCTTCGTCACGAAGTTGTAGATGCCCCCGACCCCGTTTTCGTCGCCCGGATACCAGTTCTGCACCGTGGAGTATTTCACCTCGGCGTCCTTCAGGATCACGATTTCCACCACAGCCGCGTGCAGTTGGTTGGTGTCGCGCTTGGGCGCGGTGCAGCCTTCCAGATAGCTGACATAGGCGCCCTCGTCGCAGACGATCAGGGTGCGTTCAAACTGGCCGGTGTTTTCGGCGTTGATGCGGAAATAGGTCGAAAGCTCCATCGGGCAGCGGGTGCCCTTGGGGATGTAGACGAAGGAGCCGTCCGAGAAGACGGCCGAATTCAGAGTGGCAAAGAAGTTGTCCGAGGGCGGCACGACCGACCCGAGGTACTGCTTCACCAGATCAGGATGTTCGCGCACGGCTTCCGAGATCGAGCAGAAGATCACCCCCGCCTTCGCCAGTTCCGCCTTGAAGGTTGTGCCCACCGACACAGAGTCAAACACCGCATCCACCGCCACCTTGCGCGGTTCCGCGTCGCCTTCAACTCCGGCCAGAAGCATCTGTTCCTTCAAGGGAATCCCCAGCTTGGCATAGGTGGCCAAAAGCTTCGGATCGACCTCGTCCAGCGACTTCGGCTTCTTCGCCATGCTTTTCGGCGTCGCGTAGTAGAACTGGTCCTGATAGTCGATTTCCGGGTAGTTCAGCATCGCCCAGCGCGGTTCTTCCAGTTTCACCCAGCGCTGATAGGCCGCCAGCCGCCAGTCCAGCAGCCATTCCGGTTCGTTGTTCTTCTTGCTGATCAGCCGGACGATGTCTTCGGACAGGCCCTTCGGGGCATAGTCCATCTCGATCTCGGTTTCCCAGCCGTACTTGTACTTGCCGGCCATGGCCTGAACAGTCTCGATCGTCTCGCGGTCAACGCCTTCGCGCACCTCGGTTCCATCGACAGTTTCCAGCATGGTCATCGGCGTCTTCCTTCAGTTTGGCGCCTGCGCGCCGGGCTTTCACGCAGCCCGCGCAAGGGCCTTGGCATAAGCGGCGGTCCAGGCGCGTCCGAACCGCTGCACATCGTCTTTCGTCACCCCAGGCCCGATCGAGACCCGGATCGCCTGCGCCGCCTGGGCCTCATCAAAGCCCATCGAGCGCAAGACGCGGCTTGGGCGCACCTTGCCGCTGGAACAGGCCGATCCTGCCGAAACGGCGAAACCGGCAAGGTCCATCGCCATCACCTGCGTCTCGCCTTTCCAACCGGGCGCGATCAGGCAAAGCGTGTTCGGCAAACGGGGCAACCCATTCCCGACGGAAATAGTCTTATTTGTCGAAGCCGACAACTCCGATTCTAGAATATTTCTAATTTCGGCCACTTCGTCCCAGACCCCGGCCGCCAGATCCCGCGCTGCCGCCTCGGCTGCGGCCCCCATTCCGGCGATGCCGATCAGGTTTTCCGTCCCCGCGCGGCGGCCCATTTCCTGCCCGCCGCCAAGCGACAGTGAGGTGATATCAAGCCCCCCGCGCACGATCAGCGCGCCCACGCCCTTTGGCCCGCCGAACTTGTGGGCGGAAACCACGGCCATATCCGCCCCCGACCACGCGAACGAGAACGGAACCTTCCCCACCGCCTGCACGATATCCAGCAGCAGCCAGTCCGCCTTGCGATCCCCGTAAAGCCAACCACCCTCGGCTCCGCGCGGCGGTTCGGCAATCACTCCGGTCTCGTTGTTCGCCAGTCCCCAGGCCAGCGTATGCCCAACTGCCGCCCCGCCCCCGGTGCGAAGATGCGCCCAAAGGCAGTCATGTGCAGTCGGGTCGACCAGCACGTCATGCCCAGCAGGCAGACGGGACAGAACCATCGCCGCCTCGGTCGCCCCGCTGGTAAAGATCACCTCATCGGGCGCGCAGCCCACCGCCGCCGCCACTTGCGCACGGGCACGCTCCAGCATCGCCTTGGCCGCCCGCCCCTCGGCATGAACGGAGGACGGGTTGCCGACCAGATCCATCGCCGACGCCATCGCCGCCCGCGCTTCGGGGCGGAGCGGGGTCGTGGCGTTCCAGTCAAGGTAAAGTCGGCTCATGCGGCTTCCTCTTGGAAAAAATACTCCACGGGAGGTCCGGAGGGTGTGAAACCCTCCGGGGCCTGCCAAGGGCGCAGCCGGCTCATTCCTCGTCGACCACGCGGAAAAGCGACGGCACCGCAGGGCAAGGCGTCAGATCGTTCTTCACCACATCCGACAGGCGAACCTGATGCAGGAAGACATAGACGTTGGCCGACAGCCCTTCCCACAGCCGGTTGGTCAGCGACTGCGCCCGACTGCCCGAAATCGCGCCCGATGCCCCGGCCCCGGTGTGCATGGCATCCACGGTCTCTTCGACCGCCTGCATGACTTCCGAAATCCGAATCTCCTCGGGCCGCCGCGCCAGCTTGTAGCCGCCACCGGGGCCCCGCACTGCCTCGACCAGACCGGCCCGACGCAGCTTGACGAACAGTTGCTCCAGATAGGGCAGGCTGATGTCCTGCCGTTTCGAGATCGCGCCCAGCGACACCATCTCGGCCCCGTCGGCCAGTGCAAGGTCGGCCAATGCCACCATTGCATAGCGTCCCTTGGTCGAAAGCTTCATCTTCGCCCCCCGCTGCCCCGAATGGGGTGCATCTTTCCATACTGCCCCGATTGGGACGCGACTCTCATTGACGCCAAGCGCGGCGCAGATTACCTCAGTCGGACCCCGAAAGCTGGGCCGAACCGGGATTGCCCGACGTCAGCTTTAGAATGGTTCTAGTAAAGCCGAGCGAAAGCGTCAAGAAACCGCGCGCTCCTGCATGAGAAGAGACCGATGCCCGAGGTTATCTTTGCCGGTCCTGACGGACGCCTGGAAGGCCGCTATCACCCGCAAAAGGACCGCGACGCGCCAATCGCGATCGTGCTGCATCCGCACCCGGCCTATGGCGGCACCATGAACAACAAGGTGGTGTATAATCTGCACTATGCCTTCTACAACCTTGGCTTCACCGTCCTGCGGTTCAACTTCCGCGGCGTGGGGCGCAGCCAGGGCGAATATGACCAGGGGATCGGCGAACTTTCCGATGCCGCCAGCGCGCTGGATTACCTGCAGGCGATGAACCAGAACTCCAAGCAGTGCTGGGTCGCCGGGTTTTCCTTCGGTGCCTGGATCGGCATGCAGCTGCTGATGCGCCGCCCGGAAATCACCGGCTTCGTCTCGGTGGCCCCGCCGGCGAACCTTTATGACTTCAGCTTCCTTGCCCCCTGCCCCTCGTCAGGCCTGATCATCAACGGCACGGCAGACAAGGTGGCCCCGCCGAAGGACACCAAGGTTCTGGTCAGCAAGCTGCATGAACAGAAGGGCATCACCATCACCCATACCGAGATCGAAGGTGCGGACCACTTCTTCAAGGATGAAGAATTGCACATGAAACCGATGATCCAGACGGTTTCCGACTATGTCCGCCGGAGGATGACGGAGGCGACGCGCTAAGATGTCAACCTTGCAGGACATGGCCGACAAGCTTGCCGATGACGTGCTTGCGGCGGAAAGCGAACTTGAGGACGACCGGTTCTTCGAAAAGGTCTCGGCCGTCCTGCTGGCGGCCTCTCCCACCTTTCAAGAGGCCTACATGACCTCGATCCGCGTGCGCCTGGCCGAACGCCGGGGCCGCGACTTCCTGGCCAAGGCGCTGGCCGCCAAGCGGGGCGAGGTCGAGGAAGAAGTGGTTGCCGCCATCGACTTGGGCGGCTCGGGCCATTGACCGCCCGGCTTGACGCCCAGTTCGCCTTCCTGAACGAGGCGGATCGCCTGAAATCCGTCCTGCGCGCGACGACCTTGGTCGATGGCAGCCGCCCCGAGAACTCTGGCGAGCATAGCTGGCATCTGGCCTTGTACGCGCTGGTGCTGGGGGATCAGGCCGGGCCGGGCGTATCGATTGACCGGGTGATCCGGATGCTTCTGATCCACGATCTGGTCGAGATCGACGTAGGCGACGTGCCGATCCATTCGCAGAACGGTCAGGCGCATGGCAGCCTTGAAACACAAGCCGCCGAAGCGAAAGCCGCCGACCGCATCTTCGGCCTCCTGCCCGCCGACCTCCGCGACAGCCTGCGCACCCTGTGGGAGGAGTTTGAGGCGGCGGAGTCCCCCGACGCCCGCTTCGCCAAATCACTCGACCGGGTGCAGCCCGTCATGGCGAACCTGATGTCGGGCGGCGGGACCTGGACGACCTATAACGTGACCTTCGACCAGCTTGAGACCCGTGTCGGCGTCAAGATCGCCAAAGGCGCGCCGGGGCTGTGGGAGTGGGTCCGAGAGAAGGTGCTAACCTATTTCGGCTGACGGTCCATTTCATACTCGTAGAGCGCGCGAACCTTGGGATCGGTTCGATCCAGCCCCTGTTGGTATACCTCTTTCCAACGGGCATCGTCGAAATATACGACAGTCCAGTCTGGTAACTCTTGCTTGACGGCTTGCGCCAGAGTCCGGCCGGCCTCGCTAAAGTCCGTTCCGAAAAAGTCGCTCCATCGCGCGGCTCCGGTTTCATCGCCTAGCATGCACTCATACCAGTTCTGCCAAGCCAGAATCCTCGCCGCAAGCGCATCGGAAATCGGGTAGCGCGCAAGCGAAGTGGCTGCCCCGCGATGGTTCCAAACGCCCTCCGCACTATAGTCGCACATGAGGCGCAGCCATTTGACGTCATTCTTCTCGTGCGCCGTACCCAGACGCTTGATCCTAACTTGCGCAAGAAGCTGCGGCATTTCGGTATACAACGGCATACTATCTTTCCTCGCAGACAACTAAAGGGTATGAGGCAGTAACGAATCCCATCAGCGATGAGGCCCACATGACCAAGATCAAGGTAGCGAACCCGGTTGTCGAGCTTGACGGCGACGAGATGACCCGGATCATCTGGGACTTCATCAAGAAGAAACTGATCCTGCCCTATCTGGACGTGGACCTGCACTACTACGACCTTGGAATCGAGGAACGTGACCGCACCGACGACAAGATCACCGTCGATGCCGCCGAAGCGATCAAGAAATACGGCGTCGGTGTCAAATGCGCGACGATCACCCCCGATGAACAGCGGGTCGAGGAATTCGGCCTGAAGCAGATGTGGAAATCGCCGAACGGCACGATCCGCAACATCCTCGGCGGTGTGATCTTCCGCGAGCCGATCATCTGCAAGAACGTCCCCCGCCTCGTGCCACACTGGACCCAGCCCATCGTCGTCGGCCGCCATGCCTTTGGCGACCAGTACCGCGCCACCGACTTCCGCTTCCCCGGCAAGGGCAAGCTCACGATGAAATACGTCGGCGACGACGGCACCGTGATCGAAAAGGACGTGTATTCCGCCCCCTCCGCCGGCGTCTACATGGGCATGTACAACCTTGACGACAGCATCACCGACTTCGCCCGCGCCTCGCTGAACTATGGCCTCCAGCGCGGGGTGCCGGTGTATCTGTCGACCAAGAACACCATCCTCAAGGCCTATGACGGGCGCTTCAAGGACATCTTCCAGCAGGTCTTCGACGCCGAGTTTGCCGACAAGTTCAAGGCCAAGGGCATTACCTACGAACACCGCCTGATCGACGACATGGTGGCATCGGCGCTGAAATGGTCGGGCGGTTATGTCTGGGCCTGCAAGAACTATGACGGCGACGTGCAGTCCGACATCGTGGCGCAGGGCTTCGGCTCCTTGGGCCTGATGACCTCGGTCCTGATGACCCCCGATGGCAAGATCGTCGAAGCCGAAGCCGCCCACGGCACCGTGACCCGCCACTACCGCGAGCATCAGAAGGGCAAGGCGACCTCCACCAACTCCATCGCCTCGATCTACGCCTGGACCGGGGGCCTGAAGCACCGCGCGACCTTGGACAACAACGAACAGCTGATGCGCTTTGCTTCCACACTTGAGAAGGTTACCGTGGATGCGGTGGAAGACGGCTTCATGACCAAGGACTTGGCGCTGCTGGTGGGCCCCGACCAGAAATGGCTGACCACGATGGGCTATCTGGAAAAGGTCGACGAATACCTGAACAAGGCACTGAAGGGCTAACCTTCAGCGCTGGCGTAGGGTGCGCTAAAGCGCACCGCACCGTTTGATCAAGGGCCGGGGCATCCCCCGGCCCTTTCCTTTTGCCGCCTCCATAAAGGTCAGACTCATTGACTTTATTTAAGTCAGCATGTATGCCCTTTCTCATACCACGAAAGGCCCCGCCATGGTCGAACACACCCCTTCCCCCGACCGCATCCGCCACTCGCCGGTCGATGACGCGCAGGGCATCGGCTTTGGGGTCATCATGGCGGCCTTGGGCATGCATATCCTGACCCATATGGGCTTTGTCACCGGCCAGACCACCGGCCTTGCGGTCCTGATCGCGCATCTGACCAGCCTGCCCTTCCCCGCCGTCTACTTCGCCGTCACCCTGCCCTTCCTTGGCCTCGCCTGGAAACGCCTTGGCCCACGGTTCGCGTTGAAAACCCTTTTCACAACCGCCGCCCTTTCGGCCCTTGTCGCCGTCCTGCCGCATTGGGTCGAGTTTGGCCGGATCGAACCCGCCGTCGCCGCAATCCTCTTCGGCCTTCTTTTCGGCATCGCCGCCCTTGCCGCCATCCGCCACGGCGGCAGCTTCGGCGGCCTCTCCGTCCTGTGGATCGAACTACAAGACCGCACCGGCTTTCCCGCCGGTCACGCGCAGCTTCTGTCGGATGTGGTGATCTTCGGGCTTGCCGCCCTGATCCTGCCCATGGATACGCTTGCGTACAGCTTCCTTGGCGCAGCAGTGTTTTCCCTGTTCCTCGCCGTGAACCACCGCCGCGACCGTTATGTCGCAGCCTGACCGGCTTTCGCAGCGCACCGCGCCGGGATAAGCCCGCGCCATGACCGAAGCCGGAAAGCACAGCCTGATCGAGGATGCCCAGGGCATCGCCTATGGCGCGACCATGGCCGCCTTCGGCATCGTGATCCTGACCCATCTGGGCCTTGTCACCGGCCAGACGGCGGGGCTTGCGGTCCTGATCTCCTACGCCACTGGCTGGGGCTTTGGCCCGGTCTTCTTTGCGGTGAACTTGCCCTTTTACGTGCTTGGCTACCTGCGGATGGGCAAAGTCTTTGTCGCCAAGACCTTTGTCGCCGTCGCCCTTCTGTCGGGGCTCAGCCTCTGGTTGCCCAGCCAGATCAGCTTTGCCACGCTGAACCCCTGGGTCGGCGCAGTGCTGTTCGGCTTTCTTTCCGGCTCCGCGCTGATGGCGCTGTTCCGGCATGGGGCAAGCCTTGGCGGCATTGGCATCGTCGCCTTGATCCTGCAGGATCGCCTTGGCTGGCGCGCGGGTCTGGTGCAGCTAAGCTTTGACTTGGTCCTTTTCGCGCTGGCCTTCGCGGTGATTGACGCTCGCGCCATCCTGATCAGCGCCCTTGGCGCGCTGGTGGTGAACCTTGTCGTGGCCATCAACCACCGCCGCGACCGCTATATTGCCACTTGACCGGCCGACCGGGGACAAGATTTGCGATATGCCCGCAGCTAAGCCATTGATAAGGCTTGCCCCATAAAACCAACCACATATGGGCGGCATGGCCCCTCTGGCCAGCGTCGGGAAAACCCTGTAATGCCCCGCCAACCCTATAGGACGGACCCCCATGGAACTGCGCAACATCGCGATCATCGCCCACGTCGACCACGGCAAGACCACCCTCGTGGACGAGCTTTTGAAACAGTCGGGGGCCTTCCGCGCCAACGAGGCCGTCTCGGAACGGGCGATGGACAGCAACGACATCGAACGCGAACGCGGGATCACCATCCTTGCCAAGTGTACATCCGTTGAATGGCATGACGCCCGGATCAACATCGTCGACACCCCCGGCCACGCCGATTTCGGGGGCGAGGTGGAGCGTATCCTGTCGATGGTCGACGGGGTCTGCCTGCTGGTCGACGCCGCCGAAGGCCCGATGCCGCAGACGAAATTCGTGCTGACCAAGGCGCTGGCCCTTGGACTGCGCCCCATTGTCGTCCTGAACAAGGTCGACAAGCCCGACGCCGAACCCGACCGCGCGTTGAACGAGGTCTTTGACCTGTTCGCCAACCTTGGCGCCACCGACGAACAGCTTGATTTCCCGCATGTCTATGCCTCCGGCCGCGCCGGTTGGGCCGACTTGGAGCTGGACGGCCCGCGCAAGGATCTGTCGGCCCTTTTCGACCTGATCGTCCGCCACGTCCCCGCGCCCAAGGTTCTGGCCCGGGTGGACGAGCCGTTCTCGATGCTGGCAACCACCCTGTCCGCCGACCCCTACCTTGGCCGCATCCTGACCGGCCGCGTCGAATCCGGCCGCATCGGCACCGGCACCACGCTCAAGGCCCTGTCCCGTGATGGGGACCGGATCGAACAGTTCCGCGTGACCAAGATCCTCGCCTTCCGCGGCCTGACACAGACCGCGATTGACGAAGCCGTCGCAGGCGACATCGTCACCCTTGCCGGCATGACCAAGGCCACCGTCGCCGACACGCTGTGCGCGCTGGAGATTGACACCGCCCTTCCCGCCCAGCCCATCGACCCGCCGACGATCACCGTGACCTTCGGCATCAACGACTCGCCCCTTGCAGGCCGTGATGGCAACAAGGTCCAGTCCCGCGTCATCCGCGACCGGCTGATGAAGGAATCCGAAGTCAACGTCGCGATCAAGGTCGCCGACACCCCCGGCGGCGAGGCGTTTGAAGTCTCGGGTCGCGGCGAACTTCAGATGGGCGTGCTGATCGAAAACATGCGCCGCGAGGGGTTCGAACTCTCCATCAGCCGTCCCCGCGTCATCATGCAGGACATCGACGGTGTGCGCCATGAACCGATCGAGGAAGTCATCGTCGACGTCGACGACGAATACTCGGGCGCGGTCATCGACAAGCTGACCGGCGAACGCAAGGGCGATCTGGTCGAGATGAAGCCCGCAGGCGTCGGCAAAACCCGGATCATCGCGCATGTGCCGAGCCGTGGCCTGATCGGCTATCAGGGCCAGTTCCTGACCGACACGCGCGGCACGGGTGTGTTGAACCGCATCTTCCACGGCCACGCCCCGCACAAGGGCCCGATCCAGGGTCGCCGTCAGGGCGTCCTGATCTCGACCGAAGCCGGGGTTTCGGTCGCCTATGCCCTTTGGAACCTGGAAGACCGGGGCCGCATGTTCATCGGCCCGCAGGAACAGGTCTATGTCGGCATGATCATCGGCGAACATGCCCGCGACAACGACCTTGAGGTCAACCCGCTGAAAGGCAAGAAGCTGACCAACGTCCGCGCCTCCGGCACCGACGAAGCCGTCCGCCTGACGCCGCATATCAAGATGAGCCTTGAAGAGGCGATTGCCTATATCGACGATGATGAGCTGGTCGAAGTCACGCCCAAGATCATCCGCCTGCGCAAGCGGGAACTTGACCCGAACGAACGCAAGCGGGCGTCCCGGAAAGAGTGACGGCGGGGCCTGGGGCCAAGAATTTTAAGGAAAATTCTTGTCAAATTCCTTACTTAAGGAATTTGGCCCCGGCCCTTTGATCGACCTTCAGGCCGCTGCCGCCAGACGGCAGGGCATGAAATCCTCGACCATCGCGGTTTCACCGTCAAAGGTGCAGAAACTGTAGGGCGGGACTTCCTCCCAGCCGGTCTGCTCCACCTCAAGCGGTTCGGACACCACCGCCCGCCCCTGCCGTGTTTCCGACCAGCGGTGCCAAAGCGACGGTGCCGCGTCATCGGTCGCATAGCGCACGGCAAACAGCCTTTGCCCATCCGACAAGGCCGCCGTCATCCGCAGATGCGGCCCCTGCCCCTTGTCCCGCGCAAGGCGGATGAACCGCGCCGCCGCCCGTTCCAAAGCGCCGCGGGGGTCGTCATCCAGCCCTTCGGCCAGCGCGACCAGAAATAGTGCTTCGCTGTCTGTGGCCCCCTTGCGGTGGGCATAAAGCGCATCGGGGATCATCATGTCGGCATCGCGGCGGAAATCGCCGTAACCGCCGATCTGGCCATTGTGCATGAAGCTCCACCGGCCATGGGTGAACGGATGGCAGTTGTTGCGACTGGTGGCTGTGCCAGTCGAGGCCCGCACATGGGCCAGAAACAGGCCCGATTGGACCTGCGCGGTCAGGCTGCGCAGGTTCGGGTCCGACCAGGCGGGCATCACGTCGCGGTAAAGGCCGGGCTCCGCCTTTGCCCCATACCAGGCGACACCGAACCCATCGGCATTGATCGCCGAATGGCACTGCGTCGCGCAGTGGCTTTGGTGGATCAGGGAATGGCCCGGTCGGCTGATGATCTCCTCAAGAAAGATCGGAGCACCGGTATAGGCGGCCCAACGGCACATCAGACGGCCCCCCTGCTGTGGTTCATGGCATGCCCCTTGCGGTTTTGCCGCAGCCTAGCACAGCATCTGGCGATTTGCGCGGGGGAAGTGCCGCGAATTCGCATCATTCCGCCGCTTCGACCACCATCAGATCCCGCTCACAAGCCCCCGCCGCATGGGCACGGGCCGCCGAATAGGCGGGCGAGTTGTAGCATTCGACCGCCTTTTCCAGGCTGGGGAACACCGCGACGACGTTGCGTTCACGCGGGTTACCCTCAAGCTGCACAAAGCGGCCACCGCGGGCTAGGAACTTGCCGCCATGCGCGGCAATCGCCGGGCCCGCGAGGGCTGCATATTTGCCATAGGCTTCGGCGTCGGTCACATGGACATGGGCGATCCAAAAGGCTTGCGGCATCTTATCCCCCGATTGCGGCTTCTGCCGCCTTGATTGCGGCCTCGGCCTGGGCGATGTCCGCGCCCCCGGCCTGCGCCATATCCGGGCGACCACCGCCGCCCTTGCCGCCCATGGCCTCGGCTGCGGCCTTGACCAGCGTCACGGCAGACAGCTTGCCCGTCAGGTCGGCAGTGACCCCCGCCGCCACCGCCGGTTTCGCGCCGGTGTCGGCGATGAGGAGGACCGCGCCGGAACCAAGCCTTGCCTTCATCTCGTCAATCAGCGCAGGCAGGTCCTTGCCGGAAACGCCGGTCAGAACCTGGGCCAGGAACTTGATGCCATTGATTTCCTTGGCATCTGGGCCAGAGTCTTTGCCGCCCATGGCAACCTCACGCCGCAGTTGCGCAACCTCATTCGCCAGCGCTTTCCGTTCATCGAACAGCGCGCGGATACGGTCGGCCAATTCGCTGGCCGGGGCCTTGATGATCGCGGCAATGTCGTTCAGCCGCGCATCCTGCTGGCGCAGGTGGTCCAGCGCCGCCTGCCCAGTCAGCCCCTCGATCCGCCGAACCCCGGCGCTGGAGGCGCTTTCGGACAAAAGGACCATCGCCCCGATATCGCCGGTGCGGGCGACATGGGTGCCGCCGCAAAGTTCAAGCGAGTAGGTCTTGCCATCCGCGCCCTTGCCCGAGCCTTCCAGCGAACCCATTGAAACGACGCGAACTTCTTCGCCATACTTCTCGCCGAACAAGGCCTGCGCGCCGATGGCACGGGCATCGTCGGGCGTCATGATCCGGGTCTCGACGGGCGTGTTCTGGCGGATGAAAGTGTTCACCTCGGCTTCGATCGTGGCCAGATCGGGTGCCGAAATCGCCGCCGAATGGCTGAAGTCGAACCGCATCCGGTCCGCCGCGTTCAGGCTGCCCTTTTGGGCGACATGATCGCCCAAGGTCCGGCGCAACGCTTCGTGCAGAAGGTGGGTCGCCGAATGGTTCGCCCGGATCTGCGCGCGGCGGGTATGCGCCACTTCAAGCTTCGCAGGTTGTCCTTTGGAAACAGTGCCTTCGGTGACAGTGGCGACATGGATGAAGACACCAGCGGCCTTCTTCACATCACTCACTTCCGCCGTGCCGGTCGCGGTGCGGATGAAGCCAGCGTCGCCCACCTGACCGCCGCTTTCGGCATAGAATGGGGTCTGGTTGACGACGATCTGCACCGTATCGCCCGTCGCGGCCTTGTCTGCCGCCGCCCCGTCGCGGACCAGCGCGGTGATGACACCTTCGGCAGTTTCGGTGTCATAGCCTAAGAATTCGCTAACGCCCTGTTCGTCGGCAATCTCGAACCAGATCTTGGCATCCGCCGCAGCGCCGATCCCCGACCATGCCGCGCGGGCCTTGGCCTTCTGTTCGGCCATGGCGGCATCGAAACCGGCCACGTCAACCTCACGCCCCTTTTCGCGCAGCGCGTCCTGCGTCAGGTCCAGCGGGAAGCCGTAGGTGTCGTAAAGCTTGAAGGCCGCAGCCCCCGGCAGGGCCGTGCCTTCGCCAAGGTGGGCCAGTTCGTCGTCCAGAAGCTTCAGCCCGCGATCCAGCGTCTGGCGGAAGCGGGTTTCTTCCAGCCGCTGGGTTTCCTCGATCAAGGATTGCGCGCGGGCCAGTTCGGGGTAAGCCCCGCCCATCTGGCGGACGAGGGCCGGAACCAGACGGTGCATCACCGGGTCGGCGGCGCCCAGCATATGCGCGTGCCGCATCGCGCGGCGCATGATGCGGCGCAGGACATAGCCCCGGCCTTCATTCGACGGCAGCACGCCGTCCGCGATCAGGAAGCTTGTCGATCGGAGGTGGTCGGCAATGACCCGGTGGTGAATTTTTCCTGGCCCGTCAGGGTCTTGGCTGGTGGCATGGGCTGATGCCTCGATCAGGCTGCGCATCAGGTCGGTGTCATAGTTGTCGTGCTTGCCCTGCAAAAGCGCGCCGATCCGCTCCAGCCCCATGCCGGTATCGATCGACTGCATCTCCAGCGGCACCAACCGCCCGTCGGCGAACTGTTCGTTCTGCATGAAGACGTTGTTCCAGATCTCGATGAACCGGTCGCCGTCTTCGTCCTTGGACCCCGGAGGACCGCCCCAGATATGGTCGCCGTGGTCGTAAAAGATTTCCGTGCAGGGGCCGCAGGGGCCGGTCGGGCCCATGCGCCAGAAGTTGTCGTCGGTCGGGATGCGGATGATCCGGTCATCCCCAAGGCCCGAAACCTTCTTCCAGATCCCCGCTGCCTCATCATCGGTGTGGTAGACGGTGACCAGAAGCTTGGACTTCGTCAGGCCGAAATCCTTGGTCAGAAGCTCCCATGCGAAGGTGATCGCCTGCTCCTTGAAATAGTCGCCAAAGCTGAAATTTCCCAGCATTTCAAAGAAGGTATGGTGCCGCGCGGTATAGCCGACGTTGTCGAGGTCATTGTGCTTGCCCCCCGCGCGGACGCATTTCTGCGCGGTCGTGGCGCGGACGTAATCGCGCCGTTCGACCCCGGTAAACAGGTTCTTGAACTGCACCATGCCCGAGTTCGCAAACATCAGCGTCGGGTCGTTGCGGGGCACCAGGGGGGAGCTGTCCACCACCTCATGGCCATTGCGGCGGAAGAAGTCGAGGAAGGTGGAGCGGATGTCGTTCAACGATGCCATGGCGGGACCTTCCGGAAGGCGAAAACAGGGGATTTCCCCCCATTTAGCGGTGCATCGGGGCAGTGTCTACTGCGATGCGGCGAAGCGCGGTGCCATGGGTTGCGGCACTGCGGCGACCGGGGGTTAAGGAAAGGTGAAGCAGAGATCGCCGAAGGGGCGGGCCTGCCCGTCAGATTCCGGCCAAGCAGCTGGGAACGCGCAATTAATCCGGGGGTTTCAGGGCAAGACAAACGTCTTCCTTGCGTCTTGCTTTTGTCTTCCTTTCGTCTTGCCCAGTGGCAGGCGACGACAGGATTAACCAATCTGGGCGAATCGGTTTGGCGGGAGTGGTGCGTTGTAGCGCACCCTACGATAGGGGATCAGCGCAGGACGTGAACCTTGTCGCCAAGGCGGATCACGCCGTCCTGTTCGATGCTGCACAAGACCCCGCGCAAGCGGAGCGCCTTGTGTTCCGGCGCACGGACCCAGTCATAGGCTGGGGTGCCATAGCGGACCTTCCATTTGGCGCAACCGTCGTTCCAGACCCCGGAGACGCGCAACACCGCAGAGCCAACCGCAAGAAGCTGACCTTCCGGCAAGTTCGCCTCGGTCATGTCCAGATCCGCGACGAAGGTATCGCCGGGAGAGACGGTTTCATCCCCTTCTCGCCAGACAAGGTCGAGCACCCGGCGCGGCAGGATCGAAACCTGGATGCCGGGGTGGCCGGTGCCGTCTTCACGTTTGAGCCAGGGCGCAGTCTCCCAACGCTCACCCGGAATGCCCCGGTCGCGCGTCAGGGTCAGTTCAAACCGGAAGTCCCGTTCACCATACCCGGGGCGAAAGCACAGATACTCAACCGCGCTGCCAGTCTTGGGCGCGGCAAGCACCCCCGGCAGCGCGGCCATCAAATCCTCATAGGTTGGCTTCTTCGTCACTCGTCCAGAACCTCGGCCTCATCCCCGCCGGTCATGGTGAAATCCAGCCCGTTGGCGGCGCGCAGCTTGTCTTCGATTTCCAGCGCAACTTGCGGATTCTGCTTCAGGAAAGTCTTGGCATTTTCACGCCCCTGCCCGATCCGTTCGTCCTTGAACGAATACCACGAGCCGGATTTTTCCACGACCCCGGCCTTGACGCCGATATCGATCAGTTCCCCGACCTTCGAGATGCCTTCGCCATACATGATGTCGAATTCAACCTGCTTGAACGGGGGGGCGACCTTGTTCTTCACCACCTTGACGCGGGTGGTGTTGCCGACAACTTCCTCACGGTCCTTGATCGCGCCGATGCGGCGGATGTCCAGACGGACAGAAGCGTAGAATTTCAAGGCGTTACCGCCGGTGGTGGTTTCCGGGCTGCCGAACATCACGCCGATCTTCATGCGGATCTGGTTGATGAAGATCACCATGCAGTTCGAACGCCCGATGCTGGCGGTCAGCTTGCGCATGGCCTGAGACATCAGGCGGGCTTGCGATCCCATCTGCATGTCGCCCATGTCGCCTTCGATTTCGGCCTTGGGGACAAGGGCGGCAACCGAGTCAACAACCACAAGGCTGACGGCCCCGGACCGCACCAGCGTATCGACGATTTCCAGCGCCTGTTCGCCGGTGTCGGGCTGGGAAATCAGCAGTTCATCAAGGTTCACGCCAAGCTTCTTGGCATATTGCGGGTCAAGGGCGTGTTCGGCGTCGACAAAGGCGCAGACGCCGCCTTTTTTCTGTTCTTCGGCGACCACATGCAGGGTCAGCGTCGTCTTGCCCGAGCTTTCCGGCCCGTAGATTTCAATGATCCGGCCCTTGGGCAACCCGCCGATGCCAAGCGCGATATCAAGGCCCAGGGAACCGGTCGAGGTCGCCTCGATATCCATGGCCGGGCTGTCGGCGCCAAGCCGCATGATCGAGCCTTTGCCGAACTGCCGTTCGATCTGTTGAAGCGCGCTTTCCAGGGCCTTCGATTTGTCCATGTCCCGCTTGCTCCCAAGGTCGAAAAGGTTTGCCGTCGCCATGTCCGTCTCCTTATTTCATAGCCGCCAATGGGCGGCAATCCTGCCATTTGTTCCCCAAGTGTTCCGGTATCTATGGGCACAAAAGAAGAACATTTCAATCAAATTCTGTCTGACACAGCTTTTGCCCGCATTGGTTAAGGGATAGTTTAGATCGCCGGGCCGATACTGTGGTCTGGCCAAAGAATCCGGGGGAATTGCTGGAATGCTGGTGTTTTGGGAAGAGCGGCTGGCCTTTCTGGCCACGCCGAAGACGGGATCGACGGCGATTGCGGCAGCGCTCGAATCACTTGCGGCCGTGTCGATCCAGCGCCCACCCCTGTTGAAGCATACCACCGTACATCGCTATCGCCGGTTCATCGGGCCCTATCTGGAGGCGGCTTCGAAGGCCGAATTCACCCTTGTCGCGCTGATGCGGGAGCCTAAGGATTGGCTGGGCAGCTGGTACCGGTATCGGCAACGCGACCGGACACTGCCGGAACAATCGACCAAGGGCATGAGTTTCGATGCCTTCGTGCAGGCCTGGTGTCAGGACCCGCGGCCGGAATTCGCCAATGTTGGCAGTCAGGCGCGGTTCTTGCGGCCTCGCAAGGAGAACGGTGGCGAAAAGGGCGTGGACCGGCTGTTCCGCTATGAAGAGATCGACCGGTTCGTGCAGTTTCTGGAGGACCGGCTGGGCTGCGAGATCATCCTGCCCCGCCTGAACGTCTCGCCCCCCGGTGCGACCGAGCTTTCGGCGGAAACCGAGGCGTTGCTGCGCAAGGTCGCGGCCGAGGATTTCGCGCTTTATCAGTCGCTGGAGGGTTGAGCGGGGCCTTGCCACCTTGGGGGAACGGGCATGACAGCCCCGGCGAAAGCGGCTAGGGTCAGGACAAAAGGGGCCAAGACCCCGGCAGGCGAGAGAGGGCAGAAAATGACCGATATGACGATTACACGGCGCGGGCTGATCTTTGGGGCTGGGGCCGTGTCGGTGGCGGCGCTGGCAGGGTGCAACAACGGCGTCGGATCGAATGGCGCGGCGCAGATCGATGCGCGGGTTGATGCGACGCAAAGCTTCCTGTTCGCCAATTATCCTGGCACGCAGGACCTTGCGTCGCGGGCCGCTGGGGTCCTTTACATGCCCTTGATGACCGAGGCCGGCTTTGGCATCGGCGGGGCTTTCGGGCGCGGGGCGCTGCAGATCCAGGGCGCGACGGTCGACTATTATTCGGCGGCCAAGGGGTCGTTCGGGCTGCAGATCGGGGCGCAGCAATATGCCCACGCCCTGTTCTTCATGACCCCCGAGGCGCTGGAACAGTTCCGCCGGTCCTCTGGCTGGGCGGCGAGCGGGGATGTCCGCTATGCGACCCCCGAACAGGGGGCGAGCATCGGCAAGGAGACGACCGAGCTTGACCCGGTGATCGCGCTGGTCTTCGGCCAGCAGGGGCTGATCGCCGGGGCGACGCTGAGCGGGGTCAAGTATACCCGGATCATCCCCTGACACGTCGAAGTGTCCACGCTGGACAAAATCTGATAACCAAGCTTTTTCAAAGGCTTGGTTGTGGACGTTAGGGATTTCTTAATATCTGTTCCCGGGTCGGCTTTCAGATTGAGCGCCCCTTGCAGGGTCGCAAGTCCTTTGCCTCGTCGTCGGGCTTCGCCTCCTCCTCGACGGTGGGGGCGCTTCGCCCCCCACGCCGGTTTGCAGAAGAGAGCAAACCGGCTTCCCCCCGAGGATATTTCAGGAAGAGAAAGCTGAGGGCCGCAAAGAGGGCGGGCGGGCCGCGACCTATTTCAACCTGCGGATCAGGCTGGAGGTGTCGTTCCTGCCGCCGCCCATCAGTTGGACGTCCTTGTAGAACTGGTCGACAAGGGCGGTGACGGGAAGGCGCGCGCCGATCTCATCAGCGGTGGCAAGGCAGATCGCAAGGTCCTTGCGCATCCAGTCGACGGCGAAGCCGAAGTCGAACTGATCTGCCAGCATCGTCTTGTGGCGGTTCTGCATCTGCCAGCTTCCGGCGGCGCCCTGAGAGATGACCTCGACCACCTTTTCGCCGTCCAGGCCCGCCTTCTGGCCGAAGGCGAGGGCCTCGCTGAGGCCCTGCATCAGGCCCGCGATGCAGATCTGGTTCATCATCTTGGCAACCTGCCCTGCGCCCGAGGGGCCGATCAGGCGGCAGATGCGGGCGTAAGCCGCCATGACGGGTTCGGCTGCGGC
>CAUJIP010000030.1 GCA_963205235.1 Pseudomonadota bacterium
ATTGCACAACTTTGCGTGTCGTCAAGACCCGCGAATGTGGTAGAAAGCCCTATCAGGAGGCTACGCCATGTTCGAAACCAAAGCCAAGCTAAGCACAGTCGACCCGGTCTGGCGGCGTGTGTGTGAAGAGGCTGACGAAGCAATTCGCAGCGAACCCCTGCTTGGCGGTCTGATCCATTCCGGCCTTCTGCATCATTCCTCGCTTGAGCGGGCCTTGGCCTATCGCTTTTCGCTCAAGCTCGCCTCGGGCGAGATGAGCGAGCAGATCCTGCGTGAAATCGCGGATGAGGCTTACGCTTCCGCACCCGAAATCGGCGCAGCTGCGCGGTCCGACCTCATGGCGGTCTATGAACGCGATCCGGCGTGCCACCGGTTCCTGCAACCCATCCTGTTCTTCAAGGGCTTCCAAGCCGTGCAAGCCTACCGCATTGGCCATTGGCTGTGGCAGACAGGGCGCAAGGACCTTGCCTATTTCGTCCAGATGCGGGTGTCCGAGGTGTTTGGCGTCGACATCCACCCTGCCGCCCGTGTCGGCAAGGGCATCATGATCGACCATGCCCACTCCATCGTGATCGGTGAAACCGCAGTCGTGGGCGACAATGTCTCGATGCTGCATTCGGTCACTTTGGGCGGAACCGGCAAGGAAGACGGTGATCGGCACCCCAAGATCGAGGATGGCGTCCTGATCGGGGCAGGGGCAAAGGTCCTTGGCAATATCACGGTCGGCCATTGCTCGCGGATTGCCGCCGGTTCGGTCGTGCTGGAAGACGTCCCGCCGAACACCACTGTCGCCGGGGTGCCTTCGCGCGTGGTCGGCAAGGCCGGCTGTGCCCAACCGGCTTTGACGATGGACCAGATCCTCAAGGCCGAATGACCTGCGCACCATGACCCCTGACCTGCGCGCCTTCGCCGCCCGCTTCATGGGCCAGGCAATCTCGGTCTTTGCCCGTTTCGTCACTGCCCCCCGCGCGATCTGGAAGGGGATCGAACCGGTCCCGCGCCAACGTGTCTATTTCGCCAACCATACCTCGAACGGCGATTTTGTCCTGATCTGGACCGCGCTTCCCGCCCCACTTCGGCGCCAGACCCGCCCGGTTGCAGCGCTGGATTACTGGCTGAAATCCCCGCTGCGGGCCTTTATCGGGCGCGAGGTTTTCAATGCCGTCCTGATCGACCGGCGTCCCGATGCCCGTACCGAAGATCCGGTAACCCAGATGGTTGCCGCTTTGGATCAGGACGCCTCGCTGATCATCTTCCCGGAAGGCCAGCGCAACAGTTCCGACACGCCGCTCCTTCCCTTCAAGTCCGGTCTTTACCACCTTGCCAAGACGCGCCCGGCAGTTGACCTTGTCCCGGTCTGGATTGCCAACCTCAACCGCGTCATGCCCAAGGGCGAAGTCATTCCCGTGCCGCTGATCTGTACCCTGACCTTCGGCGCCCCGCTTCATTTGTCCGAGGGGGAAAGCAAGGATGCCTTCCTTGCTCGCGCCACCGAGGCCCTGCTTGCCTGCAAACCCAAGGCCGAGGGTCTGGAATGACCAGCCCTGATCTTCTGTGGCTTCTGGCCGGTGCCGGGGTGATCCTGGTCGTCGCCTCGATCATCGGCGGGATCTTGCGGCAGCGGCTTTCACCTAACGGCGAAAACCCAGTGATCGAGAACCTGAACGCCCGCATCACCTCATGGTGGGTGATGGTGATCATGTTGGGCCTTGCCTTCATCGCGGGCCGGGCCGGGGTGGTTCTGCTGTTCCTGCTCTGCTCCTTCGCCGCGCTGCGTGAGTTTCTGACCCTGACCACGCACAGCCGCGCCGACCATTGGTCGCTTGTCGGCTGCTTTTTCGTGATCCTGCCGCTGCAATACTGGTTTCTCTACATCGACTGGTACGGCATGTATTCGATCTTCGTGCCGGTCTATGCCTTCCTGCTGCTTCCCATCCTCTCGGCGCTGCGCGGCACCACCAAGGATTTCCTGATCCGTGTGTCCCAAACGCAATGGGCGCTGATGATCTGCGTCTATTGCGCCAGCCATGTCCCGGCGCTGCTTTACCTGCACATTCCCGGCTTTGAGGGCCGCAATGTCATCCTCATCGCCTACCTCATCTTCATCGTGCAACTGTCCGACGTACTGCAATATGTCTGGGGCAAACTTATCGGGCGAACCAAGATCGCCCCGAACCTTTCTCCCTCCAAGACGTGGGAGGGGCTGATCGGCGGCGCGCTCAGCGCCTCGGCCATCGGGACGGCGCTTTACTGGATGACCCCGTTCTCCCTGCTGCAAGCCGCTGCGATCTGCCTGATGATCACCACCTTGGGCTTTTTCGGCGGCCTCGTGATGTCGGCCATCAAGCGCGATCGGGGCGTCAAGGACTGGGGCCACCTGATCGCGGGGCATGGCGGGTTCATCGACCGGCTTGACTCGGTGATCTTCGCCGCACCCATCTTCTTTCACGTCACCCGCTTCTTCTGGTCAACCACATGACGGATACCGATACGCAATCTGACGCCAGCCCCGAGCCCGGTTCCCGACGCCCGCTCGGCTCGCGCAATACCGCTTGGGCGCGGGGGCTGGCGGAATGGGCCATCAAGACCGGCCTCACGCCCAACCAGATTTCCCGCGCGGCGGTCGGCTTTGCCGCCTTGGGCATGGTCTTGTACACCCTCTCGCCCTATGGCCCCGGCATCCTGCAATGGCTTTTGCTGATCCTTGCCGCCGCCACCGCCCAGGCGCGCCTCGTCTGCAACCTGATCGACGGAATGGTCGCGGTTGAGGGCGGGCAGGGCGCCAAGGATGGCCCCTTCTGGAACGAGGCGCCGGACCGCCTCTCTGATCTCTTCTTCTTCATCGGGGCCGGACTTGCCGCTGGCAACGCGGCCCTTGGCACGCTGGCCGCCGCCCTTGCCATCACCACCGCCTATATCCGCGAACTTGGCCGGGCCGAGGGCTTTGCGCCTGATTTCTCCGGCCCCATGGCCAAACAACACCGCATGGCCGTGTTAAGCATCGGCAGCGTGATCGCCGCCTTCTACGGCGGGGAATGGACGCTTGGCTGGGTTCTGTGGATCATCGTCGCAGGCACGGCCCTGACCATCGTCTCCCGCTCGCTGCGACTGATCAAGGCGCTGCAGACCAGATAGCTCTGTCCACCCGCGCCTTTCACATTTGCACAAATATCCCACGGGGAATGAAAAGGGCCTCGCGACACCGTCGCGAGGCCTTTTCATCGGGGGTGTGAAACCCCCGTTTCAACATCCTACGCGAGCATCACCATCGGGTTTTCCAACGCCTCGATCACGGCTTTCAGGAACTCTGCCCCAAGCGCCCCGTCGATGACCCGGTGATCGACTGACAGCGTCATCGACATGACCGTCGCCACGCCAATCGTCCCATCCGCCAGCACGACCGGCTTCTTGATCCCCGCACCCACGGCAAGGATCGCCCCATGCGGTGGGTTGATGACAGCGTCGAAGTTCTCGACCCCCATCATGCCAAGGTTGCTGATCGCAAAGCTGCCGCCTTGATACTCATGCGGGGCCAGCTTCTTGGTCTTGGCGCGGGTGGCAAGGTCCTTCATCTCGGCCGACAGGGCCGACAGCGACTTCTTGTCGGCATCGCGCAGGACGGGCGTGAAAAGCCCCCCTTCAACCGCCACCGCCACCGCCACATCCGACGGCTTCAGTTTCAGGATCCGGTCGCCCGCCCAAACGGCATTCGCGTTGGGCACGGCTTGCAGCGCCATGGCGCAGGCCTTGATGATGAAGTCGTTGACCGAAAGCTTCACGCCCCGGCTTTCCAACCCCTTGTTCATCTGCTCGCGGAAGGCCATCAGCGCATCCAGCCGCACCTCGCGGCGCAGATAGAAATGCGGGATGGTCTGCTTGGCCTCGGTCAGCCGTGCCGCCACGGTGCGCCGCATCCCGTCCAGCGCCACTTCTTCATAGGGCCGGTCGGCATACATCTTCATCACGGTCTCAGCCGCCATGCCGGTCGGCATCGACGCTACCGCCGCAGGCTTGGCCGCTGCTGCCGGAGCCGGAGCCGGTGCCGTCGCAGCCGGAGCGGCGGCCATCGGCACAGCCCCCTCGACATCGGCGCGCACGATCCGGCCATGCGGACCCGAGCCCTTGACCGACCCAAGGTCCAGACCCTTGTCCCTGGCAATCCGCCTCGCCAAGGGCGAGGCAAAGACCCGCGCGCCAGCCGGGGCCGCCGCTACCGGGGCAGGGGAGGCAACTGGGGGCGCAGCAACAGCGACAGGCACCGCAGCAGCCGGAGTCGCCGCCTTTGGTGCCGCCGCAGCGGGGGCATCCTCACCCTCCTCGACCAGCACCGCGATCGGGGTGTTCACCTTCACCCCGGCCGTGCCTTCTGCGATCAGGATTTTGCCCATCACGCCTTCATCCACCGCCTCGAATTCCATCGTGGCCTTGTCGGTCTCGATCTCGGCGATGATCATGCCGGATTTCACCGCCTGACCTTCCTTGACCAACCACTTGGCAAGCGTCCCCTCTTCCATCGTCGGGGACAGCGCGGGCATCAGAATTTCAACTGCCATTTTCCCCTCCTACCGGTAGCAAACGGATTTGACGGCGGTGACAACTTCCGCCGGCGTGATCAGCGCGTATTTCTCAAGGTTCGCCGCATAGGGCATCGGCACATCCTTGCCCGTGCAGGTCACGACCGGAGCATCGAGGTAATCGAACGCCCGCTGCATGATCGTGGACGCCAGATGGTCACCGATCGACCCCACTGGGAAGCCTTCCTCGACCGTCACGCAGCGGTTGGTCTTCATCACCGAAGCCAGCACCGTGTCATAGTCGATGGGCCGCAGCGTGCGCAGGTTGATCACCTCGGCGCTGATCCCGTCCTTGGCCAGTTCTTCCGCCGCCGCCAAAGAATGCGCCACGCCGATCCCGAAGCTGACAATCGTCACATCCGACCCCGCCCGCATGATGCTGGCCTTGCCGAAGGGCACCACAAAATCAGGGTCCACGGGCACTTCGAACGACCGTCCGTACATGATCTCGTTTTCCAGGAACACCACTGGGTTCGGGTCACGGATCGCCGATTTCAACAAGCCCTTCGCATCCGCCGCCGAATAGGGCATGCAGACCCGCAGGCCCGGGATTGCTGCATACCAGGCCGCGTAGTCCTGGGAATGCTGCGCCCCAACTCGCGCCGCAGCGCCGTTCGCGCCCCGGAACACCATCGGGCTGCCCATCTGGCCCCCCGACATGTACAAGGTCTTCGCCGCCGAGTTCAGGATATGGTCAATCGCCTGCATGGCGAAGTTGAACGTCATGAACTCGACAATCGGCTTGAGGCCCCCCCAAGAGGCGCCTGTCGCGATCCCGGCAAAGCCCATCTCGGTGATCGGCGTATCAACCACGCGCTTCGGCCCGAACTCGTCCAGCAAGCCTTGGGAAATCTTGTAGGCCCCCTGATACTCGCCCACTTCCTCGCCCATCAGGAACACGGTCGGATCGGCGCGCATCTCTTCGGCCATCGCCTCGCGCAGCGCCTCACGGACGGTCATCGTCTTGGTCGGGCCTTCAGGCAGGTCCGAATGCGGCCAACCCGAAGCCGCCACCGGGGCAGGGGCCGCCACGACCGCCGCAACGGGGCGATCATCGCTCGGCTTCGCTTCGCTTTTCGCTGGGGCGGCTACAGCCGATGCGGGCTGCGAAGCGACCGAAGAGGCGTCTTCCCCTTCTTCAACGATCACCGCAATCGGCGTGCTTACCTTCACGCCTGCCGTGCCTTCGGCGACCAGAATCGCGCCGACTACACCTTCATCGACGGCTTCGAATTCCATCGTCGCCTTGTCGGTCTCGATCTCGGCCAGGATCTGGCCGGATTTCACCTTGTCGCCAACTTTCACCAGCCATTTGGCCAGCGTGCCTTCCTCCATCGTGGGGGACAGCGCGGGCATGAGTACTTGAGTTGCCATGATGATCCCCCCTCAGGCGTAAATATCGGTCCAAAGCTCGCTCAATGCGGGCTCGGGGCTTTCCTTGGCGAACTCGGCGCTTTCGTTCACGATGGCCTTGATGTCCTTGTCGATCGCCTTCAGCTCTTCATCGCTGGCCAGACCGCCCTGCGTCAGCAGATCGCGGACATGCTCGATGCAGTCCTTCTCGGTCTTGATCTTCTCGACCTCTTCGCGCGTCCGGTACTTCGCCGGGTCAGACATCGAATGCCCCCGATAGCGATAGGTCATCAT
>CAUJIP010000031.1 GCA_963205235.1 Pseudomonadota bacterium
TCCTTGCCCCAGTAGTAATAGCTTGCCGTGTGGCAGGCTTCGACTGTTCCGGCAGAGACTGCATCGGCGGCCTCCAGACCGGGAACCAGTTCGCCCGCTGGAAAGACCTGCAGTTGGAATTTCCCGTCCGTGGCCGCGGCGACAAAGCTGGTCATCAGCTCGGCAGCGCCAAAGATCGTGTCCAGTGATTTCGGGAAGGACGAGGTCACCCGCCAGGTCACGGCAGGGGCTTCCTGCGCGATAGCGGGGGCAGCCAAGGCGGCAGCACCGGCGGCAACCCCGCCGACAGATGCCTTGGTCAGAAAGGAACGACGATCCATGCAATCCTCCAATGTTGGTCCGGTCTGCTTGCGACACTAGCCAGCCACGCCCAAGTTGGGAACCCCGCAGCTTTTCATCGGCGGGCTTTCCCGCCAGCCCCGCAAGAAGACCCCCTTGGCAACCGGAATTGACCTGCCAGAATGACGTGCCCCTGCAGGAAAGATCCGCCAATGTTCAGCTATATCTCGCTTGGGACCGATGACATCGCCCGGGCGATCCGGTTCTATGACGCAGCGCTTGCTCCACTTGGCCACCGCCGGATTCCCGACTATGACCCCGAAGGCCATTCCGCCGCCTGGGGGCTTGACGACCCCGGCCCGCATCTTTGTCTGACCGAACCTTTCGACGGCAATCCGGCGACCGTGGGCAACGGCACGATGGTCTCGTTTCTGGCCGAAACCCGCGCAGCGGTCGATGCCTTCCACGCCGCAGCCCTTGCTCACGGCGGGCAGGACGAGGGCCAACCCGGCCTTCGCCTGCAATATGGGCCACATTTCTATGCGGCCTATGTCCGCGATCCGGACGGGAACAAGCTGAACGCGGTCTGTTACCACCCGGAACCTGGGGCGCAGACCGCGCCCCGTTGATCCGGCGTCAGATCAGACCTTCGGCCTGCATCGCCTTTTGCACGGCGGGCCGCGCCGCGACCTTGTCGCGCAGGGCCTGAACCCGCGGGAACGGCGACAGGTCATGGCCGACACCCTTGGACCAGTTAGTCACCGTGAAGAAATAGGCATCCGCCGGGGTATACTGCTCGCCCGCCAGCCAGTCGCGGGTTGCCAGCCGGTCCTCGACCACCTGCAGCCGTGCGTCCAGCAGCGCCGACTGCTTGGCCTTTGCCTCGCCTTCCAGACCATAGAAGAACGGCGAATAGGTCTTGTGCACTTCGGTCGAGACATAGTTCAGCGCTTCGGCCAGACGCGCGCGGGCCAAGGTCCCCGGCGCAGGCAACGTACCGGGGGCACCGCTGTCCATCACATGCTGCATGATCGCCACACCTTCGGTCAGCACTTCGCCCCCCTCCAGTTCCAGCGCCGGAACCGCCCCGCGCGGGTTGATCGCGGCAAAGTCCGCCCCGCTTTCGGTGCGCTTGGCGCGGATGTCCACCTTTTCGGCGGCATAGGGCACCCCGGCCTCGTTCAGCGTGATATGCGAGGCCAGCGAACAAGCACCGGGCGAATAGTAAAGCTTCATGGCAAACTCCTTGGCGGCGGGACCAGCCCCAACCGTTTCGGCACTCCATCTACACCCCGAAACCGGGGGCTTCATCGTCCCGCCACGCGCAGACCCTGTGCTTTCCTGCTGCATGTTGCGAAAGTTGCGCGACGCGGCAACTTGCCGCAAGAAAAATTCAAAAACACTATCGAAATGCGACATTTTCTGTTTGCAAATCCCATTGACCCCCGGCATATCCCGCCCTAAGTTCCGACCGAACGCAAAGGGGATGGGCCGATGGCCAAACTTCTTGTCATTGTAGGAAGGACGCGCATGGGCCGGTAACGGTTGACCATAGTGGTTCCCATGCGCCCCCGAAGGAAACTCCGGGGGCTTTTTGTTGCGACTAAAGGAGCGGATAAGATGTCGAAGCAGATGACCGGTGCGCAGATGGTGATCCAGGCCCTGAAGGATCAGGGTGTCGAGATCGTCTTCGGCTATCCCGGCGGGGCCGTGCTTCCGATCTATGACGAGATCTTCCAGCAGAACGACATTCGCCATGTCCTTGTGCGCCACGAACAGGGCGCGGTCCACATGGCCGAAGGCTATGCCCGTTCCACTGGCAAACCCGGCGTGGCGCTGGTCACCTCCGGGCCAGGTGCCACGAACGCCGTGACTGGCCTCACCGACGCACTGATGGACTCGATCCCGATCGTGGTCCTGACCGGCCAGGTCCCGACCTTCATGATCGGCACCGATGGTTTTCAAGAGGCCGACACGGTGGGCATCACCCGCCCCTGCACCAAGATGAACTGGCTGGTGAAAGACACCGCCAATCTGGCCGATACCATCCATCAGGCCTTCCACGTCGCCACCCATGGCCGCCCCGGCCCGGTCTTGATCGACATCCCCAAGGACGTGCAATTCGCGACCGCCGAATATGTCCCGGCGGAAAAGGCCAAGATCAGCCATTATCAGCCGCGCACCGCAGGCGACCCGGCCCAGATCGCCCGTCTGGTCGAACTGATGGAATCCGCCGAACGCCCGATCATCTATTCCGGCGGCGGCGTCATCAACTCTGGCCCCCGCGCCAGCCAGCTTTTGCGCGAACTGGTGGCCGAAACGAACTTCCCCATCACCTCAACCCTGATGGGCCTTGGCTCCTACCCCGCATCCGGCAAGAACTGGGTCGGCATGCTGGGGATGCACGGGCTTTATGAGGCCAACCTTGCGATGCACGGCTGCGACGTGATGATCAACATCGGCGCGCGGTTTGACGACCGGATCACCGGCCGGGTGAAGGATTTCAGCCCCAAGTCGAAGAAAGCCCATATCGACATCGACCCCTCGTCGATCAACAAGGTCATCCGCGTTGATGTGCCCATCGTCGGCGACGTGACCGAGGTGCTGGAAGAGCTTTTGCGCCAATGGCGCGCGCGCGGTTCGAAAACCGACCAGCGCGGTCTGTCCCAGTGGTGGAAGCAGATCGACGAATGGCGCGCGGTGAAATGCCTGACCTACAAGCCCTCGACCACCACGATCAAACCGCAATACGCGCTTGAACGGCTTGAGGCCCTGACCAAGGGCATGGACCGCTATATCACGACCGAAGTTGGCCAGCACCAGATGTGGGCCGCCCAATACCTTGGCTTCGAAGACCCCAACCGCTGGATGACCTCGGGCGGTCTTGGCACCATGGGCTACGGCCTGCCCGCCAGCATTGGCGTGCAGGTCGCCCACCCCGAAAGCCTGGTCATCAACGTCGCCGGTGAGGCGTCCTGGCTGATGAACATGCAGGAAATGGGCACCGCGATGCAGTTCCGCGCGCCGGTCAAACAGTTCATCCTGAACAACGAACGCCTTGGCATGGTGCGCCAGTGGCAGGAACTTCTGCATGGCGAACGCTATTCGTCCTCGTGGTCCGAAAGCCTGCCCGATTTCGTCAAGCTGGCCGAGGCTTTCGGCTGCAAGGGCATCAAATGCTCGGACCCGAAAGACCTTGATGACGCGATCATGGAAATGATCCGCTATGACGGCCCGGTGATCTTTGATTGCCTGGTGGAAAAGCACGAAAACTGCTTCCCGATGATCCCCTCGGGCAAGCCGCACAACGAAATGCTGCTTTCCGCCGATGCCGATGCCTTCAAGTCGGGCGCGGTTCTGGTGTAGCGCATGCAAAGTCTGGCAGCGCGGCACGAAGCGGATTTGCGGCTATTGGGCTTGCAGAACCGCTGGCTGACGCTTTCTGTCCTGCTTGGCGCGATACTGACCGTGATTGCGGTGATCTGGTTTCTTTTTGCCGGGTACTATCTGACCAGTGACACCGGAAGACGCGCACTTTCGATTGATCTGCGGGTCTTCTGGGCCGCGGCCCGGCTGATGCTTGCTGGCGAGCCTCTGGCGGCGTTTGATATGTCGCGATTGGCGGCCGAGCACGGGGAAAACCCTGGTGAATGGATGCCGTGGCTTTACCCACCCGGTTATCTTCTCTTGATTGCACCGCTTGGGGCGATGTCCTTTGCAAATGCCTATCTGGCAACGACGCTGGTTTCCGTCGGTCTCATTTTTCTGGCAGTGCGCCCATTCACGGCGGGCTCATGGCCGTTGGGACTTGGGATGACGCTTGCGCCCGCCTACCTGCCCACACTCTTTCTTGGCCAGAACGCCCTGTTCTGGCTTGCAGGGCTGCTTGCCGCCATTGCGGCGCTGCGGGCCGAGCGCTGGATTCTGGCCGGAATCCTGATCGGTGGCCTGACGCTCAAACCACAACTGGGACTTTTGCTTCCGGTCGCACTGCTGGCAACCGGTCTGTGGAGCACCATACTTGCAGCAACAGGGACAGCGATCCTTCTGGCCGTTATCCCGACTTGGATTTTTGGTGTCGAATACTGGCCACTTCTGCGTGACGGATGGGCCGCGCAAGGTCGATGGGTCGCAAGTTCGATCGATCAGATAAATTACATGGTCGGGTCGCTTCGACTGTTCACGCAGCTTGGCGTTGCAAATGACACGGCGCTTCAACTGCAATATGTGGTCATGGCAATTTCGGCGCTTGCCGTCTTTCTGCTGTGGCGCTCCAGCCGGGTCAGTTTTGATGCCAAGGTTGCAGGCCTTCTGTCCGCGATGCTGCTGTCAGCACCCTATCTTTGGTATTATGAGGCGGCAATGATGGCAGCGATCGCCCTCTTCCTTGCCCGCAGCGGGGCCTTGCCTCAAATTTGGCCGCGCTGGATCCTCCTCTTCGTCCTTTGGCTTGGCGGCAGCTTGCAGTTCGTGAATGTCTTCCAGGGGGCACGACTGGCATGGCTGTTCGGCGAAGTTATTGTCGGGCCGACACTGATCGTCTGTCTGGCGCTTTGCTTCTTGCCGACGGCCCGTCCGCAGCACGCCTTGCCGGAGACAATCTGAAATGGCCTTGCCCAAGCCACCGCCAACTTTTCCAAAAGGGCTCCCAAAGAAACGGCTCTCCTTATTCGAACGGAACGCAACATGTCAGCACTGAACATCAAGAAAGGCTCCACAAGCCATTCGGCCTATGACCTCCGCTCGGGGTCCACCGAGATTGAGGAAAGCCACACCCTTGCCGTCATCGTCGAAAACGAACCGGGCGTTCTGGCCCGCGTGATCGGCCTGTTTTCCGGTCGCGGCTACAACATCGACACGCTCAATGTTGGCCCGACTCACGATCCCAAGATGAGCCGGATGACCATCGTGACGCGTGGCGATGATTCGACCATCGAACAAATCGTCAAGCAGCTCAACAAGCTGGTGAATGTGCTGGAGGTTCAGGATTTCCGCGACGCCGACTATGTGGACCGCGAGCTGGTGCTTGTGAAAGTGAAGGTTGACTCCAAGACGCGCGCCGAGGTGATGCAGATTACGGACATTTTCCGCGCGAAGATTGTCGATGTTCAGCCCACCTCATTGACCATCGAGATCACCGGCAATGAGAGCAAGGTCGAGAAGTTCCTCGAACTGATGAGCAACTTTGGCGTCGCTGGCCTTACCCGAACGGGCAAAGTGGCTTTGCCGAGGAAATGATTTCTACGCAATACGGACTACGCTTTAACCATCAACCAAGAACCATCCCATGCCCGCAAAAGTATTTACCGACAAAGACGCTGACTTGAATGTGCTGAAGAACAAGACCCTCGCCGTGCTTGGCTTCGGCTCGCAGGGTCACGCCCACGCGCTCAATCTCAAGGACAGCGGCTTGAACGTCATCATCGGCCTCTACGAAGGCAGCAAATCCATCGAAGTCGCCAGGCAGAAGGGTTTCGAGGTATATCCGACAGCGGAAGCGGTTCGCCGCGCAGATGTCATCATGGTCGCGCTGCCGGACACCAAGCAGGCGGCGGCGTATGAGAAAGACATCGCGCCGAACCTGACGAAGGGCAAGACATTGGTCTTCTCGCACGGCTTCGCGATTCATTTCAAGACCGTCGTCCCGCCGAAGAACGTGAATGTAATCATGGTCGCGCCGAAAGGCCCCGGCCACATTGTTCGCCGACAGTACACTG
>CAUJIP010000032.1 GCA_963205235.1 Pseudomonadota bacterium
CGGGGTCGGACACGCTACTGGGCGGCGACGGGTCGGACACGCTCTGGGGCGGCGAGGGCGCCGACCGGCTGGAGGGCGGCACCGGCAACGACCGGCTGGAGGGCGGTGCAGGCGACGACACGCTGCTGGGGGGCGATGGCAACGACCTGATCCTTGCGGGGGCGGGGGCGGAACTGCTTGACGGCGGGGCGGGCTACGACATCGCCAGCTACGCGGGCTGGGCCGAGGCGCTGGTGCTGGACCTGGGCCAGCCGGGGCTGAACGCGGGGGCGGCGGCGGGGGATGTGCTGCTGGGCTTCGAGGAGGTGGTGGGCACCGGCCAGGCCGACCGGATGACGGGCGATGCCGCGGGCAACACGCTGCGGGGCGAGGCGGGCGCGGATGTTTTGTTCGGGGGTCTTGGGAACGACATTCTTTATGGCGGGGAGGGGGATGACACGCTTGTGGGGGGGGCCGGGATGGACCGGCTGGACGGGGGAGCGGGTCGCGATCTTGTGAGCCATGCCGATGCGGGGACCGGGGTCCGAGCGGATCTTGCGGTTCCGGCGGGCAATCTGGGGGATGCGCGGGGGGATGCCTATGTCGGGATCGAGGATCTCGAGGGTTCGGGCTTTGCCGACACGCTTCTGGGCGATGCGGGGTCGAACCTTGTGGCGGGTCTGGACGGGGCGGACTGGCTGCATGGCCGGGCGGGGACCGACACGCTGTCCGGGGGGGCGGGGGATGACACGCTGACGGGCGGGCTTGGCGCGGACCTGTTGCAGGGGGGCGCGGGGCTGGATGTTGCGGGCTATGGCGATGCGGGCTCGCTGCGGGTGGACCTTGCCAGCCCTGGCCTGTCGACGGGCGAGGCCCTTGGCGACCAGTTTGACGGGATCGAGGGTCTGCAGGGCGGCGCGGGGCACGACACGCTGTCGGGCGACGGGCAGGCGAACCTGCTGCTGGGCGGGCTTGGCAACGACCTTCTGGAGGGCCGGGCGGGGTCGGACACGCTACTGGGCGGCGACGGGTCGGACACGCTCTGGGGCGGCGAGGGCGCCGACCGGCTGGAGGGCGGCACCGGCAACGACCGGCTGGAGGGCGGTGCAGGCGACGACACGCTGCTGGGGGGGCTGGGGGTCGACACTTTTGTCTTTACGGAGGGCTCAGATACCATCAGCGACTTCCGGGATCTGCAGGACAAGATCCTTCTCGACCTGCGGTTGTTTGGCGGGCAAGCTCCTGCCGTATCCAGCATTCTTGCGGGCGCAGTGGTCACGGAGTCCGGTCTGCATCTGGACTTCGGCACCGGGAATACGCTGGACATCCTGGGAGTATTCAACGCAAACCTGCTCGCGGATGACCTGCTTTTCATGTGACGAGGCGCGGACGATGACGGTAAAGGTTCTAGTGACGGGCGGTGCTGGTTACATCGGCTCACACGCGTGCAAGGCGCTTGCCCGCGCGGGATTCGAGCCCGTGGTGTTCGACAATTTGTCGACCGGCTGGTCCGAGGCGGTCAAGTGGGGGCCGCTGGTCCGAGGCGACCTGATGGACCGCGCCAGTATCGATGCCGCCCTTGCGGAACATTCCCCGGTGGCGGTCATGCATTTCGCCGCTTTGTCGCTGGTTGGCGAATCGATGAAGGACCCGGGACGCTACTGGCGTGTCAACGTAGGCGGAGCTCTGAACCTTCTGGAGGCTTGCGCTTCAGCAGGGGTCGGGAACTTCGTCTTCTCGTCAACCTGCGCGACCTACGGCGACCAGGACGGCGTGCTCTTGACTGAGGAAACCGCGCAACGCCCGATCAATGCCTACGGTGGGTCGAAACTGGCAATTGAACAAATGCTGCGCGACTTTGGCATCTCAGCCGGAATCTCGCATGTGATTTTTCGATATTTCAATGTAGCAGGAGCAGACCCTGAGGGCGACACCGGTGAGCAGCATGTCCCCGAGACGCATCTGCTTCCACTAATGCTGGACGCCGTAGCCGGAAAGCGCCCGGCGTTGACGGTGTTCGGCACGGACTATCCGACGCCGGACGGCACCTGTGTGCGCGACTACGTGCATGTCACGGACCTGGCAGATGCGCATGTGCTGGGCTTGCGTCGGCTTCTGGACGGAAAGGGCAATGGCGTGTTCTGTCTGGGCACGGGACGCGGGTTTTCGGTTCGCGAGGTGATTGATGCAAGCCGGATCGTCACGAACCGTGAAGTGCCGGTGGTGATCGGCGACCGACGACCGGGGGACGCGGCGGCGCTGGGGTCCTCCTCGACACATGCGATCGAGGAATTGGGCTGGGAACCGAAAAGATCAACCCTGCAGCAGATGATCGGGGATGCCTGGTCTTGGGCTCAGAAACCGGGGTTTGCTGGATAGATCAGCCGACCGCTCAGATGCTCTGCGATGCCGGTCAAGTTGCGAGATCGGCCCATCCAAGCGCTAAAAATCCCAATCGACCTTCGGTTTCGGGTTTGTAACTGTCGCAGGAGCCTCGGCCCCAAGCCACGAAGCAAGAATGGGCAGCTTGCGTTCGGCCCCCCAGTCGCCCGTGACCGTCAGCACGTTGTCATCCAGCATGATGCCCGCAACGGACTGGCCCGAAGGCCAATGGACAGCACCCAGGATATGCCGGATCTCGGTTGTTCCATGCGGGTCGAGTGTCAGTTGGGCAGGTTGACCGGCAGCAGTGAGCGGATCAGGGGTTTCGCGCGACGAGAGGCCAAGAACCGAAAGCGCAGCACCTTCTTCCACCCCAAGGCAGCCGGTGTGTCGGCCATTCCAGGGGGCATAGTTGCGGCCGCCGTTCGAGTGCCAGAGCATGGTCATTGGCAGTTGAGACGGGTTGCGCAGGGAGAGAAACAGGTCGCCCTCCTCTGGTCGAACGACAGCGGTCCAGCCAAGGCGGGAGGCGGGGTCCTCGATCCCAGCGACGAAGTCTTCATGAGCTTCCCCCCAAGGATAGCGGTGCAGGTTCACCGTGCCCCCGTCTGCCGCAGGAAACTCGGCGCCGTCCTCGGCGCGGTGGGGATAGGCCAGGCGGGAGCGACCATGTGTGGTCTCCAATGGATCGGCCATCGTTTCCCACCAGCGCTTGCGGGAGAATGTGAGCTTGCCGCCGTGTGGCAGTGAAACCATGGCATGGTTGGCAACAGGAAACGCCCCGGTGCCGCCGATGAACAGGTGCCGCTGGTAGACGAAGGGATGGTCATCCTGCAGGGAGAATTCCTTGATCACCGTCGCGCCGTGGACCGAGCCGTCGAGTATCGCGCGGAGCGTGCCGGTGGCGGAGGGCAGGATACGCCAGTCACCGTTGGCGGGCAGACCATGCAGGCCGTCGGGGCCGGGGCCGAACGGGGCTGCAAGGAAATCGCCGGCAAGCCAGGCCTGATGAGGCGGGGCCTCGGCCGGGGTTTCGTCGGGGGACCAGGGAGCCTGATGCAGCGGAGCGATTGTGGCACCCTGGTCGCTGATGGTCATGTGCCGGAGGACTCCGCCACGAGGGATGAAGGTGATGGTGATGCCGCGGGCAGCAAGCGTATGGGTCAAGGCGGCCTCTCCTCTTTCGGGGCAGGCTAGTGCCTGAACGCCAAAAGGGGAAACCGGATTTGTCGAAGGCCGAGTAGAATTGACGGTCTGGGGGCGGTCTGAAGATGCCGGGCGAACAGGTCTCTGCCCGACCGATTGGCAGGACCGGCGAGGCGCGAGAATCCCGCCGTCACGCGGTCATCAGGTCTGGTGCGGGGTCGTAGCGGGGCTTCAGTTCCGCCGGTGCGGCAGCCCGGAGCCGGGTGAGTTCGCCAAGGACCGTGGCGCGACCGTGCCGGGAAAGGGCCTCGAATGGTCCGCGGGGAAAATTCAGACCAAGGCGCATAGCGGTGTCGATGCCTTCTGGTGTGGAACTGCCTTCTGAGAGCAGCCAGCCGGCTTCATTTGCCAGGGTGGCTTCGATGCGAAGCACGATGGAGTCAGCATCGGCGGGTGGTTTGGTGGCCGACTGAGGGAAGACGAAGCCGCGCCCGGTCTTTCGTCCGAGGTTGCCACTGGCGACCTGGGTCTTCAGCGCATTGAACGGGTGGTAGCGGGGGTGGTGGCCCATGGCGGCATGCATGCCTTTGGTGGCCGCAAGATTGATGTCGGCGCCGATCAGGTCGATCAGCGCGAAGGGG
>CAUJIP010000033.1 GCA_963205235.1 Pseudomonadota bacterium
GTCGCGGCCGAAAAGGGCTTTGTCGACGAGGTGATCATGCCGCATTCCACCCGCCGCCGGGTGGCCCGTGCCTTTGCCGCTCTCCGGGGGAAAAAGCTGTCGAACCCCTGGAAAAAGCACGACAACATCCCGCTTTGACCCGATGAACCAGGTCTTTGCCCCCAGATATGCGCTGCCGCTGCTGGCTTTGGTTCTGGCTGCAAGCTGCAATGACAGTGCGGCAGACGGTGACATCGTCGTTCCTTCGGGTCGCGAAGTGACGCTGATCGATGTCATCACCAACGCACCTGGGCCGGACGGAGCAACGGCCCGCTTTCGGTTTCTGGCACCCGGTCTTTCCGAGGTCGACACCGAAGCCGCGTTGGCCGACATGCAGGTGCTTTGTGACAGCTACGCGCTGCCGCGCACCAAAGGCACGGTGCCTGAACCCCGGCAGATCGTGATCTCGCTTTCGGCCGAGGTCGTGCCCTTCGGGGAAGCCGCCCCCGACGTCGTCCAGTTTTTCGAGGCCTTCCGACCCGAAGGCGATACCTGCCAATGGGAGCCATTCTGAAAATGTCTGCCAGTAGTAAGGTTCGGTCTGGTCAGCCGCTATGGGCTGATGTAGGAATGCCACAGGTACGGAATTTCCGTTTCCGCCTGTGTCTTTTCGGGTGCAAATCCGGTATGATGCAGCGCGGTTGGTATGCGCCGGCCTGCAACAACATCCGGGGGCCGGTTCGGGCAGTCGCTCTAGGTGCACCCCAAGTCAAGTGGAGAATAATATGTCGAAAAGCGCACGTATCGTCTTGGTTCTGGCCATGGTTTCTGCAATCGGCGCTTGCGCCAAAAAAGAAGAGCCGGCACCTGCTCCGGTCGTTGTCGAAGTTCCGGACACCGGCAAGCTCTAAGAATTCGGCGCGGGCCTGCCTGCCAAGGCACGGCGGGCCCGTCCCCACCCCTGACTGCGCCATGCGGGCTGCGGTCCAAGTTTTTCCCAAAATTTCAGCCGCTTTGCGCCAGTGCCTCTGTGCCCTGCGCCTTGTTTGGCCTATGCGACCTGCCGACTGCCAAGACAGGAGCAAGGTCACATGCTGAAGCACCGCGGCTTTCCCGGCCGCCTGACGGGAACCGATTTCCAGTTCACCATCCGCCGCGCCAACGTGAAGGAAGGCGCAACCAAGCTGATCAAGCGCGAGCGGTTCAAGGATCGCAAACACGTCGACCGGCTGGCGGACGAGGCCTTCATGGCTGCACTGTGGCAATATTTCGGGGAAGAACCGTTTGAACGTGGCAACCTCGACGCCGGACGCCTGTCCTGGCTGTTCGGGCGTGAGGTCGTGGCCGCCGAAGACCCGTTTGACCCCTGCTCCTACGACGCACTGTTGCGGATCGACGCCAAGCGCGCCGAGGCCGCTTTCCCCAAGGTTTTCGCCCCCGACGCCCCCGATGCGCTGGCGGACGACTGGGACGACGAGGACGAATAGGCATGAACGCGCCGATCTTCTCGCCCATTTGGCATTGTTCCGCTCAGGTTGTAAAATCACAGCCTGAAACATTTGCAATGCATGGAATCGGTCGGCATTGTTTCCAGACGGGCCACGCAGCAGTTGGACGTGTCCCGCGTAGTCAGTGCTGTTTCCCTTCCCCTTCCCAACGGTCCGGCCAGTCCCTGGTCGGACCGACCCCTCTTGGCGGTCGGGTCGGGAATCGCCTACTGCCCAACCTTAGAAACCTCTTTCAATCGGGTGATATTGCTGTAGAATCTGCAGCAATAACAACAAAACCACGAGGCAGTACCCAATGCGCAAGTCGCTTATCGTCGTTGCACTTCTCTCCACTTCTCTGGCCGGCTGCATGCAGGACCCTGCGTCGCGCGGCGCGGCTGGTGCCGCTGCGGGCGTCGTCATTGCTGACGCGACCGACGGCAACCTGCTTACAGGCGCTGTCATGGGCGGCCTTGCGGGCGTTGCAACCTGCAGCGTCGATGTTGGCCTCGGCACCTGCTACTGACCGCCAGATAACCGCCTTCGGGCGGCCTAACCCATCCACAAGGACCATCCGGGCTGACCGCCCGGGTGGTCCTTTGCTTTTTGCTGCCTGAAGGGGACCGCCCATGTTCAAAAAGATCCTGATTGCCAACCGCGGGGAAATCGCCTGCCGCGTGATCAAGTCCGCGCGCAAGATGGGGATCAAGACGGTGGCGGTCTATTCCGACGCCGACCGCAACGCGCTGCATGTCCAGATGGCGGATGAGGCGGTGCATATCGGCCCGCCCCCGGCTGCCCAGTCCTATATCGTGATCGACAGGATCATGGAGGCGATCCGCCAGACGGGGGCCGAGGCGGTGCATCCGGGCTATGGTTTCCTGTCGGAAAACATGAACTTCGCTGCCGCGCTTGAAAAGGCAGGCGTCGTCTTCGTCGGCCCGCCGTCCCCGGCAATCGAGGCGATGGGCGACAAGATCACCTCGAAGTAGATCGCGATGGAGGCGGGGGTTTCCACGGTTCCCGGCTATATGGGCCTGATCGCCGATGCCGACTAGGCCGTGCAGATCAGCCAGAAGGTCGGCTATCCG
>CAUJIP010000034.1 GCA_963205235.1 Pseudomonadota bacterium
CGGCTGGCGGCAGATGGCTGGACGTTGCTGAACGTCCTGTCCACGTTCGGCCCCGAGGGGCTTGAGGAAAGGAAAGCGAGTGCCGGAGAATATTTCCTCCGTTACTGACAGTCTGAAGGCGGGAAACCGCGTTGTAGCCTACGGAATTGGCGCGATTGTCGTGATCCTTCTGGGCGCGGCCCTTTTGCTGTTCGTGAACCTGCCGGACGCCAACGCCTTCAACGAACGGGTTGAGCGGATCTTTGTCGAAAACAACGATCTGACCACCGGGGGCGAGATCAAGCTGCTGGAAATTCTGGCCCAGTCCGGCACCTCTTTCTCCGAGGTGCTGATCAGCTATCGGTCAGTGATCTTCGTTCTGCTGGTCTTTTCGACCGCCCTTCTGATTGCGGCGCTGGTGTTCCTTGTGATGATCATTGCGCTGAACCGCCGAATCTCGGCGATCCAGCGGTCAGGCATTCAGGTGGCAAGCCTGATGATCAGCCGCGAATCGCGGGCGGTCTATATAAACGATCTGGAATTCCAACTGACCGAGGCCGCGCTGGAAACCCTGTCCGTCCTGGCCGAAGCGCGGATGGACGATGAGGTTCTGACCGGCGTGCAGATCGAATCGGTGATTTCAGGCCGGGCCGAGGCCGACTGCGATGAAGCGGCGGGCGCGACACGGGTGAAACGGCTGCGCGATGCCTTGGGCAACCAGCTTGTCAGCGAACTTCTGGTCAAGACCATCGCCCGGCGCGGCTATGTGCTGGCGGTGGGCAAGGAAACCATCCGGATGATCTGACCCGGAAGCCGGGTTTGTCGGTCGATTCGGGGCGTCTGGTTAACGCCGGATGACAGTTTCGCGCGCCTTTCGGGGGGAAGACCGAAGGAAGACAAAAGCAAGACGCTTTCTTGCCCCCCGCAATCCGCCGAAATCCCCGGATTAATGCAGCGTCACAAGGGTTTGTCGGAAAGACCGCGCAGCCACGACCGGAACACGCCTTAGCGTTCCGAGTCAGTAAGCTGTCAGGAAGAAGTGGTGAGCCGGACAGGATTCGAACCTGTGACCCGCTGATTAAAAGTCAGCTGCTCTACCAACTGAGCTACCGGCCCCACGAGGCGGGTGATTAGGCAAGCAAGCCTCAGGGGTCAAGGGCAAAAACGCCCGGTACTGGCAAATCTGGGTTGGCAAGCGTATATGCCGGGTCATGAAGGACACCAAAGACCCCAAAGGCCTGCCATTCATGAAAATGCATGGCGCTGGCAATGACTTCGTGGTCATCGACTCACGCGGGCGTGGGGCGGTGATGACCGAAGGGTTGGCGCGTGCGCTGGGGGATCGGAACCGGGGAGTCGGGTTCGATCAACTGGCCGAGATTACCGATTCCGACACGGCGGATTTCGCGCTGGTGTTCTGGAACAGCGACGGCTCACAAGCCGGAGCTTGCGGCAATGCCACGCGCTGCGTTTCCGACTATGTGATGCGGGGGCTTGGGGTCGAAGCGGTCGATCTGGTTACCGCGCGCGGGGGCCTGCGGGCTCGGCGTTTGGCAGATGGGCGGGTGTCGGTGAACATGGGGCATCCGCAGTTGGAGTGGCGGGAAATTCCGCTGTCGCAACAGATGGATACGCTGCACCTGCCGCTTGCGGGCGATCCGGTTGCCGTGGGCATGGGCAATCCACATGCCGTGCGCTTTGTGCCGGATGCCGAGGCGGTCGATCTTGCTGGCGTCGGGCCGGGGCATGAACATGACCCCCTTTTCCCGGCGCGGACCAATGTGGAATTCGCCTCGCTGCTTGGCCCCGATCATCTTCGGATGCGGGTATGGGAACGGGGAACGGGCATCACCCTTGCCTGCGGGTCTGGTGCCTGTGCGACGGCAGTGGCCGCGCATCTGCGGGGCCTGACGGGGCGGCATGTGGTGATCGAAGCTGATGGCGGCAGGTTGGAGGTCGACTGGCACGATGATGGCGTCTGGCTGACCGGACCGGTGGCGCGGGTGTTTGATGGCGTCTTGTCGCCCGACTATGTGGCAGCGCACAGATGAACGCACCCTCCCATCCGGTAAAGGCCCCGGTCTTTGCGACGCTGGGCTGTCGCCTGAATGCCTATGAAACCGAGGCGATGAAGGAACTTGCCGCAGCCGCAGGCCTGTCGGACGCGGTGATCGTGAACACCTGCGCCGTGACGGCCGAGGCGGTGCGGAAAGCCAAGCAGGAAATCCGGCGACTTGCCCGGGAAAACCCCGGAAGTCCGATCATCGTCACGGGTTGTGCGGCACAGACCGAACCCGAAACCTTTGCCGCCATGGCCGAAGTGACCCGCGTCGTCGGCAACCATGAAAAGATGCAGGCGGACACCTGGAAGGGCATCGCAGCCCCCGATCTTATTGGCGACACCGAGCGGGTGCAGGTCGATGACATCATGTCCGTGCGTGAAACCGCCGGGCACCTGATCGACGGATTTGGCCGCCATCGGGCCTATGTGCAGGTGCAAAACGGCTGCGACCATCGCTGCACCTTCTGCATCATTCCCTTTGGCCGGGGCAATTCGCGGTCGGTCCCGGCGGGTGTGGTGGTCGAACAGATCAACCGACTGGTCGACAAGGGTTTCAACGAGGTGGTGCTGACCGGGGTCGACCTGACCTCATGGGGTGCCGATCTGCCCGGAGAGCCGCGTCTGGGTGATCTGGTGCGTCGGATCCTGAAGCTGACTTCGATCGCACGCCTGCGGATCAGTTCGATCGATTCGATCGAGGCCGATCCAGCGCTGATCGAGGCGATTGCCACCGAACCCCGTCTGATGCCGCATCTGCACCTGTCCTTGCAGGCGGGCGATGACCTGATCCTGAAGCGGATGAAACGACGGCATCTGCGCGATGACGCGATCCGGTTCTGTGAGGAGATTCGCTCTCTTCGTCCCGAGATGGTGTTCGGTGCCGACATCATCGCAGGTTTCCCGACCGAGACCGAAGCGATGTTCCAGCGCAGCCTTGATCTGGTGCAGGACTGCGGGCTGACCTTCCTGCATGTCTTCCCGTTCAGCCCCCGCAAGGGCACGCCAGCGGCACGGATGCCGCAGGTGAAGGGGCCCGAGATCAAGGACCGTGCAGCCCGGTTGCGCGCGGTTGGGGATGCGGCGCTGAACCTGCATCTGCAGCAGCAGGTTGGCCGCGTCCACCGGGTCTTGACCGAAGGGCCGCGGCTTGGCCGGACGGAACAATTCACCGAAGTCGCGTTTGCCATCGACCAGCCAGAGGGCGCGATCCTTGACGTGCTGATCCGGGGCCAGGACGGGGTGCAGCTTCTGGTCTGACCCAGGATCAGGTGCGGCTATAGACATCCTCATAACGGACGATGTCGTCTTCGCCCAGATAGGACCCGGTCTGCACTTCGATCATAACAACGGGAACCTTGCCCGGATTTTCCAGCCGGTGGATTGCGCCCAGTGGCACATAGACCGACTGGTTTTCGGTGACCATCTTGACCTCGGCATCCACGGTCACGCGGGCGGTGCCCTGGACGACGATCCAGTGTTCAGCCCGATGCACATGGCTTTGCAGGCTTAGCGCCCCGCCCGGTTTCACGACGATGCGCTTGACCTGAAAGCGGTCGCCGATGACCAGGCTTTCGAACCACCCCCAGGGCCGGTGATCCTTGGGGAAACTTTCGGCCTGACGGGCATTGCGCGATTTCAGGGCCGCGACAGCCTGTTTCACCTCTTGCGCCCGGTCCTTGCGGGCGATCAGCACGGCATCGGGCATTGCGATGGCGACGATATCGTCAAGACCGATCCCAACGACTTCCTGCCCCTCGACCTCGGACCGCAGAAGGGTGTTGGTGCAGTCGATTGCCGTTGCCGACCCGGAAAGCGCCATGCCCTGCGCTTCGGTTTCGCGCCAGACAGCGGCCCAATCGCCAAGATCGGACCAGCGACCGGAATAGGGCACAACGGCCAGATTTCGGGCCTTTTCCATGACGGCATAGTCAATCGAGATCGCCTTGGCCTTGGCCCATGGGGCAGCTTCCAGACGGGTGAAGACAAGGTCGCGCTTCGCACCATCAAGCGATGCGCGGACGGCTTCGATCATTTCGGGCTGTGCCGCCCGGAAGGCGTCAAGGATCGTCGCGACCGAGAAAAGGAAGATGCCGGCGTTCCAAAGATAGCGACCCTCGGCCAGCATCTGTGCAGCACGGGCCGCGTCGGGTTTTTCGACAAAGCCTTGCAGAGAAAGCGCCTTCGGCACCCCGGTTTCGGGAACGGTGTCCAGTTCAAGGTATCCAAAGCCAGTCTCTGGCCGATCCGGGGCGATGCCGAAAGTCACGATCTTGCCAGACCTTGCGGCATCCAGCCCGGCGGCGACCGCCGCGTTGAAGGTTTCCGCATCGGGAATGACATGGTCTGAAGGCGCGACCAGCATCAGGCCCTCGGGATCACTTTCCGCAATGAAAAGCGCGGCGGCAAGGATCGCGGGCGCCGTGTCGCGTGCTTCGGGTTCGATCAGAATCGCGGCGGGCGGGATATCGACCGCGGAAAGCTGTTCAGTGACGATAAAGCGGAAAGCATCCGAGGTGACGACGACGGGCGGGTTGTAGTGAGGCCCTGTCAGCCGCCGCGCCGAGCCTTGGAACAGGCTTTCCTGCCCCATCAAGGGCACGAACTGTTTGGGATAGCTCTTACGGCTAAGCGGCCAGAGCCTTGTGCCGGAACCACCGCAGAGCAGCACAGGAGTGATCGTCATACAACAGTCCCTTTTCCTTTGGCCGTTTCGCATTTGGTCAGGGCGGCGCCGACCAATCGTCCATTGGTGCCACAGTACTTGCCACAGCCGGAGGGGCGAAGGGAAAAACCATGGCCGTCTCGCGACATTTCGCGGCCGCTTGACCGGTGCGGCAGATCGAACGGCAGGACAGCCGGTTTGAGGCGCGCATTCGCAAAGGCTTCAACCAAGGGGCGAAAGGTATCTGGACGCAAGGCCAACCCCGGGCTGCCGTTCACAGGCGCAAAGGTCATGTCGCATCGCAGAACTCAGTCTTTCAGCGGAGCGATCTTTTCCAGCGCAATCTGGGCACCGATCACCGTCTTGATCCGGATTTCGGTCGGATGGGCGCCGATGAATTCGTGGATCGCCCGCAACACGGCATCGCCCCACCAACCGCGACGGTGATAATCGTCAAAGGCCATGATTCCGCCGTGCATCATCTTGGGCATCAAAGCCGCAAGGTCGGACTTAACGCCGTCATAGGAATGATCGCCGTCGACATAGGCGAAGTTGATGGTGTTGTCCTTGAACTTCATCAGCGCGTCCTGCGACATCTCACGCATGACGACGACTTGCTTGGCCTTGATTTCGGTGGCGAACATCTGCGCGACCGAGTCGGCTATTTCATCCATCTTCTCGTTTTCCTCGCGACCGGAGAAAGCCGATTCATCGTGGTCGTCGAACGACTTCCACGGGTCGATAAGGCAAAGCGTTTCGGGTTCCAGAATGTCAAGAATCCGGCGCGAGAATTCACCCCGCCAGACGCCAATCTCGATCGCCATTCCGCCCTTGGGCATTCTTTGCAGGAACTGGCTTCGATTGGCGCTTTTGATCTCTTTCTTCTTGGCAAGAGGCTTCTTCGCGGTTTTCGCGGCGTCGGCCCTTGGTTTTTCTTTTGGTCCGTTCTGCGCCATGAGTTTCCGCCCGTAATCCATCTGGTGTGGCGTGCTGGCAAAGGTGGTCTGCAACCCGCTTGCCGTGCCTGTGTTCAGGTCTGACCGCCACTGTTCGCGGCAATCTAAGCTTTGCACCCGAGGATTAGCAAGGCTTAGATCGGGACAAGTCGGACGGGTCGGGGCGGCATTTGCAAGTGCCGCTGGGCAATTGACAAACTGACCTTGAAAGCGCTGCCGAAAGGTCAGTAATACAAGTCCATGACGTCGCAGAAGCAATCTTCCGGCCAGATAATCGCCTTTCGGAACGACCGCCTGGGCGGCCGGCTTCTGATGATCGTCAATGCAATGCGTCTTGCCCGGCTGATGGACGTGCCATTCCGGATTCATTGGCACCGCGGCACCGATTTTTCGGCCGTCATCAATGAGCCGACCGACTTTTTCGATGCGGATTTCGTGGCCCGGAACTTTATCGACCGTCGCGCCTTTCTTGCGCTGCGCGAGGGCTCGGTCCGACCACAGGAACGGCACGACCTTGGGCTGGCCGGGCTTCGGGCGGCGCTGGAGCAGGGAACCAACATCCTTATCGACGAGGGCTTCGGCTTTTCGGCCTATGAGGGCGAGGACCCCGCCGAAGTGGCACGCATCGGGGCGGCGCTGTGGCGAGAGCTGCCGCTTGCGCCCACAGTCGCGAAGGTGCTGGAGGAGATCCGCGCGACCATCGGGCCGAAGACCACGGCCTATCACATCCGGCGCGGCGACATCCTGAGCCTGCCGCGTGCGATGAACCGGCAGTGGCCGAACAAGTACGTCTATGACGAGCTTTACGAAACACACATCGAGGCATCGATTGCCGCCGGGGCCCGACCGATCCTGTTTTCGGACGATGCCGCCACCGTAAAGCGGTTCAAGGATCGCTACCCCGAGCTTATCCCGGCCGCGACGCTTTTCGATTCCGGATCTGTCACCCCCGGTCAGGCTGACTTTCTGGAACTTCTGGCACTGTCTTCCTGCTCTCGGATCATCGGCCCGCCGCAAAGTGCCTTTTCTTCGGGCGCGGCGGCTTTGGGAGAAATTCCGATCCTCGATGTCGAACAAGCGCTGGCCCCTGAACAGCGCGAGGCGGCGGGGAATCGGCTTCTGGAACGCCTTCACGAGCCGGATCCGCAGGGCAAATGGGGACCCGGCGATGTCGGGCAGTCGCTGGTTCATCTGGATCGGCATCTGACGCGCCAGAAGCGGTTTGGCGAAATGGCGGCGATTCTGGACCGGCATTTGCGGGCAGGGCTTGAGATTTCGTTCCTTTTTCCCCGTCTTGTCGAGCTGAACTTGCAGACCGACGCTGTCGAAGCGGCCATTGCCGCCGGAACCTTGATGGAGGGTCGCCAAGTCTATCACCGGCCCGACTTTGCCAAAGGGCAGATCCTGCATGCTTTTGCGCAGCTGGCGCAGGGTCGTACCGCCGACTGCGCCAGATTGGCCAATATTGCACTTTGGCACGAACCGGCAGAAGCCTCGGTGGCCGAGGGCGTCGCTGCGCTTTATGTCTCGGGTCTGCTTGATGACAGCAACGCGCTTCCCTTCAGTCCGGCGGCGCGGGCGTTGTGGCAGCGTCCTATGCTGCGGCTTCCTGTCTGCAAAGCCACGTCTCTGGCAAAGGCGTCCTGCGCCAAGGACACGCTTGGTCGGGCGCTTGTTCCCGCAATCGACCCTTTGACATGGGACTGGGCACCGCTGATGCGGTCATTTGCGCGGGGCGGGCTTGCCAAGCACCGCCTTCGCCCGGTGTTCGAGCGCAGTCTGGCGCGGTTGGGCAGTACAATGCCCGGAGCCGACGCCGCCTCACTTACGGCGGTCTACGACATGCATGTGGGCGAAAAGACCGACTGGCTTGGCCGTTTGATCGATCTGGCAACATCCTTCCCGGACGACGCGATGGTGCAGCACCGGTTGTCGTTGGCCGCGACGCTGGCGCTTGACTTCAAGACTGCCGCCGCTGCCGCGGAACGGGCGGTTGAGATCGCCCCCGAGGTTCCGGCGCATGTGCTGTGGCGGTCGACCAGCAGAATGCGGCAAAAGCGCTATCGCATGGTCATGAGCGACGTTCGAACCGGGCTGGACGCAGGGCTGGTCTTTCCGGGCATGTATCTGCGGCTGGCCCATGCAGCAGCTGCTGCGGGGCATCCAAACGTCGAAAAGTCGGCAATCGAGGAAGGGATCGCGATCGCACCGCGCAATGTTCCGCTGCGCCTTTTCCGGGCGCAACGGGCCATTGAGAGTGGGAGCATCGAAGTGGCATTGGCGGATCTTGAGCTTTTGATGAACCATGACATCGTCGCCAAGAACGTCCCCGAGCTTCGGCAGGTCTGCCTTGATCTTCTGGCAGGAAAGAGCCCGTCCGATGATCCGGCGGACATCGGCAAGGAATCCTGACGCCTGCGAAGTTGCCGGTCGGGTTACCTGCTTGCGCTCCGTTGTTGTGTACCGCTTCGTTTGATAGGGTCCAGCGGGGTCTCGCCACAAAGGCGGGACAAAGGCCGACAAGGCCAACGCGATACATGAGGCAGGCAGATGGTCAAGAAGGCTCTTATCACCGGCGTTACCGGGCAGGACGGTTCGTATCTGGCCGAGCTTCTGCTGGAAAAGGGCTATGAGGTTCACGGGATCAAGCGGCGCGCGTCGCTGTTCAATACCCAGCGCATCGACCACATCTATCAGGACATCCACGAAGAACGCCCGAAGCTGAAGCTGCACTATGGCGATCTTGCCGACAGTTCGAACCTGACGCGCATCATGCGCGAGGTTGAACCGGACGAGGTCTACAACCTTGGTGCGCAGTCGCATGTGGCAGTGTCGTTCGAGGCGCCGGAATACACAGCCGACGTCGATGCCGTCGGAACCCTGCGCCTGCTGGAGGCGGTGCGGTTTCTGGGGCTGGAGAAGAAGACGCGCTTCTATCAGGCCTCGACGTCCGAGCTTTACGGCAAGGTCCGTGAAGTTCCGCAGACCGAAACCACACCGTTTCATCCCCGTTCGCCCTATGCGGTGGCCAAGATGTACGCCTATTGGATCACCGTGAACTACCGCGAGGCCTATGGGCTTTATGCTTGCAACGGGATCCTGTTCAACCACGAAAGCCCGCGCCGGGGCGAGACGTTTGTGACCCGGAAGATCACGCGGGGGCTGGCGAACATCGCCCAGGGGCTTGAGAAATGCCTGTTCATGGGCAACCTGGATGCGCTGCGTGATTGGGGTCATGCCAAGGACTATGTCCGCATGCAGTGGATGATGCTGCAGCAGGATGAGCCCGAGGATTTCGTCATCGCGACGGGTGTGCAGTATTCGGTGCGTGATTTCCTGATCTGGTCAGCGCGTGAACTGGGGGTCGAGCTGGAATTTTCCGGGAAGGGCGTCGACGAGGTGGCGCGTGTCGCCTTGGTCACCGGCGACAAGGCCCCGGCGATGAAGGTGGGCGATGTGGTCCTGCGCGTCGATCCAAAGTATTTCCGCCCGGCCGAGGTTGAAACCCTGCTGGGGGACCCGACGAAAGCCAAGGTCAAGCTGGGCTGGACTCCGCAGATCACGGCGCAGGAGATGTGCGCCGAGATGGTGGCCAAGGATCTGCAGACTGCCCGTCGTCACGCCCTGCTGAAGGCACACGGGCTGGATGTGCCGGTCTCGGTCGAGGATAACTGAGATGGCGAAGATCTATGTCGCCGGGCATCGCGGCATGGTGGGTGGCGCGATCCTGCGTCAGCTGACGGCGCGCAAGGCAGCGGGCGAAGACATCGCGCTTCTGACCCGCACGCATGCCGAACTGGACCTGACGTCGCAAGCGGCAGTCCGGGATTTCATGCAGGCGGAACAGCCGGATGTCGTGATCCTTGCGGCGGCAAAGGTGGGGGGCATCCACGCAAACAACATCTATCCGGCTGATTTCATTTACGAAAACCTGATGATCGAATGCAACGTCATCCATCAGGCCTTTGCCGCCGGTGTCACGCGCCTGTTGCAGCTTGGGTCATCCTGCATCTATCCGCGCGAAGCGGCGCAGCCGATGCGAGAAGACGCGCTTTTGACCGGCACGTTGGAGCCGACGAACGAGCCCTATGCGATCGCCAAGATTGCCGGGATCAAGTTGTGCGAAAGCTATAACCGGCAGCATGGAGTCGACTATCGCAGCGTGATGCCGACGAATTTGTATGGGCCCGGCGACAATTTTCATCCACAGAATTCGCATGTGATGCCAGCCCTGATCCGCCGTTTCCACGAGGCGGTGGCACAAGGCGCGGAAGACGTGGTGATCTGGGGTTCGGGCAAGCCGCGGCGCGAGTTTCTGCATGTCGACGATATGGCCGAAGCTTCGTTGTTCGTGCTGGACCTGCCGCGCGCGACCTATGAGGCGAACACCGAACCCATGCTGAACCACATCAATGTCGGCACCGGCAGTGATATCAGCATTGGCGAGTTGGCCCAGATGGTTGCCAAGGTCACCGGCTTTGCAGGGCAGATTGTGCAGGACACGTCCAAACCCGACGGAACGCTGCGCAAGCTGATGGATGTGGACCGGCTGGCGCGCATGGGGTGGCGGTCGCGGATCGCCTTGGAGGACGGCCTGCGCGAGACCTATGGCTGGTTTCTTGCCAATCAGGACGACCTGCGGCTTTGACGGCAGGCGTCAGGCCTGACGGATCGTGTCGCCGGGCTGCAAGGTGGGGAAAAGTTCGACCTTGTCCGTCGAGGTCGCCTGACCGGCGACGATTTCTGCAGCCTTGCGACCGATCTCAAGCCGGCAGGCATCCATGGTGGCAAGTTTGCGCGGCAGGCCGTCAAGGAGTTCAACTCCGTTGAACCCGGCAAGGCCGATACGACCGGGGACATCCAGACCTTGATCAAGGCAGTAAAGCAGTCCACCTGCGCCGATCATGTCGTTGGAGTAATACAGGAAATCGACATCCGGGCTGCGCGCGAGGACGGCGGCGGTCATTTCGCGGCCCTTCAGCAGCGCGGAACCGCCCGAATAGAACTCACGATCGACCAGCGCGAGACCGGCCTTGGACAGAGCTTCCTCGAACCCCTGAAGCCGTTTCTTGGCGCGGAAATCGTTCGGCATCTGCGTGCCAAGAAAGGCTATGCGTTTGTAGCCTGCGGCAATGATTGCCTCGGCCATCTTGCGTCCGGCGCGGTGGTGGGAGATGCCGACGGCATGGTCGACCGGGTCGCCGTCGATATCCATGATCTCGACGATCGGGATCCCGGCCTGGGCCAGCATGGCGCGGGCGGCAGGGCTGTGTTCCAGACCGGCGACGATCATTCCCGACGGACGCCACGACAGCATTTCGTAGATCACGCTTTCTTCGCGGTCGGGCAGGTAGTTGGTGACGCCGACGACGGGCTGCAATCCGGTGCCTTCCAGCGTCTCCGAAATGCCGGTCATCACTTCGGGGAAGACCATGTTGGACAGCGAGGGAATGACGACGCCCACAAGGTTCACCCGCTGCGAAGCCAGCGCACCGGCGATCTTGTTCGGGACGTAGCCAAGGGTGCGGGCGGCCTCGAGCACCTTTTCCCGCGTCGCCGCCGAAACGTCGCCCCGGTTGCGCAGGACGCGACTGACCGTCATCTCGGACACGCCCGAGGCTTCGGACACATCGCGAAGGGTCAGGGTGTGGCGGGGTTCGGGCGAGGATTTGGTCAAGGGGATAGCTTCCGGTTCGGTTCAGCCTGCTCCCTTGTTAGCGCCAAAGAGAATGCTTGTCCAAGCGGCATTCATTCGATATGATAGCGCTAACAGTCCCATAGGTCTCCCGGGACTGGTGAAATCCTGAGTGTCCGTCAAGCTCTCAACTTGGACACAATGGCATGGGGGGGGCGGTGGGCCAAAACGCGCCTCCCCTTTTTCCTTGCAGCAGTTGCGTTTTGCCGCGTTTGGCCGCATTGAATGCGCGTGGCCCCGTAGCTCAGGGGATAGAGCGGCCGCCTCCTAAGCGGCAGGTCGATGGTTCGAATCCATCCGGGGTCACCAACCGCTATTCGCCGAAATAAGTGGCCTCTTTGATATAGGCATCAGGCACACAGGGCTTTGTGGCGGCCAGAAGGTTTTCGGCCGCCGCCCTGTTCAATCGATCAAATGTGTTGATCACGAATACGCTGCCGCGACCGTCGGTGTCGAAACCATCGAATTTGGCGGTAAAGTCCCAAAACGCCGACAGGCCGCAATCCGTCAACGCGGCTTCCAGATCGTTCGCTTTCGTCAGCACCCCGTCGTCCCATTCCATCGGCGGATGGTCGAAATAGCCGATGACGACATACCAGTCCGCCGCCAAAGTAGCGGTAGGAAGGCATGTCACCAAGGCCGCCAGAAGTAGGTTCCGCATGACTGCATCCTTCTGTTGGTGTGTGTGGCTTTTGTCCCCGGTCAGAAATCCAGATGCTCAACGGAAAGCGCGTTCTGCTGAATGAAATCGCGCCGCGGTTCGACGACATCGCCCATGAGCTTCGAGAAGATGTCATCCGCCTCGGCCAGATCGTCGACCTTGACCTGCAACAACGTCCGCGCTTCGGGGTCCAGCGTGGTTTCCCAAAGCTGGTTCGGGTTCATCTCGCCCAGACCTTTGTAGCGCTGCAACGACAGGCCCTTTTCACCTTCGGTCAGGATCGATTTCAACAGGTCGATCGGGCCGTGGATCAGCTGATCGCGTTCCTTGCGTACCAGTCGCGCCGGGTCGCGGTAGACATCACGATACTGGCCCGCAACCTGAGAAAGCCGCCGCGCCTCGGACGAGCGCAGGACGGCGCCATCCAGAGTGCGCAGTTCTTCCACACCGCGCAGGATGCGAGACAGGCGAATGCCGTGGTCCTGGGTGATGCGCCCCTGCCAGCCGCGCTCGAATTCGGGCGCGATCAGGTTCAGGCGTTTGGCAACGGTGTCGGCCACCAGTTGCAGGTCGGCGTCGGCGCGGCCCGGATCGAAAGCGCCTGCAAGCGCGGCCTGTTCAAGGATCGCGCGGGGGTAATGCGTCGGGAAGGCGTCCAGCACCCGGCGGAACTGGCGCGCGCCTTCGATGACACGGGCAAGGTCGTTTCCGGCGATTTCGGTGCCGTCGGTCAAGCGCAGGATGGCGCCTTCGGTGCCCATCTCGATCAGGTAGTCGTCCAGCGCCGCCTGATCCTTGAGGTAAACCTCGGACTTGCCGCGCGCGACTTTGTAGAGGGGTGGCTGGGCGATGTAGAGATAGCCGCCCTCGATCAGCTGCGGCATCTGGCGGAAGAAGAAGGTCAGAAGCAGGGTGCGAATATGCGCGCCGTCCACGTCGGCGTCGGTCATGATGACGACCTTGTGGTAGCGCAGCTTCTTGATGTCGAACTCATCCCGGCCAATGCCGGTGCCAAGGGCGGTGATCAGCGTGCCGATTTCCTGACTGCCAAGCATCCGGTCAAAACGCGCGCGTTCGACGTTCAGGATCTTGCCGCGCAGGGGAAGGACGGCCTGATTGCTGCGGCTGCGGCCCTGCTTGGCCGAACCGCCAGCCGAGTCACCCTCGACCAAAAAGAGTTCCGACTTGGCGGGATCGCGTTCCTGACAATCGGCGAGTTTGCCGGGCAGCGAGGCCACGTCCAGCGCCGTCTTGCGGCGGGTCAGTTCACGGGCTTTGCGGGCGGCTTCGCGGGCAAGCGCTGCCTCGACGATCTTGCCGACAATGATCTTTGCGGGGCCAGGGTTTTCTTCGAACCATTCGGCCAGCTTTTCGTTGACCAGATTTTCGACGGCGGGCCGGACCTCTGATGAAACCAGCTTGTCCTTGGTCTGGCTGGAGAATTTCGGATCAGGCACTTTGACCGACAAGACGCAGGTCAAGCCTTCGCGCGCGTCGTCGCCGGTGAAATCCACCTTCTCGCGCTTGGCGATGCCAGAGGACTGCGAATAGTTGGTGATCGTGCGGGTCAGGGCCCCACGAAAGCCCGCCAGATGGGTGCCGCCATCCCGCTGGGGGATGTTGTTGGTGAAGGGCAGAACGGTTTCGTGGTAGCTGTCGTTCCACCACATCGCGACTTCGACGCCGATGCCGTTCTTTTCGCCAATCATGTAGATCGGTTCCGGCATGACACCTGTCTTGGACCGATCAATGTATTTCACGAATTCCCGGACGCCACCTTCATAGAAAAGCTCGACTTTCTGCGGTTCGGCATGGCGTTCGTCTTCGATGATGATGCGGACGCCAGAATTCAGGAAGGCCAGTTCCCGCAACCGGTGTTCCAGCGTCTTGAAGCTGTAGTCGAGGTTCGAAAAGGTGCCTTCCGCCCGGCTGGTCTTGGCGCTGGCCAGAAAGCGGACCATCGTGCCTTTCTTGCCGGGGGCGGGGCCCACTTCGTGGACATGCACGGTGCAGTCGCCGTCTTCAAAGCGCGCCCGGTATTCGGTGTCGTTGCGCCAGACGGTCAGTTCCAGCCATTCCGACAGGGCGTTCACGACCGAGACGCCCACGCCGTGCAGACCGCCCGAAACCTTGTAGGCGTTGCCACCTTCGTCGGTGTTGTTGAATTTGCCGCCTGCGTGCAGCTGGGTCATGATGACCTCGGCCGCCGAGACGCCCTCTTCCTGGTGGATGTCGACCGGAATGCCACGGCCATTGTCGCGCACGGAAACGCTGTCATCGGCGTGGATCTTGACCTCGACTTCGGTGGCGTGGCCGGCCAGCGCCTCGTCAATGCCGTTGTCGACGACTTCGTAGACCATGTGATGCAGGCCCGAGCCATCATCGGTGTCGCCGATATACATGCCAGGGCGTTTGCGAACCGCCTCTAAGCCTTTGAGAACCTTGATGGAATCGGCGCCGTATTCGGCCATGTTCTTTGGCTGGTCAGCCATGCGCAGGGAACCCTTGTCGTTGCCCGCGATTTATAGCGTTTCAGGGGTGGAATGT
>CAUJIP010000035.1 GCA_963205235.1 Pseudomonadota bacterium
TAGGGTCAGGACCCATTGATCATCTGCTCGCGGCGTGATTCAGCCTCCTCAAGGAGACTGAAGAATGAGCAACCTTTTCTGGCTGAACGACGCGCAGATGGCCCGGCTCGAGCCGTTCTTTCCCAAGAGTCATGGCAAGCCGCGCGTCGATGACCGACGGGTCTTGAGCGGAATAATCTTCATCAATCGCAACGGGTTGCGGTGGCGCGATGCGCCAAGGGAATACGGCCCTCCGAAGACCCTCTACAACCGCTGGAAGCGGTGGAGTGACAAAGGGGTCTTCGCCCGGATGATGGATGGCCTGGCGGCCGAGGCCGCTGTTCCGAAGACGGTGATGATCGACGCGACCTATCTCAAGGCGCACCGCACGGCGACCAGCCTGCGGTCGAAAAAGGGGGGCCAGGCGACCAGAGGGGCCGTCTGATCGGCCGCACGAAGGGCGGTATGAACACCAAGCTGCATGCTGTCACCGATGCTGATGGCCGTCCGATCCGGTTCTTCATGACCGCAGGCCAGGTCAGCGATTACACCGGCGCGGCGGCACTGTTGGGCAGCTTGCCAAAGGCGGAGTGGCTGCTGGCCGACCGGGGTTACGACGCCGATTGGTTTCGCGAAGCGTTGAAAGACAAGGGGATAAAGCCCTGCATTCCGGGCAGGAGGTCGCGCGGCAAGCCAATCAAGCACGACAAACGACGCTACAAACGCCGCAACCGGATCGAGATCATGTTCGGGCGACTGAAGGACTGGCGGCGGATTGCCACTCGCTACGACCGATGCCCGAAGGTCTTCCTCTCAGCCGTCGCACTCGCTGCTACCGTCATGTTCTGGCTATGAAGCGAGAACGAGTCCTGACCCTAAGAGCATCCCGTAAAGCGCACGCGGCAAGCCTGCCGCCATGGCGGCAGAACGCGCGAACGGCACCTTGAACAAGTTGACGCGACCCAGGAACCAGGCGACCGACCCCACGACCAGCCAGGCCCCGACGCCAATTCCGACAGCCCCCAAAGCCTTTCCGGTCCCACTAAGGATCACCGCCCCCGCGACAACGGCAAGAACAGGTATGACCGCCCACGCCCCGCGCCCAAGGGCCGAGCGGAGTGAGTCACGTTTCCATCGAAGGTTCATGCCCAGGACAACTGCCAGCAGCAACGGCACCATCAGGGGCACAAAGGTTCGGTTGAAATAGGGTGGACCGACCGAAATCTGTTCGCCCGACACCAACTCTGCGAACAGCGGATAGAAAGTTCCCAGAAAGACTGTCCCGACCGCTGTTACCAGTAGCACATTGTTGAGGACCAATCCGCCCTCGCGACTGACGGGCGCGAAGATGACGGAACGGCTCAGATTCTGGGCCCGCATGGCAAACAATGTCAACGCGCCGCCCGTCGATAACCCCAGAAGCAAAAGCACCCCGACACCCCGGGCAGGATCGGCGCTGAACGAATGAACCGACGTAAGAACCCCCGACCGGACCAGAAAGGTGCCGATCATGCTTAGCGAGAAGGTCAGGATCGCCAACAGCAACGTCCAGATCACCAGCGCCCCCCGTCGTTCGACCACCAATGCCGAATGAAGAAGCGCTGTGCCAACCAGCCACGGCATGAAACTTGCGTTTTCCACCGGGTCCCAGAACCAGAAGCCGCCCCAACCCAGTTCATAATAGGCCCAGAAACTTCCCAGCGTGATGCCCATGGTCAGGCAGCACCACGCCGCAAGGATCCACGGGCGCACGAAACGGGCCCAGCTTGCATCGACCCGACCCTCGATCAGCGCCGCCACCGCAAAGGCAAACGCGACCGAGAATCCGACATAGCCAAGGTAAAGAAACGGCGGATGTATCGCGAGACCGATGTCCTGCAGAAGAGGGTTCAACTCCTGCCCTTCGACGGGCACAGGATCAAGGCGACCGAACGGGTTCGACGTGAAAAGGATCAGCGCCAAAAAGCCCAAACCAAGCAGGGCCTGCAAGGCAAGGACCCGCGATTTCAGGGTTGGTGGCAGCTGCCCCCCGGCCAAGGCGATCAGCGCACCGAAGGTGACCAGAATCAGGACCCACAGCAGCAGCGACCCTTCGTGGTTTCCCCAGACCGCAGTGACCCGATACAACAAAGGCATCGCGGTGTTCGAATTCGCCGCAACAGCGACAACCGAGAAATCGGACGTCACAAAGCTTAAGGTCAGACAGGCAAAGGACAGGCCGACCAGCAGGAAAAGCACTATCGATCCCGTCCCGGCAAGCGCCATCAGGTTGACGTTCCGCCGCGCGGCCCCCAGCAGACCGGCCATCGCCACTGCCCCAGCGGTCACCAGCGCCAGGATAAGGCCAAACGTGCCGATTTCGGCTTCCATGCTTGCTCCTCCAGAAGCGTGATGAATAGGAAAACCAGCCCTTGAGCTGGCTTCTTCCGCCTTCTTCCTATGTCCAGAATGCCGCCAAAACCACCTGAAAGATATAGCAAACGGGCTGCTTTACCGCCGCTTCTACCTTTGGTTTATGCGCGCTTGTGCCTTAAGGGCTGGCTTTGAGTTTCAGCTTTGCTTGCTTGAAATCGGACGTCGTGTGGCACGATTCACACCGGTCGCCAAACGACCCTTTGTGTACGTCGTCCAGCCGATGGCAGGTCGCGCAATCCGATGACAGCTTGCTTGCAACAGTGTCGGGCGCATGGCAGGCGTCGCAGGCAAGACCCTTGTGCCCACCGGTCAGCGCAAAGTCTGTCTCAAGGTCGTGATCGAACTGCCAGAAGGCCCAGCCGTTGGGGGTATGACAACTTCCACAGTCCGCTCCTAGGGCTGTCTTGTGAGCATCGTCAGCTGCATGGCACGTGTCACAAGCGGGCTCAGCAGCAGCAAAATCCTTGCTTGAATGACAGCTTTCGCACGGCACCACCGCATGCAGACCCAACAGCGGCAGGCGTGTCAGATCGTGGTCGAACACCACGTCGCCATCCCACGCTGCCGTGCCGTGACAGGTTGCGCAGTCGGTGCCAAGAGCCGCGCGATGCACATCGTCCTCGGCATGGCATCCGGCGCAACTCGAAGGGGCCTTGTCCGCCGCTTCGCCGGGCTTGTGGCAATCCTTGCAATCCGTCTTGGCATGCGCTCCTGTCAGAGCGAACTTGCTGTCCTTGTCGTGATCGAACCGTGACTCCTTCCACGCCTTGGTATCGTGGCACTTGCCGCAGGCTGGAAAACGGTCGTCATGGGCATCGTCAATCAGGTGACACCCTTCGCAAGTCAAAGGCAGACCTTTCCAGACTTGCGCGTCATGACAGGCATCGCACACAAGCCCAACGTGCTTTCCGTCCAGGGCAAACCGGGTCTTCGAATGATCAAAGTCCCGCACGTCCTGCCAGCGTGTACCCGTATGACAATCCCCGCACCTTGGCCCCAAGGCGCCCTTGTGCGGATCGCTCTCCTTGTGACAAGCCGCGCAATCCGACGGTGCCTCGGCGAATTTCTTCCCTGGCAGATGACAGCTGCTGCACTCTACTCCGACATGCCCACCGACCAGCGGAAAATCCGTCACTGCATGGTCGAATGTCTCGGGATCAAGCTGGATCAACGTGAAGTCCCTGCCTTGATGATCGTTATGGCAGGTCGAGCAGGCCAGCGCCTGAACTTCGCTGGACCGTCCGTGAAAACCGGTCTTGGCCTTCACATCGGCGGCGACGGTCTTGTGGCAATCCAGACACAATACAGACTGACCGCTCTGGTCGAACGAGTTGTGGCAATTCTCGCAGTCTGTCTCAAGTTTCGCGTGGTCAGACGCCAGTTCGCCCGGCATCACCAAAGCCTCAAACCACGACTCGGCACGCACAGGGCCCAGAAGCGAAAGAAGGCACACCATCGCGCCCGCAAGGATTGTCGGAATTCGGCGCAGGATCAGGTGCCCCTCTTAGTACAGGTGAACCGCGACGATATGCGCGACCGTTGCAAAGACCAGAATGGCGAACAGGGGCAGATGAAGCAGATGCCAGGCCGCAAAGCTCCGCTCATAGAACGCAAAGGCCTCGGCCCGCTTGATCGCGCGAAGATAGGCCTTCAAGGCAACCAGAAAGGCCCTCTTCTTCTTCTCGGCGTCAAATCGGGTAGCTGCTCCGACATCATTCCGAAAATCGTCCAGCATCCGGCCCTTGAAACGTGAACGGGATACTGGGCCGGACAGGATGCAGGCCAACGACCCTAGCCATGCCTTCGACTCTGACAACCGCTCAGTCTGGTATCTGGTCAGAAGTTCAAGAGACCTGTCCCGCTTCACAGGTTCTTCGATGTCCTGGCCGTGGCACAGCGTGAACCGCAACCGCTCCAACTCGACCAGACTGTCGCGCACTGTCTGTTTGCGTCCGCTGAAACCCTGGTAGACATGCGAATACAGAAAGCGACCGATAAAGCCGCTCCCGGCGACAACAAGCATGGCCAGCATCGCCGCCATGCTGTTGGTCGATCCAAATGAATAGTTGGAATGCAGGACCACCAGGGCAGGCCCAAGGACACCCAGCAGCATGTGAATCTGAAACCAGCCCGGAATGCTGCCAATGAACTCAAGGCTGCGAATACGCTTGCGCAATGGATAGAGCATCAGCAGCAACATGCACAAACCGCCGACGATGCCCAGCCAATAGCCGATGCCGGTCTCGGCGGTCACATTGCCGCTATTGCGCCGGGTCCAGCCATAGGTCAGCAGCCCCGCTACAAGAAATGTCGCAACGGGCAGGCTTTGACCACCGGGCGCAGACGACCGCGCAAACCCCTTGGAACTGCTCGGGGCCGCACGGCGGCCTGATCCTGCGGCCGGGGCTGTCCTTGCAGTGCTGACGTCGTTGGCCATTTTCTGTTCCCGAACGGTTGTCCGCTGGAAACGGACCAAACACAACCTAAAGCGTTAGTATTGCCCAATCGTGGACAATAGTTGGCAATGGCCGCGACTGATCTGAAATTGTGCCGGGATTGCGTGGAAATTCAAGCCTGTTTCTGCCCATGTGGCAAAGCACCGCCTCCCGCGGTCGCGCAACCCCAAGATGAACCCCTGTCGGCACGGCCGAAGGCCTGTAGTTCAGGCCCTTGATCATGCCTCATATCCCGTTCGGGGTTGCAGACTCGGGAACTCGGGCGTATATCCCCTTCAACAGCTGCTTCCGGGTCCAAACCTGAAGCTACCGAAAGTCACGGGCGGGCCGCTGGGTCCGCTTTTTTGTTTCTGGAACCCGCATGTCCGATCTGATCGCGAAAACTGCAATCGACCGCCGCCTTGCCGATATCGTCGGCCCGGTGATCGAAGGCTTGGGATTCGAACTGGTCCGCATCCGCCTGATGGGCGGCAAGACCCGTGTCCTGCAGATCATGGCCGACCGTCCCGATGGCGGGATTGGCGTCGATGAATGTGGCGACATCTCCACTGCCGTCTCTGCCGTGCTGGACGTGGAAGACCCGGTTGAGGACAACTACATCCTTGAAGTGTCGTCCCCCGGCATCGACCGGCCGCTGACCCGGCTGAAGGATTTCGAGATGTGGACGGGCTGGGAGGCCCGGATCGAGACGACCGAACTGATCGACGGCCGCCGCCGCTTCAAGGGCGCGCTGGCGGGGGTCGAGGGCGACGAGGTTCTGATCACCATCGAGGAATCGGGCGAAGAGGTCACCATCGGGCTGAAGTTCGATTGGCTCTCGGACGCCAAGCTGATCCTGACCGACGAGCTGATCGCCGAAATGCTGCGCCAGAAGAAGGTGGCTGAACCCACTGACGGCCAGTTCGACGAGATCGAAGAGATTGACGGGGATGAGGACGACGAGCCCACCCCCGAAACGAAACACTAACGCGCCGAAACACTGACGGGAGAGAGACCCATGGCAATCACATCCGCCAACCAGCTGGAACTTCTGCAAACCGCCGAAGCCGTTGCGCGCGAAAAGATGATCGACCCGGATCTGGTGATCCAGGCGATGGAAGACAGCCTCGCCCGCGCCGCCAAGTCGCGTTATGGCGCGGAAATGGACATCCGCGTCAAGATCGACCGCAAGACCGGCCGCGCCTCGTTCACCCGCGTCCGCACCGTCACCGAAGATGACCTGATCGAAAACCACCACGCCCAGATCACCGTGAAACAGGCGAAATCCTACCTCGCCGACCCGCAGATCGGCGATGAGGTGATCGACGAAGTTCCGCCGGTCGACTTGGGCCGCATCGCCGCGCAGTCGGCCAAGCAGGTGATCCTGCAGAAGGTCCGCGAAGCTGAACGCGACCGCCAGTTCGAGGAATTCAAGGACCGCAAGGGCACCATCATCAACGGCGCCGTCAAGCGCGAGGAATACGGCAACGTCATCGTCGACATCGGGCGTGGCGAAGGCATCCTGCGCCGGAACGAGAAAATCGGCCGCGAAGCCTATCGCATCGGCGACCGCATCCGCTGCTACATCAAGGACGTCCGCCGCGAACCGCGCGGCCCGCAGGTCTTCCTGTCGCGCACCGACCCGCAGTTCATGGCCGAGCTCTTCAAGATGGAAGTGCCGGAAATCTATGACGGCATCATCGAGATCAAGGCCGTCGCCCGTGACCCCGGCTCGCGCGCCAAGATCGCAGTCATCAGCTACGACAACTCCATCGACCCGGTCGGTGCCTGCGTCGGTATGCGCGGCAGCCGTGTTCAGGCCGTGGTGAACGAACTGCAGGGCGAAAAGATCGACATCATCCCGTGGAACCAGGACACCGCGACGTTCCTGGTGAACGCGCTGCAACCTGCCGAGGTTTCCAAGGTCGTGTTCGACGAAGAGGCCGGGAAGATCGAAGTCGTGGTTCCGGACGAGCAGCTTTCGCTCGCCATCGGTCGCCGTGGCCAGAACGTCCGTCTTGCCAGCCAGCTGACGGCTCTGGACATCGACATCCTGACCGAAGCCGAAGAATCGCAGCGTCGTCAGGC
>CAUJIP010000036.1 GCA_963205235.1 Pseudomonadota bacterium
GTCCGACCCCGGCATCGTGCAGATCTGGACCGGGCATTTCGTGGAAACCGCCCCCGATGTCTGGCTGCACATCCGCCCCATCGTGAACAAGAACGACATCAGCGCCTTCAGCTGCTTTGAGGCCATCGTCGAGACCGACAGTTTCCGCCCGATGCCGCTGTTCATGAACATCAAGATCCACCGCACCAGCAGCGAGATCCTGATCGAAAAGGACATGCCGCTGTTTCAGGTCTGTGCAATCGAGAAATCCTCGGTCCGCCGTCAGTCTGGCAAGACCCAGTCGATCGAGGACTTGGGGGCCGGTGCTGACGCGGCGGAAGGCTTTTGGTCGGGCATGAACGACACGCTGCGCATCAAGGGCGTGACCCCGCCGCGCAAGTCGATGGGCAGCTATGCCGCCAATACCCGCCGCCGCGAAAAGGGCGGCGAGTGACGCGTTTTCAGTTGATCAGACGCGCAATGGCTCCGACGACCACATCCGGGATCGACTCCAGCGCATAGCCCTTTGGCTGGGTGTATACCGCCCAGCCGATCAAACCTGAAGCCGAGGCAAGCATGCCAACGCCCAGTCGGGACAACCGCCCGTCCACCCAGGCGCTGATCAATGTCGGCAGGGACAGGACCAACAGGGCAAGGCCCGCAGTCAGAACCAGATCCGTATCCATGATACCTCCGGCTGATCCACCAAGGCGAAAGCCTACTCGGGGTCGACCCGCGAAATCAACCGTTCGTCACAGGGTGCCACACGCAGGATGTTCGTGGTGCCCTTGACGTTGAACGGCACGCCTGCGGTGACGACGATCTGGTCTTCCTCGGTCGCGAAACCATCGGTCCGTGCCGCATGGACAGCCGCCAGCACTGCGCCCTTGAACCTCTCTTGCGGCTCGGTGATCACGCAATGCGCACCCCAGGTCAGCGCCAGACGCCGCGCAGTCGACATCAGCGGCGTCAGGGCGATGATCGGCACATGCGGGCGTTCGCGGGCGACCAGTGCGGCAGTGTTGCCGGTCTGGCTGAAACAGCAGATCGCCTTGATGTTGGTCGCCTCGGCAATCTCGCGCGCGGCGGCGACGATCCCGTCGGCCACCGATTCGCGGCGCACAACGCGGCTTGCCTCGATGACCGAGCGGTAGGTCGGGTCCTTCTCGACGCTAAGCGCCACCGCGTTCATCGTGCTCACAGCCTCGACCGGATACCGGCCGGCCGCCGATTCCGCCGACAGCATCACCGCATCCGCGCCTTCATAGATCGCTGTGGCGACGTCCGACACTTCGGCCCGCGTCGGCACAGGGCTTTCGATCATCGATTCCAGCATCTGCGTCGCCACGATCACCGGCTTGGCCGCGGCCCGCGCGCCACGCACCAACCGCTTCTGGATCGGCGGAACCGAGGTCACCGGCAGTTCGACGCCAAGGTCGCCCCGCGCCACCATGATGCCGTCGGACACCTGCAGGATCGCGTCATAGGCCTTTACCGCAGCCGGCTTCTCGATCTTCGACAGGATCGCCGCCCGCCCTTTGGCAAGCCCCCGCGCCTCGATCACATCCTCGGGCCGCTGCACGAAGGACAGGGCCAGCCAGTCCACGCCCAACTCGCAGGCGAATTCCAGATCGCCCCGGTCCTTCTGCGACAGGGCGGCCAAGGGCAGCACCACGTCGGGCACGTTCACGCCCTTGCGGTTGGAAATCGTGCCGCCGATCACCACGGTGCAATCCGCGAAATCCTTGCCGCAGGCTTCGACCTTCAGACGGATTTTCCCATCATTGACAAGAAGGCTCGCCCCCGGCTCCAGTGCAGCGAAAATCTCGGGGTGGGGCAGGTTCACACGGGTCGCATCGCCCGGCGCGCTTGACAGGTCCATGCGGAACGCGGCCCCTTCGACCAGCTCTTCCTCGCCCTTTTCGAACACACCCACCCGCAGCTTCGGACCCTGAAGGTCGGCCAGGATGCCGATCGGGCGGCCAAGGTCGCGTTCGACCTGCCGAATGATCTCGTGGCGCTTGCGGATGTCGTCGTGGACGCCATGGCTCATGTTAAGGCGGAACACGTCGGCCCCTGCCTCGAACAAGGCACGGATCATCTCGTAGGTCGAAGAGGCCGGGCCAAGCGTGGCCACAATCTTCACGTTGCGGTGACGGCGCATTGCCATCCTCCTGCTTTAGCGTTTCGTTTCATGTGGGCCGCGTGCCTTATGGCGCAAACCGTTAGCGCCCGCAACGCTTTCCCGCCGCTTGTCGCTCCCTTTCGGGCGCTCCTCGCTGGCAATGCGCGAAGAACGACCGTAAGGAAAGGATAAGCCACCGTTGAGAGGACCGCCTTGGCTTTCACGATCCTAGGAGAAGACCGCCCCGGCCGCTGGCTTGTCACCTGCGATCACGCCTCGAATCGCGTGCCCGACTGGGTGAACGGTGGCGATCTTGGCATCCCGCCCGAAGACATGGCCCGCCACATCGCCTGGGACGTGGGTGCCGCAGGGCTTGCCGCCCGGCTTGGCGAACATCTCGACAGCCCGGTGATCCTGTCCGACTTCTCGCGCCTTGTGATCGACCCTAACCGGGGCGAGGATGACCCGACCCTGGTGATGCAGCTTTACGATGGCACCATCATCCCCGCGAATCGCCACATCACTGCGGCTGGGGTCGAGGACCGGCTTGACCGCCTCTATCGCCCCTATCACACCGCCTATGCCCGTCTTGCCGCGCTGCGCCCGGATCGGGTGATCGTGGCGATCCACAGCTTCACCCCCTGCCTCAAGGGCCGCCAGCCCCGCCCGTGGCATGTGGGCGTCCTTTATTCCCATCTGGATGAGCGGTTCTCGAAACCCCTGATCGCGCGCCTCATGGCCGAGACCGATCTGTGCATCGGCGACAACGAGCCCTATTCCGGCCATCTGCCCGGCGATGCCATCGACCGCCACGCCCTGCGCCTCAACCGCCACAATACGCTGATCGAGTTGCGCAACGACCTGATCGCGACCCCTGCCGAACAAGCCCATTGGGCCACGCGCCTTGCACCCATCCTGACCGAAGTGCTGGAGAATCTTTAAGATGGACGACCAGACCCGCCTTGAACTGGAAGCCGCCGCCTTCCGCGCCTTGGTTCATCACCTGATGGAAAAGCGCCCCGATGTGCAAAACATCGACCTGATGAACCTTGGCGGCTTTTGCCGCAACTGCCTGTCGCGCTGGTATCAGGAAGCGGCCAACGAACGCGGCATCCAGATGACCAAGGATCAGGCCCGCGAGGTGGTCTATGGCATGCCCTATGCCGATTGGGTGGCGCAAAACCAGACCCCGGCGGATGCCGACAAACAGACCGCCTTCGCCAAGGCCTTCGCCGAGAATGTCGGCAAAAAGGACTGACCCCAAGCGCCTTCGTAGGTCGGGGTTCACCCCGACTCTTCCCTGAACCGTCTCGTGCATCGCCGAGAAAGGCAGCGCAGCGTCAGAAGTCGGACGGGAATCCTCGGGCGACAAACCGAGAATGCTCAGATTGCTACTGATAAGCTCGCGGAAGCGTTGCTTGGCACTGGCGGGGCCGTTGCAGATTTCGTTGAGGTAGGCGTATCCCTTATCAATAAGCTTAAGAGCTATGGATAATAGATCGGGATCAAGGTCACTTAGATCATAGGTCAAGACTTTGCCGAACCCATCCCCATCGCCCAAGACATCAACGTCACTTTTTGTCCAAACTCCAACACCGTCTTCAAACCCCACGCGTAGCCGACCCACGACTCTAGAATTGGCTGAGATCAGCACTATGGGATCGCCCTCATCGGCTGGGCAATGCAACGAAATGGGAAAATACTCGTCTTCCGTCGCCCGCAGTCTGGCATCTGACTTCTGCCAGTCTATCTCGGCGGATGCTGAGGCTGCAAACCCGGCAATGAGGATCGATGTCATCACAATATGTTGGAGTTTCATATTCATGCCGTCCTCGTTCGCATCGTTACCTTCGTTCACCAGCGGCACTAAAGCAAGCATAGGTCAGGAAAGGGTCTGGCCCTCCTCCACTATCATTACCGTTTCTCAAGAACCGTAGGTCGGGGTTCACCCCGACTCCCGCCCCCTACACCCCAACCCAGCGCAACGCCGCCACGACCGCCACACCCACCAGCGCCGCCGTCACATCCCGCCCGGTGGCCAAGGTGAAGGCGGCCACCGCCGACAGCGCCAGCCCCTCGGCCAGCCCGCCCTTCATCAGCGCCAGCGCCACGATCCCTGACATCACCGCCAAAGGCGTCGCCCGCAGCGCAGCCTCGACCCGTGGCGTCAGCGGCACGAACCGCATCAGCGTGAAGCCGGCCATCCGGCACAGGAAGGCCGCCGCCGTCATCACCGCTAGCTGGATCGGGAAACTGTCGGTCATGCCCGCTCTCCGGCCCCCAGCGCCGCGATTGCGCCCCCGGCCAGCCCCGCCGCGATGATCGCCGGGGCGGGGCCGACCAGTTGGGCGACGCCCAGCGCCACACCTGCGCCGACAATGACAGGCATCAGGTCCGACCGGCTTTTGGTCATCGCAGTCACCATGCTGACAGCAAAGGCAGCCAGCATCAGATCGAACCCCATCGCCTCGGGCCGAGGCAGGACCGCGACCGCCGCCGCACCCAGACCCGTGCCCCCCAGCCAGCCGACCGAGATCGGCATGCCGGTCCCCACCAGATAGGCCCGGTCCTCTTCCCCCGCGCGGATCATCCGCATCGTCAGCATCCAGTTGGAATCGCCCAGCAGCAGCAAGCTGCCATAGGCGCGCAGCTTGCCCGCCTGCCACAACCACGGCTGCAACGCCGCCCCGAATAACAGATATCGCGCGTTGATCACCAGAATCGTGGCGAACAGCGCCCAAAGCGTCGCCTCACCGGTCTGAAGCAGGTTCATCGCCGCCAGTTGCGCCGACCCGGAATAGATCGCAGCAGAGGTCAGAACAGCCTTGCCCACCCCATACCCGGCCTGCGCCGCGACAAGGCCGAACCCCAGCCCATAGGCAAAGATGCTGAACCCCAACGGCACACCATCGCGCACGCCGCGCCGGAACCCGTCCATTGAGAACAGCGCGTGGGTCATCCCCGCAGGTCGGGCTTCAGCCCGACTCCCCCAAGGGTTAACAAATCCTGAATGTCCACAGCCAAGTCCTTGGAATCAAACGACCCGCCAAGCCTGTCCTGCGCGGACACGTCAGATCGCCGCCCTCCGCATCTCGTCGATATAGATCTCGCGCAGCCGCGTCGCGACCGGCCCCGGCTTGCCGGTTCCCACCGGTTTCCCGTCCACCTCCACGACCGGCATCACGAACAGCGACGCCGCCGTCGAGAATGCCTCATCCGACCCCTTGGCCTCCTCCGGGGTGAAGGGACGCTCCTCGACCTCGAACTGCGCCTCGCGGGCGAACCGCAGGACAGCCGCCCGGGTGATCCCGTGCAGGATATCGTTGCCCAAGGCCCGCGTGATGATCCGGTTCCCCTTCACGATGTAGGCGTTGTTCGAGGTCCCTTCTGTCACCCGCCCAGCCTCATCGGTGAACCAGCTGTCATCCACCCCGGCCTTCTTCGCCGCCATCTTACCCATGGACGGATAGAGAAGCTGCACCGTCTTGATATCCACCCGGCTCCACCGCAGGTCGGGGATCGTGATGATCTTGATCCCGGTCTTCGCGGCAGGTGCGTCGATCATGTTGGGGATGTCTTGGGTGAAGGCCACCACGGTCGCCGGAACCGAGGCATCAGGGAACAGGAACGACCGATCCCCCGGATTGCCCCGCGTGATCTGCAGGTAGATCATCCCCTGATCGATCCCGTTCCGCGCCACCAGTTCCCGGTGCATCGCCAAGAGCTCGCCCTCGCCGATGGGGCAGGTCAGCTCCAACTCTCCCAGCGACCGGGTCAGCCGTTTCACATGGCCGTCAAAGTCGATCAGCTTGCCATCCAGGACCGAGGTCACCTCATAGACCCCGTCGGCCATCAGAAACCCGCGATCAAAGATCGAGACTTTGGCCTCGGTTTCGGGCAGGTAGTCGCCGTTCAGATAGACGGTGCGGGTCATTGGGGATCTCCGTTAGGAATCAGTGATAATTTGAAGGTTGGGACTTCGTGTCGGCGGGCAAGTCGGGGCAGTAAACCGCCTTGATCCAGCGATCAAATTGATCGAAAGGCGAATCCAAGTGGCTGGCAAGGGTCAGAAGAAGCAGCTTGTGACCATCGGCTCGAGTAGAACAGATCATGGCGCCTTGAGCCGATGAGCCATCTGTGTATTGTCGGTCGCTTTTCCGGAAGAATAGTTGCGGGCTGATCTGGATCAGCGGTCCGTTGAACCTTTCGGGCCAGATGAACTGGCTCGAAGCTTTGTCATCCTCGGTCACCGCGAAGGATGATACTCCTAACCATAGGGACTGGTGCTCGAAAACCAAATCCACCGTTCCATCGGCGATGGCGAGATAGCCCGGAAGGGAAATTGCCCAGCTTTGGTAAAGCTGCATCCAGACAGGATATTTTCGGTATCCTATACCTTCTTCGGTGGGTGGGCCTTCATCGGATTGACAGGCAAGGTATTGCACATAAGCCTGTTCAATATCCTCGGAAAGCCCAATACCTCCAGATGTTGCCCGTGCGTAGCTATGCCGGATTTGCTTTAGCACCAGTCGGTCCGACTCGGACCGGACGGGCCGCCATTCTGCATTCTGCCAAAGCTGTGCCCGAAGAAGCTGCGCCCAGGTGGCTTGCGTCAGGCCGTACTGCCACCAACGGAAAAAGCCAGCAGCTGTATCGAGAACGTCTTCGTCCTCCATCGTCTGAACTTCGGAGACCCACTTCAAAGGGGCAAAGCCAAGCGGACAGGCCACTTTGCCCGGCAAGAGTCCAAGCCCCTGAGGCAAACAGAAGGTGACCTTTCGAAGGTGGTCACTGTCGTCATCCGCATCGAAAGCAATTGTTTTACATAGTTGACCGAGAAACACGGCCATTCTGGCCTGCAGCGCAGCAAAATCGCGGCCTGTGGCAAAGCCGGTCTCGTCCAGCATTTCACCGTTTGAAGCAACCCGGTGCCATGTCACAGACAGAGACTGGGCAATCTTGTCGAGCATGTCGATCACAGCAGCGTGGTATCCAGGTCCCGCATTTGAGCTGCGAAGACTGACAGCAAGCCGATTGTCTTGAAAATTAAAGCGGATCGGATCGCAAATCGGAACGACGCCGATTTCAAGCGAAGTCTCGGAAAGCGAAATCAACTGGAAGAGCGGCCCCAAATCACGGGCATCAGCCCAGCTTTGCGCAGTCTTTTCGAGCGTTTTCCGATTGGCCGAAAGTGACTTTCCGGGAAACCAGTGCTTTGGCAAAGCGCTTGAAATTGCACGCGCATCAATTCCCATGATTCAATCTACCCCCAAAGGTTAGCATCGGGCGGGTGGACCCCTTCGGCATCGTATCGCAGGGGGTTCGGGCGGTCTTCGGACAGAAGCAGGGGGCCGTCAAGGTCTGTCCATGCGGCCCCTTGGGCCAGCAGGACCGCCGGGGCCATGGCAAGGGAGGAGCCGACCATGCAGCCGACCATCACTCCGTACCCCATCTGGCGGGCAAGGTCGCGGGTGAGAAGGCCCTCGGTCAAGCCCCCGGTCTTGTCGAGCTTCAGGTTCACCACGTCATACTTGCCCTTCAGGTCGGGCAGGCTGGCGTGGTCAAAGCAGGACTCGTCGGCGCAGACCGGCACCGGGCGGGCGATTTCGGCAAGCATCCCATCCTGCCCGGCAGGCAGCGGCTGTTCGACCAGCGCCACCCCAAGGCGGATCAGATGCGGGGCGAGGTCGGTGTAAACCGCGGGTGTCCAGCCTTCGTTGGCATCGACGATGATGACCGACTGGGGCGCCCCCGCACGGACAGCCTCCAGCCTTGGCATGTCGTCCGGGGTGCCCAGCTTGATCTTCAGGATCGGGCGGTGGGCATTTTCGGCGGCGGCATCCCGCATCGCGGCAGGTTCGGCCAGCGACAGGGTGAAGGCAGTCATCACCGGCCCCGTCGCGGGCAATCCGGCAAGGGTCCAGACCCGTTGGCCCGCCAGTTTGGCCTCATGGTCCCACAGCGCGCAGTCGACGGCATTGCGGGCGGCTCCGGGTGGCAGGGTGGATTGCAGGGCCTGCCGCGTGATCCCTTCGGGCAGACCCGCAATCTGGGCGGTCACGCTGTCCAGCGTCTCGCCATAGCGGGCATAGGGCACGCATTCGCCCCAGCCGGTGACACCGTCGCCGGTGACCTGGACGGTCAGCACCTTCGCCTCGGTCTTCGACCCCCGGCTGATGGTGAAGGTCTGGGCAAGCCGGAAGATGTCGGATTGAACGCGGATCATGGGTGCGGGTGATAGGCTGGCGATGGCAATTCAGCAAACGAAAACGGGGGCCGAAGCCCCCCGTTTCCCTTGAAGACGTGGCGGTTCAATTCCCGCAGGTGATTTCCTTGAACCCGTCACAGAAGCCCTGATCGCAGACAGCACCCGTGCTGATCACGCGTGTCGGCGAGCTGGCCCCGATATCTTCGGCGATGACGAAGTCCTTGGCGGTCGCCCAGCCCTCGGCCTGGCAGAACAGCGTTGCGGCTTCGGCACCGCAGCCACCGCCCCAAACGGCGCAATAGTCCAGACGGTTGCCCATGAATTTGGGCTTGTTATAGGTCTGCTCCTCGGGATCGGGCCGCGAGCAGGTGACCTGAGAGATGCCGTCGCACATTTCCTGATCACAGACCGCGCCGTTCGAGATCAGGCGCGTCGGGGTGGACAGGCCGATATTCTCGGCCACGGCATGGCCGACGGATTCGGTGAAGCCATTGTTCACACACCAGGCATCGGCAGCGGGCTTGCCGCAGCCCTCGCCCCAGGAAAGACAAAGGTCAAGCGGGTTCGACCCGACCTTGGGATTGTCGTAGGTCACGGTTTCGGCCTGCGCGACCGAGCCAAAGGCCAGTGTGGCAAGCGCCAGAAGCGCTGCGCGAATGCGAAGAAGTTTCATAGTCGGTTCCTTTCGAACGAAGGGAGAAGGTCAAAAGTCAGGCCGAGCAGTAAGACTTAACGTAACGTAATTTGCGCGGTCGGGCGAGTAGACTAATCCATACCCTGCCAGCCGAGTGCCGCTGTCACGATCCGGAATTGCTGCATCTGCGAAATCCGCTTGCGAGCGACCGCGCAAGATTATATCGCATCCGCAGCGTCCATTGAAACATGATTGCCCAAAGGTCCGCGCTATGAGCTTCCGTCTGCAACCCGCCGCCCCTGCCCGCCCGAACCGGTGCCAGTTGTTCGCACCCGGTTCGCGTCCCGAGCTTTTCGCCAAGATGGCCGCCAGTGCGGCGGATGTGATCAACCTTGATCTTGAGGATTCGGTCGCCCCCGCCGACAAGCCGCAGGCGCGGGCGAACATCATCAAGGCGATTTCCGAGGTGGACTGGGGCACAAAGACCCTGTCGGTGCGGATCAATGGCCTTGATACCCCGTTCTGGTATCGCGACGTCGTGGACCTTCTGGAACAGGCGGGACCAAGGCTTGATCAGATCATGATCCCCAAGGTCGGCTGCGCGGCGGATGTCTATGCGGTGGATGCGCTGGTCACTGCGGTCGAGGCGGCAGCGGGGCGGCAAAAGCGGATCGGCCTTGAGGTGATCATCGAAACGGCGGCAGGGATCGCGCATGTCGAAGAAATCGCGGCCAGTTCCCCCCGTTTGCAGGCGATGAGCCTTGGTGCCGCCGACTTCGCGGCCAGCATGGGGATGCAGACCACCGGGATCGGCGGGACGCAGGAAAACTACTACATGCACCGCGAGGGGCAGAAATATTGGTCCGACCCCTGGCACTGGGCGCAGGCCGCCATCGTCGCGGCCTGTCGGACTCACGGCGTTTTGCCGGTGGACGGGCCGTTTGGCGATTTCAGCGATGAAGAAGGCTTCCGGGCGCAGGCGCGGCGGTCGGCGACGCTGGGTATGGTCGGGAAATGGGCGATCCACCCCAAGCAGGTGGCGCTGGCGAACGAGGTGTTCACCCCGTCCGACGCCGCCGTGACCGAGGCGCGGGAAATCCTTGCCGCGATGGAGGCGGCGAAGGCCGCAGGCCAGGGGGCTGCGACCTACAAGGGCCGGTTGGTGGATATCGCCAGCATGCGCCAGGCCGAAGTCATCGTCCGTCAGGCCGAGATCATTGCCGGGGCCGGTGGACGCCCCTAACGCAAGGGCAGACAGAGTTCGGTCACCAGATCCGCAGGTGCCGTATCCATCGGCGTGTTGAGGTAAATCTCGAACACCGGGCTATCGGCGGGGGATTCGCCCGATTGCGGCAGCCAGATGCCGAAAAGCTGGTCATAGGCGGCCTGCAACCCGGCATAGGGGCCGGTGAAGGTCAGCACCGCATGGCGACCGGCGGGAAGGGTCACCACCTCCAGCGGTGGATCGATTGGCAGGTCAGGGGGCGCCTCCAGCGCGGCATGGCTGCGCAGGTCAGCCGGTTTCACATCGGACGGGCTGTCGTAATAGACGCCGATCATGTGGCCAAGGCGGCCATGAAGACAGCGCGCGGCCACTGTCGAGCCAAGCTTTTCAAAGGCGCGGGCGATTTCGGTATAGGGGCCCTGATGCGGAGCCGCGGCAAGGCGGCGTTCGGGTTCGGTGCGGATCGTGACGGGAAACATGAGCTGACCTTTCGGGGAAAGTTGCAGGGGAAAGGGGCGAAGCTCGCCCCGTTTGCGAAAGGCAGCAGGGGTCAGGCCGTAATGCCCGGAAAAGGCGCGGACAAAGCTTGCCATCTGCGGATAGCCGACCCTTCGGGCAATGCTGGCCACGGGGTCCTTGCCCTGAACCAGCGCGACGGCGGCACGGTGGAGCCGCATTCGCCGAACGGTGCTGGTTGCCGTTTCCCCGGCGATTGCCGCATAGACCCGATGGAAGTGAAAGCGCGATAGCGCCGCCACGTCGGCCAGGGCATCCAGCGACAGATCGCCCGAGGGGTTATCGTGGATGTGGTCCACGACCCGTCGCATTCGTCTTTCATAACCGTTCGACATGACCTTGTCCTTGCTGCACCCCCGATTTGCACGACCCCGCGCACACAAATCTTGCTGAGTTGCATCAGGCCTGCCCGTTGGGCATATAGGAACGGTTCCCGGAAGGATGGCCGCATGCAATACCTCGAGTTCGAAAAACCCCTCGCCGACATTGAAGGCAAGGCCGAAGAGTTGCGGGCCATGGC
>CAUJIP010000037.1 GCA_963205235.1 Pseudomonadota bacterium
CTGTCGGTCTCGACGATGGCCTCAAAGCAGCTGAAGGCGCTGATGTCGTTCTTGTTCACGATGGGGCGGATGTGCAGCCAGACATCGGGGGCGGTTTCCACGAAATGCCCGGTCCAGATCTGCACGATGCCGGGGTCGGACAACCGGCGCAGGTGGTTCGGCGCGTGGCCGCGGAGTTTTTCGGGTGCGTGGGCATCCCAGTGGGCGTGGAACTCCGGCTCGAACGGCTCGGCCGAGAAGGTGCGCCACTGGCCCTCGTCGGCGATAAAGGTTTCGCGGCCGTCGAACATCAGGCTCATGGTCTTGGGCGGGAACAGGTACCAGCCCATGCCGGAAGCGACCCGCACGGATTCGCAATACTGGAACGCCGCCATCGGCAGATAGCCAAGCGCGCCACGGTCAGCGGGCATCGGCATGTGGGCGGGCGGATAGGCACGGGTAAAGGTGATGTCAGCGGTCATTCCCGCGTCGCTCCTGTGTTGTGGCGTCGGGACCGGACCCGGTGTCCGTGGTCCAGATCCGCTATCGAGTTCAGCTTCGACAGGCGCGCCTCTGTCGTCAATGTGACAGAAGCGCGCCCGGGATCGGCAGGGCGTTGAAGCCCCGCCCGTCAGGCCGCAAGCCGAGCGACCTTTGCCGGCAGGTGGGAGCCGCCGACTTCAGTCCCGGCGTGCTGAGCGGCTTTCGGGGGCAGGTGGGAGCCACCGACTTCGGTCGCGGCATGCTGAGCGGCTTTCGGAGGGAGGTGGGAGCCACCGACTTCGGTCACGGCATGCTGGGCGGCTTTCGGGGGCAGGTGCGAACCACCGACTTCAGTCGCGGCGTGCTGAGCGGCTTTCGGGGGCAGGTGGGAGCCGCCGACTTCAGTCCCGGCGTGTTGGGCGGCTTTCGGGGGTAGGTGCGAACCGCCGACTTCAGTCGCGGCATGCTGCGCGGCTTTCGGGGGCAGGTGCGAGCCACCGACTTCGGTTGCCGCGTGCTGGGCGGCTTTCGGGGGCAGGTGCGAACCACCGATTTCGGTTGCCGCGTGCTGGGCGGCCTTCGGGGGCAGGTGGGAGCCGCCGACTTCAGTCCCGGCGTGTTGGGCGGCTTTCGGGGGAAGGTGGGAGCCACCGACTTCGGTCGCTGCGTGCTGAGCGGCTTTCGGGGGCAGGTGGGAGCCACCGACTTCGGTCGCGGTGCGACCATTTGCTTTCGGGGACAGGGCGATTACGGCGATATTGTGGGCGGAATGATGCAGTTTGGCCATGGTTTTGTCTCCAGTTGGACGCAAGGGTGTTTGAGTTGCCCGGTTTGTGCCGGTATTTTGACGCTATCACGACCCGCGATTGCGCGAAATATTGCATTGCGTCCTTGGGTTGATCCCCCCTAGACTGGCCAGCAAGGCCAGTCAGGGCCTTGTGTGAGAAAAGATTTCATGTCTTCCGCATGGATGTTTTTGTTCGGTGTTTTACTGACCACAGCCGCCGGTGCCGTCTCGGTACCGTTGGTCGCAACCTACGGTCCGGCTGATTTGGCCTGGATTCGATTCGTTTCGACCTTGCTGATCTTCCCGGTGATCGTTGGGCTGCGACCGCAGGTGTTTGCCCGCCCCTCGACCCGCCAGATCGTCGGTCTTGGCCTGCTTGGTGTCGTGTCGCTGCTGGGGCTTTTCCTGATGCTTTATGCGCTGCAGGGGCTGGCGCTGGCGACGACAACGGGGATTTTCTTTTGCTATCCGTTCCTTGCCGTCGCCATGGCGGCGATCTTCCTGCGCGAGGAGATCGGGCTTCTGGTCTGGACGCTTACCATTCTGGGACTCATGGGGGTTTTCCTGCTGTTTGACCCGCAGGCGGCCGGATACAGCCTGTTCAGTCTGGCTGCCCTGGGCAGCGGCATTGCGGTTGCCGTCAGGATGCTTCTGACCCGGGCGCTGGGTCTTGGGCTGCCACCGATGACAACGGCCGCCGGTGAGGCGCTGGTCGCCGCAGTCCTATTGTTGCCCTTCCTGTCGCTGACGCCGATGCTTTCGGGGCAGATGCTGGGACATCTGGCGCTGTATCTTCTGTTCGCGAACGGCAGTCGCTTCATGATCGTGATTGCCCTGGCCAAGGCGGATCTGGCGGCTTTGGCACCCTTGGGTTATTCCGAGGTCGTGTTCGCCGCAGCGATCCAGTGGTTGGTGCTGGGCCAGTCGATCTCGCCCTTTGAAGCGGCGGCCTTTACCGCCATTCTTGCCGCGGGCCTTGGCGTCGCACAGATCCGTTGCCGCCCGGCGCGGGTGCTTTCCAAGGACTGACCCTGCGCTTTCGCCCTTGCCATTGGCGGGGCCCACCCCTATAGCGACGGCTCGATTACCCGCACGGCCGGCCAAAGTGGCATGCCGAGTCGTGCCTGAAACCACGGAGATGGAAATGCCCAAGATGAAGACCAAGTCGGCGGCGAAGAAGCGCTTCAGCTTCACGGCCTCCGGTCGGGTGAAGGCCGGTCCTGCCGGCAAGCGCCACGGCATGATCAAACGCTCGACGAAGTTCGTCCGCGACGCATCGGGGGCCATGATCCTCTGCGCCAGCGACGAAAAGATCGTCAAGAAATACATGCCGTACGACCGGTAAGGAGAGCACCAGATGTCCCGCGTCAAATCCGGTGTAGTCACCCACGCCCGCCACAAAAAGGTGATCAAGGCAGCGAAAGGCTATTATGCCGCCCGCTCCACCAACTTCCGCACGGCCACTCAGGCGGTCGACAAGGCCAACCAGTACGCCACCCGCGACCGCAAGGCCCGCAAGCGCCAGTTCCGCGCACTGTGGATCCAGCGGATCAATGCGGCTGTCCGGCTGTTTGATGCCGAGATGACCTATTCGCGTCTGATCAACGGTCTGGCGAAAGCCGGTATCGAGGTTGACCGCAAGGTCCTTGCCGATCTGGCCGTGCACGAGCCCGAGGCGTTCAACGCCATCGCTGGCCAAGCCAAGGCCGCGCTGGTCTGAGGCCGCGCAACAGAACCCGGAAAAACCCCGCCTTCGTGCGGGGTTTTTTCATGGCTGGTCTCGCGACACGATCAACAGACACTGGCTTTAGCTGTTTGCCTTGGCGATATGTTCGGCGTTCCCGATGATCAGGCTGCGACCGGAATAGATGTCGCCGGTCGTCTGCAGCGCCAGCCGTTCGGCGTCGCGTTTGCGCACGCCTTCGGCAATCTCGGCGATTTCGTCGGGCTCGGCACCCAGCACTGCCAGCGTCTGACCCCCAAGTTCCAGCGCGGAATGGAAAGTCTCGCGCATCTGGTGGTCGACGCCTTCCTTGATCAGCTCAAGCGTATGGGCGCGGTCCCAGGCACGGGCAAGGATTGCGGCATTGGGGAATTCGTGCCGCGCCAGCTTGACGATCCGGGTGGTGGTGTCTTTCCTGTCGGTGGCGATGACGATGGCCCGCGCGGTCTGCGCCCCGGCGGCCTTCAGGATATCCAGCCGGGTGCCGTCGCCAAACCAGACCTTGAAGCCAAAGGTTTCGGCGGCGCGGATCATTTCGGGATCGTCGTCGATGATGGTGATCGCGCATTTCCGGGCCAGAAGCGGTTGGCAGGCCACTTGCCCGAACCGCCCGAATCCGATGATCAGCACCGATCCTGACAGGCCGTTCGGGCCTTCAAGCCCCTCGGTCGAGACCTGAACGGCGGGCTTCAGGCGATCATGCAGGATGACCATCAGCGGCGTCAGCACCATCGAGACGATGACGATGGCATTGAGGATTGCGTTGTTTTCCAGACTTAACAGGCCAAAGGCCACAGCAGCCGAATACAGCACAAAGGCGAATTCGCCACCTTGGGCCATCAGAACTGTCCGCTCCAGCGCCTCGGCATGGGGGGCGCGGTTCAGGCGGGCGACGCCATAGATGATCAGGGACTTGAGGCCCATCAGCGCGGTGACACTGACAGCGATCAGTTGCCAGTTTTCGGCAATGACCGACAAGTTCAGCGCCATGCCGACGGCAAGAAAGAACAGGCCAAGCAGGATGCCACGGAACGGTTCGACATCGGCTTCCAACTGGTGGCGAAAGCTGGATTCCGACAGCAGCACCCCGGCAAGGAAAGCCCCCATCGCGGTCGACAGCCCGCCAAGCTGCATCCAAAGCGCCGACCCCAGAACGACCAGCAGGGCGGCAGCTGTCATCACCTCACGCGCGCGTGAGGCGGCAAGCAGGCGGAACATCGGGTTCAGAAGATAGATCCCGGCGACAACCAGCGCTGCAATCGCGCCAAGGCCGATGGCCACACCCTGAAGCCGGTCAATCAGGGTCGTGTCCGTGCCGCCGGGAGAGAGGAACGCCACCAACGCCAGAAGGGGCACGATGGCCAGATCCTCCAAAAGCAGGATCGACACGATCCGCTGACCCTTGGGCGTGGCGATGTCGCCGCGTTCCTGCAGCATCTGCATGACGATGGCGGTCGAGGTCAGAGTGAACCCGGCCCCGGCAATCAGCGACCCGGCATAGGGATAGCCCAAGGCCACGCCCACCAGCCCCAGAAGCGCCACGCAGATCAGGACCTGCACCAGCCCAAGGCCGACGATGTCGCGTCGCATGGCCCAAAGCTTTGACGGCTCCATTTCCAGCCCGATGATGAACAGGAACATCACCACGCCAAGCTCGGCTACATGCAGGATCGCCATCGGATCCGAGAACAGTGCAAGCCCGAAGGGGCCAATCGCCAGCCCCGCCGCAAGGTAGCCAAGGACAGACCCCAGCCCCAGCCGCTTGAAGACCGGCACAGCGATGACGGCTGCGCCCAGAAGCGTCACAACAGAGACCAGATCAACGCCTGCCGATTCCGTTGCCATACCTTGATCCGCCTCTGTGAGTTCCGAAGGGAAAGTTTGGTCGTGAAACCGGCGAAGGCAACCGAATTCGCAGCTGATCCCCCGGTTCCCAGCGGATCGCAGGCGACGGAAGGGGGGCATTTGCGGGCCGCTCATCAAGCCTGACGGCTTTCTTCGCCAAGCGACGCCGCCCGTCAGGGCGAAAAAGCGGGTGCTGGATCAGCGGTTGAAGACGCGGCTTGGGTGCAATTCGCCGCCGCGGTAGTGCCCCACGGCCGCGGCCTGACCGTTCAGGCTGGCCCAGCCTTCGGTGCCCCAATCGGCATGGCCGATCACCTGCCCCGGGTTGCCGTTCTTCAGCCGCGCGGCACCTTCCGGGGTCGCGATGAATTCCGGCAGGTCCTGTAGCCCCAGTTCCAGCGGCAGAAGTCGGGCGTCCAGCGCTTCGGTCTTTGCCTCGGCGTCGATCTGGGCCAAGGTCACGCCCTGTTCGGCATCGAAGGGGCCAGACCAGGTGCGGCGCAGCCATGCGACATGGCCAAGGCAGCCAAGCGCCCGCCCAAGATCTCGGGCAATACTGCGGACATAGCCGCCCTTGCCGCAGACCATTTCAAGCTCGACATGGTCCGGGTCGGGGCGGCCTATCACGATCAGGCTTTCCACCCACAGAGGGCGCGCAGCAAGGTCCATCGCCTCGCCTTCGCGGGCAAGGTCATAGGCGCGTTCGCCATCGACCTTGACGGCGGAATATTGCGGCGGGACCTGTGCGATGTCGCCACGGAATGCGGTCAAAGCGGTCTCGATCTGGGCATCGGTCGGGCGGGTGTCGCTGGTCGCAATCACTTGGCCCGAGGCGTCGTCGGTATCGGTCGCCGCGCCAAAGGTCACCCGGAAGCGATAGCATTTCAGCGCGTCGGTGATGTAGGGGATGGTCTTCGTCGCCTCGCCCAGTGCCACGGCCAAGACGCCGGTTGCATCGGGGTCAAGCGTGCCGGCATGGCCCGCCTTTTGCGCCGAAAACGCCCATTTCACCTTGTTGACGACAGCGGTCGAGGTGACCCCGGCGGGTTTGTCGACAATCAGCCAGCCCGAAACGGCCCGACCCTTCTTGACACGGGACATCGGCTATTCCTTCGGAACCACGGTGCCGACAATCGGCCCCATCGGGAAACCGGCATCGTGCCGATCAAGCCCCGGTGCATACAGGCGCGAGATGTTGCCATCGAAGTAAAGCGCGTCGGCTAGCCCAAGCTCATCCCGGAAGAACCGTGCGAAAGCGTGAAAATTCACCGGCGCGTTCGAGATCGCAAACACCGCGCGGGTGCCATCTTCGCTGACGCCAACCCCGTTGCGGACATAAAGACTATCACTTTCGGGGAGCAGTTTCGGGTGCAGCTCGCCCTTGATGACCAGCATCGGGCCGGACTGGGTGGCAAAGCGGCACTCGGGACGGTCTTCCTTGAACGCGCGGCTTTCGATTACGCGAAAGGTCTCGCCGATGCAGAAGACGCCGTTCGGCAAAAGCCCGAAATTCCCCGGCCCGTCGCTGGTGACGATGCCGGAAATCTCGTTCCGCTCTTCGATGTACAGGCCAACGGGCGACAGGTCGCGGTGGTACATGCCCGCGTTCATCGCAAAGCCAAGGGCCTGGCCCTGTGCGGCAAGGCTGTCGTTCAGGTTGCGAAAGCTGCCATAGGCGCCATCGGGGCCCGAGTGGAACAGCCGCAGGTCTTCGCCAAGCGTCACCTCGCAGATCGTGTAGGACGCCCCGTCAAAGTCGATATCGCGGCAGTCCGCTGCCTGCGCCGCCATGGGCGCCAGCGATAGGGCAAGCGCAAGGCGCAGCATCATTCGTCTTCCGCAGCGTCAAGATCGCGTTGCACCGCCGGGTCCGAGAAGAGACGGCGGGTTTCGTCCAGCCGGTCAAACGTCTCATCCGGACGAAAGCGCAGGTCGGGGGCATATTTCAGCGTCAGGCCGCTGGCGACGCGGTGCCGAAGTTCGGCCTTGTTGCGGGCAAGGGCGGCAATCGCATCCTCGACCGGGACCGACCCCATCAAGGGCATGACATAGACCGTTGCGACCTTCAGGTCGGGGGAACAGGAAACCTCGCCCACGGTGATCGACATGGCGTTAAGGTCTGGATCGTGAATCTCGGCCCGGTTCAGCACGTCCGACAGAGTGCGGCGGATCAGTTCGCCAACGCGCAGCTGGCGTTGCGAAGGGCCGGTTCCGGTATTGAAGCGTTTGTTCGACATGGCCGCCCCTTTATGCCCTTTCGCGCGGCCCCGCAACGGCGGGCTTTCTTGACATGCAGGAAGGCGCTAGACGGGGGCAAAGCGGAGGTGCGGCATGGGTGAAGTTCCCGGACTGGTGGTCACTGGGGCCTCGGGGCGGATGGGGCAGACCCTGATCCGTCTGGTGGGGGCTGCGGACAAGCTGCGGCTGGTCGGTTGCGTGGAACGCGCGGGGCACCCTTGGATCGGTCGCGATGTGGGCGAGGCGATGGGCGGCAGCCACTTGGGCGTCAAGGTCACCGATGACCCGCTTGAGGCTTTTGCCAAGGCGCAGGCGGTGGTGGATTTCACCTCGCCCGCCGCGACGGTGGAATTTGCGGCGCTGGCCGCACAGGCCCGCGCGGTGCATGTGATCGGGACGACGGGGCTTGAGGCAGAGCATCTGGCGAAGATCGAGGCCGCCAGCCGCCATGCCGTGATCGTGCGGGCGGGGAACATGTCGCTGGGCGTGAACCTCTTGGTGCGGCTGACGCAAAAGGTCGCGGCGGCGCTGGATGCCGATTGGGATGTCGAGGTGGTCGAGGCGCATCACCGGATGAAGGTTGATGCCCCGTCCGGCACCGCGCTGATGCTGGGGCAGGCGGCGGCGGATGGGCGCGGGGTGAGCCTTGAGAAAGCCCGCGTCTCGGGCCGCGACGGGATCACCGGCGCGCGCGAGCGGGGAACCATCGGGTTCAGCGCGATCCGGGGCGGCGATATCGTCGGCGAACATGACGTGATCTTCGCCAGTGAGGGCGAGCGCATCGTCCTGCGCCACATGGCGACCGACCGGTCGATCTTTGCCCGTGGCGCGCTGCGCGCGGCGGCCTGGGGGCAAGGGCAGAAGCCGGGCCAGTATGACATGATGGATGTGCTTGGCATCTAGCCGGTGATCCGATCCGCCCGGTCCTTCGTAAGCTTCAAACATGCGCTTTCGGGAGGATGCCATGCTGGGTCGGTCTGCGCTGCTTGTCGTGACGCTTTTGCCCGGCCCCGCTTTGGCCGAAGGGTTCGAGCCGGTGGAAAGCAAAGGTCAGTTCCTGGAACTGATCGGTGACCGCGTCCTGCGGATCGGGCTTTACGATCTGTCGCTGCGTGTCCTGTCTGACGGTCGCATCGACGGATCGGCCATGGGTTGGGCAATCACTGGGAACTGGACATGGCAGGACGGGTATTTCTGCCGATCCATGGACTGGAGCGGCACTGTGATCGACCACAACTGCCAGCTTGTCGAGGCGCGCGGTTCGGATGCGATGCGCTTTACAGTCGATCAGGGCAGCGGTGAGTCGGCCACGTTCCGACTGCGCTAGAAGTCGACCGCGAGACCCTTCTTCTCCCAATCGCCATAGCGCACGGGTTCGGGGCCGTCGCGGCCCCCAAGCTCTTTCGGCAGGGGTTCCTTCGCCTCGGCTTCCTTGCGGCGCGCTTCGGCTTCGGCCAGGGCGCGTTGTGCGGCGGGGGGAAGATTGGACCTGTCCATGCCGGTTTCCTTGTGCCGAGACTTCAGGTGATATAGGCGGCGAGGCTGCAGAACAAGGGGATGGCGATGGCCGAAGGTGTGGCAGCGCGGGCGGTGGCAGTCGAGATCCTGACCGGGATCCTTGGCGAGGGCCGGATGCTGGAGGATGTGGCCGATCTGGGCCTGCCCCCGGCGGACCGGGCGCGGGCCTTGCGACTTGCGGCCTCGGTGCTGCGCTGGCTGGAGCCGGTGGACAAGCTGCTGGATCGGCAGTTGCGCAAAGCTCCGCCGCTGATGGTGCGCAACGTGCTGCGGCTGGCGGTGGTCGAGCGCGCGCTTGGTGCCCCGGCGCACGGGGTGGTGAATGCGGCGGTCGAGATTGTGCGGCAGTCCAAGCGCACGGCGCATCTGTCAGGGTTGGTGAATGCGGTTCTGCGGGCTTTGCCCGAAACCGATGTGCTGGCCGGGTTGCCGCCGCAAAAGCTGCCGCGCTGGTTGCGTCAACCGCTGGTGCATGGTTGGGGCCGTGAAGTGGTGACCGCGATCGAGGCGGTGCATGCGACGGAACCACCGCTGGACCTGACGCTGCGCCCGGGCCTTCCGGCCCCGGAAGGAGAGCTTTTGCCGACCGGAAGCCTGCGCCTGCGTGAAGCGGGGCAGGTGTCGGCCCTTCCGGGTTATGCTGAGGGCGGCTGGTGGGTGCAGGATGCCGCCGCCGCGATGCCCGCGCGGCTTTTGGATGTGAAGGCTGGGGAAAGGGTTCTGGACCTTTGCGCGGCACCGGGCGGCAAGACGCTGCAACTGGCTTCCGCAGGGGCCTCGGTCACGGCGTTGGATATCTCGGGCCCCCGGATGGCGCGGGTCGAGGCGAACCTTGCCCGCACAGGCTTGCAGGCGACCTGCGTGGTGGCGGATGCGTTGCAGTGGCAACCCGATGCGCCGTTTGACGCGATCCTGCTGGATGCGCCCTGTTCGGCCACGGGCACGATCCGCCGCCACCCCGACCTGCCCTTCGTCAAGGATGGGAGCGAGGTTCACGGCCTTGCAGCGCTGCAATCCACGCTGATCGACCGGGCGCTCGGTTGGCTGAAACCGGGCGGGCGGCTGGTGTTCGCGACCTGCTCGCTTTTGGCCGAGGAAGGCGAGGATCAGCTTGCCTCCGCCTTGGCGCGTCATCCCGACCTGACGGTCGAGCGCGCCGCCTTGCCGGGGGTCGACGCTGGCTGGTGGACCGAAGCGGGCGGGTTGCGGCTGCGCCCGGATTATTGGGCCGATCGGGGCGGGATGGACGGCTTCTTCATGGCGCGGGTCAGAAAGGGCTAAGGTGCGGCCAAGGGGTCACTTTGGCGGGAAAAGCCGATAGTACAGCCAGTCCGGCAGAAACTGGCCGCCCCGGAACAGCCAGGAAAAGACGGTCGGGAAGTTGATCTTGAAGCGGTTCGTCGCCATGTGGCGCAGCATGATCCCGGCGGCCTTGTCGGCATCCATGATGAACGGCATCGCGAAGTCGTTCTTTTCGGTCAGCCGCGTGCGGATGAAGCCGGGGTTCGCCAGTTGCACCGTCACCCCGGTCTTCCTCAGATCGGCATACAGGCTTTCGGCCAGAACCATCGTCCCCGCCTTTGACGCGGCATAGCCGATGGCCCCCGGCAGGCCCCGGAACCCCGACAGCGATCCGGTGATGACGATGTGGCCCTTGTCCCGCGCGACCATCGCGGGCAGAGCGGCCCCGACCACGCGCACACAGCCGGTAAAGTTGATGTTGGCCATCGCTTCGGCGGCCTTGGCATCCCAGTCTTGCGCGCGCATGGGCCAATAAACCCCGGCAAGGAAGACCATTCCGTCAAGCGTGGGAAGCTGTGCCGCAGCCCGCGCCACGCTTTCGCTTGACGCCACGTCCAGCGGCAGAACGTGAGAGGGGCCGGGAAGGCTTGCTGCGGCAGCTTTCAAAGCCTCTTCATTGCGGGAAGACAGCACAAGCTCTGCCCCCGCCGCGCTCATCTGCCGCGCAAGGGCAAGACCCAGCCCCTCGGAGGCCCCGACAAGCCAATAGCGCTTGCCCTTGAAATCCCTCATCTCGACACGTCTTCCGGGGGCGGGACGGGCCGCGCGTTGAACTTGACCCGCTTTGCCCAAAGCTTCAGCGCCTGCCAGTGGATCAGTGCCAGCACCCGGCGCGACCCAAACGGGCGGCGCAGCGCCGAGGCGAGGATACCCCAGTTGGTCAGCGGAACGCGCGGGCCGATCAGGTTGGTCATCAGCCCCCCGCCGGGCGAGGAATAGTCGATCCAGATGCCGATCCGGTCGGGGCGGATGTCAAAGCGGAAGGCATAGGTCCCGGCAACCGGCTGGAAGGGCGAGACGTGGAACACCTTCTGCGCGACAATCGTATCTTCGCGCGTGATCGGTGCCCGGTCGTCGCGGTGGCACAGATAGGAATGCCGGTCGCCGTATGTGTTCGTCACTTCGGCAATCACGGCGCGCAGATGACCCAGATGGTCATAGGCCAGCCAGAAACTGACCGGGTTGAACACATGCCCCAGCAGGCGCGGTTGGGCCAGCAGAAAGACGCGATCCGAGGCCAGGTTGTTCGCTGCCAGCACCCCCCGCGCCCAGATGACCCCGGTCCCCTGTCCGGGCGCGCCACCGTGGTCCTTGTCCTGCAGCGACATCAGGTTGCCCCGGTTGCGGGAAAACAGCGCGGGGCCTTTCGATTTCACCGGGTCAAGCAGGACATAGTCGACCGAATAGCGGAAGGCGTTCTTCACAGCGCCTTTGCGACCGTGGAAGGTTTCCGCCCGGACCCGCTCGACTTGCATCACGCGACCAGTCGCAGCGACTGGCGGTCTGCCATGGCCTGCACCACGTCCAGCGCCGAAGCGAAGCCGTCTTCATGGAACCCGTTGCGCATCCATGCCCCGCAGAACCAGGTGTTGCGGCTGCCGTTCATCGCGCGAAGCTGGTCCTGCGCGGCAAAGGCGGCCACGTCAAAGACCGGGTGATGGAACGTCGTGACATCATGGATCAGCTCCTCCCGGATCGGGCGCGAGGTGTTCAGCGTGACGAAAAGCGGATCATCCATCGGGATCGGCTGCAAGGAATTCATCCAGTAGGTCAGGTCGATCCGCTCTCCCGGCCCCGATTTCGGTTCGACATAGGACCAGGATGACCAGACCTTGCGCGATTTTGGCATCAGCGAGGGGTCGGAATGCAGCACCGCCTCATTCGGCTGATAGCGGATTGCGGCAAGGGCCTGGGTTTCGGCGGACGTGCCATCGGCCAGCAATTTCAGCGTGATGTCGGAATGGGTGGCAAAGACCACATCATCGAAAAGCTCGGGCTCGCACCCCATTGCGCGGACAAAGACCGATCCGGCCTCGCGCCGGACCGACTGCACGGCGGTGCCGGTGCGAATGTCGACGCCTTGTCCGTTCATCGCGTCATGCAACCGGCGGACATATTCCACTGACCCGCCCTTGACCGTGTACCACTGGTGCTGACCCTCATAATCCATCAGCGCGTGGTTGCGGAAGAAACGGACCAGCGCCTGAGCCGGAAAGTCAAGAATGCCTTCGGTCGGGGTCGACCAGATCGCACCCGAGAACGGGGTGATATAGTGATCGCGGAACCAAGACCCGGTGCCCAGGCGGTCCAGCAGTTCACGGATGGTCATGGTCGGATCAGTCGCAACGGCCTCGGCATTGCGGTTGAAATGCAGGATATCGGACAGCATCCGCAGAAAGCGCGGCGAGAAGGCGTTGCGACGCTGGGCAAAGACCGCATCCATCGAGGCCAGGCCGTATTCCAGCGACCCGCCCCGGATCGACGCGCCAAAGGACATCGAGCTTTCGATCACTGGCACGGACAGCTTTTCGAAAAGCGCGACTAGATTGGGATAGTTCACCCGGTTGAACACGATGAACCCGGTATCGACCGGCTGGTCGCCGCGCTTGCCAGCAAGCACGGTTCGGGCATGACCACCCAGACGCGCCTCGGCCTCGAACAGGACGACCGCGTTTCCCTTGGCCAGCATATGGGCCGCTGCCATCCCGGAAATGCCGCCTCCGATGACGGCGATGCGACGGGGGTCGGGGCCAGACTGTTCGAAGGGCATTGCGCTGCATTCCTTTGATGATACGAGGGATACGCCGCAGCCTGCCTTCTGGATCACCCGAATGCGGGTGGTTTCAGCGCCTTCAGACAAGTTTGGAACTTTCGTTACGCCCAGTGATCCGATCCGTTCGGGGCGTCGTAAACGCTGCATCATGCTGGATGCCACGATAACAACTTTGACGGGCGGTACGGAAGCGACCTACGTTGCTGCTGCGGCGGGGATTGCTCTGCGTCGGAAGAAGGACGGACAGGTGGTAAACGCTGAGGCTGACACAGATTGGGCCGGACTGTTGATCCGGGTGCGCGACAGACGCGACCGCGAGGCCTTTGCCGCGCTGTTCCGGCATTTCGCACCGCGCGTGAAGGGCTTTCTGATGAAATCCGGGGCCGGGGCCACCCTGGCCGAGGAATGCGCTCAGGATGTCATGGCGACGCTTTGGCAAAAGGCGCATCTTTTCGATCCGACTCGGGCCAGCGTCGCGACCTGGGTCTTCACCATCGCACGCAACCGGCGGATCGATGCGCTGCGCCGGGCGCGGCGGGCGGAACCGGAAGACCTGCCCTGGGGGCCAGAGCCGGAACCGGATCAGGCCGAAGTGCTGGAGGCCCATCAAGAGACAGCGCAATTGGGCCGCGCCCTGGCCTCGTTGCCCGAACCGCAGCGGGTGCTTATCGAGCGGGCCTTCTATGGCGACCTGTCGCACAGCGAGATTGCCGCCGAGACGGGCCTGCCGCTTGGCACGATCAAATCACGGATACGTCTGGCGCTGGAGAAGTTGCGTCAGCAGATGACTTGAAGGACGAACGGACATGTCGATACGCCACCATCTTTCGGACCAGTTGCTGATGGCCTATGCGGCCGCCGGGCTGCCCGAGGCGTTCAGCCTGGTAATCGCGACCCATGTGTCGCTGTGCGACGACTGCCGCGCACGGTTGGAAAGCTTTGACGCCGTCGGCGGCGCGCTGGTCGATATCGGCGATGAGGCGGCGATGGGGGCCGACGCGCTTGCCGCCGTGCTGGCACGGATCGAGCGGCCGGTCGCGCCGATGGTCACCCCGACCCGGCGCGCGCCGGGGGTATTTCCGACGCCCTTGCAAGACTATGTCGGCGGCGATCTGGCCGCTGTGCGCTGGCGGCGCGTGGGGGGGGGTGTGAAACAGGCAATCCTGCCCACCGACAAGGATGCATCGGTACGGCTTTTGTACATCCCGGCTGGAACGGCGGTACCTGACCACGGCCACCGCGGGCTTGAACTGACGCTGGTCCTGCAAGGTGCCTTTGCCGATGACAGCGACACCTTTGCCCGTGGCGATGTCGAGATTGCCGATGAAGAGGTTGAGCATACCCCCGTCGCGCTTGCCGGGGCCGATTGCATCTGTCTGGCAGCAACGGATGCCCCGCTGCGGTTCAGGGGGCTGATCCCAAGGCTGGCGCAGCCGTTGTTGCGGATCTGACGGGATACCTGCCGCGCGGCGTCAATGCCCGAACAGCCGAACCACGATCACCGGGCCGTCACCGGACACGGTTGCTGGTCCATCGGTCAGGATCAGGTCTTCAGGAGCCATATCCTTGCCATTCACCCAGGCGGGCCCCAGCGCATAAAGCGCAAGCGTGCCCTTGGCCGGAAGGTCTGCGTTCGTCGTGACGCTGACGTCCGGCTTGGGCAGGGCGCGGGCCGTCATAACGTTGAAATCGTCAGATTGCCGACCCCCGGTTTCGCTGGCCATCCACGCCACATCACCGGGAAAGGCCACCGGCACCAACGGGTCGCAACGCAGGTTCAGGCCCGCGCCGGTCAGTCGGAAACCGGGGCCGGAAAGCACCGTCAGGTTCCGCTCGATGCCCGGAAACAGTGAAAACGGCCCATCTTCGACCACTGCCGCGCGCGAAAGACGGGCCAGAAGCTGACCGTCGCGTTCCAGCCGCCAAAGTTCGGTCGTCGTGCCAAGGCCATTCTTCCAGGGCTGCCGGGTGTAATCGGCAGGGGTCAGGTGGCGCATCATTCCGCTGCTCCGATAACCTTGGCCGGGTCGGTGGGGGCCAGATCGGGGGCCAGTTCCTCGAAATCGAAATTGTCCAGACGGCGGGCGCGTTTGCCGGCCTTGTCGGACGAAATCTTGATCTCTTCGATATCCTTCACCGCCTGTCCGAAATGGCGGTCAAGGTTTTCGACCCGCATCCCCAACCGTTCAACATCGCTGTAAAGCAGCGACAGTTCCTTGCGGATCGCCCCGGCCTGTTCGCGCATCCGCGCGTCTTTCAGCACCGCCCGCATCGTGTTCAGCGTGGCCATGCAGGTGGTGGGAGACACGATCCAGACCTTGGCGGCAAAGCCTTCGCGCACCAGGTCGGGGAAGTTTGCGTGCAACTCGGCATAGACCGCCTCGGAGGGCAGGAACATCAGCGCGCCATCGGCGGTTTCGCCTTCAAGGATATACTTTTCGGCAATCGCGCGGATATGGGTGCGAACGGCCGTGCGCATCGCTTGCGCGGCTTCCGTCGCCCCGCGCGGCGTATCGGCGCGACGGATCGCTTCATACGCCTCAAGCGGGAATTTCGCGTCGATGACGATGGGGCCGGGCGGGTTTGGCAGGTGGATCAGGCAATCGGCCCGCTTGCCGTTCGAAAGTGTGGCCTGCATCGCATAGGCGTCTTTCGGCAGGGCCTTTTGCACGATGTCATGCAGCTGGATTTCCCCGAAAGCCCCGCGTGTCTGCTTGTTCGACAGGATGTCCTGCAACGACAAGACGTTGCCGGAAAGCTTTTCGATATTGGCCTGCGCCTTGTCGATGGTTTCCAGCCGTGTCTGCAATTCCCCCAAGCTTCGCGCCGTGCGGGTCGAGGTTCCGTGCAACGCCTCGGTCATGTTGCGCTGCACTTCGGCCAGCCGCTGTTCCATCACCTGCAGCATCGCGGTCTGGCTGACCGCCTGCGCTTCGGAGACATGGTGGAGGCCGCCTGCCAATTGCTGCTGGCCATCGCCGATCTGCTGCAAGCGGCTGGAAAGCCAGCCGATTTCCCGCATCAGCGGTTCAGCGGCAGTGGCCGACCGGCTGACGCTGCGCAGGATAAGAAGGAGAAGCCCCAGAAGCGCCAAGGCGACCCCGCCCAGAAGCAGGACCTCGGGGTCGTTCCACGCATAGGTCTGACCGAAAAGCGTGATCATCGGCGACCGAACAGGCGTTCGATGTCGTGAAGCGACAGTTCAACATAGGTGGGCCGCCCGTGGTTGCACTGGCCGGAAAGGGGCGTCGCCTCCATCTCGCGCAAAAGCGCGTTCATCTCCTCGGGGCGCATCTGGCGGCCCGAGCGGATCGAGCCATGGCAGGCCATCCGCGACAGGATCGCGTCGATCTTGGCGCGGACAAGCTGGCTGTCGCCGCTGTCGGCCAGTTCGTCAAGTATGTCGCGCAGCAAGGCCGCGCCGTTCACCTGCCCCAGAATGGCCGGCGTTTCGCGGATCGCAACCGCACCGCCACCGAATGCTTCGATCCCAAGGCCGATCCCGGCCAATGCGGGGGCGGCATCCAGCAGGCGGGTGGCGTCACTGGGGGAAAGCTCGACGATTTCAGGGATCAAAAGCGCCTGCGCCCGGATGCCGGTCTCGGCCATTTGGCGTTTCAGCCGTTCATAGACCAGCCGTTCATGCGCGGCATGCTGGTCGACGATGACGATGCCGGTGGCAGTCTGCGCGACGATATAGTTTTCGTGCAGTTGCGCGCGGGCAGCCCCCAAGGGGTGCGCCTCGGGCCGCTCATCGCTTGGCTGCGCCTGCTCTTCGCTGCGGAAGACTGGCGCTTGCGGTGCCTCGGCAAAGCCTTGCGGGGCCTGAAAGGCAAAGGCGCGCGACAGGCTTTGCTGGCTGGGGCGGTCCATCTGATAGACCGGGCGCATGGCCTGCAGGGTGGCCGCGCCGACCGTCGAGGACGCCCGATGCCCCGCCCCGGTCAGCGCCGATTTCAGCGCGGTGATGATCAGGCTGCGCGCGGCATCAGGTTCGCGGAACCGCACCTCGGCCTTGGCGGGGTGGACGTTCACATCCACGCGCTGCGGGTCGGCGATCAGGTTCAGCACCGCCGCCGGGTGCCGGTCGCGGGACAGGACGTCGAAATAGGCCGCCCGAAGCGCGCCGAAAAGCATACGGTCAAGGACCGGGCGGCCGTTCACGAACAGGTATTGCTGGGCCGAAGACCCCCGGGAATAGGTGGGCAGGGCGGCATAGCCCTGCAGCCGCAACCCGTCCCGTTCAGCGTCGATCCGCAGCGCATTTTCGATGAAATCCCGCCCGATGACGCTGGCAAGCCGGGAGCCAAGCGCGTCGAAGAGGTCGCCATTGGCGGGATCGGCGCGGAAGAGGGTGCGCGCCTCGCCCCCGGTCACGTCGCGCAGGGTGAACCCGACCTGCGGTTCGGCCATTGCCAGACGGCGGATCACTTCGGTTACCGCCTGCATCTCGGCCCGGTCGGAGCGGAGGAACTTCAGCCGGGCAGGGGTGGCGAAGAACAGGTCGCGCAGTTCTACCACCGTGCCACGGGTCAAGGCGGCGGGCTTCACGGCAGACAACCGACTGCCTTCGCAGGCAATCATCGCCCCGGCCTGCCCCTCAACCCGCGAGGTGATGGTCAGGCGACCGACAGACCCCAGAGAGGGCAGGGCTTCTCCTCGAAAGCCGAAAGACCGGATATCCAGCAGGTCAGACCCGTCGATCTTGGATGTCGCATGGCGTGAAAGGGCCAGCGGCAGGTCGTCCGCCGTCATGCCGCAGCCATCATCCGTCACCCGGATCAGCGTCTTGCCACCATCGGCAATGTCGATCTGCACCCGTCCCGCCCCGGCGTCCAATGCGTTTTCGACCAGTTCTTTCACCGCCGAGGCCGGGCGTTCCACAACCTCACCCGCCGCGATGCGGTTGATCGCGGCCTCATCCAGTTGCCGGATGACCGGACGGCCTTCGCTGCCCGTTATCTTGGGGGTATGGATCGTCATGCCCCTATCTCTAGCAGGCACCCCTGAGTCGGGGAAGAACGAAACCGGATTTCGCCGCGCCGGGGTTGCGGAATGTCTTTCGCGTTCTAGATCGGCAGGAAATCGGGGGATCAGATGCAAGACATCCTGACGCTGGCAGGCGCAAACCTATTGACGCCGATGATCCTGTGCTTTGCATTGGGGCTGTTCGCGGCCCTTGCACGCAGCGAATTGACGATCCCGGAAGCCGTCGCCAAGGGCATGTCGATCTATCTTCTGTTTGCCATCGGGTTCAAAGGCGGAGTTTCCGTCGCCGATCACGGGCTGGACGCGCGCCTGATCGCGGCGCTGCTGGTCGGGGTGGCCCTGTCCTTTGCCATTCCTTTCGTTGCCTTCGCTCTGCTTAAGACGATGACCCGCCTTTCCGTCACCGACGCGGCAGCGGTCGCTGCGCATTACGGGTCGATCTCGATCGTGACCTTCGTGACCGGATCGTCGGTTGTGCAGGCGGCAGGGCTGGAGGCCGAAGGCTATATGGTCGCCGTCGCCGCAGCGATGGAGGCACCGGCGATCATCTCGGCGCTTTACATTGCATCGCGCTTTGGCGGCCGAGCTGAAAGGATGGACGCTGACCTTTGGCGGGAAATCCTGTTGAACGGGTCGATTGTCCTTTTGGTCGGGGCGTTCCTGATCGGGCTTGTCACGGGAGAGCCCGGCATGGCGCGGATCGAATCCTTCATCGTGTCGCCGTTCCAGGGCGTGTTGTGCCTGTTCCTGCTGGATATGGGGCTGGTCGCGGGCCGGGGGATGCGCAGCGCGCGCGGGGTCATGACCGGCGGGGTGCTGCTGTTCGGCCTTCTGATGCCCGTCATCGGCGCGGCGCTTGGCCTTGGCGCAGGGCTGGCCTTGGGTCTTTCGACCGGGGGCGTTGCGCTGATGATGGTTCTTGCGGGATCGGCCAGCTATATCGCCGTGCCCGCCGCGATGCGCGTGGCGCTGCCGGATGCGAACCCTTCGGTCTATCTGACCCTGTCGCTGGGGGTGACCTTCCCCTTCAATCTGACCATCGGAATTCCGGCCTGGGTGGCCGTGGCAACGGCAGTGGGGGGCTGAGCCATGCAGATGCACAAGGCAAAACGGGTCGAGATCATCATCGAAGCGCCGATGGAAAGCCGCCTGACCGCCGCACTGGAAAAGGCCGGGGTGACCGGGTTCACCGTGCTGCCGGTGCTTGGCGGATCGGGCCGGTCTGGCCGCTGGACGCGCGAGGGCCAGGTCGGGCGCAGCGGCATGGTGGCCGTCGTCTGTCTGATCCGCCCCGAACGGCTGGACGGGCTGCTTGAGGCGGCATTCGCCGTGGTTGACCGCCATATCGGCGTGATCGGCGTCACTGATGCCGAGGTCCTGCGCGCCGAACGGTTCTGATCAGCGGCGGGCTGCCGGACTTGACGCTGGACCCATGGCTGCGCAAGCCTTGGGCAGCACAGTCGGTGCCTTATCAAGATTGATCGGAGATAGATATGCGCCTTTCCCTTCCCGCGCTTGCCCTGCTTTGCGCCCTGCCGCTTCCCGCAGTCGCTGTTACTCCGGAAACCGAGATTTTCGGCCAGTGCCTTGTGGGTCAGTCGAACGGCGATGACCGCATTCTGCTGATCCGTTGGATGACGTTGGCCTTTGCTGCGCATCCGGCCGTACAGGACACCGTCAGTCGTGACATGAGCAAGGCTGAAGAAGCCGACCAGCAGGTTGCCGCGCTGTTCACGGCGCTTCTGACTGAACGCTGTGTGAACGAGGCCAGGGCCGCCGTTGCCGCCGAAGGCGATGCCGGTGCCGCCATGCAGAAGGCGTTCGAGATGCTGGGGGCCGTGGCGTCGCAAGAGGCGATGATGGCCTCCGAAGTGTCGAACGCGCTTGGCGGCTTCATCGCCTATGTTGACGAAGCGGCGCTGATGTCGGCGCTGGGTCAGTAATCCGGGGGGGGCAATGGGGGCCCGAAGAACCGGGCCCTTGGCGACCTTACTTCAGGCCTTCGGGCTGACCGACCACGACGAAATGCAGGCCATCGGGTTGGAACAGGCGGGCGGCGACCCTGCGGATATCGTCCAGCGTCACCGCCTCGATCTTGGCGTTGCGCGTCACCGCATAGTCGATGGGCATGTCGTCCATCTGCATGCCCACCAGAATGCTGGAAATTGGTCCGTTGCCGTTGAACCGCAGCGGATAGGACCCGGTCAGATAGGTCTTGGTCGCCGCAAGCTCGGCCTCGGAAATCCCCTCGGTCGCGGCCTTGGCCCATTCGGCTTTCAGGACCGTGATCGCCTCTGCCACCTTGTCGTTCGAGGCCGAAAACTGCCCCATCAGCATATCGGCATGGTCCATGTTCGCCAGATAGGTGCCGATCCCATAGGTCAGCCCCCGCTTTTCGCGGATCTCGGTCATCAGGCGCGCGGTGAAACGCCCGCCGCCCAACGCCTCGTTCAGGACGAAGGCCGGGAAGAAATCAGGATCATCGCGCGACAACCCGATCTGGCCGAACAGAACGGTGGATTGCGGGGTCGGAAAGTCGATCACTGTGGTGCCACCGGTCAACAGCCACTCGGCATCGCCGGGAAGCGGGGCCCCGGTTGCCGGAAGATCGCCCAGCAGCCGGTCCAGAAGCACGCCAAGTTCCGCCGCCGTGATGTCACCCGAGGCCGCGACATAGACCCGGTCATGGGCCAAAGTGGCGGCATGGGCGGCAATCATGTCATCGCGGGTCAGGGCGGCGACCGCTTCAAACGTGCCGTCGCCGGTCGATCCATAGGGATGGTCACCAAAGGCCAGCGCGTCGAAAGCTTCGCTGGCAATCGCGCCGGGGTCCTTTTCATTCGACCGCAGGATCGACAGCACCTGCTCGCGCACGCGGTCCACGGCATCCTGATCAAAGCGTGGGTTCACCAGGGCCTCGCGCAGCAGATCAACCGCCGCATCCCGGTTTTCGGTCAGAAACCGGGCCGAAACACCGACGGAGTCATTGTAGGATTCAAAATGGAACTCGGCCGCCAGGGCATCGCGCGCTTCGGCAAAGCCAAGGCTGTCCATGTCCCCGGCGCCTTCTTCGATCAGCGCGGTCATCAGGTTGACCGCGCCGCGTTTGCCCGGGGCGTCCAGCGACGTACCGCCGCGGAACTGGATTTCCAGGGCGGTGAAGGGGATGTTGTGATCTTCCACCAGCCAGGCCGTGATCCCGCCGGGCGAGGTGACCTCTTGAATTGCCAGCTCGGCCCGCGCGGGCAAAGCCAAGGCCAACAGGCAGAAAAACGCGCGGATCATTCGACCACCTCCTCTTCCGTGCCGGGTTGCACCAGCCAGCCCGTCACGGCGTTCCTGCGGTCAAAGACCTTTTCGGCCACGGCCATCACATCGGCTTCGGTCACCGAGGCCAGCGCCTCATCCCAGCCTTCGATATCCTCGATCGACAGGCCGACCGTCAGCCCTTCGCCATAACGATTGGCCAGGGCAAAGATGTCGTCGCGGTCATAGATATCGGCGGCACGCACCTGCATCCGGATCCGCTCCAGCGCGGCAGGGTCGGGACCGGTTTTCAGGAAGTCGGCGATCACCGCGTCCATGTCGGCTTCGATGGTTTCCAGCATCACATCAGGGGCGGGCACCACGACAAGACCAAAGGTCGCGTCGTCGATTCCGGTGCCGTCATAGAAAGCCGAAGAATAGACTGCGACCTGACGGTCGAACTGCAAGGCCCGCGCCAGAACCGAAGTCTGGCCATCCCCGCCCAGTAGATGGGCAAGAATGGTCAACGCGGCAGCTTCCTTCTGGTTGCCGGGGTCACGTTCCGGGGCCAGATAGGTGCGGAACAGATAGGGTTCCGACACCCGCTCATCCGCCAGCGTGATCCGGCGTTCTGCCAGTTGCGGCGGTTCCTGCGGACGCTCGCGCGGCACGATCCCCTCCGAGGGCTCCAGCGGACCATAGTATTTCTCGGCCAGCGCTTTCACCTGATCGGGCGTCACATCGCCCGCGATCACCAGCGTCGCGTTGTTCGGGGCGTAAAAGCGCTTGTAGTAAGACAGCGCATCCTCACGGCTCAGCGCCTCTACCTCGTGGCGCCAGCCGATCACCGGGATGCCGTAGGGATGGTTCATGAACTGCGCCGCGCGCATCTGTTCGGACAGCAGCGAGCCGGGGTCAGAGTCGGTGCGCTGGGCGCGTTCCTCAAGGATGACCTCACGCTCGGTCAGAACATCGTCTTCGGTCAGCCGCAGATTACGCATCCGGTCGGCTTCAAGCTCCATCACCATCTCAAGCCGGTCGGCGGCGATGTGCTGGAAATAGGCCGTATAATCCCACGAGGTGAAGGCATTGTCGTCGCCACCCTGCGCTTCAAGGATGGCCGAGAATTCATTGGGCCCGACCTTTTCGGTGCCCTTGAACATCAGGTGCTCCAGAAAATGGGCAATGCCGGAATGGCCCCGAGGCTCATCCGCCGCGCCCACCTGATACCAGATCATCTGCACCACGACCGGCGCGCGATGATCCTCGATCACCACGACATCCAACCCGTTCTCAAGCGTGAAGGTTGTCACCGGTTCGGCGGCGGCGGGCGGGGTGGCAAGGGCGGTTGCGGTCAGGGCAAGGGCCACGACCATTGTGGCACGCTTGGTAAAACGGGGGCCAAGGCTTCCGAGCATCAGTCTCTCCACTGTCATAAGTGCAGATGTGCAGGCCCGACCCGCCGGGTCAAGTCCGGGTCAGCACCGGGGCACGGGCTTGTTACTACTCGCCATCCTGGCGCGGCGGGGCCGAAGGCGTCTTGACGCCCAGCTTGCGCCAACGCTGAAGCTCAGCCTGCTGATTCAGCGACTGCTTCCTGTAGGCCTTGTAATAGACGTTCACGTTCAAAAGCCGTTCCAGAATGCGGCCGTTATTGTCACGACGCCACTCAAGATCTTCGTCAGCAAGCGTCGTGCGAATCCCGGCTTCGACCCCGAACCGGGCCGCATGGGCATAAAGCGCGGAATCACCCGACGGAATTCCGCCCGCCGCCGAAGGCTTGCCGCCCAGCGCCACGACTGCGTCGTCCAACGGGTTCGCATCGGTGCGATTCGACCCGCTTGGCGTCGGTTCCGGCAGATCTGACAGGTTTTCCGGCATTTCCAGCGGATTTGGCGGCACGATTGCAAATTCGTCCGGGCCCTGACCCGAGCGCAGATTCATCAGTTCCGGGGCCCCGCCATTGCCGCAAGCGGCAAGCGTCAGCATCGTCGCAATCGCGATGATCGCCCTGCCCGTTGCTGCCTGCATTCCTTGCCTCCGCACCCGCCGTTGCCCCGTCTTAGCCTAAAGCGTTCCGGTCGTCACGGGGTCTTTAGCGCTTTGAGCGGGTTGGTTTTACCGGCTTGTCAGCGCCACCGGAAAATAGGACCAACCCAAGCGCGCCCGCAAAGATCGCGATGTCGGCCACGTTGAAGGAAAAGGGATTCTCGATCCCGCAGCAGGACATGTTCAGAAAATCGGCCACGGCTTTTTCTTTCTGGAAAATCCGGTCGATCACGTTGCCAAGCGCCCCGCCCACCAGCAACCCGCCCGAGATCAGCGCCATGCGGTTTCCCGCCTCACGCCGCATCCACCAGATGACCCAGCCGCTGATCCCCAGCGCCAGCGCGATCAACAGCCAGCGCGCCAGATCCGTGTGGCCCTGAAAGAGGCCAAAGTTGATGCCGCGGTTCCATTGCATCCGGAAATTCAGGAAGGGCGGGAAAACGTCACGCTCGCCCCGGTTCAACAGGTCCAGCCCGTAAAGCACGCCGTACTTCGACAACTGGTCGACGGCGAAGGTCAGGGCGGCAACGATCCAGAACTTGCGCATGTCAGTGCCGGAAATGCCGTTGGCCGGTAAAGACCATGGCAAGGCCACGCGCATCGGCAGCCGCGATCACTTCGTCGTCGCGCATCGACCCACCCGGCTGGATGATCGCCGTCGCCCCGGCCTCGGCCGCGGTGATCAGCCCGTCGGCAAAGGGGAAGAAGGCGTCGGACGCCACGACCGCGCCCTTGGTAAGGGGGGAGGGCAGGCCCAAAGCCTCGGCCATATCCTGCGCCTTGCGGGCGGCAATGCGGGTCGAGTCGACGCGGCTCATCTGGCCTGCGCCCACGCCCACGGTCGCGCCGTCCTTCACATAGACGATGGCATTCGACTTCACATGCTTGGCCACAGTCCAGGCGAACATCAGATCGCGCAACTCTTCGTCCGAGGGCGCGCGCTTGGTCACCACCTTCAGGTCAGACGGCAGCACATGACCCGCATCGCGGTCCTGCACCAGAAAACCCCCGGCGACCTGCTTGAACGCCAGCCCCTTGGCCTTGGCATCCGGCAGGGCACCCGTGGTCAGCAGACGCAGGTTCTTTTTCGCCGCAAAGATCGCCCGCGCCTCGTCCGTGGCTTCCGGCGCGATGACGACCTCGGTAAAGATCTTGACGATCTCTTCCGCCGTCGCCGCGTCCAGCACCTGATTCAGCGCCACGATCCCGCCAAAGGCGCTGGTCTGGTCGCAGTGATAGGCGCGAAGATACGCCTCTGTCAGGCTGCCCGCCGTCGCCACGCCGCAAGGGTTGGCATGCTTGATGATCGCGCAAGCGGGCGCACCCCCCGCGAATTCCGCCACCAGTTCGAATGCCGCATCGGTGTCGTTGATGTTGTTGTAGCTCAGCTCTTTGCCCTGCCACTGCCGCGCCGTTGCCACGCCGGGACGGCGCGTCCCATCTACATAGAACGCCGCCGCCTGATGCGGGTTTTCGCCATAGCGCAGGGTCTGGGCCAGTTTCCCGGCAAAGCTGCGATAGCGCGGCGCGGGCTCCTTGATTTCACCCGCCAACCAGGTGCTGACTGCGGTGTCATAGGCCGCCGTCCGCGAATAGGCGGTCAGCGCCAGCTTCTGGCGGAAGGCCATCGTTGTCGCGCCGTCATTCGCCTTCAACTGTGCCAACAGGCAGTCATAGTCCATCGGATCGGTCACCACTGTCACAAAGCGGTGGTTTTTCGATGCCGCCCGAATCATCGCTGGCCCGCCAATGTCGATATTCTCGATGCAGGTCGCATGGTCGGCGCCGGCGGCAACGGTCTGCTCGAACGGGTATAGGTTCACGATCAGCAGGTCGATCGGTTCAATCCCATGCGCCGCCATTGCCAGCAGGTGTTCGTCATCATCCCGCAGCGCCAGAAGCCCGCCATGCACATTCGGATGCAGCGTCTTGACCCGCCCGTCCATCATTTCGGGAAAGCCCGTCACATCAGACACATCGCGCACCGCAAGCCCCGCTTGCCGCAACATGGCCGAAGTGCCCCCGGTCGAGATCAGGTCAACCCCCAACCCCGCCAGCGCGCGGGCCAGGTCCAGAAGACCGGTCTTGTCGGAAACCGAGATCAGCGCCCGGCCGATGGGAACAAGGTTTGTCATCCCTTTGCATCCTGTCTTGCTTGGCCGTTCCCGGCCAAAGGGCAGGGTCAGGTCGGGTCTTCCGCGTCTGAAACGTCCAGATCCCGGATTGCCAGCGGAGTATCCTTTGCTTTCGCCAAGGTCCAGCCTATCCGGGTCTCGAATCCGCGGGCATGGCCGCGCAACACCACCTGCTTGCAGGGCCGTGGGTTCAGCCGCCCCTTCTCAAGATAGAATGAGGGCTCAAGCGACAGGGTCAACGGGCCGGAATGCCGCAGCACCCAGATTTCGCCACTGCGCAAGGTCAGCGAAACGGCCGAGCCCGCCATGTCCAGTGTGGCATCAACGTCGGGATGCAGGTGGAAATGGATCGCGAACCCCGCCCCCTCCATCGCGGTCGCGGTCATCAGGTCCTGAAATCGCCGTTTTGCCGCCGGCGTTTCCGCCACCAGCGTATCAACCCCCGAAAGCCGTCGACCGTCATGGCTCAGCGTCAGGCTGCGGATCGTGGTCAGCCCGTGACTGGCCAGCCATCCGTCATGCTCGACGACAACGTCGGTGCCTTCGGTGCCAGGCGTGACCCGCGCATTCGCCACCTTGGCGCGGTTGTCCAGCGCAAGGCTTTTCGCACCAAAGCTGGACGAGGAAAGCCCGGCCATCGCCAGCACCGAATGCGACTGCGTCGCCCGCGCCGCCTGCCGCCAGGATTGGCCAAAGCCGCCGCCCGCGCCGCAACTGACGATCACGGGCCGCCGCCCCGAGGCCAGCTCGAACGCCCCAGTCGAGGCATTGGCAAAGATCGCAGCGGCCCCGCCCGGCGGATCGGCGGCGTCCAGGATGACGGTCGTCCGTCCCCCCGCCAGCCGCGCAAAGCCCATCGCCATGCCGGGCGTCGGCCCGCGCCTGACACCGGATGCCGCCAGCGACTGATCCAGCCGCCCCTCGGCCCCACGATCCCCGCCATGAAACCGCGCCAGCGCGCCGTCGGCGTGGCGCAAGGCCCGAAGGCCGGGCGCAATGCGGGTAATCGCCGCGAACAGCTCTTTCGGGACCGCCACCCCGGCGTCGGTCATCGCACCTGCCGCCCAGGTCAGCAGGGTCAGAACCTCCAGCAAATGTTCGGGATTGCGTGAGGGGATGCCACCCTCGTCGTCGACATCGCCCGCGCAGGCCAGCGCCAGCGCCGCCGTCGCCGGGGCGATCAACCCTTGTGACCCGATCAAGGACAGCCCGGCATAGACAAGGCCGGTCAGCGCCTCGAACCGAGGCAGGCCCGGTCGGGCGGCCTTCCAGCGATGCGACAGGAACGCCGCTTGCTGGGCAAGGGCGCGGTAGAAATCTTCGGTCTCGGCCTTGTTGCGCCCGGACAGAAGAAAAGTCGCGTGATGCACCCAACGGATGATCCGCCGTCCGATCAGATCGGGTGACCAGCCCGGCCCCCGCCCCGCGCCAAAGCGCGCGATCCAGTCCCAGGTCCAGGCCTGCGCCCGCCGCCGCGCCTCGGGCGTGTCATAGGCGGCCAGATCGTCCAGCCAG
>CAUJIP010000038.1 GCA_963205235.1 Pseudomonadota bacterium
AGTCGCGTGACGCCGCCCGGGCCCAGGCCTTTGGCGATGCGCTGATCGACGCACTGGACCACGGCACCCCCGATGAACGGCGCGAGGCGCTGGCCGCCGTGCCCGCCGATGCCGAACAGGCCGCGATCCTGAACCTGATCCTCGCCTCCGACCCCGCTGAAAATCCGCAGGCGACTGTGGCCGCGCTCGACAAGGTTGCTGCCGATACATCGCTTTCGCCCGCCTACCGCGACCTCGCGGTGCTGCGCCGCGTCCTCGTGGCCGGGTCGGAGCAGTCGGTTGCCGACCGGCGCACTGCGCTGGAGGGGATCGCGGTTGCCGGCCGTCCCTATCGGGTTCTGGCCAACGAACAACTGGCGTATCTTTTGATCGAAGACGGCAAGGTGGACGAGGCGATCACAGCCCTCGGCGCACTTCTGCAGGATCAGGAAGCGTCGAACGCACTTCGGGCCCGGGTGGCCCAGGTGATCACGGCACTTGGCGGGACCCTGCCCGAACCGGCAGGCGGTTGAAACGCAAGATGGGCCAAGCGAAAGGTTCTTTCAGGTGGCAGGCATGAAGGTCAGACAGATGGGCGGCAAGCTGGTGACCGGTGCGGGGCTCTTGGCGCTGCTGGCCGCCTGCGGCCCTAGGGAAGTCGTCCTGCAGGGCGAACGCTTCCCGGTGCGGGCAGATCTTGAGGCCTCGGTCCCGGTCGAAGGCCAACCGGCCCCCACCGCACCTGCGCCTGCCGAAAACCAGAGCGTCGAGATTTCGCTCGGGCCGCAGACCAGTGGTGACTGGACCCACCGTGCAGGCAATGCGCGCCATTTGATGCCGCATGCCACGCTTAGCGCCACGCCCGCGCTGACCTGGACCGCCGCTATCGGGCAGGGAAGCAGCCGCAAGAACCGGATCGTCGCTGCCCCTGTCGTTTCGGACGGGCGGGTCTTTACGATGGACGCCGGAACCACGGTCAGCGCGACGTCGACCGGCGGGGCAAGCCTGTGGTCGGTCGACCTGACGGCAAGCTTCGACAAGGGCGGCGGCCAGTCTGGCGGCGGCCTTGCCGCTGCGGGCGACATGCTTTTCGCGGCAACCGTCTATGGCGAACTTGTCGCTCTGGACGCCGCCTCTGGCAGCGTGGTCTGGCGGCAGCGTCTGGACGCGCCGGTATCGGGCGCACCCGCAGTTGATGGGGGCGTGGTCTATGTCAGCGGGCGCGATGGGTCGTCCTGGGCGGTCGATGCCAAGGACGGCAAGGTGATCTGGCAAGTGTCCGGAACGCCCGGTCCGACCGGTTATGTCGGCACTGCGGCCCCGACAGTGGGCGACAGCGCGGTCATTTTCCCGTCGTCTGCCGGTTTTCTGACGGCGGTCCTGAAGATCGGCGGCGGCACCAAGGTCTGGCAGGTGTCGATTGCGGGCAAACGTTTGGGCCGCGCCTATGCGATGACCTATGACGTGACGGGCGATGCGGTGATCGACGGCAAGGTGATCTATGCCGGAAACGCTTCGGGCCGCACGGTGGCGATGTCGGTCTCCTCGGGTGAAAAGCTCTGGTCGGCGGGCGAAGGGGCGATGGGCCCGGTCGCCGTTGCAGGGGGCTCGCTGTTCCTGATCAACGACGAAGCCAAGCTGGTTCGCCTGGATGCCGAAACCGGTGAGGTGATCTGGGCGGTCGAAATGCCCTATTTCACCGCCGACAAGGTGAAAAAGCGCAAAGCCATCTATGCCCATTACGGACCGGTTGTCGCCGGGGGCCGGATCATGGTGGTGTCGTCTGACGGGCTGTTGCGCGCCTTTGACCCCACGGATGGCAGCCTGACCTATTCCACCGAAATTCCGGGCGGCGCGGCCGCGCAGCCAGCGGTGGCAGGGGGTGTTCTCTATGTCGTCAGCGGCAAGGGCCAACTTCTGGCTTTCCGCTAGGCGTGATCCCGTGTATGGCAGGCGCTTCGCCATTGCCGGACCTATGACATGAGCTTTACCCTCGCCATCGTGGGGCGCCCGAATGTGGGCAAGTCCACCCTGTTCAACCGCCTCGTCGGTCGCAAGCTTGCGCTTGTCGACGATCAACCCGGCGTGACCCGCGACCTGCGCGAAGGCGACGCGCGGCTTTTCGACCTGCGCTTCACCGTGATCGACACGGCGGGGCTTGAGGAAGTCACTGACAACTCGCTTCAGGGCCGGATGCGCCGTCTGACCGAACGCGCCGTTGAAATGGCGGACGCATGCCTGTTCGTGATCGACGGGCGTGTGGGCGTTACCCCGACGGATGAGGTTTTCGCCGACATCCTGCGCAAGAAGAACGCCCGCGTGTTCCTTGCGGTCAACAAGGCCGAAGGCAAGGCAGGCGACGCTGGAGCGATTGAGGCTTATTCTTTGGGCTTGGGAGAACCGATCCGCATTTCCGCCGAACATGGCGAGGGGATGGACGACCTTTACAATGCGCTTCGTCCGCTTGAAGGCGAGTTTGCGGAACGCGAAGCCGAAAACGCACCCGAGGTCGACATCGACCTGTCCGAAGAAGACGCCGAACTGGATGCCGACGAGACTGCACACTACCCCACGTCCAAGAAGCCGCTGCAGATCGCGGTGATCGGGCGCCCGAATGCCGGGAAGTCGACGCTTATCAACAAGATCCTTGGCTATGACCGCCTGCTGACCGGCCCCGAGGCCGGGATCACCCGCGACGCAATTTCGGTCCGTGCCGACTGGCAGGGCACCCCGATCCGCATCTTTGACACCGCAGGCATGCGGAAGAAGGCCAAGGTGATCGAAAAGCTGGAAAAGCTGTCCGTCTCTGACGGCATCCGCGCTGTCCGCTTTGCCGAAGTCGTGGTCGTGCTGCTGGACGTGGAAATCCCCTTCGAAACCCAAGACCTGCGAATCGCCGACTTTGCCGAGACCGAAGGTCGGGCGGTCGTGGTGGCGGTCAACAAATGGGATCTTGAGGACGACAAGCAGGACAAGCTGGCCGAACTGAAGGAAATGTTTGACCGGCTTCTGCCGCAGCTCCGGGGCGCGCCGCTAATCACGGTCAGCGCCAAGACAGGCCGCGGCCTTGACCGCCTGCACGACGCGATCCGCAAGGCGCATGACGTCTGGAACCGCCGGATTCCGACGGCTCGGCTGAACTCCTGGCTTGGTGCGATGACCGAAGCCCACCCGCCACCCGCGCCGGGCGGCCACCGGATCAAGCTGCGCTACATGACGCAGGCCAAGACCCGGCCCCCCGGCTTCATGATCAAATGTTCGCGTCCCGATGAGTTGCCGGAAAGCTATAAACGCTATCTCGTCAACGGGTTGCGCGACCATTTCGACATGCCGGGCACGCCGATCCGGCTGTTCCTGCGGTCGCAGGGGAATGAAAACCCGTGGAAGGAACGCAAATTCCACACGCCAAGCCGGTTGCGCAAGCACAAGGAAAAGAACACTGGGCAATAGTGCTGGGGGCCAAGAATTTTAAGGAAAATTCTTGTCAAATTCCTTTCTTAAGCAATCTGGCCCCCAGATTCAGGCCCGGCGCAATATCAGGGCCAGTCGCGCCAGCATGACCAGACCGCCACCTGCCGCTGCGACTGCGACCGAAACATTCTCGCCAAGGTTCGCGACCAGGACCCCGACCAGCGCCCAGACAACGGTAAGGCCGTAAACCGGCATGCGTGGTTTTTGCCACTGCACGGCAAGGGCCAGCACAAGCACCAAGGCCAGCATCGCCAGCGCCGCGTTGGTGTCGCTCAGGCAGCCGCAACCGGCAGCGACCACGCCGGACGACACGGCTGCAGCCGCTGAGAGCCAGCCCGCCAGCAACGCAACCGGCCCGGACAAAAGCCAACGGTCAACCGACGTATTCGCCCGCAGGAAGGCAAGGTTTGCGGCGACAGCCATGATCCAGATCGTCACGGTGCCCCAGACCGGGCTTTGCCCCGCGATCCACAGCCAGAGCGTCCCAAGCGCAACGGCCACGATCAGATACGGACGAACGACGTTCCAAGCCGGGTCCTCGACCCGCTTCCAAAGGCCAAAGGCTGCGTGTGCGACCAGGCCAAGGTAGATCACGCTCCAGATCGCGAAGGCATAGCCTGCGGGCTGGATCGAGGGGCGCTCGATGAAGACCCGGAACTGCGCCGGGTCATAGCCGGTGAAGGGCGGCGTGACGAAAGGGGCCGCGACGAAGGTCACGGTGGCGATCAGCAGAATCAGGGCGTTTGTTTTCATCATGCACGTCCTTACGCATGACAGCGCTGATCAGATCAGTGTGCCGTCAGAGGAAATCCGCGACTTGCCGCCCAGATAGGGGACCAGCGCCGACGGCAGGGTGATCGAGCCGTCCGCCTCTTGCCCGTTCTCCAGCACCGCGATCAGGCAACGGCCCACGGCCAGACCGGACCCGTTCAGCGTTGCGACAAAATCGGGTTTGCCACCAGCGGCCCGATACCGCGCATTCATCCGCCGCGCCTGGAACTGGCCGCAGGTCGAGCAGGAGGAAATCTCGCGATAGGTGTTCTGGCCGGGAAGCCAGACTTCAAGGTCATGGGTCTTTTGCGATCCAAATCCCATGTCACCGGTGCAAAGGACGATGGTCCGATAGGGAAGGCCAAGCCGTTCCAGCACAGCTTCGGCGCATTTCGTCATGCGGTCGTGTTCGGCCAGCGCGGTTTCCGGGGTGCAGATCGTCACCATCTCGACCTTTTCGAACTGGTGCTGGCGAAGCATGCCGGTGGTGTCCTTGCCCGCCGACCCAGCCTCTGACCGGAAGCAATGGGTATGCGCGGTCATGCGCAGGGGCAGGGCGGCCTCGTCCAGAATGTCGCCCGCGACCGAGTTGGTCAGCGTCACCTCAGAGGTCGGGATCAGCCACCAACCATTGGTGGTCTGATAGCTGTCCTCGGCGAATTTCGGCAGTTGGTTGGTGCCATACATCGCCTCTTCCTTGACCAGAACCGGGGTCCAGGTTTCGGCTAGCCCGTGTTCGGACGTGTGCAGGTCCAGCATGAACTGCGCCAGCGCCCGGTGAACGCGGGCCACGGCACCGCGCAGCACGACAAAGCGGCTGCCAGAAAGTTTGGCGGCGGTCGGGAAATCAAGCCCGCCCTTCGCGCCGGGAATGTCGAAATGTTCCAGAGGCTTGAAGTCCATGACGCGGGGAGTGCCCCAGCGACGGATCTCGACGTTGCAGGTCTCGTCCGGGCCATCCGGCACTTCATCAAGCGCCATGTTCGGAATACGCATCAAGGCGTCGCGCAGGCGGGCATCTTCCGCCCCGGCTTCTTCGGTCAGGCGCGCGCCTTCGGCCTTCTTCTCGGCGACCAGCGCCCGCAAGCGTTCAAATTCGGCGTCATCCCCGCGTGCCTTGGCGGCACCCACGTCCTTGGACGCGGCATTCTGTGCGGCTGCAGCCGTTTCGGCGGCATGGATCTTGGCCCGCCGCGCTTCGTCCATCTCCAGCAACCCTGACGACATCGGTTCCAGTCCGCGACGAGAAAGGGCCGCGTCGAAGGCAGCGGGATTTTCGCGGATGAAACGGATATCGTGCATGGTTCTGGCCTCATGTAAGCTGTGCCGGCGCTTATGCCCGATTATCCGCGCCGGTGAAAGATGCTGGCCACGCCGGAATCGTGCGCTCCCTCTGGCAATGCGCGCTGAAAGGCCTTACATGACGCCGCAAGCCGAAAGAGGCGCCGCCAGACGGTTGCCCTTCCCTGCAGGAGAGGAAGTCCATGTTCGTTACCCCCGCCTTTGCCCAAGCCGCAGGCGCTGGTCCGTCGGGCGTCGCCGCGTTTGGCAGCCTGATGCCGATCGTCCTGATCTTCATTATCTTCTATTTCCTGCTGATCCGCCCGCAGCAAAAGAAGATGAAAGAGCACCGCGCCATGGTTGAAGCCCTGCGTCGCGGCGATCAGGTCGTGACCTCTGGCGGGATCGTCGGCAAAGTGTCGAAGGTCCAGGATGATGGCTTTGTCGAGGTCGAGATCGCCGAAGGCGTCAAGATCAAGTTGGTCAAGCACACCATCACCCAAGTCTTGAACAAGACCGAACCTGCAGCAAGCTGAAAGCCTCTCCCATGGAATCGATGGCGCTTTGGAAGCGAATCCTCATCCTTGTTGTCTGTGGTTGGGGCCTCCTTGCTGTGGTTCCGAACCTTAACTACGCGAGGGTCGAGCGGCACAATGATGCCGCCGCAGCCATTGAGGCCGCTGCCGGGGCCGCGACTGCGGAACAAGAGGCAGCGCTTGCCGAATGGCCAAGCTTCCTGCCGTCAAGCATCGTCAACCTTGGTCTTGACCTGCGCGGTGGCGCGCATCTGTTGGCCGAAGTTCGTGTCGAGGATGTCTACAAGGTGCGGATGGATGCTCTTTGGCCCGAAGTCCGCGACGCTTTGAAGGATCTGCGCGATCAGGTCGGCACCGTTCGCCGCGCGCCTTCGCCCGACGATGTCCTGCGCGTCACCCTGTCCAATCCCGACGGTATTGCAGCCGCTGTCGAAGCGATCCGGGCCTTGGACGGGGGCGTGATGACGCTGACCGGTGTCGGCCAGAGCACGCTTGCAGTGACGGTCGAGGGCAATGACATCGTCATCCAGCTCACTGCCGCGGAAAAGCAGGCGACCGATCAACGCACGATGCAGCAGTCGCTGGAAATCATCCGCCGCCGTGTCGACGAAGCGGGAACCCGTGAACCCACGATCCAGCGCCAGGGCGAAGACCGCATCCTGATTCAGGTGCCCGGAATCGGTTCGGCGGACGAGCTGAAGAAGCTGATCGGCAAGACCGCCAAGCTGACCTTCAACACCGTGCTGCGCACGACGACCGATGCGGGGGCCAATCCCGGTGCCCGCAACGTCATCTTCCCCTCGGCGGACGACGAAGGTGTTTACTACATCCTCGAAGAGACTCCGGTGGTGTCCGGGGATGAACTGGTCGACTCGCAGCCGTCGTTTGACCAAAACGGCCAGCCTGCCGTCAGCTTCCGCTTTGACTCGACCGGTGCGCGCAAGTTCGGTGACTATACCGCCGGTCATATCGGCCAGCCCTTCGCCATCGTCCTGGACGGCGAGGTGATCTCGGCCCCGGTGATCCAAAGCCATATTCCGGGCGGTTCGGGCATCATCACCGGCAATTTCTCGGTCGAGGAATCAACCCGCCTTGCCGTGCTTTTGCGTGCGGGTGCCCTGCCTGCCGAGATGTCGTTCCTTGAAGAACGCACGATCGGCCCGGAACTTGGCCAGGATTCGATCGACGCGGGCCGGATGGCTGCGCTTATCGGCGCTGCGATCGTGTCGCTTTACATCATCGCAAGCTATGGCTGGTTCGGCATGATGGCGAACATGGCGCTGGCGGTGAACATCGCGCTGATCATGGCGGTCCTGTCCGCCATCGGCGCCACGCTCACACTGCCCGGCATCGCTGGCATCGTGCTGACGATGGGCATGGCCGTCGACGCCAACGTGCTGATCTATGAACGCATACGCGAGGAATTGCGTGACGGCGCGAACCCCAGGCGCGCGGTCGAGGCAGGCTTTGAACGCGCCTTCTCGGCGATCATGGACTCGAACCTCACCGGCTTTCTGACGGCGATCATCATGTACTGGCTTGGCTCTGGTGCCGTGCGCGGCTTTGCGGTCACACTGGGGCTGGGGATCATCACGTCGATGTTCACCGCAGTCTACGTCACCCGGCTTATTGTCGAGCTCTGGCTCGACTGGAAACGCCCGAAGACCATCGTGGTCTGACGCAAAGGAGAATGCAAAATGGCCTGGCGTCTGCGGCTTGTCCCTGAAAAGACCAACATCAACTTCTTCCACCTGCAATGGGTAACCTTTGGCATCTCGGTTTCCGCGATGATCGCCTCGGTGATCCTGATCCTGACCATGGGTCTGAACTTCGGCATCGACTTCCGGGGCGGCACCACGATCCGCACCGAATCGACCACTGCGGTCGATGTCGCTGCCTATCGTGACGCGCTCTCCACCGTCGATGCGGGCGACGTGTCGATCACCGAGGTCTTCGACCCCTCGTTCCGCGACGACCAGCACGTCGCGATGGTCCGTCTCTCGGCCCGTGAAGGGGAAGAGGCCGTCACCCCTGAGGTGATCGCCGAAGTCGAAGCCGCGCTGAAGGCCATCGATCCGGCCATCACTTTCCCGTCGATGGAATCGGTCGGCCCCAAGGTCTCGTCAGAACTGATCACCTCGGCCTTGCTTGCCATCGTGGCAGGCACCATCGGGATCCTGGTTTACGTCTGGTTCCGCTTTGAATGGCAGTTCGCGGTCGGCACCGTTGCGGCGCTGATCCACGACGTCCTGGTGACAGTCGGGATCTTCTCGCTCTTCCAGCTCAAGTTCGACCTGACCATCGTCGCGGCGCTTTTGACCATCCTTGGCTATTCCGTGAACGACACCGTCGTGATCTTCGACCGCCTGCGCGAGAATCTGGCCAAATACAAGCAAATGCCGCTTCTTGACATGATGAACCTGACCGCGAACGAAACGCTGTCGCGCACCATCATGACCGCGACGACCACCTTCCTGTCGCTGCTGGCGCTGTTCATCTTCGGTGGTGACGTGATCCGTGGCTTCGTCTTCGCGATGCTGCTGGGCGTGGTGCTGGGCACCTATTCGACGCTTTACATGGCCAAGAACATCGTCCTGATGCTGGGTGTCGACCGCGGCGACAAGCAAAGGAAGACTGACAAGGGCGAATTCGCCAACGTCGACGCCTGATCCGATGCGCCTCACCGAGGTCACTTACGGCAGCGCGAAAGCGATCGAGGGCTATGGCCCCGGCTTCTTTCGCGTTGTCGGCCATGTTCTTCGGGGGCCCTGCCTGATCACCCCCTGGGACGCCGGTCCCTGGGGTGGGTTCGACGACACGGCTAGCCCGCTGACACTGGTCGACCGGATCGACGTTCTTTTTGTCGGCACCGGGACCAGCCTGTCCCATCTGCCCCCCGCCTTTCGTGAGGCGTTGGAGGCCAAAGGGATCGGTGTCGAGCCAATGGCGTCCCCCACAGCCTGCCGGACCTACAATGTCCTGCTTGGCGAAGGACGACGGGTCGCCGTGGCGCTGTTGCCTGTGACCTAGGAAAACAGAATTCTTAAGCAAGAATTTTGGCAAATTCCTTGCTTAAGGAATTTGGGCTGTGACCCAGGGGCGGACCTTGCCCGAAATCATCGCTCTTTTCCCTCCGCCCAGCATGGGTTAGGGCTTTGGCATGCAACTGACGCTTAGCAATCTTGCCGTCGCGCGGGGCGGGGTGACGGTCCTCCAGGGCCTGTCCTTCACACTTGCACCCGGCAAGGCGCTGATCCTGCGCGGGCCGAACGGGTCGGGCAAGACCACGCTGTTGCGCACGCTTGCGGGCCTGCAACCCCCGGCGAGTGGCAGCTTTGACCTTCCCCCCGATGCCGTCGCCTATGCGGCCCATGCCGACGGGCTGAAATCGACGCTGACAGTGGTCGAAAATCTGACCTTCTGGGCATCGATCTATGGTGGCCCGCCAATCGATCACGCGCTGCACGCGCTGGACCTTGTCGCGCTTTCCCGTCGCCGCGCGGGTGAGCTTTCCGCCGGGCAGAAGCGGCGGCTTGGCCTTGCCCGTCTTCTGGTCACCGGCCGCCCGCTTTGGCTTCTGGATGAACCGACCGTCAGCCTTGATGTCGCCTCGGTCGCGCTTTTTGCCAGGGTCGTCCGCCAGCATCTGGCCGCTGGCGGTCTGGCGGTGATTGCTACCCATGTCGATCTTGGCCTTCCCGAAGCGCAAGTGCTTGATCTTGAACCCCATCGTGCACGCCTGATCGCGCAGGACGGCTTTGACGAGGCTTTTGCATGAAGGCGCTGCTTCTTCGCGATCTTCGGTTGGCAATCCGGACCGGGGGCGGTTTTGGCCTTGGCCTTGCCTTCTTCTTCCTGCTGTCCGTGCTTGTGCCCTTGGGCGTCGGACCGGAAGGCGGCATTCTTGCACGTATTGCACCGGGCATCCTGTGGATCGGGGCGCTTTTGGCCTGTCTTCTCTCGCTTGACCGGATCTTCGCGCTAGATCACGAGGACGGCTCGCTTGACCTTCTGGCGACCGCACCCATTCCGCTTGAAGCCGTCGTCGCGCTGAAGGCCTTGGCGCATTGGTTGGTAACGGGGCTGCCGCTGACGCTTGTCGCGCCGGTGCTGGCCGTGTTCCTGAACCTTCCGCCTGCGGGATATCCTTGGCTGATGATCAGCCTGATTCTGGGCACTCCGGCCCTCTCGGTGATCGGGGCTTTCGGGGCCGCCCTGACTGTGGGGCTGCGGCGAGGTGGGTTGCTTCTAAGCCTCCTCGTCCTGCCGCTTTACGTCCCCACCCTGATCTTCGGGGCCGAGGTGATCCGTCGTGGGGCAGAAACCATGTCCCTGGCGACACCGCTTGCCCTTCTGGCGGCGATCAGCCTTGGTGCCGTGGCTCTGTTACCCTTCGCCGCAGCGGCGGCGATCCGCGTCAATTTGCGCTAGCTTCTCGCGCGATGGTGTGTTGAGCGGCGGCGACGAAAAGGATAGGCCTTGCCCATGTCGATCTGGGAATATGCAAACCCGAAGAAGTTCATGCAAACCTCGGCCTGGGCCTTGCCTTGGGTCGTCGGGCTGACGCTTGTCTGCCTTGTCGTCGGGCTAAGCTGGGGCTTCTTCTTCACGCCGGATGATTACAAGCAGGGCTCGACCGTCAAGATCATCTACATCCACGTTCCCGCCGCGATGATGGCGATCAACGCCTGGGGGATGATGCTTGTGACCTCGATGATCTGGATCATCCGCCGCCACCATGTGTCGGCGCTGGCGGCCAAGGCCGCGGCGCCGGTCGGGCTGACCTTCACCCTGATCGCGCTGGTGACCGGGGCCTTGTGGGGCCAGCCGATGTGGGGCACCTGGTGGGCCTGGGACCCGCGTCTGACCTCATTCCTGATCCTGACACTGTTCTACTTCGGCTACATGGCGCTTTGGGCGGCCATCGAGGACCCGGACACGGCGGCCGATCTGACGTCGATCCTGTGTCTGGTGGGATCAGTCTTCGCCGGACTTTCCCGCTATGCGGTGCTGTTCTGGAATCAGGGGCTGCATCAGGGGGCGTCGCTTAGCCTCGACGAGAAAGAGAATGTCTCGGACGTGTTCTGGCTGCCCTTGGTGATCTGTATCGCGGGGTTCGTGCTGTTGTTCCTGACCATGGTTCTGCTGCGGACCCGGACCGAGATTCGCTCTCGCCGTTTGAAGGCGCTTTTGGCGCGGGAGAGGGTGGCGTGATGCCCGATTTGGGAAAATACGCGATCTCGGTGCTGGGCTCCTATGTCGTGACGGCGGTCTTGGTCGCGGCGCTGGTCGGGCTGTCCTTGTGGCAGTCCGCGCGAATGAAACGGGCCTTGGCCGAGGTCGAGGCGCGGCAGGGGAAGAATGATGGCTAGATGGGTGATGCTGCTGCCACCGGTCCTGTTCCTGGGGCTGGCGGGGCTGTTCTATTTCGGCATGCAGCGGGACAATCCGGGTGAGCTGCGGTCGGTCTTTGTTGGCCAGCCCGCCCCGGCGCTGCCGATGACGTCGATTGAAGGGATCCCGGCGCTGACGGACGCTGACCTGCGGGACGGCAAGGTCACGGTGGTGAACTTCTGGGCGACTTGGTGCCCGCCCTGCCGAGCCGAGCATCCGGTGCTGCTGAAAATGGCTTCGGATGGGGTGCGGGTTGCGGGGGTCAATATCCGCGACGATGATGAAAAGGCGCTGGCCTACCTGACCGAGGAGGGCAATCCCTTCTTTGGCGTGGCCAGCGATCCTGCGATGCGCGGGGCGATCAACTGGGGGGTCACGGCCCCGCCGGAAACCTTCATCATCGGGGGGGACGGGACGGTTCTGTTCCGCTTTGTCGGGCCGCTGGTCGGCACCGATTACGAGGACCGGTTCGTTCCGGAACTGGCAAAGGCGCTGGCAGCTCAGGAATAGTGCCCACGGCGGACAGATTTTTCCGCCCTTTAATTTCAAGGGGTTGGCCGTGAGCATTCAAGAATTCTTAACCTGAAGTCGATGGACCAACCCAAAAAGAAGGGGCCGCAGAACGGCCCACCCTACGGGCGCTGTGTCCGTGGTTTGCGATCTGGCAGGAATTGGGTCAGCGCTGTTCGGGCCAGCCGCAGAAGCGGGCGGCGCGACAGGACGGGGGTTCTGGTTTGTGCCGCAACCATTGCATCAATTTCGGCCTGCGAGCGCAGTTTGGGAAAGCGGGGGTCCATGGGGCGGCCTTCTGGCTTGGGGTGTCAGAAGTCTTGGCGACGGACCCTTGAGAAATGCTGAAGGCCCGGACGTGCCGGGCCTTTGCATCTGGAAACAATCCGTTTCGAATATCAGGACGATGCCAGATCCCGCAGCACGTAGTGCAGCACGCCGCCGTTCTTGACATAGTCGATCTCGATGGCGGTATCGATCCGGCACTTGATCTGGATCGTCTTGCTGGAACCATCGGCATAGGTGATGGTGCAGGGCACAAGGCAGAGCGGTTTCAGGTCGCCCTCCAGCCCTTCGATGCTGACAACCTCATCTCCCTTCAGGCCGAGCGATTTACGGGTGTCGCCGCCGGTGAATTCGAACGGGATCACGCCCATGCCGACGAGGTTGGAGCGGTGGATGCGTTCGAAGCTTTCGGCGATGACCGCCTTGACGCCTAGAAGCGCGGTGCCCTTGGCCGCCCAGTCGCGGCTGGAGCCTGCGCCGTATTCGATGCCGCCGAAGATCACCAAAGGCGTGCCTTGGGCCTGCCATGCCATCGAGGCGTCGTAGATCGAGGTCTGCTGGCCGTCGGGGCCTCTGGAATAGCCGCCTTCAACCCCATCGAGCATCTCGTTCTTGATGCGGATGTTGGCGAAAGTGCCGCGCATCATCACCTCATGGTTGCCGCGCCGGGCCCCGTAAGAGTTGAACTCGCTGACCGGAACCTGACGTTCTGTCAAATACTTGCCTGCCGGGGTGGTCGCCTTGAACGAGCCTGCGGGCGAGATGTGGTCGGTCGTGATCATGTCGCCCAGAAGCGCCAGAACACGGGCACCGGTGACGTTCTTGATCACGCCGGGGGTTTTGGACATGCCTTTGAAGTAGGGCGGGTTCTGGATGTAGGTCGAAGACGCGGGCCAGTCGTAGACCTCAGAGTCGGTGATCTGCACGGCCTGCCACTTGGCATCGCCCTTGAACACGTCGGCGTATTTCTTCTGGAAGGCTTCGCGCGTCACGACCGCATGGACGATGTCGGCGATTTCCTTGTTCGTGGGCCAGATGTCCTTGAGGTAGACCGGGCCGTTGGTGCCCATCCCAAGGGGTTCGGTGGTCAGGTCGATGTTCATGTCACCCGCCAGCGCATAGGCGACAACCAGCGGCGGGCTGGCCAGATAGTTGGCGCGGACGTCCGGGGAAATCCGGCCTTCGAAGTTACGGTTGCCTGACAGGACGGCGGCGGCGACAAGGTCGCCCTCGTTGATCGCCTTGGAAATCTCGGGTTGCAAGGGGCCGGAGTTGCCGATGCAGGTGGTGCAGCCATAGCCGACAAGGTTGAAGCCCACAGCGTCCAGGTCTTCCTGCAGGCCGGCGGCGTTCAGGTATTCGCTGACGACCTGGCTTCCGGGGGCGAGCGAGGTCTTGACCCATGGCTTGCGGTCAAGGCCAAGCGCGCGGGCCTTCCGCGCGACGAGGCCAGCGCCGATCAGGACGTAAGGGTTCGAGGTGTTGGTGCAGGAGGTGATCGAGGCGATCACGACCTTGCCCGACGACAGCTTGTAGTCTTCGCCTTCGACCGCGACTTCCACGCCCTGCGGGCGCTTGAAGCTGGCGTCCATTTCCTTGGCGAACGACGCCTTCGCATCGGTCAGCGGCAGGTAGTCCTGCGGGCGCTTCGGGCCGGAAATGGCGGGGACGATCTCGCCCATGTCGAGGTGCAGGGTGCTTGTGTAGATCGGGTCATAGTCCGGGCCACGCCACATGCCGTTCGCTTTGGCATAGGCCTCGACCAGCGCGATGCGGCCTTCGTCGCGGCCGGTCATGTGCATGTAGCGCAGCGTCTCGTCATCGATCGGGAAGAAGCCGCAGGTGGCGCCGTATTCCGGGGCCATGTTGGCGATGGTGGCGCGGTCGGCGAGGGGGAGGTGGTCGAGCCCCTCACCGTAGAATTCGACGAACTTGTTCACCACGCCATGCTTCCGCAGCATCTGGACGACTTTCAGCACCAGGTCGGTCGCGGTGGTGCCTTCCTTCATCGCGCCGGTCAGCTTGAAGCCCACGACTTCGGGGATCAACATGGAAACCGGCTGGCCCAGCATCGCCGCTTCGGCCTCGATGCCGCCGACGCCCCAGCCGAGGACGGCCAGGCCGTTGACCATGGTCGTGTGGCTGTCGGTGCCGACAAGCGTGTCGGGATAGGCGACCGGCTGGCCGTTCTGGTCAGTGTCGGTCCAGACGGTCTGCGCCAGGTATTCCAAGTTGACCTGGTGGCAGATGCCGGTGCCGGGGGGCACGACGCGGAAGTTGTTGAACGCCTTTTGCCCCCATTTCAGGAAGACGTAACGCTCCATGTTCCGCTCATATTCGCGGTCCACGTTCATCTGGAAGGCGCGGGGGTGGCCGAATTCGTCGATCATCACCGAGTGGTCGATCACAAGGTCGACCGGGACCAAGGGGTTGATCTTGGCGGCGGAACCTTTCAGGCCAAGGATGCCGTCACGCATGGCGGCAAGGTCGACAACGGCGGGGACGCCGGTGAAATCCTGCATCAGCACGCGGGCCGGGCGATAGGCGATCTCGATCGGGTTCTGGCCGTTCTGCTTGCCCCAGGTCGAGAAAGCCTTGATGTCGTCGACGGTGACGGTCTTGCCATCTTCAAACCGGAGCATGTTTTCAAGGACGACCTTGAGGCTGGCGGGAAGGCGCGAGAATTCGCCCAAGCCCGCAGCTTCGGCGGCGGGGATCGAATAATAGCTGACGCTTTGACCGCCAGCGGTCAGGGTCTTGCGAGTGCGGCTGGTGTCATGTCCGACGGTGACGGTCATCTTGTTGGCTCCTTAGGGAAGGCGGTGCAGCCATTGTATGCAATTGTATGCCGAATATCCAGCCCCTTTGCGGGCTTTCCTTCGGGTGTGTCATGCCAGATTGCAGGGCTCTCGCAAATCCTTGATTGGCATGTGACTGTCTGCATCCCTATAACGGGATGGGGAACAGGGTTCAGGATACCAGGATGCGACATATCGTCAGCGCCGCTTGTGGCATATGGCTTGCCGCCACCGGGGCCATTCAGGCCGAACCGGTTGTGGTGGTCGAGCTTTACACCTCGCAAGGGTGTTCGTCCTGTCCACCGGCGGATGAATTCATTGCGATGCTGGCCTCGGACCCGCGTATTCTGCCCTTGGCGTTGCATGTCGACTATTGGGATTACATCGGCTGGGCGGATGTTTTCGCGCAGTCCAAGTTCACCGACCGCCAGCGCGCCTATGCCAAGGCGGAAGGGTCGCGAACAATCTATACGCCGCAGCTGATCATCGGAGGGCAGGACCGGGTCGAAGGCTTTGCGCCCGAAGAAACCGCCGAACGGCTGCGCGAGCATCTGGCAGCGGGAACGCCGATCCTGCTGACCGTGACGCGCGAGGGGGATCATCTGGTGATCCGCGCCGAGGCCGACCCGCCGCTGACCGAACCGGTGCGGGTGCAATTGGTGCGCTACAAGCCGCAAGAGACCGTGATGATCGAGCGGGGCGAGAACGCGGGCCGCGCGATCACCTATACCAACATCGTCACCTCATGGCAGCGGCTGGATGACTGGTCGGGGCAAACCCCGCTGGAAGTGACGGCACCCTTCGATGGCGACGAACCGGGTGCAGTGATCATCCAGACCGAGGGACCGTCAGCCATTCTGGCAGCGGCGCGGGTCGACTGACGCGGCGGTGCGCTGTAGCGCAGCCTACAGAGTGCCGCCCTTCCAGCGCCGGTGAATCCAGAACCATTGGCCGGGGTCGGCCAGAACACGGGTTTCAAGCGCGACGGTCACCTCACGCATCATGGTTTCGGGATCGCTTGGCGCGATGGGTGCATCCAGCGTCACGCTGAACCCCAGCCCGTCGGGCTGCCGGATTGCAAAGAACGGGATCAGGTCGGCCTTCAGCCGCAGCGCCAGTTCTGCGGCGGAAAGCGCAGTCCGCGCAGGGCGGCCAAGGAAGGGCAGGGCGGGTGCGCCCGGCACATCCTGATCGAACAGCAGGACCAGTTGGCCGCCCTCTTTCAGATGCCGGACAAAGCCCGCCGTCCCGGCCCGGCCTTGCGGAAACACCGGGCCGCCGAAGGCCTGCATGGTCTTGACGTAATGCGCGTTGAAGTAACGGTTGGAAAGGTTGCGATATAGCCCGCCAATCACGAAGCCTTTTGCCACAAGCGCGGCGCGCGCGGCTTCGTAGTTGCCGAAATGGCCTGACACCAGGATCACCGGACGTTTCTGGTCCCGTGCGGTCACCAGCGCCTGATAACCCAAACCTTCGGGCGTGATTTCGGCTGCACGCGCCATGAATGCCTTGGTCGAATAGTTTTCGATCAAGGTGCGTCCGGCGTTATCCAAGACCTGATCCGCGATCCGGTTGCGGTCAGTCTCGGTCTGATCTGGCCAGATCAGGTGCAGGTTTTCACGCGCCCGGGTGCGATAGCCCGCAATCGGCCCGATCACCCGGCGCATCAGCCAGCCCACAAAGGCGACCCGGACGGGGTAGGGCAACAGAAGCGCCGTACCGATCAGCCCGCGCAAGCCCAGGTTCACCGCGAAATGGTCAAGCCGGAAGGGTGGTCGGTCTTGGCCTGGGGAGGACATGCCAGTTCTGCCTAAGGGGCGCGGTCGGCCCGGTTTTCACGGTGCCAGACATAAAGTCCCGCTGACACGATCACAAGCGCACCGATCACGGTCCAGTGGTCGGGCCACTGGCCAAACAGGATCGCACCCCAGAACGTGGCGAAGATGATGCCAAGATACGAAAAGGGGGCGACGATCCCCGCCTCGGTGATGGAAAAGCTGCGGATGATGCAAAGCTGCGCCCCGGTGCCAAGGCAGCCGATCAGGACGAACTTCCAGATATCCTCGGCGGCGACCGGTTCCCAGACAAAGGGCAGGATGGCCCCGGCAGCGATGGAGCCAAACAGCGCGGCATAGATCATCGATGCCCAGACGCTTTCCTGCGCACCAATCTTTCGGGTCAGAAGTGCGCTTGTGGCATAGGAAATCGCGCAACCAACCGGCATCAGCGCCCACCAGGTAAAGATACCGGCACCGGGGCGGATCACGATCAGCGCGCCGATCAGGGCTGCAACCACCCCGGCAACCCGGCGCGGCCCAAGCTTTTCGCCAAGGAAAAGTGCCGCGCCAAGGGTGATCAGCACAGGGTTGGTGTCGGCAATCGCCGTCGCCTCGGCCAGACCGATATGGGGCAAGGACAGGAAGAAGAACGAGGTCGCGCCAAGTTGCGAGGCAGAGCGCCAGAAGTGCAGCACCGGAAACCGGGTGCGCAGGACCGTGCCAAGGCTGGGCAGCCGGGGCCGAAAGAAGCCCGGCCCAAGGATCACCAGAACCAGCAGGAATTGCCCGAAGAACCGGGTCCAGATGACTTGCGGGGCCGGATAGCGTTGGATCAGCCCCTTGGCGACCGCGTCCATCGTGCTGAACAACAGGATCGCGGTGATCATCAGCGCGATGCCGCGCGTGACTTGGGAAGGGGAGGGAATCGTCATCTGCCGGACGCTAGGAGGAAGGTCGGGGCGGGACAAGCGGAAAGGGAGACTCCGGATGGGGTAGGGTCAGGAAGACCGTAGTTGGAATGCGTCACCGCCTGTGCTATCCGGCAAATAATATAGTCTTTTCGAGGATTTTCATGTTTAAGAATGTCGTGTTTTGTGCAGCTTGCCTTGTGACCGGTCCAGCGCTTGCCGGTGGCCCGCTGGCAGTTGAACCCGAGCCCGCCCCCGCCCCCGCCGCAGCCCCTGTGGCCGATCTTGACTGGACGGGGTTCTATGTCGGCTTGATGACCGGGAACGGCGAGTTCGGCTATGGGTCGCCGGCTGAGTATTCGCACTACGGGATCCAGGCGGGCTACCTGCGCGATTTCGGCACCTTCGTTTTGGGTGGCGAACTGGCCTACATGACGGGCGATCAGAAGGGCTCGGGGACGCTTGGGTTCACATCGACCCGGGCGAAGCTGATCGGCGGTCTGAGCCTGGACAGGGTCATGCCCTATGGCTTTGCCGGGTTGTCGAATTTTTCGGTCGACTATGGATCGTCGGAGATCAGCGACAGCTTCCAGATTTATGGGCTGGGCGCGCGCTTTGCCCTGGGGGCAAGCGGTCGTCATGTCTTTGGCGTCGAGTATCTGGTCGAGAAAGACAGTGACTTCAATGACTTCGGCGCACCGGCGGACAATTCGGAAGTTTCGCTGCGCTATGATTTCCGGTTCTAGAGCCAGATCCTAGTCGGTTTCCGGCTGGATCAGGGTCAGTTCGCCTGCGCCTTCCAGTTGACGGATGGCGAGGATGATGGCGTTCATCGCATCCTCGCCTTCCTTTTCCTTCACTTTTCCGCGCGTCTCCATCTCTTCGCGCAGGCCTTGGGCCAGACGCTGCGAGATGTTGGCAAGGATGAATTCCGCGGCCTCGGCCAGCTTGGGTTTGCCCTGCGCGGCGGCCAGCGCTGTGACGAGGATCGGTTGTTCGACCAGACGGGTGATCTTGGGCGCGTCGCGGGGCGACAGGCGGGCCGGGATATGCACAAAGGTAAAGATCGCGCGGCGCACTTCAGCGGCAAAGGCGGCATCTTCACTTTCCAGGCCTTCGAGCACATCGTCGCGGGTCAGCGAGGGCGAGACGTTCAGGATCGCCCCCACCCGTTCCACCGGGCCGACATCAAAGGCGCGGGCGGGTTGGTTGTCGAGTTCGGCCAAGAGCGCCGCCCCGATCCGGCGCACGGTTTCGGGATCGGTATTGCCGGTCATCGATACGGCATAGGCCACGCGGCGCGCCCGGTCGCCGGGCAGGCGGCCAAGGATTTCGGCGGCCTTCGGGACGGGCAGTTTCGACAGCATGACGGCGCCAACCTCAACCGCCTCATCCGCAAGGATCGGCAGCAGGCGGTCGATGGGCAGCGCGGTGATCCGTTCCCACGGGTCAACCTTGGACGAGGCCGAGGCCATGCGGCGCAGGCGCGAGGCGGCGGATTGGGAGATGTGGCCGTCCATCATCGACAGCGCGCCTTCGATCCCACCGGGGAAGGCAAGACCGACGGATTCCAGTTCGGACAGGAATTCGCCGACGACGGCATCCAGCGTGACCCGGTCGATCAGCCGCATCTTGCCCATCTGTTCTGCAAGGGCCGCCTGCATATGTTCGGGAAGCGAGGCGAGCGGCAGGGAGCTGCCTTCGGTCAGCAGGTGCCGGACAATGACTGCGGCCTTCTGGCGCGGGGTCAGGCCGGGGCGGACGGTTGTCGTGGGGGAAATCGTCACAGCCCGACGGTCGGGAAAGATCCGGGCAAGGGGCACCAGGTCCTGGGGCATTGCAACCTCATTGATTCGCACACAACAAGGGTCGCAGCCCCAGGTTAACGGCTGCTTGATCCAGACCGGGTCAACTTGTCGGGGCTTCGACGCAGGTGCCTGTTTCGGCGTCCCAGATCATGCCCGGCAGGCAGCTTGCGGCGGTCTGGTCCAGCGCCTCGCCCCGGCAGGTGGCCAGGGCGAGGGTTGGCAGGACAGTCAGGGTCAGAACGGAAAGGGTCGCAAGAATCTTCATGAAGCCCCCATCAGGTCAGAAGTTGTAGGTGACACCCGTTTCGATGGCCGTGGCAAGCGAGCGTTCCGACCAGGTGCCGGTGCCGCCATAGGCACGGATTTCGTCAAGCTGGAGTTGGGCAAGCTGGATCTCGTCCATCTCGACCAGAAGCTGGCCGTAATAGCTGCGGGCCAGGATGTTGGCAGGGTCGATCGCCAAGGCTTCCTCATAGGCGGCGATGCCTTCTTCGACATGGCCCATCTTGCGCAGAAGGAAACCTTCGTAGGTCATGACGCGGGCGGTCTTGCCCTCGGTCATGGTGTCAAGGATCAGCTTGGCATCGGCGGGACGACCGGCATAGGCCAGTTCGCGGACCGCATCATAGCGCTGGTCGTTGTTCAGAAGCTGGCTGGAGGATTCGACACAGGCTTCGGTCTTTTCATCCCAGACCTCGCCTTTCTTGCAATCTTCACTGGTCTGCGTCTTGGGCGGAGGCGCATCATCTCCGCCGCCGTCACCACCTGCGGCAAGAGCGAACTGCGGCACCAGACCGACCAGAGTAACGAGAAGAAGACGCATGACAGACCTCTTGGAATTTCTCTCCAAAAGCTAACATGGCTTTCTGCACCTTCCCGCGTGAAAAATGCGGGAAGGGCTGAGCGGGATGATCACGGTTGCGTCATTACGTCGCAGCAAGCGGCGGCGATCATGCCCCGAAAACCCGGCGAAAGATCGTGTCGACGTGCTTGGTGTGGTAGCCAAGGTCGAACTTTTCCTCGATTTCCGCAGGCGAAAGGGCGGCGGTGACTTCGGGGTCGGCCAGAAGCTCGGTCTTGAAGTCGGCACCCTTTTCCCAGACCTTCATCGCGTTGCGTTGCACAAGGCGATAGCTGTCCTCGCGGCTGACACCGGCCTGGGTCAGGGCCAGAAGCACGCGCTGCGACATGATCAGGCCTTTGAACTTGTTCAGGTTCTTCAGCATGTTTTCCGGGTAGATCACCAGTTTTTCGACCACGCCCGCCAGCCGGTGCAGCGCGAAATCCAGCGTGATCGTCGCATCCGGCCCGATGGCGCGTTCAACCGAGGAATGGCTGATGTCGCGTTCATGCCACAGCGCCACGTTTTCCAGCGCCGGGACGACGGCCATGCGGACGAGACGGGCAAGGCCGGTCAGGTTTTCGGTCAGTACGGGGTTGCGCTTGTGCGGCATCGCGCTGGAGCCCTTTTGGCCGGGCGAGAAGAACTCTTCCGCCTCAAGAACCTCGGTCCGCTGCATGTGGCGGATCTCGATTGCGACGTTTTCGATGCTGCTGGCGATGACGCCAAGGGTGGCAAAGAACATCGCGTGGCGGTCGCGCGGGATGACCTGGGTGCTGATCGGTTCGGGCGTCAGGCCAAGCATCTTGCAGACATGCTCTTCAACCGCCGGGTCGATGTTGGCAAAGGTGCCGACGGCACCAGAGATTGCCCCGGTGGCCACTTCGGCGCGGGCGTTCACCAGCCGCGCCCGGTTGCGCGACATTTCGGCATAGAAGCGGGCGAAGGTCAGGCCCATCGTCGTCGGTTCGGCATGGATGCCGTGGCTGCGGCCGATGCGGACGGTGTCCTTGTGTTCAAAGGCACGGGCTTTCAGTGCGGCCAGAACCCGGTCCAGAGCGGTCAGAAGCAGGTCGGACGCGCGGACAAGCTGGATGTTCAGCGTGGTGTCCAGCACGTCAGACGAGGTCATGCCCTGATGGACAAAGCGGGCATCATCCGCGCCGATATGTTCGGCCAGATGGGTCAGGAAAGCGATGACGTCATGTTTGGTGACAGACTCGATCTCATCAATCCGGGCGACGCTGAATTCCACGTCCTTCGCGCGCCAGACGGCCTCGGCATTGGCCTTGGGGATCACACCAAGGGCGGCTTGCGCGTCGCACGCATGCGCCTCGATTTCGAACCAGATCTTGAAGCGGGTTTCCGGGGACCAGATCGCCACCATGTCGGGGCGGGAATAGCGCGGGATCATCTTGGACCTCGGTATCTGAAGGGGCAAAGGGGACGTGCGCCCCCTTACGACGCAAGGGGCAGGGGTGCAAGATCGGCTTGGGGTCGGGATATTTTCGCATGGATCGCCGCGCCGGGTGCTTTGCAGAGATTGGGGCCAGTGCCTGGGCCGAAAGGAAGTCAACGCCGTTCCTCATTTCTGCCGCAGTCGTCGGGCTGGAAGGACGGCAACTGGCGGTCCGCGGGGCACCTTCAGGGGCGTTCCGCCCCAAAGGGTGCAGGCATGGCCCCGGGGTCGAAAGAGAAGAGGGTGGGGGCATCGGTGGAAAGTGGGATTCTGACCTGGCGAAATGCGGCAGGGCTGCTTGGGGTTCTGGCGATCATGGCGCTGGCGGGAGGCTATCTGGGGGCACTGCACCCGATCGGCGATTCCCTGGCGGTCGGGCGCGCATTCGCCGTGATTGGGGTGCTGCTGTCGGCGGTGCTGCTGAATATTGCAGGACTGCAAATTGCTTCGTTTGCCGCGACCCTGTTTGCGATGATCTGCGGGATGCAGGTGTTTCTTGCCTACTATCTGCCCGGCCCACCCGGTCGGCTGCTGATCTATCAGAAGAACATGCATTTCGAGAATCTGGAACTTGACGCGCTTGCGGCGGATATCAGGGCTACCAATCCGCTGGGCATCACCTTGCAGGAAGTGTCAGAGGCGAACCTTGCCCTTTTGGAAGGGCTGAAGGACAGCTATCCGCACCAGCAGGTCTGCCCCTGGGGTTCGGTTGGTGGGGTGGCGGTGGCAAGCCGGTTGCCGATGATCGAGGGGACGGGGTTTTGTGCGCCCGGTCTGGCGGCGGTGCAGGTGCGGACGGAAGACAGCCAGTTCTGGCTGGTCTCGATCCACCTGCACTGGCCCTGGCCCTATCAGCAACGCGACCATCTGAAGACGCTGTTGCCGGTGTTGGCCAAGCTGGACGGGCCAGTGATCCTGGCGGGGGATTTCAACATGGTCGAGTGGGCCTATTCGGTGAAAGCTCTTGCCGATGTGACCCGGACCAAGGCGGCAGGGCCGACACTGGGAACCTATCTTGGCTATGCGCCATGGCTTCGGTTGCCCATCGACCATGTCTACGCGCCAAGTGGCGGACGAGTGGAGGCGCGCGGGGCTTTCGGGTCGGATCATCTGGGGCTTTTGGCCGGGGTCGAGCTTTAGGGTCACCAGAAGCTGACCTGTCGCGTCTGAGGCATGGCCTGATCGCTTGGAGCCGGGAAGCTGAGGCGGACTGTGCCACTTGGTGCTTTCGCATCGCCGGTTCTGGCCGACTTCAGAGGCCACGTCCTGTTGCACGGTCGAGACGCAGGGGTTGGAAATCCGGTTCATCAGCGCGGCGGGTGAGACGACGAACCGGCGTCATGTCGACCTCTGATCTGCCTCGGGCGGGACGGCAGGCCCCGGATGCAACAACACTGATACCGGTTGCATTTTTCAGTCGCCAACTCGCCTTGATAGTGCAATAGTTAACCTGTGAGTGAAATCCAAGAGAACGCCATGCCTGTGACAATAGTTGCTTTGCTGACGATCAATGACGCCGAGCCTGCTGCGCTTGCCGAGTATTTCCGGATCACCGCACCGCTGATGGAGCGGGCAAAGGCAAGGATGGTCAAGCGGTTCACCTTGCACGAGGTCATCGTCGGAAAGCGCCCGGCAGAGATGGCGGTGATCGTCGAATACCCTGATCGCGCCGCGGTGGACATGGTGTTCAAAAGCGCCGAATACCATAAGGCCATTCCGGCCCGCGACAGGGCTTTCTTGAAATATGAGATCACCATCGGCGTCGGCGACGATGCCCCGGCGGTCGAGGTCGAAGCCGAACAGGCCTGACAGGGCAGGATCAGCCGCCCATCAGCCTTGGATCGAACGGGTATTTCGTCAAGTTCTCGCATCCCGTCTCGGTGATCAGCACCTGATCTTCCAGCTTGATCGAGAAATCCCCGCCTTCGGGGCTGATCAGGGCCTCGACGCACAGTGTCATGCCGGGTTCCAGCGCGTGTTCCATTGCGCCATCAACCCAGCCGTCGGAATAGGGCACGAAAGGCCATTCGTCGCATAGACCGACGCCGTGCATCTTGCAGGAGTATTTCTGCTTCCAGTACTGGTCTTCCAGCTTGTGGCCGCCGTGCGTCAGTTCGCGGATGGTGACGCCGGGTTTCAGTCGGGACTGGTGGTCGCGGATGTGGTCCATCCCGTGTTTCATCGCGGAAATCATCGCATTTGACGGGCGCGCGTCGCCCACCCACCAGCTGCGAGAGATGTCGATGCAGATGCCATAGGCGCCGATCAGGTCGGTGTCGAAGGCGACGATCTCGTTATTCTGCACGATCCTTGGCCCACATTCCTGAAACCAGGGGTTGGTGCGGGGACCCGAGGCCAGAAGCCGGGTCTCGATCCATTCGCCGCCGCGCCGGATGTTGCCCTTGTGGAGTTCCGCCCAGATGTCGTCTTCGGAAACGCCGCCCTTCGGCACGTTTTCACGGGTAAAGGCCTCCATTTCCGCAATCGCCTTTTCGCAGGCGTCATGGGCGCAGCGCATCGCCCGAATATCCTCGGGGCCCTTGATCGCGCGGGTGCGTTCGGTGACCTCTTCGCCCTCAAGCACCTCGAACCCGGCGCGTTCCAGCGCGCGCAGTCCCGCGACCATGATCTTGTCGACGGCAAGGCGGCGGTTGCTGCCGGCATGGGCGCGCATCACCTCGTCCACCTGACCGGCAAAGGACGAGGCAGCCTCGGTCCCCTTGTCGCCGGTGATCGAATAGAAGAACGACGCGCCCGAGCGCAATTCCTTGACCAGAGGGTTGAAGGTCACAAGGAACGGGGCCTGCTTGTATTCCCAGATCACCATATGGCCGTCGGCGCAGAGCAGGACAGCGCGGAACGGGTTGTGGCTGTTCCAAAGCTGCATGTTGGTGGTGTCGGTGGCATAGCGGATGTTCAGGGGGTCGAACATCAGAAGGCCGCCAATGTCGCGCTTGACCAGCGCCTCGGTCAGCCGCCGCCAGCGGTATTCGCGCATCCGGTCCAGATTGGGTGGGGTCAGGCCCGCTGCTTCCCATTCCCGGAACGCAAGTTGCGTCGGGCCGATTTCCACCCGGTCGTTGTCATTGGGGGTGCCATCGCCCAGCCGGTCTTCGCGGGTCGGGTCGATCTTGCGGCGGTCGCGGTGATAGTCGGTCATGGCATGGCTCCCCTTTGGGTATCACCATGCCCCCAGCGGCAATCCGCCGCCTATACTGCGGGCGACAGGGTCTGTCGCAAACGTGGCGTTGCAGCGGGTCGCAGGCCGTGGTCAAAGTCGGCCCTGACGCGCAAACTGGGCCCATCGGCAGTTTCCAGACCGAAGGGCAAAATCGGCGTCGTGGCACGGAGGCCTTCATGCCCGGAATGATCCGCAGGACCCTGCTTGTCGGGGGCATCGTTGCCGCTGCCGGTGGGGTGGCGCTTTGGCGCTGGCGGCCACCGGGGGGAGCCGAGGTCAGCTATGGCAACGACCCGGCGCAAAAGCTGGATATCCGGTATCCTCGGGGGCATGAGGCGCATCCGGTGCTGGTCATCTTTCATCCCGGCGACTTTTCGGATGGTGACAAGGCGGATGTGACGGTCTGGCCGGAACTGCTGGAGGCAGGGATTGCCGTTGTCCGCGTCAACACCCGGTTGTCGGGCACTGCGAAATGGCCGGCGCAGGCCGATGACGCGCTTGCCGCGATCATCCATTTGCAGCGGCAGGCCGAAACTCTGGGTCTTGACCCGTCGCGGATGGTGATCATGGGGCAGGGGGCTGGGGCCTATGTGGCCGTCACTGCCGCGCTTAGCCTTGTGGAAGTGGGCCTTCCGCCAAAGGCCGTGGTCAGCCTTTACGGGCCGATTGATTTCTCGACCCTGGATGGCGACATGAAGACACTGGGGCGCAACCCGGCCCGTGGCCCGGCGGATGAACCGGAAAGCCCGGAAAGCCGTCTGCTTGGCTTTGCCGTCGGCGAGAAACGCGACGCGGCCCGCGCGGCAAGCCCGCTGGCCAAGCTTGACCTTCTGCGCGAACCCTTGCCGCCGATCCTGATCCGGCATGGCGATGCCGATTCGGTTGTAGCCGACCTGCAGGCCAAACGGCTGCGCGAGGCTTGGATTGCCGCCGACCCGAAAGCCCGGATTGATTACAAGCTGGTCCCCGGTGCCGGTCACGGCGGCGAGGCTTTCGAGACGGGCGACGTCAGGGCCGATATCCTGGCCTTTGTCCAAGAAGCGCTGGCCTGATCAGTCCTCGGTCCCGATCTTGCGTAGGTCCTGTCCGCGGGCAAAGGTCCAAAGCGACCGGATCAGGCCATAGGGCAGGGCGATGATTGCCGTGCCCCTGCCGATCAGCCAGCCGGTGACCTGAATCGCCGTTGCCGCCACCTGCCCCGGTGGCGGGGGCGGGCCCTTTGGCCCCTCGGGCGCGGGGCGCAGCTTCACTGCCTGTTTTCTGGGCGATTCCGTCTGGGCCTTCCGGTCGATCTCGGCCCGGATCGCGGCGAGGGGATCATAGGGTTTCGCCTCGGGCTCTGGCAGAACCACGGGTTCGGGTTCGGTGATCGGCGGGGGCGCAGGTTCCACCGGGGCGGCGGCCTCCATTTGCTCGACCGACCAAAGATGCGGCTCGACGGCGGCGACCAGCGCATTGCCGCGTTTGACATTGGGGTCAGCCGAGGCGCTGGCATGGGCAAAGACCGCCGACAGGTTCTTGATCCACATCGCAACCCGCAGATGCGAGGGTATGAAAGGTGCCGCCCGGCCCAGTTTCGCCTCGGGGATTCGCCCCGCTCCGTCGCGCACGTTCAACGCCACGCGCCGCCCGGTTGTCGCAAGCCAGCCGTGCAGCGGGGCCACGCCGTCACGGGCAAAGAACAGGCTGGCCCGACCCAGCGCGCGAAAGTCGAAAGGGGGGCGCTGGCCGCCTGTCGTCCAGATTTTCGGGCGGCTGCCATCGGGTTTGCGGTTAAGCGGGCTGTTGGCCATAGAATGTCTCTGCCTGAATTCAGACGAACGCTAGCCTTGGCAACTGCGGCTGACAATTGCTGGCAAGAAAAAAGGGCACCCGAAGGTGCCCTTTTGCATGGTCATGCGGTCGGATCAGCAGGAGTAGTACAGCTGATACTCGATCGGGTGCGGCGTGTGTTCGTAGGCGTAAACCTCTTCCCACTTCAGCCCCATATAGCTTTCCAGCTGGTCACGGGTGAACACGTCACCCTGCAGCAGGAAGTCCATGTCCTTTTCCAGTTCTTCCAGCGCTTCGCGCAGGGAACCGCAAACGGTCGGGATTTCGGCCAGCTCTTCCGGCGGCAGATCATACAGATCCTTGTCCGAAGCCGGGCCGGGGTCGATCTTGTTGCGGATGCCGTCAAGACCAGCCATCAGCAGGGCGGCAAAGCACAGGTAGGGGTTCGCCGACGGATCGGGGAAACGGGCCTCGACACGCTTGGCTTTCGGCGATTCCGTCCACGGAATACGGACGCAGCCCGACCGGTTGCGGGCCGAATACGCGCGCAGGACCGGGGCTTCAAAGCCGGGGATCAGGCGCTTGTAGCTGTTGGTGCCGGGGTTGGTCAGCGCGTTCAGCGCCTTGGCATGCTTGAGGATGCCGCCGATGAAATACAGGGCGTCCTGGCTCAGGTCGGCATATTTGTCGCCTGCGAACAGCGGCTTGCCGCCCTTCCAGATCGACATGTTGACGTGCATCCCCGACCCGTTGTCGCCCTTCATCGGCTTCGGCATGAAGGTCACGGTCTTGCCGTAGGCGTGGGCCACGTTGTGGATCACGTACTTGTACTTCTGGATGTTGTCGGCCTGTTCAACCAGCCCACCGAAGATCATCCCCAGCTCGTGCTGGCAGGTCGCGACTTCGTGGTGGTGCTTGTCGACCTTGATGCCCATCCGCTTCATCGTGGACAGCATCTCGCCCCGGATGTCCTGGGCTTCGTCGATCGGGTTCACCGGGAAATAGCCGCCCTTGTGGCCCGCACGGTGGCCGTAGTTGCCACCTTCGGTCACAGTGTCGGTGTTCCAGGCGGCGGCTTCGGCGTCGATCTCGTAGGCCACCTTGCGGGGGGTCACGGAATAGCGCACGTCGTCAAACAGGAAGAATTCCGCTTCCGGCCCGCAATAGAACGCATCGCCCACGCCCGAGGATTTCAGGTAGGCTTCCGCCTTCAGCGCGATCTGGCGGGGGCAGCGGCTGTAAGCCTCACCCGTATCGGGTTCGACCACGTTGCAATGCACGCAAAGGGTCTTTTCCGCGTAGAACGGGTCCAGATAGACCGAGGCCGCATCGGGCATCAGTTTCATGTCGGACTGGTCAATCGACTTCCAGCCCGCGATGGACGAGCCGTCGAACATGAAGCCTTCTTCGAAGAATTCCTCGTCCACAAGGTCAACCACCAGCGTGACGTGCTGAAGCTTGCCCTTGGGGTCGGTAAACCGGATGTCGACGTATTCGACTTCCTCGTCCTTGATCAGTTTCAGAGCTTTCGCAACTGCGCTCATCATGCTGCCTTTCGGTTGGGTTTCGGTATGGGTCTTGCAACCCGGTTTCAGATCAAACTTGCGAATTTTCGACGAAATCTCGCGCGCTTTTGTCAGACGGCATCATCACCGGTTTCGCCGGTGCGGATGCGGATGGCTTGTTCAACGGGGGTGACGAAGATCTTGCCGTCGCCGATCTTGTCGGTGCGCGCGGCAGAGACGATCGCCTGAATGGCGGTGTCGACCATGTCATCGGTGAGGACGACCTCGATCTTCACCTTGGGCAGGAAGTCCACGACATATTCGGCGCCGCGGTAAAGCTCGGTATGGCCCTTCTGGCGGCCGAAGCCCTTGACCTCGGTCACCGACAGGCCCTGGATGCCCGCTTCCTGAAGGGCTTCCTTCACCTCGTCCAACTTGAACGGCTTGATGATGGCTTCGACCTTTTTCATCGGCTCCCCCGGATTCGCTGGACCCGTTGTGACCACTTCCCCATAGGCGGGGCAATGTGACAGGGTTTCCCTGCGGGCCTTGCCGGGGCGATTCCGTGGCCTGTGCCTAATTTTTGTGCAAATGGCCCGAGGCGTGGGCAGTTTGAGAACTTGAGGCGTTGAGAATGACCGAACTCCTGACCGCCGCGCAGATGCGGGCCATTGAGCAGGCGGCGATTGCCTCGGGTGAGGTTACGGGCCTGGAACTGATGGAGCGCGCCGGGCAGGGCGTGGTCGAGGCGATCTTCGAGGAATGGCCGGAGCTGCGCGCCACCTCGCACCGGGCAGTGGTCCTGTGCGGGCCGGGCAACAACGGCGGCGACGGGTTCGTCGTAGCGCGGTTGCTGAAGGAGTGGGGCTGGGAGGTGGAGGTCTTCCTCTATGGCGACCCCGAGCGGATGCCGCCGGACGCGCGGGTGAATTATGAGCGCTGGCGGGGGATGGGGGAGGTGAAAGGCTTCGATTCAATATCCGATCCAGATTGGGGGCGCGGTGCGCTCAGAGAAGCGGTCGATCCGGACACGAATCCGCCCGAAGTGATTATCGACGCGGTCTTTGGCACAGGGTTGTCGCGACCATTACCGATTGCAGTAACTGAAGCATTGGCGGGTGTCGAAAAGAGTGTAATGGCAAACCGCGCAAAGCTGGTCTCTGTCGATGTTCCAACCGGGATGTGTTCAGATTCAGGTGCCTGGTTGACCGAAGGAAAGCACGGCGACCTTTACGGGATGGTGTCCCTCACGGTGACCTTTCACAGACCGAAGCCGGGCCACTTCTTAGGATTTGGTCCATTCTCATGTCGGCGAACCGTCGTGAGGCCAATTGGACTGCCCGAAAGTTGGCGCAGCACTCGGTCTTTGAAATGGCGCGAAGTGGTTCACCTGAGCGATAGACCGGAAGAGTTGGACTTGTTTCACTTGAACAAGAAGCGTTTCCCAGTTGACGCACACAAATACTCCTACGGCCACGCTCTCATCCTCTCCGGCCCCTCCGGTCGCGGCGGGGCGGCGCGGTTGGCGGCGCGGGGGGCTTTGCGGATCGGGGCGGGGGTGGTGACGGTGGGGTGTCCCTTTGACGCGATCCCGGAACACGCTGCGCGGCTGGATGCGGTGATGCTGCGAGGAGTGGCGGATGGGGCTGCGCTGGCCGATGTGCTGGAGGACAAGCGGATCAACGCGCTCTGTGTGGGGCCGGGGCTGGGGCTGGATGCACGGGGCGGGGAGTTGGTGGCTGTGGCGCTCAAGTGCCGGGCTGAAGCCCGGCCGACGCCCGCTGATGTAGGCCGGGCTTCAGACCGGCACTCCCCCCGCACCCTCGTCCTCGATGCCGACGCCCTCACGATCCTCTCACAGCACCCCGACCTCTTCGCCGCCCTGCACGAGGGCTGCGTCCTGACCCCCCATGCTGGAGAATTCGCCCGCCTTTTCCCCGACATCGCCGCAAAGCTGGCGGAACCCGCCACCAAAGGCCCCGCCTATTCCAAGGTCGATGCCACGCGCGAAGCCGCAAAACGCGCGGGTTGCGTGGTCCTGTACAAAGGCCCCGACACGGTGATCGCCGACCATTCGGGGCGCTGCGCCATCAACTCGGCCCACTACGACCGCGCCGCGCCATGGCTGGCGACGGCGGGGTCAGGCGATGTTCTGGCCGGATTCATCACTGGCCTCCTCGCCCGAGGGTTCAGCCCTTTTGACGCCGCCTGCACGGGCGCTTGGCTGCATGTGGAATGCGCCCTCTCGTTCGGGCCGGGCCTCATTGCCGAGGACCTGCCCGAAGAACTGCCCAAGGTGTTCCTGGCGCTGGGGCTGTAGGGCGCACCCCGCCTGATGCTATTTCAGCGGTTGCAGCGTGCTGTCGCCCAGAAGGGACTTGGTTGTCCGAGCAGGCAGGCTGGAGCGCGGGGTGGTGACCTCGCAATAGGCGTCCTTCGGGCCGAAGGAACAGTCGGCGCTGGTGCCGCTTGGCAGGGTGCAGGACACGCCTTCGGAGCCTTGCGAACTGTCGTCGATGCTGCCCCCCATGCCTTCGCAGTTCTGGATGAACTGGCTCGCGGTCAGGCCGTTGGCGACGCGGGTCTCTTTCTTTTCGGCCATCGCAGCATTGCCAAGGGACAGCACGGCGGTGGTCGCGATGATCAGAATGCGGGGAAATTTGCAGGGTGTCATGTCATTGCCTCCGAAATACAGTCGGCGGAAGTGCCGGCCTGGATCGATGGGCCGACATCCAGGCATGCTATGCAATATCGTGGAAGGCCGGACGCTCTGCTATCGCATAGCCTCTAGGTCAGGATGAACCACAAGACGACCGCCAAAGCCGCCACAGTCAGCGCCCCGGCGGCAAGCAGGACTTGCGGGCGGTTGGCCAAAATCTGACCCCACGGCTCTGCCCGTGTCGCGGTCACGGTCGGGCGCGGAGGGGCGGTGTGGGATGTTGGGGCCTTTGGGCCAGCCGGGTCCTGCGCAAGCGAGGTCTGGACAAGCTGGATCCAGTCCGAAGCACTTTGCAGCCGGTCCTTTTGCAGAACCCGCAGCGCTGCGTCGATCGATTCCAGAAATCCCGGCGGAAAGCCGGCAAACCGCCCGGCAAGCGGCTGGCACGGGTCCGGCGTGCCCCCAGCAAGGGCAGCCAGACGCCGCTGGCTGGCCGGAGGGGCCTTGCCCGAAATGACATGGTAGAAGGTGGCGCCCAGGGCATATAGATCACTGGCGGCTGTCTGTTCGGCCCCGGTCAGGTAAAGCTCTTGCGGCGAATAGCCGTCCTTGACCACCCGCCGCGCCGTCACGATGCGGCTTTCCGGCGTCAGCTGTTCGCTTGCCGCGCCAAAGTCGATCAGGACCGGTTTGCCGTTGCGGTCGATCAGGATGTTGTCGGGCGAGATGTCGCGATGCAGGATGCCGATCTGGTGGATGAATTCGACCGCGCTTAACATCCGGGTCAGCAGAACAACGACTTCGGCCGGGGAAAAGGCGCTGTCCGTCGATTCCAGAATGTCGTGCAGGTCTTTGCCGTCGATGAAGTCGATGGCCATATAGGCGGTGCCGTTGTCTTCGAACACCTGATGCACGCCGACAATGCCGGGATGCACGACTTTGGAAAGGCTGCGTGCCTCGTCGATAAAGCCCTGCACCACGGTGCGAAATTCGGCGGCATGCTTGCGCGACCGGGCAACGACAGTGGCACCGGATCGACGGCACAGCGCATTCGGAAAGCATTCCTTGATCACGACCGTACGGTCGACCGAATCCCGCGCCAGATAGGTGATGCCAAAGCCGCCCGAGTTCAGAAAGCTTAGAATTTCGTATTGGCCGTCCAGCAAAAGCGAACCGGGCTTAAGGTCATCGGCGAAAAGCGCGGCCTCGTGCGGTTCGGCTGACTGGTCGGGACTTGTCGAATTTGGCACTTTTCTTGTCTGCTTTCGCTGTTAATTCAGCGTGATGCCACGCTGCGCTCCTTGGCACGCAGGGCGCGGGATATCCTGCCCGGCCCGTCTGCCACAGGGGAAATATTCCCCTTGCTTACCACAAACCGATGCAGAGGTAGCGGATATTCCATTCGCCACCGCTGCCAGATGGGCAAGACCAAACCTACCCCCGCCCTGTCAGCCAGTTTCCAAGGGTCGCCAGTCGCGATGGCCCGGCACCAGGGCGGGCCTCGCTCCGGTCGGCGGCGTTCAGAAGCGCATACATTCCTGTCACCCCCAGCCAGCGGAACGGCTCACGCTCCCATGACCGGACACGGCGGTTGACCCAGGGCAGGGTGGTCAGGTCTGTCTTGCGGTCAAGCGCCAGGTCGGCCAGCGTCCGGCCTGCGAGGTTGGAGGTCGAGACGCCAACCCCGACATAGCCGCCAGCCCAGCCGATGCCAGTTGCCGGGTCCAGCCCCACCGTCGCGCACCAGTCGCGCGGCACGCCCAGAACCCCGCACCAGGCGTGGTCGATCTTGGCCGAGGCCGCAGCGGGGAAATGCTTGTGCAGGATCGCCGTCAGACGGCGGATCGTTTCACCATCCGGCGCGCCGTTGGTGTCAAGGTTCGACCCGTAAAGATAGGGCACCCCCCGCGCGCCAACCGTGATCCGGCCTTCGCGGGTGCGCTGGCAGTAGCAATAGGCGTTGGCGAAATCGCCAAGGATTTCGTGGCCGTCCCAGCCGATCTGATCCCAAACCTCGGGCGGCAGGGGTTCGCTCGCGATCTGGGCCGAGTTCAGCGGCAGCCATTCGCGTTTCAGCCCCGGCAGACCGGCGGTGAACCCTTCGGTGCAGCGCAGGATGCGGGGGGCGCGGACGGTGCCTTTATCAGTCTGCACCCGGCCCTTTTCCAGACTGGTGACAGTTGTCCCCTCAACGATCCGAACCCCCAGCCTTTCGACCGCAGCGGCCAGCCCGCGCACCAGTTTCGCAGGTTGCACGCGGGCGACGTTGGTCACCACCATTGCCCCCAGCGCGCCGGGAATGCGGATGCGTTTGGCAAGCTCCTCCGCACCGATCTCATACACGCGGTCTTCCTCGCCCCAGTGGCGGCGATGGGCGACTTCGTCCTTCATCCGGCCAAGCTGGGCGGGCAGGGTCGCGACCATCAGCTCATCCGTACGGCGAATATCGGCGTCGATGCCTTCGGCTTCGGTCACGCGGATCACCTCGTCGACCGTGGTGTTCATCGCAGCGACCATGCCGCGCACCCCGGCTTCGGTCGAAGTTTTCAGATAGCGCGCGTGGTTCCAGGCAAAGCCCCCCGTCAACCAGCCCCCGTTCCGCCCCGAGGCACCAAAGCCCGCGAATTCCTTTTCGATCACGATGACATTCAGACCGGGATCAGCCTTTTTCAGGTAATAGGCCGTCCAAAGCCCAGTATAGCCCGCGCCGATGATGGCCACATCCGCCGTCGTATCCCCTGCAAGGGCCGCGCGGCGCTGGGGCAGGCCGATATCGGCATACCAGAATGACACATCCCCGATCTGCATGGTTTTCCCCCGAAGCCCTTGGGCTAGAGAGGCACAGCTTTCCCGGCTTTTCAAGGCGGCCACCTGTTGCATTCCAGGCTGTTGGGCAGGAAACTCGTACCGCACGGGACAAGGGGGAATGGAATGCAAGGTTTCTTCGTGGCGGGCCCCTATGACGACGGCGATCCGGTCACCGGGCATTATTACGAGATGGCGTCGGAAGACCCTTCGCGCCCGCAGGTCTGGGGCTATAGCGACCGGCTCAGCTATGCGCCGGGTGAGACGCTTCGTCTGCATGCCATGTCCAGCGCGACCAAGGCGCGGTTGCGCATCGAAAGGGACGGCTTGACCCCGGTCACGCTGATCGACACCGAAATCGCCACCCGCTTCGCTCCGACCCCCGCCGATTGCTCGGTTCGGGGCTGCGACTGGCCGTTGGCATTCGAAACCCTGATCCCTGCGGATTGGCAAAGCGGGGTCCATGTCGTGACCCTGACCATCGACGGCCATTCCTCGCAAGGCATGTTCGTCCTGAAGCCCATCAAGCCCAAGGCGAAGCTGGCCATGGTTCTGGCGACCGGAACCTGGTGCGCCTATAACGACTGGGGCGGATCGAACCACTATCAGGGGCTGTGCGGTCCGACCGGGGGCGATTTTTCCGCCGAAGTCAGCCTGCTCCGCCCTTGGGCCAAGGGATTTGTCCGCTGGCCCGAGGATGCCCCGCGCATTCCGCATGCCTCGCCGCTGCTGTCGCGTCCGGCCTATCCGCATATGGACTATGCCCGCACGAAGGGGATTTCCAAGAAATACGCCTCATCGGGCTGGGCGGCGTTCGAGCGGCCCTTTGCCCTTTGGTGCGAAACCCAAGGCATCGCGCTGGACTATTTCACCCAGCACGACCTGCACTCCGACCCCGCCTGTCTGGACGGATATGCCCGCGCGGTGATCGTCGGCCATGACGAATACTGGACCTGGGAAATGCGCGACCATCTGGACGGCTGGCTGGACCGGGGCGGGCAACTGGCACGGTTCGGCGGCAATTTCTTCTGGCAGACCCGGCTGTCGGCGGACCTGCTGACCCAGACCTGCCACAAGGCGCGGGCCGAGGCCGAGGACCCGCTGGCCCAAACCGACCGGATCACCAGCTACTGGGACCATCCCCGCGCCGCGCGGCCTGCGGTGGCCACGATGGGCCTGACCGGGTCCATGGGCGTCTATGCCGGGTGGAGCCGCTGTGCCGCGCATGGCTCCGGCGGGTTCACCATCTATCGCCCCGACCATTGGGTCATGCAGGGCACCGGGCTTGGCTATGGCGATGTGCTGGGGGCTGCCTCGAAGATCTTTGGCTATGAGGTGGACGGGATCGACTACGAAACCCGCAAGGGCCTGCCATACCCCGCCGATGGCACGGGCTTGCAGGGGGAACTGACCATCGTTGGCCTGTCCCTTGCCACCACGCTGTCGCACTCCACCGGACGCCATGACGAGGATCACTTCATCGGCACGCTGGATGCCGAGGAAGTGGCGATGACGATCTATGGCGAGATCACGTCCGAAACCCTTGGCCTTGCCAGCCGAGGCAACGGTTGCATGGCCGAATACCGGCGGGGCAAGGGGGCGGTGTTCAATGCGGCGTCCTGTGAATGGGTTGCGGGCCTGATCGCCCGCGAACGCCCGGTCGAGGTGGTGACGCGGAACCTGCTGCAGGGCGACTGGGGCTGATCCCCGCGCCAAGCGCTGTCGCAAATCCGTGACGCTGGCGTCGTGGTCTTGTGATCGGGTGCTGGCACCTTGTCGGGAATCGCCGCCCCGACAAAGGCCCAGTCATGACCCACCAGCCCAGCCCGGAGAGCTTTGGTGACTTTTCGGTCGCGCTTGGCCTTCCCGGGCCCGTCGCCAGCTTTGACCAGCCGCCGATTTCGCCTGCCGTGACCTTCACCTATTCGCACGCGGGCCAGTCGATCTTTCGCCGTGGCCTGATCCGTGCGGTCGAGATGCTGACCGGGCAACCCCGACTGAAGCGGCTCTATCTGGACTGGGTGATCTGCGACAAACGCCCCGGAGAGCCGGTCTTTGACGCGGCGCTGCGCAAGCTTGGCATCCGGCTCCGCATTCGGCAGGGGGCCGAACACCTGGCGACGCTGCCCGCAACAGGCGGCCTGCTTCTGGTCGCGAACCATCCGTTCGGCGTGGTTGACGGGCTGGCCATCGGGCAGATTGGCATGCGCTTGCGCGGCAATGTGCGGATCATGACCAACAGCCTGCTCTGCCGGGTTCCCGAGGTTGATCCACACCTTCTGCCGGTCGACTTTTCGGGCACGCCCGAGGCGCGGCGCATTACCGGCGAGACCCGTCGCCGCGCGGCGGACCTGCTGGCCCAAGGCCAGACAGTCGCGATCTTTCCCGCGGGCGGGGTGGCTACGGCCAACAAGCCGCTGCGCGGGCGGGCGGTGGATTCCGCCTGGCATCCCTTTGTCGGCCGCCTTGCCACGATCCCCGGCGTGACGACCTTGCCGCTGAATATCTCGGGCCAGAACTCGCGCCTTTTCCAGATCGCCAGCCACCTGTCCTATCCGCTGCGCATCGCTTTGGTCTTTTACGAGACCTGCCGTCGCATCAATCGGCCCATCGACATCGCCGTCGGTGCCCCGATCCGGGCCGAGGAGTTGCGGCATCTGGACCGTGACGCTGTTTCGGTCGAACTCCGCCGCCGCGCCATGGCCCTTGCTGCGCCAAGCCTTGCCGACCCGGACGAGGTCTATGTCTGGCCGCCGCATATCCGCTGGTAACCCGTCCCGCATCGGCCCGGTGGTTCCGCTCGCCTTTAGATATTGCTGCGGAAATCTTGCCGCGACCGCTCCATGAAATTGCTGCATTCCCCCTGTTCAGTCGCTGACTGACTGGGCATATAGTGAATTTGACACGAAAAATGCCCATTAAGATCAGATACTTGGCGATGAGATTGCAATGGTTTCGAACAAAAAGACGCGAATTCTGGCCATCGGCGGTGGCGTTGGAACAATCACGGCACTTTTCGCCCTGACCCGGCTGCCTGACTGGCAAGACCGGTTTGACATCACCGTCTATCAGCTTGGCTGGCGGCTGGGTGGCAAGGGGGCCAGCGGCCGGAACGCCGCCCAAGGCGAGCGGATCGAAGAACACGGTCTGCATGTCTGGGGCGGCTTCTATGACAACGCCTTCCGCAATCTGCGCGACTGCTATGGCGAATTGCTGCGTCTTGGCCTGCGCAAGCCCGACGCACCGCTTGGCACGATGGACAAGGCCTTCAAACCGCTGCGCCATCTTTTCCTGTCGGAAGACGTGCCCAAGGCCGATGGAACCGGCATTGACTGGCGGCCCTGGCTGATCGACCTGCCGGGCAATGACCAGATCCCCGGATCGGCAACCACGGCCCCGACGCCGTTCGAGATGTTCCGCCGAGTGGTGGAAATCGTGCTGGAATTCATCGCGCGCCACGAACTTGAAGATGCATCGCGTTTGACCGCAGGGCTACAAACTGCCGGGAACCGGCTTCGCGATGGTCTTGCTGCGCTGTCTGACCGTCCAAGCCTGCACTTGCCTTCGCAGCGGTCCCTGTTGGCCGACTTGATCAACGATGCGCAAAAGGCCGTTCATGCCCGGATGACGCCCGCAGCCATTCAGGACGACGCGCAGCGCCGGATCCTGATGCTCGCTGACCTTGGCCTTGCCTATGCGCATGGCATGGCGGCCTCGGATGCCTTTACCCAAGGCTATGACGTGCTGGACCAGTGGGAGTTTACCGACTGGCTGCGTGCCAACGGGGCCAGTGAACTGGCCTTGAAATCAGTGCTGGTCCGGGGCTGCTATGATTTTGTCTTCGGCTTTTCTGCCGGAAACATTCATCAGGCAAACGTCGGCGCAGGCACGGCGGCACGGGCGATGGGGCGGCTGGTGCTGGCCTATTCGGGCGCGATCTTTCAGAAGATGCAGGCCGGAATGGGCGACACGATCTTTGCGCCCTATTATCAGGTGCTGGAAAAGATCGGCGTCAAGTTCCGGTTCTTCCACGCCGCTACTGCCCTGCGCCTTTCTCAGACGGGAACCGACATCGGGGCTGTCGAACTGGTTCGGCAAGCCGAGGTTATCAAGGGCGACTACCAACCGCTACGCGACGTGAAAGGCCTGCCTTGCTGGCCGTCCGAACCCGATTGGGACCAACTGGTCGATGGTGCGGCGCTGCGGGCCTCCGGGATCAATTTCGAATGCGAGGCCGAGCCGCCCAAGGGCACGCCCATGGTTCTGCGGCTGGGTGAGGATTTCGACAAGGTCTTGCTTGGTGCGTCGCTTGGTTCGCTGCCGCCCATGACGCGGGACCTTGCCGCCGTCTCGCCGCGCTGGGCGCAGATGCTGGGGTCGCTGCAGACCGTGGGCACGCAGGCCGCGCAGTTCTGGCTGGACAAAAGCTTTGCCGACATGGGCTGGGACGCAAAGGTCGCCAAGCACAACAACCCCAAGGCGATTCCCAAAAGCCCGCTGCAGACCATTATGACAGGCTTTGCCGAGCCGCTGGATACCGTGGCAGACATGAGCCACCTGATCCCGGTCGAGGATTGGGCGGGCACGGGTCCCACCTCGATTTCCTATTTCTGTTCACCTGCACCCGAAGGGCAGACGCTGGAGAAGTTCACCACTGAAGTTCGCGACTGGGTGACAAAGGACCTGCCCGCGCTTTGGCCCAAGGCGGACCCGGTGCCGTTCCATCAGGGCGGGTTGGAAGACCAGTATCTGCGCGTCAACATGTTCGGATCGGAACGCTATGTCCTGTCGGTCAAGGGCAGCCTTTACCACCGCCTCGCACCGGGCGAGAGCGGGTTTTACAACCTTGTCCTTGCCGGAGACTGGACACGTTCCGGCCTGAACGCAGGCTGTGTTGAAGGGGCCACGATGTCGGGCATCGCCGCCGCATCCGCCCTGTCTGGGGCAAAGCTTCTGAACGTCGGCGCGGATGACCTTGCCGATGGCGGCACCGCCACCGATATCGCCGCCTTCAAGACCCTTTCGGTGACCGGTGCCAACTGGCCGTTGACCGGGTTTTACGCGCGTGGGGAAATGACCGGCTGGTTCGTCTTTTACGCAATGCCCCGGCATGAGGTCGCAAAGCTGTTGCCGAAAGGTGTCGTCCTTGGCCATTCCTCGATGGTTCCCGCGGGCATGCATCCGGTCGGCATGTCCTTTTGCCGCTACCACAACGTGCGCAGTTCCTTCCTGCCGCAATTCCTTGGCTTTCCGCCCTATAGCGAGGCGACCTTCGCCATTCCCGACTGCCGCACCGATGAAGGTGGACCTGCGCCGTTCCTTTACCCCCGCAAGCTTTACGTCGACAATGCCGCGGCCATCATGGCGGGCAAGGTCTTCTATGCGATGAACAAATCCCGCGCGACGCTGGGATGGGAGGAAGCCGGCTTTACTGGATCAACCCCTGATGGGCTGATGATCGACAGCCAGTTCATTCAGACCGACGATCCCGTCAGCCTTGCAGGCCACCCCGCGATGGGGGCGGTCGCGCAAATGCTTGGCACCGCCTTTGTGACCGACAGCCAGCGCTGCCGGAAACTGCTTTACAACGCCTTCGATCTGCAACTGGACAAGGCCTGGATCGCCCCGGTGCATGGCCGTGTCCGGGTCAAGGATTCCACCCCCGGCGGCTTTGTCGATGCCGACCGCGACTTCCAGCCGTTGCTACCGGTTGCAACTCAGACCTTGCCAGGGGCCTTCAGAATATGGTGTTCATGGTCCATGACAAACCCCGCTGACAGCAAGCGGGTCCGACAAGCCGCAAAGGCGCGGAGTTTCATGGGGGGACTGTGATCGTGACCGCTCCGGCAGCAACGGGCGTCGGCGACAAGGCCGAACGCCGGATCTTGACGATTTGCTTCGTCGATCTGGTGGCCTCGACCGAAATGGCCGAACGGCTGGGGCTTGAGGATTACGATGCCACGTTGCAGGGTTTTCATGCGCTGACCGCGCGGGTCTTTGCCGCCTTCCGTGGTCGCGTCATCCAGCATTACGGCGATGGGGTGCTGGCCTGTTTCGGCATTGATGAAGGCCCCGAAGATGCCGCGCTGACCGGACTTGGCTGTGCTTTGGCAATGGTGGACACCGTGTCAAAGGACCTGCCCGGTTGCGTCGCGCGGGCGGGCTTGCATGCCGGAACCTTCCTGTGCCGCGTCGGGGCGGGCGATGACGGGCGTCCGCAACTGTCCGGGCTTGACCTTAACATCGCCGCAAGGGTCCAGGGCGAGGCGGGACCGGGTAAGGTCATGGCCTCGGACCGGTTCGCCGGTTTTGTCAGCCGCTTGGCGAAACTGGAGGTGTCCGAAACGCGGTCCGTCCGGTTCAAGGGCACCTCGACCGACACGACCGTGCATGAAATCCACGGCTTCAAGGTCGTCCGCCCCGATCACGGCACCTCTCGCCTGCTGGAACGTGAGACGCTGGTCCGGGAATGCCTGAACGGCGATACGCACCGGTTTTTGCTGGTCGGTCCGGCAGGGATCGGAAAATCGGCGCTGGCGCAGGCCCTGATGGCGCAGGCCGGGATCGGTCGGGCAACTGTGCCGCTAAGCGCGCGCAGCAACCTGACCCGCTCGCCACTTCTGCCCGTCACCGAATGGCTGCGCGGTATGTTGCCGGGGCAGGGCTCCCTTGCCGATCAGCTTGCCGCACGTGGCATCACGCTGGCCCCAGCCTTGCACGACGGTCTGGCCGAAATCCTTGACCCCGCCCGCGTGGCGATCCCGCACCCGGAGTTTTCGCTGCAACTGCGCCGTCAGAACCGGATCGAGGCGGCAGTTGCCCTGCTCACAGACCGGCTTGCCGACCCCCTGTCGCTTTTGTTCTTCGACGATTTCCACTGGTGCGACGCCGACACGCGCGAAGTGATCGGTCGGTTGATGAAGGCGGGACCCGAGGTTGCAGGCCGCGTGATCATCCTGTCGCGCCCGACGCCCGAAGTGATGGACCACGCCCGCGCCGAGGGATTCGAGACCGTGCAGGTTCCGCCCCTGTCGGCAGAAGCCTCGCGCCAAGTGATGCAGGACGAGATTCAGGAAAGCTTTTCCGCCGCGGTCGAGGCCCGTCTGGTTGAAGTCGCAGGCGGCAACCCGCTGTTTCTGCGTGCCCTTGCCCGTGCCGAAAAGCTTAACCCTTCGGTCGAAGGCCAGTCGCTGCCGCCCCCCACCATCGAAGCCACGATCCAGCATCTGCTGGAGGAACTGCGCACCCTGAAGGAAACCGTGCTGACCGCCGCCGTCATCGGTCGCAACTTTCGGCTGGAGCATCTGAAACACCTGATCGACGACGATGTCGATCTGGCCGCCCACGGGGCCGAACTGATCAAGCTTGGCATACTTGAAGCTGAGCCGCAGGGCTTTGGCTTTCACCACATCCTTCTGCGCGACTGTGCCTACAACATGCTGCCCGCCCGGCGCAGGCGGCAGTTGCATGGCCGGTTCGCCGGTGTTTTGCAGCAACATTACCCGGACGAAGCCGCCGCTTATCCGGAACTTGTGGCCGACCACTACCTGCAAGCCGAAGCGATGGCCGAAGCGGTTGCTCCTCGCATGGCCGCAGGCATCAAATTCCTTGGCAGCGCCACCTTCGACGCCGCCTCGACCTATCTGGAACAGGCGCTTTCGGTGCTGTCCTCGGTTCCAGACCCCGACAAGCCGACCAGCGACGCGCTTATTCAGGCGCAAACCCTGCTGGGCGCGACCAAGGTGCAGCGCTTTGGCTTTTCCCATCCCGAGGTCGCCAAGGCCTATGACGAACTGGATGCCAGCGTCACCCGGTTGAACGCTGGCAGCCGGGCGCGGATGTACGCGCTGTACGGGATTTTCGCCAAGACCACGATCGGCGGCCGGATGCACGAAAGCGCCGAGCTTCTGGCGACAATGCAGCGCGTCGCCAATCCGGATTCGTCCGAAGAACAGATCCTTTATCTGACCAACAAGACCGCGCATCTGATGTATTCCGGCGCGCTTGACGCCGCGCTGCAGGCCGGGGACGAACTGAAGGCGATCTATGACCCCGCCCAGCATGGCCAGCTTTTCTATCTTCTGGGGGCCGATCCGCTGGTTTCGGTCCTGTCGGCGGAATGCCACATCAACATCCTGCTTGGCCGCAAGGATCAGGGCATGGCGGCACTGAAGGCTGCTCTTGACCAGATCGACCGTGTCGGTGCGCGCCTGCAACTGCCATGGGTCCATGTCTTTGCCGCGCAGGCCTTTTGCCTGACTGGCGACCGCGCAGCCTTTGACCAGCACCTTGAAACCGGGCTTGGCTATGCCGCCACGCAGGGCCACGCCTTCTGGACGGTGATCGGTCAGCTTTGGAAAAGCATGGATGCGGTCTGGCAGGGCCACACCGCTGCGGGCGAGGCGGGGCTTTCCCAGCTTATGCCGGTGGCCGATGCCATCGGGTTGCAGCTTGGCTGGCCGGTCTATGCCTCGGCCCAGGCGCAGGCCCTTGCAGCGCGGGGCGAGGTCGATGCCGCGCGCGAACTTGCGCAGGCGGCTGTCGATCGGATGGACGCCCAAGGCGAACGCATCTGGGAACGGCGGGTGATCCTGACGCGCGATGCCCTGATGGCCATGGTCTAACTCGACCCGTTGTCAACACATCCAAAGAAAAGCTGCGGGCCCCGCGCAACTCTTGGGGAGTAGCTTCACGCGAAGGCCCGCCTAGGTGCTCAAGTTGATTTATCGGTGCGGTACTCTACACCAATTCGAAGCAAGAATTCTTGCCACCACAATACTCGTGACTAGCGAGAAAATGCCTCTCGCCTTACTCGCACTTCGGCGTCTGGTTCAAAGTCCGGAAGTGCCAGGGAGCACAGGAAAGACCCTTCCGTCCGCATCGTCGCTGCTTTGCTGAAGCGTTTGTTCAGATTGCCTTAAGGGTTTTCTAACGACCTGTGCCGCCCGCCGCTGTGCTTTGCGGCACATGCCGCGCTTGTTTGGTGCATGACATGCAGCTAATGCTTGGGCATGCATCCAATCCGCGCCATCCCTAAACCCGACGGGCCGACATGACCGATATGGTCAGGCCAGACGTTTTTGCGCTGTTTCCCGTGTTCGCGGGGCTGGAAGCAGACACCCGTGCGGATCTGGCAAGGCTGGGCTTCAGCCATCGCTGGACGGCCGGGCAATTGATCTTTCAGCGCGGCGACAGTGATGACCGGATGATTGCCGTCCTGTCGGGCCGAATCCGGCTGTCACTGATGACCCCGCAGGGCCGCGAACTGGTGCTGACCTCGGTCGGACCGGGGGAAGTGCTGGGCGAACTGGCGCTTCTGGACGGCGAACCACGCTCGACCGACGCCATGGCGACCGAGACGACGACAGCAATCCTTCTGACACGCGAACGGTTCATGCAGGTGGCACGCCAGCGGGCCGATCTGCCGCTTGCGATTGCAAGGCACGTTTGCGGTCATTTGCGCCGGGCGACGTTCCAGATGGAATCCATCGCGCTTTACGATCTGCAAGGCCGTCTTGTCCGCTATCTTCTGATGGCCGCGCATCAGGCCAAGGGCGGCAGGGATGCCACCGAAATTCGGGTCGACCTGGGCCTGAACCAGTCGGACCTTGCCGCCGTGCTTGGTGCCACGCGGTCGCGCGTCAACAACGCGCTGCAGGACCTTGTCGCCGAAGGGGCGATCCGCCGGGATGGCGCCGCCGTGATCTGCCATATCCCCAAGCTGCGCGCCCTGTCGGACGATCTTGGTGACGTCGGTCCCTAAGCCCGGTCAGGCCCGCTTGCAAAACGTGTCGCGCAAGGCCGTGACGACAGCCGCCACTTCCTCGCGCGCCAGATGGTAGATCACGCTTTTGCCTTCGCGCCGGGTCTGCACGATGCCTTCCGCGCGCAGCCGCATCAGTTGCTGCGAGACGCTGACGGGACTGACCCCCAGCGCCTCGGCAAGTTGGGTGACGTTCAGGTCGCCTCCGACCAGCAGGCAAAGAATCTGAAGCCGCCCCTCATGGGACAGCGACTTCAGCAGGGCCACCGCTCGCGCAGCCTGATCCTGCGTTCCGCCGAAACCTTCCAGAATCTCTGCCATTTTTCACTCCTGCACCCTATTCGAAGGCGCATCCTTTCTTGATGCCGAACATCCGGAAGACCGAAGCCGCCGGACAAAAGCCGGTAAAGCTGGACTGGATCTGGTTCAGGCCGATGAACACCGTGAACCAGACGAACAACGGCGAGACATAGACGGTAAGCACGACGCTCAGCAGCACCATGACACCGGCAAAACGCATGACAGCACGATCAAGAGACATTTCAGACCTCATCCTTTAGTGGTTTCTTTAAGCTTGTCGATCCCCAGCACTTTCAGCGCGAGGCTTTCGTAGAAGGGTTCCGACTGGCCCTTGCGCAGCTTGCGCAGGAAGTATTTCTCGAACCCGATCTTGGCCAGATGGACCCATTTGCCCGACGACGACCAGTTGACGTTGCGCGGCGGGATCTGCGGTTGCGCGACAAAGGCGATGCCCCCGTCGCCGAAATCGGCGAGGCAGACGGCGTTCCAGCTGCCGACACTGTCGGGCTGGTTGCCGCGCACCAGCGCGCCGATGTTGTGGGCAGTCGCGGTGACCATCGATTCGATCATGAAGCCGGTCTTCGGCACGCCGCAGGGCACCGGGGTCGGCCCCATCGGCGGGATCGCCACACAGACCCCCACGGCAAAGACGTTGGGGTATTTCGGGTTTTGCTGGTGCTTGTCGACGATGGTGAAGCCGCGCGGATTGCTCAGGCCTTCGATCCCCGACACCGGCTTGATCCCCCGGAAGGCGGGCAGCATCATCGAAAACGCGAAGGGCAGGTCCTTTTCAGGTTTCGCAACCCCGTCTTCGCCCACTTCCTCGACGAACATGTGGCCGTCTTCGACCCGCTTCACCCGGGTGTTGGTCATCCACTTGATGTGCTTTTCGCGCATCTGGCTTTCCAGAAGACCCTTGGTGTCACCCACCCCGTCCAAACCCAGATGCCCGACATAGGGCTCGGGCGAGACAAAGGTCATCGGCACCTTGTCGCGGATTTTCGCCCGGCGCAGCGCGGTTTCCAAGATGAACAGGAATTCATAGGCAGGACCAAAGCAGCTTGCCCCCTGCGCAGCCCCGATGATGACCGGGCCGGGATTGGCCAGCAGCTTGTCGAAAACCTCTTTGGCCGCCAATGCATGGTCGATATGGCAGACCGACTGAGTATACCCGCCATGCGGCCCCAGCCCCGGGATTTCGTCAAAGGCCAGTTCCGGCCCGGTGGCGATCACCAGATAGTCATAGCTGACCGACTTGCCGTCGACCAAGGCAATCCGGTTTTCTTCCGGGTGCAGCTTTTCGGCAGCAACCGGGATGAAGTTGATCCCCTTTTTCGCCATCGTGGGCGCCAGGTCCACCGTGATGTCCTCGCGGTCACGCCAGCCGACGGCGATCCAGGGGTTTGACGGCACGAAGTGATAGGTCGGGTCCTTGGTGACCACGGTCACGGTATCTTCGGGCCGCAACTGGTCTTTCAGTTCATAGGCCATGATGGCGCCACCAAGACCGGCGCCAAGTACGACGACATGAGCCATTTCAGTCTCCTCCTCTGATTGGGCATGGGTTGCCGGTCATGTGCGCAAGACGCGGTAGATGGCCGGGATGACAAGGACTGTCAGCAAGGTGGAACTGAGCAGACCGAACAAAAGCGAGATGGCGAGACCCTGAAAGATCGGGTCCGCAAGGATCACCACCGCGCCGATCATGGCGGCGATGGCGGTCAGAAGGATCGGCTTGAACCGGATCGCCCCCGCCTCGATCAGAAGGTCGACCGTGATCGGGCCAGCCCCGTGGCGGATGAAATCCACCAGCAGGATCGAGTTGCGCACGATGATCCCAGCCAGCGCAATGAAGCCGATCATTGACGTGGCCGAAAACGGCGCACCGAACAGCCAGTGGCCAACCATGATGCCAAGGAAGGTCAGCGGGATCGGCGTCAGGATTACCAGGGGCAGCTTGAACGACCCGAACTGCGCCACGACCAGGATATAGATGCCAAGAAGAGCGATGCCGAACGCCGCCCCCATGTCGCGGAAGGTGACGAAGGTCACTTCCCATTCGCCGTCCCACAGCAGGGTGACCTTTCCCTCATCCGCAGGCTGGCCGTGCAGCGACACCTCGGGCTTGGTCCCCTCGGGCCAATCCATCGCCTCGATCTGGTCGGAAACGGCAAGCATCCCGTAAAGCGGCGCTTCAAACGCCCCCGCCAGTTCCGCCGTGACCATTTCCGCATCGCGGCCATTGTGGCGGAAGATCGGGAAGCTGGCGGCTTCCTCGGCAACCGTCACCACATCGCCCAGTTCCACCACCCCGCGCGCGCCGGGCAGGGCGTTGGCCGGGATCGGCGTCGTCAGGAACCGTTCATCCAGCACTCGGTCGCCCTTGTCGCGCCCGATGACCAGCGGGATCGGCAACCGACCCTCGCCACGATGCGAATAGCCCACGGTCTGCCCGCCGTTCAGCAGGGCCAGCGTGTCGAACACGTCCTGTTCCTGCACGCCGAAATATTCCAGATCGTCGGTCGAGATCGTCGCGCGAAGCCGCCGCGACTGGGTGCCGAAACTGTCGTCCACGTCGACAAGGAAGGGTACTGCCTCGAACGCCGCGCGGATTTTCGTCGCCGCTTCCCGCCGGGTCTTGGCATCCGGTCCATAGACCTCGGCCAACAGGGTCGCGATCACCGGCGGGCCGGGCGGAGGTTCCACCACCTTCAGGCTCGTCCCCTCGGGCACCGGCAGCGCGGCAAGTCGCTCCCGCAGGTCCAGCGCAATATCATGGCTGGCCCGGTCACGGTCGCCCTTGCCGGTCAGGTTGACCGCCACTTCGCCCAGTTGCGGCTCGCTGCGAAGATAGTAGTGCCGCACCAACCCGTTGAAATTGAACGGTGCGGGCGTCCCGGCATAGATCTGGGCGCTGGTCACTTCCGGCAGGCCCATCACCACATCGGCCACATCCCGCGCCACACGGTCCGTCGCCTCGACCGATGACCCTTCGGGCAGGTCGATGACCACCGACAGCTCGGACTTGTTGTCGAACGGCAGAAGTTTGACCGTCACGTCGCGGGTGTAAAGCAGGGCCAACGACCCGAAGGACAGGGCGGCAGTGACCAAGAGAAAGGTCAGACTGCGCCGCTTGGTCGCCAGAAGGGGCCGCGCAAAAGCGGTATAGGCCTTCTCCAGCCAGCCACCGTGATGCCCGCCATGGACATCATCGCCCGCGTGGTCGTGCATGTCCGCCCGACCCGCGATCTTGACCATCAGCCAAGGCGTGATGATCACTGCAACAAAGAACGAAAAGATCATCGCTGCGCTGGCATTCGCCGGGATCGGCGACATATAGGGCCCCATCAATCCACTGACGAACAGCATCGGCAACAGCGCCGCGACCACGGTCAGCGTGGCAACGATGGTGGGGTTCCCAACCTCGGCCACCGCATCAATCGCCGCCTGCATCCGCGATTTCTTGCGGTCCAGACCCCAGTGCCGGTCGATATTCTCGATCACCACAATCGCGTCGTCGACCAGGATACCGATGGAGAAGATCAGCGCGAACAACGACACCCGGTTCAGCGTGTAGCCCATCACCCAGGCGGCAAACAGCGTCAGCAGGATCGTGACCGGAATGACGATCGCCACCACCGAAGCCTCACGCCAGCCAATGGCAAAAAGGACCAGAATGATGATCGACACCGTGGCCAGACCAAGGTGGAACAGCAGTTCATTGGCCTTTTCATTCGCCGTTTCGCCATAGTCGCGCGTCACCGTGACCGTCACGCCATCGGGGATCAGCTTCGGCGTCAAAGCCTCGACCCGGTGCAGCACGTCTTCGGCCACCACCACGGCATTCGCCCCGGCCCGCTTGGCAATCGCCAGCGTCACGGCAGGGCCACCCGTCACAACGCCATCCGTCTTGGCCAGATGCGACACGATGCTTTCGCGGGTGTTTTCCACATAGCGCACCGTCGCCACATCCGCGACATAGACCGGCCGCCCGTCGCGCGTGGTGATCAGAAGATTCGCCACCTCTGCCGGAGCGGTCAGCGTTTCCCCCGCGACCAGGTCGATCATCTGACCGCCATCGCGCAGCTTGCCGGTGTTCAGCGTCCGGTTCGCCTGCGCGACCTTGCCCGCCAGTTGCTGCAGCGTCACACCATAGAGCGCCAGCCGGTCGGGGTCGGGTTCAATGCGGATCGCGTCCTGAGCGTCCCCGACCAGATAGGTCAGGCCCACATCCTCGGTCTTGGCGACCTCGGTCTGCAACATCCGGGCGATGCGGGTCAGGTCATTGGCACCAAGGTCCTCGGCAGACAACGTCAGCGTCAGGATCGCCACATCGTCAATGCCCCGGCCCACGATCAGGGGTTCCGGAATCCCCACCGGAAGTGCTCCGATATTGGCGCGCAGCTTGTCATGCACCCGCAGGATCGCATCCTCGGGTCGGGTCCCAACCTTGAACCGGGCGGTGACCATCGCGGCATCGTCACGGGTCGAGGAATAGACGTGTTCGACGTCGTTGATGCCCTTGACCAGAACCTCCAGCGGCTCCGTCACCAGCTTGACCGCGTCTTCCGCCTTCAAACCTTGGGCCTGCACATGGATGTCGACCAAGGGCACCGAAATCTGCGGCTCTTCCTCACGCGGCAGCGACACCAAGGCCACCACCCCCGCCGCCAGCGCCGCAAGGATGAACAGCGGCGTCAGGGCCGAGGCGATGAACCGCTTGGTCAGCCCGCCCGCGATGCCCAGCGAAGGGGTCTTGCGCTCAGTCATGGCTGGCACCGGTCCCGGCGTCGGCACGGGCTTCAGGCGCTTGAACTACCACGTCACCGGCCTGCAAACCGCTTAGAATCTCGACCATCGCCACCCCGTCAACCAGTTGCGGCTGGCCCGATACGATGCTGCGAAGGGCGACCGTGTCGCCGGTCGCAATGCCGACGAAATCCAGCCCCGCGCGGGTAACGATATCGGCTGCCGGAACCATCAGCGCCTCGCGCATGGCTACGGGCAGGCGCACCAGCATCCGGGTGCCGACAAAGCGGTCCGACAGACCTGCAATCTCGACATCGGCTGTGACCCTGCCGCCTTCGACCAGCGGATAGACCCGGGCAAGCGTCCCCTCATGGTCGCCGTCCGGGCCGGAAATCGCGATTGCATCGCCTTCATCCAGCGCCATGGCGTGACGTTCCGGCACGGCAATCCGCAGGAACGTGCCCCCGCCACCCAGAACCGCGACCACTTCACCCGGCATCACCACCGCGCCCTTGGTCACCGGCACATCCAGCACCCGGCCCGCGACCGGGGCCAGCACCGTGCCCTCTTTCGCCTGCTGCGTGATCACCTCGGCCTGCGCATCCAGCGCTGCGATCTGCCCGGTCAGCACATCGACCGCCGTCTGCAAGGCATCGACCCGCTGGGTCGTCGTCACGCCGTCTTTCAGAAGGTCCTGACCGCGTTTCAGGTCGGCCTCGGCATTGCCAAGCTGTGCGGTCAATGCCGCGCGCTGGGCCGCAAGACCGGCAAGCTGGAAATCCAGCTTGTCATCGACGATCCGCGCCAGTTCCTGACCGGCTTCGACCACATCGCCCTCGGCTACCGACAGGGCGACCAAGGTGCCGCCAAGCCGCGCGCGCGCCGGAATTCGGTCCCGCGCCTCGACTGTGCCATAGACCGCTTTCCATTCGGTGATGCTGGTCAGGGCAAGCGGTGCAGGGTCCGCCAGCGCAAGGCTGGACAGGCCAGAAGCAAAAGCGGTGGTTAGCAGAACAAGACGAAGCGGGGACATGCGACTCGGGTCCTTTCTTGGCATCAATACCTATAAAGGTTTGAAGCTGTAAAAGTCAATGATGTAAAGCTCGATATGGGATGTAGCCGACAGTATAGGGACAGAATCCGATCCGGACTTGACGGGGATCAATGCGCTGGCAGTTTATGTTGGCCATCCAAGCCGGATTGGAGGTCCCCATGCTTCAGACCGACCCCGTCTTTCGCGTGCGCGACCTGTCCAAGACCTATCGGACCGGTGCAGTCGAGGTGCAGGCGCTGCGTGGCGTCAACTTTCAGGCCCGCGCGGGAGAGTTCGTCGTGATCCTCGGACCTTCGGGTTCGGGCAAGTCGACTTTCCTGAACATCATCGGGGGGCTCGATTCCGCCACATCGGGCGACGTGTGGTTCATGGACCACGACCTGACCCGTGCAGGCGATGCCGCGCTGACCCGCTATCGGCGCGACCATGTCGGCTTTGTCTTCCAGTTCTACAATCTGGTGCCCAGCCTGACCGCGCGGGAAAACGTCCGCCTCGTCACCGAAATCGCCCGCCGCCCGATGAAGCCCGAAGAAGCGCTGGCGATGGTCGGCCTTTCCGACCGGATGGACCATTTCCCAGCCGAGCTTTCAGGCGGCGAACAGCAGCGCGTCGCCATCGCCCGCGCCATCGCCAAGAACCCCGAGGTGCTTTTGTGCGATGAACCGACCGGGGCGCTTGACAGCCACACCGGCATCAAGGTGCTTGAGGCGCTGACCAATGTGAACGCGGTAATCGGGGCCACGACACTGGTCATCACCCATAACGCCGCGATCCAGGATATCGCCCACCGCGTCGTGCGCTTTGCCAATGGAACGATCATGTCGGAGGAGGTGAACGCCACCCGCAAGGCCCCTGCCGAGGTCAGTTGGTGAGCGCGCTTTCCCCCCTGCGGCTGAAACTTCTCCGCGACTTGCGACGGCTGTGGGCGCAGGCCTTGGCGATTGCGCTGGTCATGGGGGCAGGTGTCGCAACGCTGGTGCTTGGGGTCGGGGCCTATGCCTCGCTGGATCAGACCCGCGCCGCCTATTACACCGACAGCCGCTTTGCCGATGTCTTCGCCGATGTCACCCGCGCGCCGCGCACCCTTGCCAGTCGGATCGCTGCCATCGACGGGGTGCTTGCGGTTGAAACCCGGATCGCCCGGCTTGCCCTGACCCGGATCGAGGGGATGGAGGAACCCGGCAACGCCATGCTCATTTCCGCCCCGGGCGAGGGGGCAGGGGCGCTGAACCAGCTTTACCTTCGCTCCGGTCGCTTGCCCGACCCGCAATCCCCGCGTGAGGCGGTGATCTCGGAAGGCTTCGCCAAGGCGCATGGCTTTGAACCCGGCGCGCGCTTCACTGTCCTGATGAACGGCCAGTCGCGCGACCTTCTGGTGACCGGTGTCGCCTTGTCGCCGGAATATATCTACGCCTTGGGTCCGGGTGACGCGATGCCGGACGAACGGCGCTTTGGCATCATCTGGATGTCGCAAAAAGCGCTGGCCTCGGCCTTCGATCTTGAGGGTGCCTTTTCCAGCGTCTCGGTGAAACTTGCGCCGGGAGCCTCGCAAGCCGCAGTCATCGCCGAAATTGATCGCCTGCTTGCCCCCTATGGCGGGACGGGGGCCTATGGCCGGAAAGACCAGCTGAGCCATGCCTTCCTTGATGCCGAACTGCAGCAGCTGCGCGGCATGAGCCAGGTATTGCCGCCGATCTTCCTGGTGGTCGCAGCCTTTCTGGTGAACATGACGCTCTCGCGGCTTGTCGCGCTGGAACGCGAACAGATCGGGCTCTTGAAGGCCATCGGCTATGGGCCTTGGGCGATTGCCGGGCATTATGTCGAATTCGTCCTGGCCATCGCCGTCATCGGCATCGCCATCGGCTTTGGCGCGGGAACCTGGCTTGGCATGGAGCTTGCGCAGCTTTACGCGCGCTTCTTCCACTTTCCCTATCTGATCTTCAGCCGCGACCCTTCGGTCTATGCCATCGCGGCCCTGATCACGCTGGGGGCCGCCGTCGCAGGGGCCGCCAATGCCGTCCGCTCGGTCGCCTGGCTGCCCCCGGCCGTTGCCATGCAGCCCCCGGCCCCCCTTCGCTATCGCCGGTTCATGGGCGGGCTTTTCGAAGCCGCCCATCTGGTCGGTCAGTCGGGTGTCATGGTCGCCCGCCACCTTCTGCGTTGGCCGTTGCGCACCGCAAGTTCGATCCTTGGTGCCGCCCTTGCCGTCGCGGTCCTTGTCGGCTCGCAGTGGAGCGAGGGGTCGATGGACCGGATGATCGACGTGGTCTTCTTCCGCACCGCGCGGCAGGATGCGACCCTGACCTTCGCGCAGGAACAGCGGATGCCCGCGCTTTATGACAGTGCCCGGCTGCCCGGCGTCCTTGCCGCCGAACCCTTCCGCATGGTGGGGGTCCGCATCTCGAACGGGCCGATCTCGCGGCGCGTCGCCCTTCAGGGCCTGCCCGAGGGCGTGACAGAACTGTCGCGCGTCCTTGGCACGGACGAAGCCCCGATGACCATGCCCGAAGACGGCGTCATCCTGTCCGAAGCCCTGGCGCAGATCCTTGGGGTCCGGACCGGCGATCTGGTCGACATCACGCTTCTGGATGGCGACCAGCGCAGCTTTGCCACCCCGGTCAGCGGCATCAGCCTTGGCTATCTGGGCCTTGGTGCCTATGCGGGCCTGCCGGCTCTTGACCGGATGACCGGCAGACCGGGGCGGATTTCCGGGGTCAACCTTGCCCTTGATCCCGCGCAAGAGGCCGCCTTTTACGCTGCCGTCCGCGCAACCCCGATGACCGGCTTTCTGGCGTTGAACCGGCTGTCGGTGGAAAAGTTCCGCACCACTCTGGCCGAAAACGTGACGATCATGACCACGGTCTATACCGTTCTTGGCGCGATCATCGCCATCGGGGTCGTCTACAATTTCGCCCGCATCGTCCTTTCCGAACAGGGGCGCGAACTTGCCAGCCTGCGCGTCCTTGGCTTTACCCGGGGCGAGGTGGCGCGCATCCTTTACGCCGAGATTGCCGTCGTTGTCCTGATCGCCCAGCCTTTGGGCTGGCTGATCGGCTGGGGCTTTGCGAATGCGGTTCTGGCCGCCTTCAGCTCGGAACTTTATCGTGTGCCCCTGATCGTCACGCCATGGGTCTATGCCAAGTCAAGCCTCGTCGCGCTTGCAGCGGCGATCGGCTCTGCCGCACTGATCCGGGGTCGGATCAACCGGCTCGACATGATCGAAGTCCTGAAGACGAGGGAATGAGATGACCCGAAGACTTGTGATCCTTGCCTTGGTTCTGGCCCTGATCGGGGCCTTCGCCTGGGCGCTCTGGCCGCAACCGATCATGGTCGACACCGCAACCATCGCGCGGCAGTCGATCACGGTCGAGGTCGAAGAGGAAGGAACGGCGCAGATCCGCGAGGTCTTCACCGTGTCTTCACCCATCGCCGGGCAAATGCAGCGCGGCCAGCTGCACGCCGGTGATCGGGTTGTCGCCGGTGAAACCGTGGTCGCGCGGATCAGCCCCGTCGCCCCGGCCCTGCTGGACCAGCGGTCGCGCAAGGTGGCCGAGGCCACGTTGCAGGCCGCCGAAGCCGCGCTGGGCCTGGCCGAAGCCGAACTCTCCCGCGCCAAATCGCAACTTGCCTTCCGGCAGGCCGATGCCACTCGCGCAACCGCCCTGCGCGAAAAGGGCACGATTTCCGACCGCGACCTTGACCTTGCCATGCTGGATCTGGACGCCGCCGAAGCCGCCCTTGCCAGCGCCAAGGCCAATCTTGCCGTGCGCGAAAGGGAACGCGACAGCGCCAGTGCGGTTCTGGCGGCGGGCGAGGGCGAAGTCTCCACCACCTGCTGCACCGAGATTCGCGCGCCCGCCAGTGGCCGCGTCCTGCGCGTTCTGGTCGAAAGCGAACAGGTCGTTCAGCCGGGCGAGCCGCTGCTTGAAATCGGCGATCCGGCGGATATGGAAATCGTGGTCGAGCTTCTGTCCTCGGACGCCGTCCGCATCGCACCTGGGGCTGTGGCCACGGTCGAAGGCTGGGGTGGCGCGGCTTTGGCGGCCAAGGTCCAGCGCATCGAACCTGCCGCCACGACCAAGGTCTCGGCCCTGGGAATCGAGGAACAGCGCGTCAAGCTGGTCTTGGTCCTGACCGGCGATCCCGCAACCTGGGCCGGTCTTGGCGATGGGTACCGCGTTACCTTGCGGATCACGGTCTGGAACGGCGAGGACCTGACCGCCATCCCGATCGGGGCCCTGTTCCGGGCGGGAAGCGACTGGGCCACATATGTCGTAAACGACGGGCGCGCGACATTGCGTCGGATCACGCTGGGCGAACGGAATGACCGCCTTGCACGGGTGCTGACCGGGCTTGAACCTGGCGATGTCGTCATCCTGCACCCCAATGACCAGATCGCCGAAGGTGCCGCCGTCACGGCTTTGACCCCCTGACCGGAGCTGAACACCAGGCAAGGGCAGGGCGGACTGCCCTGGCCTTCAGCCGGGGGAATGGTAGGCCCGGAGGGACTCGAACCCCCAACCAAGGCGTTATGAGCGCCCTGCTCTAACCAATTGAGCTACAGGCCCCCGTAGCCTGCTTTGCCTAGCAGAACCGGGCCGGGGGTCAAGCGCGGCGCGTTGCACAGGGCGGGGCAATGGTCTATGCGGACCGCGAACCGAGTCACGCAGGGGACAGGCAGATGACCAAGGGCCAAAGCGGATTGACCTATGCCGATGCGGGCGTCGACATCGATGCCGGGAACGCCTTGGTCGACCGGATCAAACCTGCCGCCAAAGCGACCAGCCGCCCCGGAGTGATGGGTGGGCTGGGCGGTTTCGGTGCCCTCTTCGACCTGAAAGCCGCTGGCTACAAAGACCCGGTTCTGGTCGCCGCGACCGATGGCGTCGGCACCAAGCTGCGCATCGCCATTGATACGGGCCATGTCGACACCATCGGCATCGACCTTGTCGCGATGTGCGTCAACGATCTTGTTTGTCAGGGTGCTGAACCGCTGTTCTTCTTGGACTACTTTGCCACCGGCAAACTTCAGGTCGAAGAAGCCACCCGCATCATCAATGGCATCGCCAAAGGCTGCGCTGACAGCGGCTGCGCCCTGATCGGCGGCGAAACGGCGGAAATGCCGGGCATGTACCACAAGGGCGATTTCGACCTTGCCGGTTTTGCCGTCGGTGCGATGGAGCGGGGCGGTGAGCTTCCCCATCACGTGGCCGAAGGCGACGTTCTTCTGGGCCTTGCCTCGAACGGGGTGCATTCCAACGGCTACAGTTTCGTGCGCAAAGTTGTTGAACTGTCCGGCCTTGGCTGGGACGCGCCCTCGCCGTTTTCCGAAGGCACGCTGGGGCAGGCGCTGCTGACCCCGACCCGGCTTTACGTCAAACAGGCGCTTGCCGCCGTCCGCGCCGGTGGGGTCCACGGCCTTGCCCATATCACCGGCGGTGGCCTGACCGAAAACCCGCCGCGCGTGCTGCCCGAGGGGTTGGCTTGCGAAATCGACCTTGGCGCATGGACTCTGCCGCCGGTCTTCCGCTGGCTGGCCACCACCGCCAACATGTCGGAACCGGAACTGCTCAAGACCTTCAACTGCGGCATCGGCATGATCGCCGTCGTCGCCGCAGACCGGGCCGACGCCCTGACCGCGCTTCTTCAGGCCGAAGGTGAAACCGTCACCCGACTGGGGACCATCGTGAAAGGGCAGGGGGTCATCTACCGGGGCCACCTGCTGTGAAGCGCGTCGCCATCCTCATCTCTGGGGGTGGCTCCAACATGCTGGCGTTGGTCCGGTCGATGAACGGCGACCACCCGGCGCGGCCCGTGCTGGTGGCATCAAACGACCCGAACGCCAGCGGCCTTGCCAAAGCCGCAGCGTGTGGCATCCCCACCGCCGGCGTCGACCACCGCCCCTTCGGCAAGGACCGCGCGGGTTTCGAGGCCGCCCTTCTGACCCATATTGACGCGGCCCAGCCGGATATTGTCTGCCTTGCCGGGTTCATGCGCATTCTGACCCCCGGCTTCATCCGCCATTTCGAAGGCCGGATGCTGAACATCCACCCCTCGCTTCTGCCGAAATACCCCGGCCTGCACACCCACGCCCGCGCGCTTGCCGCAGGCGACGCGCAGGCGGGCTGCACCGTCCATGAAGTCACTGCTGAACTGGATGCAGGTCCCATCCTTGGTCAGGCGCGCGTTCCCGTCCTGCCCTCAGACACCGAAGACGACCTTTCCGCCCGCGTCCTGACGGCCGAGCATCTGCTTTACCCCGCCGTCCTGCGCCGGTTTGCCAGCGGCGACCGCACGCCTGTGCTGCTAGGCTGACGGACCATCCGGCCGGGTCAGGATGAACGCCGCGCCAATCGCCATCAGCACCACTTGCGGCACCAGAACCCTCCAGGTCAGCCCGATGATCAGCGACAGCGCGAAGACCGCCGTCATGGTCCCGATCGCCAGCCGCTTGGCCCCGCGCGAGATCGCCCCGTTCTCATTCCAGTTGCGGATCGGCGGGCCAAAGGTTGGATGGTTCACCAGCCAACCATGCAGCCGGGGCGAAGACCGCGCGAAACAGGCGGTGGCGACCAGCAGGAAGACGGTCGTCGGCATGACCGGCAAGAACGCCCCGATGATCCCGAGGGCGGTAAAGAACAACCCGGCTGCCAGCCACAGGATCCGCATTCGGCCTTCTCCATTTCGCGCCGAAGCTAGGCATGCCCAAGCGCGAACCGCAAGCCCGCCTCTTTTCTTTTCCCGCGCCTGCCCCTATAGCGGCGCGCAACTGGCGGGATGACCCCGCGACGAAAGGGCCAAAGATGCGCACGATCACCACGACCGAAGACCTTGCCGCCTATTGCGAAATGGCGAAAAGCCAGCCCTTCGTCACCATCGACACCGAATTCCTGCGCGAACGGACCTACTGGTCCAAGCTGTGCCTGATCCAGATGGCGCTTCCCGGCGCGGGCGAAGCTGTCCTGATCGACCCGATCGAGGGCGAGGCCATGTCGATGGAACCGCTTTATGACCTCTTCCGGCACGAAGCGACGGTCAAGGTCTTCCACGCCGCCCGTCAGGATCTGGAAATCTTCTTCGTCGAAGGCAAGGTCTTCCCAACGCCCCTTTTTGACACTCAGGTCGCCGCCATGGTCTGCGGCTTTGGCGAACAGGTCGGCTATGAAACGCTGGTCAAGCGTATCGCCAAGGCCAACCTCGACAAGACCAGCCGCTTTACCGACTGGTCGCGCCGCCCGCTCTCCGACGCCCAGAAGGATTACGCCATTGCCGATGTCACCCATCTGCGGGTGATCTATGAATTCCTGTCCGCGCAACTGAAAAAGAACGGGCGCGCCGAATGGGTGGCCGAGGAATTGGCCGTCCTGACCGACCCCGCCACCTATACGGTCGAACCGGATGAAGCCTGGCAGCGGATCAAGACCCGCACCACCTCTGGCCGTTTCCTTGCTGTGGTCAAGGCGTTGGCCCGGTTCCGCGAGGTCTATTCCCAGTCTCACAACGTGCCGCGCAGCCGCGTGATGAAGGACGACGCGCTGCTCGAACTTGCCTCCACCCGCCCCACCAGCGCCGAGGAACTGGGCCGCTCGCGCCTTCTGATGCGCGAAGGCCGCAAGCCCGAGATTGCCGATGGCATCCTTGCCGCAGTGAAAGAGGGGCTGGAGATGCGCCCCGAGGATATTCCCAAGGTCGATGCCGCCCGCGAACAGATGCAGGTCAATCCGGCCCTCGCCGATCTTCTGCGCGTGCTTTTGAAGGCGAAATCGGAAAGCCTTGGCGTCGCCCCCCGCCTGATCGCCTCATCGTCGGAACTCGACCAGATCGCCGCAGGCGACCGTGACATTCCCTCGATGCAGGGCTGGCGGCATGAGGTGTTCGGCGAAGACGCGATGCGCCTGTGCAAGGGCGAAATTGCCCTGTCGGCCAAGGGCAGCGAAGTCCGCGTCGTCCGGCTGTAACCCGGCTACCAGTGGCCCGAAGCCCCCCCCCCGGAAGACGACCCGCCGCCGCTTGACCCGCTGTCCGAATGACTTGACGAACTGCTGTCGCTCAACATGGCAATCGTATAGGGCCGATCTTCGACAAAACTGCAGAAACTGCAGGTCAGATGGGTGATGCCACTGCCAGAACTGTAGGACGTGGCGGACTGCATCACCTCATGCTGGCGCTGCAGACCGGGCTGGCCGCAGCTTGGGCAACGCACATAGGCACCATACATCCTTTTGCCGATACCGATGATCCAGCGGACCACCCACAACACAACCGCCCCGATCAGCATCAGCGGCCAGCTGTCCGCCAACCCGACCCAGCGCCCCTCGGCAAAGGGCAGGGCGATCATGTCCTTGATTCCCGCCACGCCCGCAAGAATACCCTCGGCCATCCGCCCGTCGCGAAAACGCGGCAGCATCGTGTTGTCGATCACCGTCTGAGCGCGCGAGTCGTAGGTCCAGGAAAACCCAGACCCAAGCTCGATCCGCATCGCCCGGTCGTCACTGGCGACCAACAGCAACACGCCGTCATCCTTGGCCGCATCACCGATCCGCAAGTTATTGAACAGCGCGGTGGCATAGGCCTCAAGGCTTTGGCCCGCGCCGCCATGATTGGCAAGACGGTCCATGGTGATCACCACCAGCGCAACCCCTGTCTCGGCGCGGATGTCCTGAATGTCCGCCCGCAGCTGGGTTTCCTCGGCCGGGGACAACAGGTTTGCAAGGTCGGCAATCCCGTCAGCATCGGGCCGGGGCAGACCATCGGCCAAGGCGGCAAAGGGGAACAGAAGGACCGCAAGGAACAGCTTCAGGCGCATCAAACTACTCCCCGGTTCCGGGCTGCGTCGTGGAAAGGCCCCGATTCGTTGCCGTTGGTTAATGCGGCGCACGCCCCACCGGGGGCAAGACAAAAGGAAGACGAAAGCAAGACGCAAGGAAGACAGCGAAAATCGCCGGAAAGCCGACCGTAAAGCCAGCGTTCTCAAGACCTTGACCTAGCGGCTGGCTGACCGGGCATTGGTCGCACCCTGCACCACGATCTCGTTCACGAACTCAAGCTTGTAGTCCGACACATAGATCGCCACGTCAATCTCACGCGACCGGGGGATGTTGGCATCGGTCGGCTTGTCCGGCTGCGACAGTCGAAATTCATAGACCAGCACGCCGGTTTCATCCGTCGGCTTCAACACCAGTTCGGCATCCCACCAGCCTTGGGTCGGCGGCAAACCCCTTGCCCGAACAATGGCCCCACCCGGAATGGGTTCTACCTTCAGGTCAAGCACGGTTTCCACCAGTGGCCGCGTATCCGACGGATCCTCTGGCACATCCACCGCCACCCGGGTTTCGGACCGTTTGAACCAGTTGAACGGGTTCAGCTTGCTGTCGCGCATCCCCCCACAGCCCGCAAGGGCGATGACCAGCGTGGCGGCAAGCAGCGGGCGAAGAACCGAAGGGGCAGCGGGCATGGAAGCTTTCCTGTACGACTGTCCCTTGGGTAGCCGATGGGGCGGCGTTTGAAAAGCGCTTCCGAACAGCGCATCCTTGGGGCTGGACCTTTCGCGCCCGTCGCCTTACCTCAACCGGGAACGGAGAGCGCCATGGCAACCGCAGCCTTTGAAGAAATCGCCGAAACCTTCGACTTCCTGGATGATTGGGAGGAACGGTATCGCCATGTGATCGAGCTTGGCAAAGCGATGCCGCCACTCGACGAAAGCTTCAAGGTCCCCGCGCTGAAAGTGCAGGGCTGCGCCAGTCAGGTCTGGCTGCGCCCGATGCCTCGCGACGGCAAGTTCGACTTTCAGGGCGACTCGGATGCGATGATCGTCCGGGGCCTGATTGCCGTCCTGCACGCGCTTTACGCAGGCGTTCCGCTTGCCGATGTCGCCAAGATTGACGCCACCGCGGAACTTGGTCGCCTTGGCCTGAACGAACACCTCTCCAGCCAGCGCTCAAACGGCGTGCGGGCGATGGTCGAGCGTATCCGCGAAGAAGCCGCTAGCCGCGCGTGACCTTTACACGGTCGGGGTAAAACGCCAGATGCCCGGCAATCGCCGCGACATCGTCTTTGGGCGTTTCATACGACCAGACCGCATTGGCCAGCATCCCGAAGTCGCCCTTGATGGAATAATAGCTGGCCTGACCCTTCCACGGGCATTTCGTCGTGTGACGGGTCGCGACAAGCCGGACCATGTCGATATCTTCGCGCGGGACATAGACCACGGGCGGGTTGCTCCCCTCACGCAGTTCCAGCGCGCCACGGCTGGTGCCAAGCACCGTCGACCCCGCCGTCACCGTGACCGGCCCATCAATCGGCGATATCGTGATGTGATCGGCCATTCCATTCCCTCAGATCGGGGCGCATGCCCTCTGCAGCCAGTCCAGCGTCGCACCGGAAACCCGGTTTCCAAGCTTTGCCAGCACCTCGGCGTGATAGGCGTTCAGCCACTGGCGTTCCCCCGGCGAAAGCTCCGACGCCAGGATCAATCGGCGGTCAAAAGGCACGAAGGTGATGGTTTCAAACGACAATTGCGCCCGCATATCGCCCAGGGGTGGCGCGGTTTCCACCACGATCAGGTTCTCCAGCCTTATGCCGAAGGCCCCTTCGCGATAGTAGCCGGGTTCGTTCGACAGGATCATGCCGGGTTCCAGCGGAACCTCGGACACCCGCGAAATCCGCTGCGGGCCTTCATGCACCGACAGGAACGCGCCCACACCATGCCCGGTACCATGGTCGAAATCCTGCCCCGCAACCCAAAGGTTGAACCGGGCCAAGCCGTCAATGTCGCGGCCCGTGATGCCCTTGGGAAACCGCACCCGGCTGATTGCGATCACGCCTTGCAGAACCCGAGTGTACTGAACCCGCGCTTCCTCACCTGGATCGCCAATCGCGATGGTGCGGGTGATGTCGGTCGTTCCGTCCAGATACTGCGCGCCGCTGTCGACCAGCAAAAGTTCATTCGCCCCGACCGGACGGTTGCTCTCCTCGGTCACCCGGTAGTGCATGATCGCGCCGTTCGGCCCCGACCCGCAGATCGTGTCGAAACTGATGTCATGCAGCGCGTTCGTCGCCCGCCGGAACCCTTCCAGCGCCTGCACCACCGAAATTTCGGTCAGTCCGCCACCGGGAGAAGCCTCATCCAGCCAGCGCAGGAACTCCACCATCGCCGCCCCGTCGCGAAGGTGAGCTTCCCGTGTGGCAGCAATCTCGGCGGCATTCTTGCAGGCCTTGGAAAGGCGGCAAGGGTCATCGCCCCATTGAACCTCGATCCCGGCGGCCTTCAGGATATCGGCCACGGCAAGCGGGGCTGTCCCCTTGTCCACCCTGACCGGACCCGCAAGGGATTTCAGCGCCGGGGCAAACCCGTCAACCGGGTGAAGGGTCACCCCTTCCCCAAGATGCGCTCGCACGGCATCGTCCAACTTGGCCGGATCAAGGAAAAGATCGACCTTCCCGTCGTCCAGAAGCACGGCAAAGGCATGCACGATCGGGTTCTTCGGCACATCCGCGCCCCGAATGTTCAAAAGCCAGCAAAGCGAATCCGGCAGTGTGATGACGGATGCCTTCTGCCCCGCTTTCCGCAACCCCTCGGCCAGCCGCGCGCGTTTGGAGGCACTCGATTCCCCCGCCAAGACTTCGGGATGTGCAAAGGCCCGGCCGCAAGGCGTGTCCGGCTGATTCACCCAGATCGCATCGACCGGATTCTTGGCCACCGACACCAGCGTCACGCCGGACCCGACAAGCGCCGTCTCGATCTTGGCAATCTCATCCGCCGTATGAAGCCAGGGGTCAAACCCCACCTGTCCCGCCGTCAGGCTTTCCCTGATCCACTCACCCGCTTTCACCTCGGGCCACGGTACCGGCGTAAAGTCCATCAACGCAACCTGACCCTTGACCTGCGTCCGGTAGCGCCCGTCGATGAACACCCCCGCCACATCCGGCAACACCACCGCAAAACCCGCCGATCCGGTAAACCCGGTCAGCCATTGCAACCGTTCATCCCGCGCGGCGACATATTCGCCCTGATGCACGTCCGACCGGGGAATGATAAAGCCTTGCAGCCCCATTGCGCCCAGCCGCGCCCGCAAGGCGGCCAACCGGGGCGGACCCTGATCGGGCGAGGCATGACTTTCAAAGGTCTGGAACATCGGCTTTCCTCTTGGCCCAAATACTCATCTTGCGACGGTTCAGCACAGGCTGCGGAAAGTTACCCCGCCCGCCGCATTCCCAGGGCGCGTGCGCGTTTCTTGGGGTCGACCTCGAACAGGGCGGCCAGTTGCTCGGTCATCGCGCCCGCCAACTGCTCGACATCCGTGATCGTCACCGCGCGCTGGTAATATCGGGTCACGTCATGGCCGATGCCGATGGCGATCAGTTCCACCGCGCGGCGGCGTTCGACCATGGCGATCACGTCGCGCAGGTGTTTTTCCAGATAGTTCGCGGGGTTGACCGACAAGGTGCTGTCATCCACTGGCGCGCCGTCGGAGATCACCATCATGATCTTGCGCGCTTCGGGCCGGTGCATCGCCCGCCGGTGGGCCCATTCCAGCGCCTCGCCGTCGATGTTTTCCTTGAGCAAGCCTTCCTTCATCATCAGGCCAAGGTTTGGCCTGACCCGCCGCCAAGGTGCGTCGGCGGATTTATAGATGATGTGGCGCAGATCGTTCAGCCGCCCCGGCATCTGCGGGCGGCCCTGTGCCAGCCAGCGTTCGCGGCTTTGCCCGCCCTTCCAGGCGCGGGTGGTGAAACCCAGGATCTCGACCTTGACCGAGCAGCGTTCCAGCGTGCGGGCCAACACATCCGCACAGATCGCCGCGATGGAGATTGGCCGCCCCCGCATGGAGCCGGAGTTGTCGAGGAGAAGCGTCACGCAGGTATCGCGGAACTCGGTGTCCTTTTCCTGCTTGAAGGACAAGGGGGTCGTCGGGTTCGCCACCACCCGTGCCAGGCGGCCCGCGTCCAGCGTGCCTTCTTCAAGGTCGAACAGCCAGGACCGGTTCTGCTGCGCCTGCAACCGGCGCTGGAGCTTGTTGGCCAAGCGGCTGACCGCACCCTTCAGCGGTTCAAGCTGCTGGTCGAGATAGGCCCGCAGCCGTTCCAGCTCGGCCGGTTCTGCCAGATCTTCGGCTTTGATTTCCTCGTCAAAGTCGGTGGTATAGACCGTATAGTTCGGGTCAGCGTCGGAATGCGGGGCAGGGGGGGGCGGCTCCAGCGGGGCCTCGCCTTCGGGAAGCTCGGACTCGTCGCCCTGCTCCATGTCGGCGCTGTCCTCCATCGTGACCTGCGCCTGATTCTGGTCCTGCTGTTCTTCCTGACTGCGCTCGGGCGTGGCCTCGGCGTCTTCGCTTTCGTCCTGCTCTTCGCCGGTGCTGTCGGGGCTGTCCTGATCTTCTTCCGCCTGATCGCCCGCGTCATCCTGGGGCGCGTCGGGGTCGTCGCCCAACTGGTCGCCATAGCCCAGATCGGCAATCACCTTCCGGGCAAGCCGCGCGAAAGCCGCCTGATCGGCCAGCACATGGTCAAGGTTCTGCAGCGTCTCGCCCGCCTGATCTTCGACGAACCCGCGCCAAAGATCGGCGGCATGCGCGGCCGATTTCGGCAGGTCGCGCCCCGTCGCCATCTGCCGCACCAGATACCCCGCCGCCACCGGCAAGGGCACCTCGGAGGCCTGAGACACCTGACCATAGCCCTTGCGGTCGGCCTCATGCGCGATCTTGGCGTCGATGTTGCCAGCAGTCCCCGGCATTTCGCGGGCGCCCACGGCCTCGCACCGCGCGTTTTCCATCGCCTCGTAAATGTCGCGCGCCAAAGGCCCGGTGGGCGCATAGCGGGCGGCGACCCCGTCATCGTGGAACTTGCGCCGAAGGGCAAAAGCATCGGCGGTGCCACGCGCCAAAAGCACCTCGTCCCGCGTCATCCGGCGGCTGACCTGAGGCAGGCGCACGCCTTCCTTGTTCATCCCCGCAGGGTCGACCGAATAGGTCACCGTCATCTCGGGGTCATCCGCCAAAGTGCGGGTGGCCTCGGCCAGGGCTTTCTTGAACGGATCGGCGGGGTTGTCGCTGTTCTTCATCATGGCCGTCAACCTATCCCCGGAAGCGTCCGACTGCCAGAGGCCAGATCAGCCAGAAGCGCCACATGCACATCAAGGGCGTCGATGACGCGGTAGGGGGTTTCCTGCCCGTCAAAGGCCAGGTTCAGGTCGGTTCCCGCCAACACCACCGCCTGCGCGCCCTGATCCACAAGCTGTTGACCTGCCTTCAGAAATGCCGCGCGGTCGGCGGGGCTGCAGACCCCTGCCACCGCCATGTCCTGATAGCACTGGCCAAGGCTTTCGATCTGGTCCTCCAGCGCGATGGCGCGGGTGCGCCGAAGTTGGCCGTAAAGCCGCGTGCGCATCACGACCCTTGTGCCCAGAAGGCCCACGCATCCGATCCCTTCGGCGGCGAAGAAATCGTCCAGCGGTTCGACAGCCGAGACAAGGGGGAGCGAGGACCGCGCGACAGTCTCGTCAAAGCAGAAATGACCGCCCAGCGAAGTGATCGCGGCACAATCCGCCCCTGCGGCCTTCAGTCGGTCGATCAGACGGGCATAGACCACGGCCTGTTCTTCGCGCTTGTCGGCAAGGTTGTTGCGGATCAGTTCATGGATATCGGCCTGCACGATAGTCAGGTCCAGAACCGCCCCCCGCGCGGCCATGGCTGCACAAAGCCGTTGGTAATAGACCACCGTCGCTGCTGGCCCGATGCCGCCGATCAGCCCGATATGCATGATCCCGCCCCCGAAGTGCGCTCAAAATTCCGGCGTGACTAGACCACTGCGGCGGGCACTCGGCAAGGGGCGGTTCAGCCCCTGATCCGCAAGCCATCCGCGTCGAACAGGAAGGCGCGGGTCTGGTCGGGGGTCAGATGCACGGGCTCATCCACCTGCCAATCGTATTCGCCCAGAAGCCGCACCGTCAGAAGGCCCTGACCGTCGACCTGCACATAGACCAAGGTCTCTCCCCCCAGTTTCTCGACATGGCTGACGCGGCCCGCAAGGTCGCCCTTGTCGCGCGAAATCGCCAGATGTTCGGGCCGGATGCCCAAGGTATGCGCCTTGATCCCAAGGGCCGCGCCCGACAGCATGTTCATCTGGGGGCTGCCGATGAAACCGGCGACGAAGGTGTTGGCGGGGTTGTTATAAAGCTCCATCGGCTTGCCGACCTGTTCCACCCGTCCGGCGCGCAACACAACGATCTTGTCGGCCAAGGTCATCGCCTCGACCTGATCATGCGTCACATAGATCATCGTTGCCTTCAGATCGCGGTGCAGCTTGGCAATCTCGATCCGGGTTGCCACCCGCAGCGCGGCATCAAGGTTGGAAAGCGGCTCGTCAAACAGGAAGATCTTCGGCGTCCGCACAATCGCCCGCCCGATGGCGACCCGCTGGCGCTGACCGCCCGACAGTTCGGCGGGGCGGCGGTCCAGAAGCGCGTCAAGCGACAGCATGCCTGCGGCCTTGTTCACAGACTCGCCAATCGCCGCCCTCGATTCCCCGGCCTGCTTCAGCGCCAGCCCCATGTTGTCGCGCACTGTCAGGTGCGGATAAAGCGCATAGCTTTGGAAAACCATGGCAATTTCGCGCTTGGCCGGGGCGGTTTCGTTCACCCGCACCCCATCAATCGCCACTTCGCCGTCAGACACATCCTCCAACCCCGCGATCATCCGCAGCAGGGTGGACTTGCCACAGCCCGAAGGCCCGACAAAGACGCAGAATTCGCCATCCGCGACGGTCAGGTCGACGCCCTTGATGACATCGGTCTTGCCGAAGCTTTTGGTCACAGCCGTAAGGGTCAAAGCGCCCATGGCAGCCTCACAGTTTCACAGGGTTGCCGGAGCGCACGCTTTCATCCGCCGCAAGGCAGACGGCAAGCGAGCGCACCGCGTCGGTCATGTGGCGGGTCAGGTCCAGGTCTTCGGTGATCGCGCGGGCCATGAAGGCCTGCTCGCGGTCGCAAAGCGCCTGATGCCCCGGTTCATCGGCCATCGACAGGTCTTCATCCGGCTGGCCGTTCCTGTGAATGCGCAGTTTCGAGGTCATGGTGTGGGTCGCATGGTCATCCGACCGGGCGCTTTCCGGCATCTTGATCGATACGGCACCATTCGGCGAGACCACGTCCTTCACGAAAAACGCGGTGTCCGACATCATCGGGCCCCAGCCCGCCTCATACCAGCCGACCGAGCCATCGGCGAACAGCACCTGGAAATGGCCGTAGTTGTACATGTCCTTGGCAATCTCGTTCGACAGCCTGACCCCCATGCCGCGCACCTCGACCGGCTTCGCATCGGTGATCTGGCACATCACATCGACATAATGGACGCCGCAATCCACCAGCGGGCTGGTGGATTTCATCAGGGTCTTGTGAACCTCCCAGGTCGGGCCGGAAGATTGCTGGTTCAGGTTCAGCCGGAACACATAAGGCCCGCCAAGCGCGCGTGCTTCGGCGATCAGGCGCATCCAGCTGGGGTGATGCCGCAGGATATAGCCGATCACCAGCTTCCGCCCATTCGCCACCGCGCAATCGACGACGCGCTGCGCCTCGGCCACGGTCGCGGCCAAGGGCTTTTCGACAAACACATGCGCGCCCTGTTCCATCGCGGCGCAGGCATAGTCGGCATGGCTGTCGGTATAGGTCGCGACACAGGCAAGGTCGGGCGTCAGGTCGCGGAGCGCAGCCTTGAAATCGGCTTGTAGCGGCAGCTTGGCCAGTTCCGGCGGAAGGTCGACCTTCGACCGGTTCACAAGCCCCACCAGTTCAAAGGCCGGGTTCGTGGCATAGGCCAGCGCATGGCTGCGGCCCATGGTGCCAAGGCCTGCGACAAGGGTTCGGATGGTCATTTCACGGCTCCTGCAGTGATGCCACGGATCAGTTGGCGCGAGAAGAGAAGGTAGAGGATCAGGACCGGCAGGATCGCCAGCGACAGCGCTGCCAGAACCGCGTTCCAGTCAGTCACGAACTGCCCGATGAAGACCTGTGAGCCAAGGGTGATCGTCTTGACCTCTTCCCCCGGCGCAAGGATCAGCGGGAACCACAGGTCGTTCCAGATCGGGATCATGGTGAAGACCGCCACCGTCGCCATCGCCGGGCGCACCAAGGGCAGGACCAGCCGGAAGAAGATCGTGTATTCCGACAGCCCGTCTATTCGGCCCGCGTTCTTCAGGTCATCGGAAACCGTCCGCATGAACTCCGCCAGAATGAACACCGCCAAGGGCAGACCTTGCGCCGAATAGACCAGCACCAGCGCCGTCCGCGTGTTCACCAACCCGCTTGCCACCATCATCTGCAGGATTGCCACGGTGCCCAGCCGGATCGGGATCATGATCCCCAGCGCCAGGTAAAGCCCTAGCAGGGTATTGCCCTTGAACCGGTATTCCGACAGCGCGAATGCCGCCATGGCCCCGAACAGCAGGACGCAGAACAGGCTGCCCACTGTCACGATCATCGAGTTCAGGAAGTACTGGAAGAAGTCGCCCTGATGCATGACCGTCGCATAGCCGACCATGTCGAAGTTCGACGGCAACGGCAGCGACAAGGGATCGGCAAAGATCGCCTTCCGCGATTTGAAGCTGTTCACGACGATCACGAAGACCGGGAAAAGGGCAATCAGCGTCCAGGTGATCAGAACCGCGTGGGCGGCGAAGGTGCGACCGGTGGAGCTTCTGGCTTGCATGGTCACCCCCTAGAACTGATAGCGGCGCAGCCGCGTCTGGATCAGGAACAGATAGATGCAGACGCCGGCAAGGATGACGAAGAACATCGCTGCAGCAATCGTCGCGCCCATGTGGGGGTCGCCCAGTTGCAACTGGAAACCAAAGAAGGTGCGGTAGAGGAACGTGCCCAGAATATCCGTGCTGAAATCCGGTCCCGCCAGCGCCCCCTGCGCCACATAGATCAGGTCAAAGGCGTTGAAATTGCCGACGAAAGTCAGGATCGAGATGATCCCGATCGAGGGCAGGATCAGCGGCAGCTTGATCTTCCAGAACTGGCTTGCCCCGGTGATCCCGTCCATTTCGGCGGCCTCGATCACCTCATCGGGGATCGACAACAGCGCCGCATAGATCAGCATCATCGGGATGCCGACAAACTGCCAGACCGAGATCAGGGCAAGGGTGGTCAGTGCGTATTCTTCCTTGCCCAACCAAGGCGCGAACAGGGATTTCAGCCCGACCATGTCCAGCATGCCGGGCGCGATGCCCCAGATCGGCGACAGGATCAGCTTCCAGACAA
>CAUJIP010000039.1 GCA_963205235.1 Pseudomonadota bacterium
CTGACGGCCAAGCAGGATGTGCTCGCGCGTTTGCGGCATCGGGCCGTCCGACGCGGCGCAGACCAGGATCGCGCCGTCCATCTGGGCAGCACCGGTGATCATGTTCTTCACATAGTCGGCGTGGCCGGGGCAGTCGACGTGGGCGTAGTGACGCGCTTCCGTCTCGTATTCCACGTGCGCGGTCGAGATCGTGATCCCGCGAGCCCGCTCTTCCGGCGCGCCGTCGATCTGGTCATAGGCGCGGAATTCGCCAAAATACTTCGTGATCGCCGCCGTCAGCGTCGTCTTGCCATGGTCAACGTGACCAATGGTCCCGATGTTCACATGCGGCTTGTTACGTTCAAACTTTGCCTTCGCCATTGCGCATTCCGCCCTTGATCAGATGGGCCAGACCGGCCCCGTGCTTACTCGCGCGGCGACTTATCGCGATGTCTGCCGAATTTCAAGTCTGAATGGCCGGGACTGTACAGGCTTGACCCTGCGGGATCGGCGGTGCCACGCTTCGGCCCCAAACCACAAAGGAACGGCCATGCGCAGCCTGACATTCTCTCTCCTCTTCGTTGCATTCCCCGGAATTGCCCAAGCCGAGACCGTCACCGTGAACGTGACCTTTTCCGACAAGGCCCTGTCCGAAATGACCACGCGCGGCGAGGGCGTTGTGGTTTCCGCCTATTGGATGGGCGAACCGGCGGAAGGGGCGACGCTGCCCACGAACGAAATCGGGACGATCTTTCTTTTGTCCGAGGATATCACCCTGCAGCCCGGCCCCGCGCAGGTCATCCTTGGGGGCAGTCTTGCGGCGGCGCCTTTGGATCAGGTGACCGTGCCGATGCTGAACGTCAACGTCTTCTCGGCGCGCTGGACCAGCGAGGACAATCTGATCGACTGCGGGTTCCTTGATGCCCCGATGGCCGAGCTGGCCGCTGCGCCCCAGTCCATCACCTGCAAGCTGATCGGGGAGTAGGAGCGCACAATCCCGATTATTTAAGTCAACATATCTTGACCGACAGTCGGACATCTTCTATTCCCGACTATAACAGTCAGCCAATGGAGATTTCGATGACCAAGACCGACCCAGCGCAACCCCGCGCCGTACAACCCAGGCTGTGGCAAGGGCTTGCCGCCAGTGGCGCGATTGCCCTGGCCTCTGTTCCGGCCTGGTCGCAGGGCATGGCAACCGGAACGCCGATGCCAGGCGGCGGCATGTTGATTCTTGCCCAGGCCGAAGGTGGTGAAGGGGGCGAAGCGGGCGCCGTCGAAGGCGCAAACCCGGATGTGGCCTATCTGGCGCAGCTTTCCATCGTCGAAGGCCATCTGGTCGCGGCCCTGGACCTGTACCGCAAGGGCATGGTCGATGAGGCGGTTGGCCTGTCCTATCACCCCGAAGCCGAGATGATGGATGTGGTCCGCGAAAGCCTTGTTGCGCATGGCGTGCCCGATGTGACCCCGGCCATGACCGCGTTTTCCGCGACGATGGAAGCAGGCGCCCCCCTTCCCGACGTCGAGGCCGCCCTTGCCGCCGCGCAGGCCGCCTTTGCCACCGCCGCCGCGCCAGAGGCCGATGAGGTGAAGGTCCGCGCCGATGCTCTGGTGCTTGTGGTGCGGGCAGCCGCGCATGAATACGAAGAAAGCACCGAAGGCGGCGTGGTCGGCGATGTGATGGCCTATCACGAGGCGCATGCCTTCATCGATGTGGCCCGCAATCTGGCAACTGCCCTTGCTGCCGATCCTGCAGCCAAGGCCCAGTCCGAAAAGGTGCTGGTGGCGCTGGATGGGGCGGCCGAGGCCTTTGGCGATATGTCCGGGACGGCGTTGGAAGCAAAGGATCCGGCGATTCTGATGGCGGTCGCGGCACGGGTCGAATTGGCCCTGTCCTCGGTCCGCTGATCATGATGCTTGTCATCCAGGGATTGGTCTCCCCGGTCGAGGTCACGGTCCTGCGCGAAGCCGCGCAGGATCTGGCCTTTGGCGACGGCAAGGCCACGGCGGGGAAATTCGCGCGTGAGGTCAAGGCGAATGATCAGGCGAGCCCATCGCCCGAACGGGACGCCGTGCTGGCGCGGGTCGAACGGGCGCTGCGCGAAAGCGCCCTGTTCCGGTCCGCCGCGCGGCCCAAGGCGCTGACACCGCTGATCCTGTCGCGCTATCGGGTCGGGCAGACCTATGGGCTGCACGTTGACGATGCGGTGATGGGGGGATTGCGGACCGACCTGTCGTTCACGCTATTCCTGTGCGACCCCGAAACCTATGACGGCGGCGCGCTGGTGATCGAAGACACGCTGGAGGCCCGGTCGATCAAGCTGCAGGCGGGAGACATGATCCTTTACCCCTCGACCACGCTGCACCGGGTCGAACCGGTGACACGGGGCGAAAGGCTTGCGGTCGTCGGCTGGGTGCAAAGCCAGATCCGCAATGGCGAACAACGGGAAATCCTGTTCGACCTCGACCAGTCCGTCGAAGCGGTCTTTGCCGCCGAAGGCAAAAGCCCGCAGTTCGACCGGCTGGCCAAGACGCGGGCCAACCTGATCCGGATGTGGGCCGAGCTTTGATGGACAGCCTGCCAGCTTCCACGTTGGAAGTTCGGCGGCAAGCCTGTCAGGACCGGGTGTCATCATAGGACTATTTGGGGGGCCTATGGGGGGTCCTTGACAAATCGGAACGGGGGTCTATATGGGGTCTATCTACAAGCCAGGAGACCCCCATGGACGGCCATGTCAGAATTCAGGATCACGCAATCTGGTTCAAGCACCTGCCCGGCAATGACATCCGGAACAGGCTTTCCGCGCTGGAACCCGAGGCGGAGGTGACGGTTGAAGTCGATGGCGTGACCGGCAAATGGCAACGCATGAAGCGCGGTGTTGACGGTCGCCCGACCGAGGCGATCCGACCGATCGGTGAGATGAAGACGATCTGGAATGAATGGTTCCGCAACCGCAAGGGCGACAAGGTGACCCTGCGCGTTCTTACCACTGCGGACGATTTTCTTGCTGGTCTGACACCGGTCTTCTCGGAATGGGCCAGCCCGGAAGACGACGAGGCGTTTCGTGATCTGTGACCGATTCGAGACGGTGGTCGTCCCGTTTCCCTTTGCCGAACAACCGGTGCTGAAACGTCGCCCGGCAGTTGTCGTGTCTTCCAAAGCCTTCAATCAGGCAAACGGGTCGTCCTTGGTTGCCATGATCACGACAGCCTAGGAAACCGTCTGGCCAAGCGACATCACACTGTCCGATCTGACGGCAGCGGGTCTGTCGACCCCCTGCATTCTGCGCATGCGGCTAGTCACCTTGCCGAACGATCTTATCCTGCGCAGTCTTGGTCGGCTGGCACCGCTGGACCGGCTGGCCTGCGAGCGTGGTCTGGCCGAACTGCTTGTTGGCTGACGTCAGGTAAACCGGTTGTCGCGCGGGAAACCGCGGGGCGCCATCTTGCCTGCGGATGCCCGCGCTCCGGTCCATTCGGTCAGGTCGGTTTCGGTGCGGGTCCGTCCGGCAGGGTCTTTCCACGAAAGCCCTTCTGCCCGGGTAAAGGTGATCGCGTCCGACAAGCCGCCGTCCTTGTACTTTTGCAACCGGACGCCCTTGCCCTTGGCCATTTCCGGCAGCTCGGCCACCGGGAAAACCAGCATCTTGCGGTTGTCGCCGACGACGGCAATCGTATCGCCCCGGACTACGGTGCAAACGGCAGTCTTGGTGCCATCGCGGACCGTCAGCACCGCTTTTCCGGCCTTGGTCTGCGCCACAAGCTCTTCTGACGGCACGATGAAACCATCCCCAGCGCTGGAGGCGAGCAACAGCTTTTCGCCCGCCCGGTAGATCATCAGGTCGGTGATGCCGGTATCGTTCGGCAGGTCCACCATCAGACGGACAGGCTCGCCCATGCCCCGCCCGCCGGGCAGGTTCGCGCCCAGAAGGGTAAAGAACCGGCCATTGTCGGCGACCAGAAGGATCTTGTCGGTCGTCTCGGCGTGGAAGGCAAAGCGGGGGCCGTCGCCGTCCTTGAACTTCTGTTCGGCAGTCAGGTCGACATGGCCTTTCATCGCGCGGATCCAGCCCATCTTGGAACAGATCACGGTGATCGGCTCGCGGTCGATCATCGCCTCATAGGGGATCTCTTCGATCTCGGTCGCATCGGCAAACTGCGTCCTGCGGGCCCCGATCGCCGTGGCCTTGCCGTAAAGCTTGCGAACCTCTTCCAGATCCTTGCTGACACGTTTCCACTGACGCCGTTCGTTTTCCAACAGGTCCGCCAGATCGGCGCGCTCTTTCATCAGGGCATCGCGTTCGGCGTTCAGCTCCATCTCTTCCAGCCGGCGCAAGCTGCGAAGCCGCATGTTCAGGATGGCTTCGGCCTGATTGTCGGTCAGGACTCCCTGCCCCTTGGCTGGCGGGCGGTAGTCCTTCTCCGACGTCGCCCGGATATGCGATTTCGACCAATCTTCCGCCATCAGGGCGGCCTTGGGGTCATTGTCGTATCGGATGATGTCAATCACCCGGTCCAGGTTCAGATAGGCGATCAACAGACCTTCCAGAACCTCAAGCCGCGTGTCGATCTTTTCGATCCGATGCTGGCTGCGGCGGCACAGCACGTCGCGGCGGTGGTCCAGGAAGGCGCGCAACACGTCCTTCAGGCTGCACACGCGCGGCACCTTTCCGTCGATCAGCACGTTCATGTTCAGCGAGAAGCGGGTCTCCAGATCCGAGTTCTTGAACAGGCTGCCCATCAGCACTTCGGGTTCCACCGTGCGGGCGCGGGGTTCAAGGATCAGGCGAATGTCCTCGGCGGATTCGTCGCGGACATCGGCCAGCAATGGCACTTTCTTGATCTGGATAAGCTCGGCCAGCTTTTCGATCAGCTTGGACTTGGCGACCTGAAACGGAATCTCGGTGACGACGATCTGCCAGGTGCCACGGCCCAGATCTTCGACCTCCCACTTGGCGCGGGTGCGGAAAGAACCGCGACCCGTGCGATAGGCCTCAAGGATGCTGTCGCGGGGTTCGACGATCACGCCGCCCGTCGGGAAATCGGGGCCGGGGATCAGGGCAACCAGCGCCTCATCCGTCAGGGCAGGATCAGCCAGCAGCGCCTGACAACCGCTGATCAGCTCATCAAGGTTATGCGGCGGGATGTTCGTGGCCATGCCGACCGCGATCCCGCTGGAGCCATTGGCCAGCAGGTTCGGAAAGGCGGCGGGAAGGACCACCGGTTCTTCAAGCCGACCATCATAGTTCGGGCGGAAATCGACGGCGGTTTCGTCGATGCCTTCCATCAAAGCCTCGGCCGCATGGGTCACGCGCGCTTCGGTATAGCGGCTGGCAGCTGGGTTATCGCCGTCGATGTTGCCAAAATTGCCCTGCCCGTCGACCAGCGGGTAGCGCATGTTGAAATCCTGCGCCAAACGCGCCATCGCGTCATAGATCGCCGCGTCGCCGTGCGGGTGAAAGTCCCCCATCGTGTCGCCGCTGATCTTGGCCGATTTCAGGAACCCCCCCGTCGGCGTCAGCCGCAGCCGCCGCATCGCCCAAAGGATTCGCCGGTGAACCGGCTTTAGCCCGTCGCGCGCATCCGGCAGCGCGCGGTGCATGATCGTGGACAGCGCATAGGTCAGATACCTCTCGCCGATCGCGCGGCTAAGCGGTTCTGATGTGGTGAGGCCTTCTTGGCCCCCGATCTTGGGGTCGTCGTCTTCTGCGGTCATGGATGTTGTGTAGGGAAAAGCAGGGCGCGGGTCCAGATGGGTTTGCAGGGTCAAGATGCCCATGTGGATAACTGCCGCAATTCAGACTCAACGCCAAAGACGGAAGCTGCTAAGACCTGAAAACCCTGTTGCTGGACCTGAATATGCTGCGCTTAACGATTCTCTTGATTGTCGCCATGGGCTTCGCCTTGGAAACCCTTGGTCAGGATAATGGCCAGTTGCGCCCCGGTCTGGCAAAGGCCGCCGCCGAAGGACGGCTGGACGAGGTCTGGGCCGAAGCGAGGGCCAAAGAGGCGGCGGCGGATGAAACCGCCGAAGGGGCATTCGTCGATGTCGCCGAAGCCGCACCCGAGCCGGAACCTCAGCCTGCTCCCGAGCTTGCCCCTGCGCCCGCACTTGCCGAAGTGATCGAACCCGACCTGGTCGTCGAACCGGTGCGTGAGGTCGTTCAAACTGTCACGGACCCGGTCTTTACTTTGGAATCCTTTGGCAACGAACCCGTTCCCGGAGAAGCCGAAGCCCGCGCTGCCGCCGAACCCGAAGCTGCCGCCCAGCCCGAGGTCCAGCCGGACACCATGGCCGAAGACCAAGGCCAGGTCTGGTATGTCAAAGCCGATTCGGTGAACGTCCGGGCCGAGCCTTCGACCGAGGCGGAAATCCTGGGCAAGCTTGGCAACGGCGAGGCACTTTTGCTGGTCGCCTCGGTCGATGATGAGTGGGCCAAGATCGTGATCCAGGGTGACGGTGTTGAAGGCTATGTCGCAACGCGGTTCCTAAGCCCTGTAGCCCCCTGAAAGAGACCAGATGAAATCGATCCTGATCACCGGATGCTCTTCGGGCATCGGCCTTGACGCAGCGCGCGGCCTGAAGGCACGGGGCTGGCGGGTCTTTGCGACCTGCCGGCAAGAGGCGGATTGCGAACGCCTGCGCGGTGAGGGGCTGGAAAGCTTTCGTCTGGATTACGCGGATGAAGCCAGCATCGCCGCCGCCGTGGACGAGGTGAAGACGCGCACTGGGGGCACGCTGGACGCGCTGTTCAACAACGGGGCCTTCGCCTGCCCCGGTGCCGTGGAAGACCTGCCGCGCGGTGCCTTGCGCGAAATCTTCGAGGTCAACCTGTTCGGCTATCACGACCTTGCCCGCCGGGTGATCCCGATGATGCGCGCGCAAGGCCATGGGCGGATCGTCAATTGCTCCTCCGTGCTGGGACTGGTCGCGTTGACCTGGCGCGGGGCCTATGTGGCGACAAAATTCGCCATGGAGGGGCTGTCCGACGTGATGCGGATTGAAATGAAGGGCACCGGGATCGACATCATCCTGATCGAGCCGGGCCCGATTGCCACAAGGATCCGCGAAAACGCGATCCCGCATTTCGAACAGTGGATCGACTGGGAAAACTCGGTCCGGCGGGAACAATATGCCAGCCTGCGCGGGCGGCTTTACGACAAGAAGACCAAGAAGGACACCTTCGAACTTGGGCCAGAGGCGGTGACGGCCAAACTGATCCATGCGCTGGAATCGCGACGCCCGAAGGCGCGGTATTTCGTCACGACGCCGACCTACATCATGGGCATGGCGCGCCGCATCCTGCCGACGCGGATGCTGGACTGGCTGATTGCCAAAGGCTAAGCGCAAGAATTTTAAGTAAAATTCTTGGCAAGTTTCTTGCTCAAGAAATTTGGGCTTCGCTTTTTGCCCGGTCGCGCCTAGATCATGCGCAAAGGGAGTTTGCCCATGTTCTCGGACCCACTGTTTCTTTTCGCCACCGTGGCATGCTTTGTCGTGCTTGGTATCCTGCTTTTCGGGATCGGGACCTTTGCCAAGGGCGGCGAGTTCAACAAGCGCAACGCCAACAAGATCATGCGCTGGCGGATCGGAGTGCAGTTCGTGGCGGTCGTGTTGATCGTGGCCTTCGCCTGGCTTCGCTCCGGGGGCAACTGATGGTCGTCCTGTCGAAGATCTATACCAAGACCGGGGACGCGGGCGAAACCGCGCTGGGGAACGGCGCGCGGGTGGCCAAGCACAGCTTGCGCGTCTCGGCCTATGGCACGGTGGATGAAACCAACGCGACCGTGGGCCTTGCCCGCCTGCATGCCACGGGCGATCTGGCCGAGGCGTTGAAGCGCATCTCGAACGACCTTTTCGACCTTGGTGCCGATCTTTGCACCCCCGACCGGCATCTGGACGCCACGCGGGAATACCCCGCCCTGCGGATGATCGAGGGTCAGGTCGCACGGCTTGAGGCTGAAATCGACGCGATGAACACCAAGCTGACCCCGTTGCGCAGCTTTATCCTGCCGGGCGGGTCTGCCCTTGCCGCGCACCTGCACCTGTGCCGCACCGTCTGCCGCCGTGCTGAACGGTTGGTCGTCGAAACCGCGACGGTCGAGGATGTGAACCCCGAGGCGGTGAAATACCTGAATCGTCTGTCC
>CAUJIP010000040.1 GCA_963205235.1 Pseudomonadota bacterium
GCAAAGATCACCCCGGTCGTATGCACCGGGCGCAGCCGGCCATAGCTCGACCAGCCTTGTGCGAATGTCGCCTCGGGCCAGACCATCAGGGCCGCGACCCACAGGCCGACTCCCATGGCAAAGACGCCCCAGATCATCGCCAGCACGACGCCGACCTTGACCGGATCGTCATAATAGCGTTGCAAGCGTGCTGGGTCGGGCGCGGGATCATAAAGTGTGCCGCCAACTGCAAACACAAGCCCAAGCCCAAGCGCCAGCGCCATGAACCCGTGCAGGCCCATCGGGTCCTGCTTGCCCGCCGCGGCCATCACCAGCCCGAGAAGGGCCAGACAGACGGCCAGCAGCAGGGCGCTCCGGCGTTCGGTCGGGGTCAGTTGCGCGATCATGCGGGCAACGCCCTTTCTAGCGGCGGCAGAGCGAGATCCGCCAAGGTGGAACGGTCCAGATCGGCCAGGAAAGCCGCTTCGGCGTTGCGCAGGCGTGCCTTCAGGCGGCAACATCCGGTGATGCTGCAATCCCCGCCCGAGGCTTGAAAGCACTCGACCAGCGGCTGCCCGGCCTCCAGCAGGCGGACCACCTCGCCCAGTCGGATATCGCCGGGCGCGCGCGCCAGCACCGCCCCCCCGCCGCCGCCACGCCGGGTGGTGACGATGCCGGCCTGTGCCAGCGCCGCCATGATCTTGGTCAGGTGATTGCGCGACAGGTCAAATTCCGCCGCCAGATCGGCGGTGGAAAAGGCGCGGTCCGGCTCTGATGCCATGCGCATCAAGGCCCGCAAGCCAAAATCGGTGAAAGAGGTCAGGCGCATGGTGGCTCCGCATGAATCGGTATTTACAATACCTATTAACAGGGTTTAGGAAGGATGCAAGCCAAGACATGAGGGACCACGGGCCATGACCACCTCCGAAACGCTGCGCAGCGCACGGCCCGCCGTCACCGCCGACCTGATGGCGCGCACCGGCCTTGACGACGCCATGCTCTCGCGGCTGGTGCATGGGTTCTATGACCGGGTGCGAACCGACCCGCTCTTGGGCCCGGTCTTTGCCGAACGGATCACCGACTGGGGGCCGCATCTGGAAAAGATGGTCGAGTTCTGGTCCTCGGTCGCGCTGATGACCGGGCGCTATCACGGCGCGCCGATGCCCAAGCACCTGCCGCTGCCGGTTGAAGGCGAACATTTCGACCGCTGGCTGGACCTGTTCCGCCAGACCGCGTTCGAGGTCTGCCCGCCGCAAGGGGCGGAATGGGTGATCGAGCGGGCCGAACGCATCGCAGGCTCCATCCACATTAACATCCTTGACGCGCGGGATCACTATGGCCGCGCCGGCATTCCACCCCAGCTTTGAAAAGAAGGGAGACCCCGATGACCACCGATGCCCCGATCAACGACCCCGCCGCCCTGACCACCTATATCGAGACCCGGTTTCACCAGACCCACCGTGAGCAACTGCCCGACCTTGCCGCACTGGCGCTGAAGGTGGAACGCGTGCATGGCGACCAACCCGAGGCACCGCATGGTCTTGGCGCGCTGTTGCAGCGACTGATCGGCGAATTGGAAGTGCATATGAAGAAAGAGGAGTTGATCCTGTTTCCCGCCATCCGGCGCGGCGGCATGCCGGGGATCGAGCATCCCATCGCGGTGATGCGCGCCGATCACGACGACCATAGCGCCGAAGTTGCCCGTATCCGCGCGCTGACCGCCAATCTGACCCTGCCGGAGGGGGCCTGCCGGTCCTGGACGGCGCTTTACGATGGGCTGGCGCAGTTCCTTGCCGATCTGGAGGCGCATGTGCGGCTGGAAAACGATGTGCTGTTCCCGCGCTTCGAGGCGGCGCAAGGATGAAGGTGCAGGCCCAGCCCGCAGCATTCGGGAAATGACGTGACCGACCCGAACCAGCCGAACGGCGGCTACGCCTCGCCGCCCTGCCTCGCGCAGGAAATTGACCCAGCGTATTTTGACCCGCTCGCGGTTGATCCGCAGCAAGCGGTGGACGTAGCGCGCTGGCGTCAGGCAACCCGCACGCGCTTGCTGGCGGATCGTGCGGCGCTGCCAGTGGCGGCGCGACAGGCTGCGGCGGAAGTGATCGCAACTCATCTGGATGCCTTGCTGGCAGATCGGTTTCCAATCCTCCAAGGGCTGACGATTTCCGCCTGGTGGCCGATCAAGGCGGAACTGAACCTGCGGCACTGGTTGGAAAGCCTGCTCGAACGCGGCGCGCGTGTGGCCCTGCCGGTGGTCGAGGAACGTGCCGCACCGCTGCATTTCCGCCTTTGGACGCCCGAGTGCCGGATGGTGCAAGGGGTCTGGAAAATCCCCGTTCCCGCCGATGGGCCTGATGTGACGCCCGACGCAACCCTTGCCCCGGTGGTGGGCTGGGATGCGGCGGGCTATCGGCTGGGCTATGGTGGGGGCTATTTCGACCGGACGCTGGCCGCCCTTGCACCGCGACCGCTTGCCATTGGTGTCGGGCTGCATTCGGCGCAGGTCGACACAATTTTTCCCCAGCCGCATGACATCGCAATGGATGTGGTCGTTACCGAGGCCGGGGTGCAGGAAAGGACAACGCCATGACCACCTCTGCCGAACGGATGCGGGCCTGGACCGGACCGGCGATCCTCAGCTTCGGGTTCCGGCCGTTCTTTTCGCTGGCAGGGCTTTGGGCGGCCTTGGCCATGGCGGTCTGGGTGGCGATGCTGTCCGGGCGCACGGTGCTGCCCACGGGGTTTGACCCGATCGGCTGGCACGCGCATGAATTCCTGTTCGGTTATCTGGGCGCCGTGATGGCCGGGTTTCTGCTGACGGCGGTGCCGAACTGGACCGGAAGCCTGCCGCTGGTCGGCTGGCCGCTGGCGGGGCTGGTGGCGCTTTGGGTCATCGGCCGGGTGGCGGTCGCAGTGTCGGCGCATCTGCCAACCTTGTCCGTAGCGCTGGCAGATCTGGCGTTTCCGGCGGCACTGGCGGGGTTCCTTGCGCGTGAGATACTGGCGGGACGCAACTGGAAGAACTTGCCGGTGCTGGCGCTGCTGACCGGCTGGGCCGTTGCCAATGCGCTGTTTCATTGGGAGGCGACGCAGGGCGGCGCGCCCGCACAGGGCATCGGGCTGCGGATCGGGCTGGCGGTGGCGGTGATGCTGATCGCGCTGATCGGCGGGCGCATCGTGCCCAGTTTCACCCGCAACTGGCTGGCGCAACGCGGGTCCGCGCGGCTGCCAGTGCCCTTTGGCCGGGCAGATGGCGCGGTGCTGGCGCTGACGGGCGTCACGCTGGCGTTGTGGGTCCTGGGGCCGGACCATATGCTGAGTGCCATGGCCTGCGGGCTGGCGGGGCTGGCGCATCTATGGCGGCTGTCGCGCTGGCAGGGACAGCAGACCGGGACCGAGGCGCTGGTCTGGGTGCTGCACGCGGGCTATGCCTTTGTGCCGCTGGGGTTTCTGGCCGTGGCGCTGGCGCAGTTCCTGCCCGGCCTCGCCCCGGCGGCGCAGCATGTCTGGATGGCGGGGGCGGTCGGGCTGATGACGCTGGCGGTAATGACGCGGGCCAGCCTAGGCCATGCGGGGCGGCCGCTGCATGCCACTGGCCCCATCACCGCGCTGTATTTGGCGCTGATCGTCGCGGTTCTGGCGCGGTTTCTGGCGGGGCTGCTACCGGGGGCGGATTGGCCGCTGTATCTGGCCGCAGCTGGCTGGATCGCGGCTTTTGGCGGCTTTGCTGTGATCTACTGGCCGATCCTTGCCCGCCCGCGCAAGGCGGCGCGGCAGGCCAACCGCGCGCCTTAGCCAAGGCAAGGCCGGCCCCGACAGAAGAGTTCGGGCAAGATCACGGGCCGATATCGCCGCCCCGACACCTGAGGCAAGCGACTTCCCCCCACAGGCCGCCTGCGCCGAAACAAATGACATCTTTGCCCAAGCAATTGGCAAAATGCCCAGCAGACGTATTCAAATTGCTCAAAATGATGGCTAGACGATCAAGAAATATGCACGACTCACTCTGCCAAGAAAGCCCGACATGAACAGCATCGACGACAAACTCCGCCCGATCCTTGCAGAAGTCATCCGCCGCAACGCGGGCGAGGCTGAATTTCATCAGGCCGTGCATGAGGTTCTGGAAAGTCTGGGCCGTGTGGTGGCCAAGCACCCGGATTACCTTGACGGCGCCCTGATCGAGCGGATCTGCGAGCCCGAACGCCAGATCATCTTTCGCATTCCATGGGTGGATGACAAGGGTCAGGTCCAGATCAACCGTGGCTTCCGGGTGCAGTTCAACTCCGCGCTTGGCCCTTACAAGGGCGGGATGCGGTTCCACCCGTCGGTGAACGTGGGGATCATCAAGTTCCTTGGCTTCGAGCAGACCTTCAAGAACGCGCTGACCGGCATGCCCATCGGCGGCGGCAAGGGCGGGTCGGACTTTGACCCCAAGGGCCGGTCGGATGCGGAAATCATGCGCTTTTGCCAGTCGCTGATGACCGAATTGCACCGCCATCTGGGGGAACAGACCGACGTGCCGGCGGGCGATATCGGCGTTGGTGGCCGCGAGATCGGCTATATGTTCGGCCAATACAAGCGCCTGAACAACCGCTTCGAGGCGGGGGTCTTCACCGGCAAGGCGCTGGCCTATGGCGGATCGCGCGCCCGGACCGAGGCGACCGGCTACGGCAATACCTATTTCGTGCAGGCTATGCTGGAAACCAAAGGCACCAGCTTTGATGGCAAGAAGGTGGCGGTGTCGGGGTCTGGCAACGTGGCGATCTACACCATTGAAAAGGTGCAATCCTTCGGCGGCAAGGTCATCGCCTGCTCCGACAGCTCTGGCTATGTGGTGGACGAAAACGGCATCGACCTTGACCTGCTCAAGGACATCAAGAACGTCCGGCGCGAGCGGATCTCGGAATACGTCCGCCGCCGGGGTGACGGTGCGCATTTCATCGCCGCCGACAAGGGCTCGGTCTGGGATGTGGCCTGCGATGTGGCGATGCCCTCGGCGACGCAGAACGAATTGTCGGGCAAGGATGCAATGACCCTGGTCAAGAACGGTGTGATCGCCGTGGGCGAAGGCGCGAACATGCCCTCCACCCCCGAGGCGATCAAGGTGTTCCAGGACGCAGGCGTGATGTTTGCGCCAGGCAAGGCGGCCAACGCGGGCGGGGTTGCCACCTCGGCGCTGGAGATGCAGCAGAATGCAAGCCGCGACAGCTGGACCTTTGAGCAGACCGAGGCGCGTCTGGCCACCATCATGCGCGGCATTCACGACACCTGCCATCAGACCGCCGAAGAATACGGCGCACCGGGCAACTACGTGATGGGCGCCAATATCGCGGGCTTCGTGCGGGTGGCAGAATCCATGCGGATGCTGGGCGTCATCTGAGGCATGGGGCCAGACAAGCCCGATGATACCGCGAAACCGCGCTGGGGGCGCAGCCTGACAGCGCTGCGCCCCTTTGCGCCTGTCATAGGGCGGGCCAGCCTGCGCGATGTGGCGGCAGGCGGGCTTGGGCTGGCTCTTGGCTTGCTCATCTGCTCCACTCTGCTTTTCGGGGTGGGGGTTGACCTTGCCTCGGGGGCCTTTCTGATCGCGCCGATGGGGGCGACGGCCGTCATCCTGTTCGCGCTGCCCAACAGCCCGCTTGCGCAACCCTGGTCTGCGCTGGTCGGAAATTCCATGTCTGGACTGGCGGCACTGGCGGTGCATCAGGTCACACAAGACCCGACAGTGGCCATTGCGGCATCGGCGTGGCTGGCGCTGGTGGCGATGTTCCTGACCCGGTCGCTGCATCCCCCCGGCGGGGCTGTTGCCCTGACGGCAGCGCTGAACCCTGCGATGCTGGACGCGCTTGGCCTGCGCTTTGTGCTGGTCCCGGTGTTGGGCGGATCGGTGGCGCTGGTGGTCATGGCAATGGCCTGGCACCGGATTTGTGGCAGGTCCTACCCCTTCCGGCAACCCCAGGAAGCTGGCCCACACACGACCGCCGATAGGGCGGCGCAGATGCGGCTGGGGCTGGAACCGGAGGAACTTGCCCGGATTCTTGTCGATTATCGCCAGTCCGCCAATCTGGGCGTCGAGGATCTGGCCCGGCTGATTGCCGCGGCCGAGCAGATGGCGGCGGGGCATGCCCTTGGAACATTGACCTGCGATGCGATCATGTCGCGCGATCTGGTCACCGTGCGGCCAGACACCCGCGCGGCACAGGTGGCGGACCTGTTTCGCAAGCACGCCTTCACCTCCATCCCGGTGGTGGATGCGCAAGGCGCGCTGCTGGGGGTGATCTTTCAGCTGGACCTGATCCGCCGCGCCCGCCGCGATGCCTTGCGGGCGAAAACCGGGTTCGGCGCTGCGATGGCATCTTTGCAAAGCGACAAGGCCGCCGGCATCCTGCGCGCCGCCGAGGTCATGACCATAGACCTGCCCAACGTCACCGCCACGACGCCCGTTGCCTCCCTTTTGCCATTGCTCGCCGATGGCGGGACCGAGGCGGTTCCCGTGCTGGACCACGACCGGCTTATCGGAATCGTCACCCGGACCGATCTGCTGTCGGCCCTCGCCAGATCCGCCGCACGGGCGACGGGGCACCACCTCTGACCGTCGCGCCGATTCGCGGCGTTTCCTGGCCGACATCACACAAAAGCGTGACGGTCGTGTTTGACCACACCTTGCCCGGGTTTGGCTGGGTCACTAGGCTCCTGCCGACCTAGGACTGGCTGCGCATAGCAACCGCGCGGCCTGGCGCGTTTCACATCGCCACGACAGAAATACCCATGCGAACGCGGCAGACTCCGTCACCGTTACCGGAAGTATCGGAAGAAAAACTGCAAATTCGAGTAGTCTTTCCTGAACAAAATGCCGTCGAAGCCACAGGTAAAGCCGACAGGAGTATCTGATTTAACATACGGACACCTACAGAAGGTCCGACCGCTCTCCTGATCCCCCCAGCGCGTGGGGCTGCCTTGAGCCATTTGTCAATTCAGTACTTACAAAGCGGCCGTTAAACAACGCCATACCGAAGGGCACCAAAAGGCCGGGTGCGAAGTCAACCCAACCAAAGGTCAAGCTGGAGCGGCTTCCTTGTCCAGCAACCCTTGCAGCAGTGCCATGCGTTCCCCGCTGAAATCACCCTCCCTGAGCGCAAGCCCCCGCATTGCGCGCACGAAGAACTGGCGGAAATCCCTGCGCTCCTCGCACCAGGCAAGCACTTTCACCCCTTGGGGCGGATGCACTAAGGCTAGGGGAAGGACCGTGCGGGTCGTCTCTTGTCCGGAAAGGTCAGTGTATCCGAAGGCCACCGGTTGGCTGGCACGGATCGCCCCATGGAGCGCGGAAAGATCTGCTGCTGCCGCCTCAGGCAGATCCCCGTGCCAATAGGCGGCGGGACGCACGTCCAGCAACTGGTAGATGCGGCCGAGAAGGGCGGCTTCAGGATCGGTTTCCGCCAGTCGGGCAAGCGTTGCCTCGGCAGCTTTTGCGGCCACCGGATCGCCGCGATGGCTTGCCAAGGCGAGACCTCTAAGGGCTGCGTCACGCAGTTCGGGATACAAAGCAGTTGCTGGTTGGGCAGTCACGCTGGTCGCTGCACTTTGCCCAAAGCCGATAGCGGCGGCAAACCCAGCAAGCCGGGTGCCGAGCGCGCGGCGCGTCAGAGTCAAGGGCGTGGGGCGACCGGGTCGCATGGCAAATCCTCGTGGGCATTGGAAAAGGTGCCTTTCTTCGCACGGCAGGGGTCGTTTGGTCCAGTATTTTCATGGAAAACCATCACCTCCGAACCTGGAAAATGCCTGCATCCGCAAGATTAACGGTTAGCTCAAGAACGCGAATTGGGCCGGAGTTGATCACCGGATGGCGTTAAAGTTCCAAGCCTGTGAGCTTCTGGGAAAACTTGCTCATCTTTGAGACCGCGATTGTGATGGGTGGTCTCAAGGCTGCGAGATCAACCTCGGGCTCTGCGATGGCTTCGGCTTGTCTCACCTGGACGAGCACCTTAGCATCGACTGCTGCCAGTTCGACCTTTGGCACGATCTCCTCCCGCGCTAGTATCTCGGCCGCCAGTTTCGGCTCGGGCTCCACCGGTGCTTCAACCTTCACCTTCTCTGGCCGCACGAAATCGACCACCATCCTTTCGGCAAAACGGCGTTCCAGAGCCTCCATCCGTTGGGTCAAGACCTGCACGTCTGCAGCCTCTTTGGGCGGATAGGGGAGGGCACCCTTCTGGGCATCGAACAGCTTCTTGAACGTCGGGTCCTGGAAATACACAATCCGATGGACCAGGAGCGGGTTCTGCCGTTCAGGGATGAGGATTGCCTGATCAGGATTCAACCGCCGCACCTCATCAGGGGTCAGAAGTGGCCGCTCTTCCATCCGCCGACTGACCGAACGCCTCTGCATGAAATCCCGATCCCGCGACACGCTATCCGACACGGAAAGCTTCGTCGTCTTGCCCAAGGCGTCAGAAATCTCCCCCGCCGTCTTCTTGTCGTTGGCCGCGAGGTAGAGCTTCATGCCGGCGGCGGACTCAAGCGACAGGCGAACATTCTCGCCATAGATGTTGTCGAGACCGGGGATTGACTGGGTGATGATCGAGACCCGAGCACCATGGCCGGCGAGCTGTTTCAGCGCCTGTTCCACGATGGGCATGGGTCCGAGTTGGTCGAACTCGTCGAGCATGACCATGACGGGCCAGGGTTCGGATTTCGGGTCGGGGAGGGTGGAGCGCATGGTGGCGATCAGCTCGCCGAAGAACAGCCGCACCAAGGGCGACAGGGTACGAATGTCATCGGCGTTGACCACGACATAGATCGACATCGGCCGTTTGCGCAGGTCGGCAAAGGAGAAATCATTGCCGGAGGTCGCGCGATCTACAGCCGGGTTGTTCCAAAGTGTCATGCCCGCGCCACCGAGGACCGAGGCGTGGGACGACAGGGTCCGGTCGGAGTATCCGGCAAACTTGCGGAAGGTCTGAGCCGCATTGGGGTGGTTCACCTCCTCGGCATGCTCGCCGTAAACCTCCTGGGTGGCGCCCCGACCAAAGAGGATGCGGCTGATCTCGCCGATGGTGGGTTTGCCCCGCTCAATGGCCAGAAGGCCAGCGGCCACAAAGAGTTCGCGCCCCTCAGTCAGGAAGTCGCCAGCCGTTCCCTTGTCCGAAACCGTCAAGAAATAGTCCGAGATCTTGGCCAGCTCGGTGTAGCGCTGCTCGAGATTTTCAACGCGGGCGACACGCTCGAGCGGGTTGTAGCGATGGGTCGGATGTTCAAAATCGAAGGGTGAGAAGCGGTAGACCGCGTCGCCTTCGGCCTGGCGGTGCCGGGAAGTGGCCTCGAAAATCTCGCCCTTCACGTCGAGGACAACGATGCTGCCGTTAAAGAGGAGGGTGTTCGGGATCACATAGCCCACGCCCTTACCCGCCCGGGTGGGTGCCACGACAAGGCAATGCGGGAATTTCTGGAAGGTGGCGCTGACATATGGCGCGGGTTTTGAAGGGGCGCCGAGCTTGCCGAAGACCATGCCTGCGCCCAAGGGCTGCAAGAGGCCATTTGCTTTCATCTCAGCGCGCGCCTGGAACTTGGCCTGACCATATTCGGTGAGCTGTTGGCGGAAGGTCAGGGCGACGGCGGCAACCGTGAAGAGCACGGTCGACGCGCCGACGATTTGCCAAGGCAAGACCCAAGGCACGTAAGTCAGCCGGCCGAAGCCGGGGAACTCGGCGATCAGGACAAAGATGCCAGTTGCGTTCGGATCGCGCCCCAAGATCAGGTTGAGGACAAGGCCCCCGGCGATGAGACCAACCAGCAGGCCGGACGTAAGACCAAGAGGAAGCAGCAGAGCAATGCGTTGCAAGATCAAAACTCCCGGTCTTGATTGCGATCATGAGCATGAGCCCGCGCGTGTTCCGGCGGTCGCGGCGCCGCTTGCGCCACCATTCTGCGTTCCGCAGCCTCGGCTTCATGGGCGCTAAGACAGAGCGAAGGATGCTCTTTGGCTGCCGAGACGACGGCCGCTGCCATCGCCGCCCGAGCGGCCGGGTCCGGCACGTCCTTGGTCAGCGCCTCCGTCCGGCCCGCAGTGATGTCTTTCAATACCGTCGCCCCGTAGCGCTCCTTCATCTCTTCCGCGAAATCCCTCGCCTGATTTTCGTTTCGGAAGGCGACGGATCCCTGGCTGGCATGGACGCGCGCCAGTGAACCCAAGGCCTCAACCAGCGGGTCAGGTCCACGGGTCACTTCAATGCTGCGGGCGGACTGGATCAATTCGGCTGCACGCTCGTAGAAACGATCTACCCGCTCGGCCGCCGAACTGCGACCTTGGGCGCTGCTGAGATCAAAGCCATGCCGCTTGGCAACATCGGCAATATCGGATTTCACCCAAGATTCTTCTTCGTGGGCATTTGTGGCCCCGATTTCCAGACGCTTCTGGAGTTTTTCACTGTCGATACCTGCCAAGCGGGCGTTGAGGCTCAGATCGGCCAAGAGGATATTCGCGCCGCCGTTTTGGAATGCGGTCTCATCGCCACCAACCACGAGCGCGGTTGCACTGATGGAGGTGCTGTAAAGGGTCGAACGCGGCGGGTTTTCGCGCTCAGTCGGCCCCCGATCCAGCCCAAAGGCTGCCGCCGCCTCTTTGGCGATGCCCTGCATTTCAGATCGCAGGTCGTCCTGTCGGTCCGAGGGCAGTCTGTCGATCTGGGCTGTAGATTGCGCCACCCAGGTCGAGATCGCCCGCGCCGGGTCGGAAGCAAAATCGCTCCGCTGCCGTTCCTCTTCGACATAGGCCGCGATCACCGGGTTTTGCGTCAGATGCTTGGCCAAGGCTTCACTGAGCGGACCCTCATCGGGGAACTTCGCCAAAACCTCAGCACCGCCATCGCGACCGTAAGAGGTAACGGCCAAAAGCTCGTCGGGCAAAAAGCCGCTGGAGCCTTCACCATCGACAAATCGACCGGTGCCAAGCGTGGCCTCTGCATCGGGGATATGCTCGGCCACCACCTGGCGAAATTCCGGGTCGGCGACGAGCCGCTCGGCCAGATCGCGGGTGTCTTCAGTGTCCCGGCCAAGAGTCAGGACCAGTTGCGCATCATCTCCCGCATAGATCGCAGTCTCGGGAGGGGCGAACTCGGGCTGAGGCCGATGCTCAAGGACAAGCCCTTCCGGCCCGCGATCGGGCTCTTCTACCAAGTCGCGGTCCATCTCCGCTGCGCGCCTTACCGCCAGCCCAAGGCCTTCCTCGCCCCCCTCGTAGAAATCGTAGGCATGGCGCAGCGCCTCGCGCGAATTTGGGAAGCCGCGCTCCGAGACGGTGACCTCACTCGCCCCTCCCGGCAGATTTGCTTCGTAGCCTGTGTGAATTCCTCGGTCAGTTGCCACCGCCACGGGCCGCAACTCAACATTTGCATCGGTCGTGACCCAGTCGCCCGTGGCGATGATGGGCGGTTTTTCGGCAAGGGCATCCTGATACGCGGCCACCTCTCGATCCGCCACTTCCTCCCGGGCTCGCACCGCCGCGCGCAATTCCGGCCCGGGCGGGACCGCATCACTGTGGTCAGCCCAAAGCATCACTGCTTTTTCCGGCGCGCGGCGCGCAAAGGCCTCGAGATCATCCCTCAACCCGGTATCGAGCCGCTCGGTCACGGCAGGACCATCCTTGCCCCACTCGACCTTGCCCAACCGTTCTGTCAGCGAGGCTTCCATCGCATTGAGGAACCCGGCGCGAAACTCGGCATCCGGTGCATGCGAATCCGGCAGGCTTTTGAAGTACCGTGTCTCGCCAGTCTCATGCACCCCATGGATTTCTGTCCGGGCCATGGTACGGGCTGTGTTGCCATCGATATGCGCGACCGAGGGCCGCTCGGCGGGATCAGCGCGGAAGAAGGCTTCGCCCGCCTGGCGGGGGTCTTCGAATTCCTGTGCTGCCCCCGACAGGGTTAGGCGAACCGAGAAGTATTCCTTGGGTCGCTCTGTGGCCGGACGCTCCAAATCGCGGCGCTCTGTTTCCGGGCGCTTCAGCCCTGCATTGCTGTCGTTTTCCATGGGGTACCTGCGGGGCAAAGAGCCGGGAATGGGGAAGAAGTGGGGGCGCTGTCGGGTGACGCGGCGGCGTCAGTCGTCGAGGCCGGGGAAATACATTTCCATGATCCCGCGCTGATCGCCGATGCGGCCCATCTGCAGGATCACGTCGATCGAGGTTTGCAGGTATCGGATGACCTCGCCGAAGCTGAGCTTGGTGCCCTGCGCCATCACCAGAAGCGACAGCCGGTCCATCGCCTTTCGTGCCGAATGAGCGTGCAGCGTCGTGAAAGACCCCGAATGCCCCGTGTTGATCGCGTCCAGAAACGTCGCGGCTTCGGCCCCGCGCAACTCTCCGAGGATGATCCGGTCAGGCCGCAAACGCAGGGTCGCCTGCAAGAGCTTGTCGGCAGACCTGGGTGAACCCTCGTCACGCTGCGCGATCAGGCTGACGGAATTGGGCTGGCCGGGGAGGAGTTCGAGTGAATCTTCGATGGTAACTATCCGCTCGTCGGAGGCGACCATTTCCAGAAGCTTGCGACCGAGCTCGGTCTTGCCTGTCGATGTCCCACCCGAGACGATGACGTTGAGGCGCTCGGACACGAGTTTGCCCAGAAACGCCTCGACATCCGCGCCCTCTGATCCGGCGCGGATTTCTGCCACCATCGCGCGGCGTTCCTCTTCGAGAGAGTTTTCTTGGCCCCGCATGAAGCTGAAGGATTTGGCGCCGCGCCGCACATCCCCCTGCCGGGATCGAAACACCCGGATGCCGATCACCGTGCCGCCCGAGACGGCAGGGCTGCCTACCACCTGACAGCGCAGCATCAGATCGCGGTAGCGCACGGCTGCGGAAACCAGCGGCGAAGTTTCCGTGAAGGTGTTCGAGGTCGAGTTGGCAATCTGGGAGGCCAGATCCCGCACGAAGCGGGCGGGCAGGGCGGCAAGACCGCTTGAGGTCATATGGATCTGCCCCGCGCGTTCCAGCCAGATCGACCCATCGGCATTGATTGCCAGTTCCATGACGGCCGGGTCCGACAGGGCAGCATCGAGCTGCCCGAGATAGGTGTCGAGATAGCTCATCAGTAAAACGCCAGATCGGCATCGACACGGATCATCACGACTGCGCCTTGGTTGACGCTGATCGTCGGAGGGATGCTGAGATAGTCGGCCATCACCGTATTGACCGCCTCACCGAGATCGGTGCCGACGTTTTCGGCGGTGTCCGAGGCCACTTCATTGGCCGCGTATTTGTCGGCTGCCAGTGTTGGCACGGCCCCGATCAGGGAAATCAGCGCGGCCGTCCCAAACCGCTGGAGGAAATGGTTTCTGACCGCACCGGGCAAGCCCGATCGCCCGATGCGGTCCGTGCCATAGGCGGCAAGGGACACGGATTGACCGTCTGTGGTGACCAGCCGGTCCCAAGCGATCAGCACACGCCGCTGGCCGGCATCAACTTCGGAATCGTAGCGCCCGAATAGACGCGAGCCGCGCGGAATCAGCACGCGGGACATATCAAACGACCAGACATCGTGGCTGACGATGGCAGAGACATTTCCTGCCAGATCGGTGCTGATCGCGGTCTCTAGGGCCGCCTCAATCAACGTGCCCTGCATGACGGTGTGGGCTGGATCGGCGATGACCTCGGCTTGTCGGACTTCAGCCGCCTTTGCCCCCGCCCTGCGGAATGCATCGTCGCCTGTGGCGGCCTGTCCCGGCGCACCCGGGGCAGGGGCTGCGGCGCCAGCCTCGCCGCCCATGTCCATACTGGAGCGCAGGGCCACCATGTCGGAGTGGATCTGCGCCTCGTTCAGCATCTCGGCCTCTTGCCTGCGTCGGGCCAACTCCTCTTCCCGGGCGCGGGCGGCCTCAGCCTCGGAATCGCCGTCGATCAGCGCCTTGGTCTCAAGCTCGGTCTGCAGCCGGATGTTTTCGCGCTCGAGATCGGACAGAGCTGCAGCCCGGGTCTTTGCGTCGGCATCAAGGGCCGCAACCTGCGCTTTGAGGTCTGCCAGTGCGGCTTCGTCAGTGACGGTCACCGGATTGGCCTTCAGATCGGCGATCTGGGCGTTCAGCGCCTCGATCTCTGCCTGAAGCCGTTCTGCCTCAGATGTGTCTGGTGCTGCCGGGACGATCTGCGGCTTTGGCCGCGAGACACTGAAGCCATCGGTTCCCGTGCCATCGCCCTGAAAATCGCTGACCGAAGCCGTCTCGATCGCAGGTGCGGGGGCAGGGGCATCGGGTGCGGCCAGAACCAGCCAGGCCCCGACGCCGACACCTGCGACGGCTGTGACGGCGGAAAGCGCGTAGGGGTTCAAGCCCCGGCGGCGCTTCGGGGCCTCGGAAGGTTTCATGCGCTCCATGCGGGCGGTGAGTTTTTCGGCTTGGGTCTCGTCGGTCATTGGCTTACCCCCGGCTCGGCCGTGACGCAGACGTACTCTTCGCCATAGCGCAGAACCCAACGTTCAGAGCGCGTGCTGACGGTGATGGTGGTGCCGCGCACAGAGGAATTGACCGAGTATTCTTGCCCCTTTGCATCGGCCCGGAAGATCGTCGGCATCGGCGCGCCGGGTGGGATCACGAATGTGGTCTTGCGGCCGTCATCCGAGATCGACACTGGCGCAAAGCCGGGCAGGGCGCGGCCCTTTTTCATGATTTTGTACGTCATGGGCAGGGAGGGTGGGATGTCAGTGCCGGTTGCTGCCGCACGCGTGCTGCCCGGCACAGTAAACTTCACCGAATAGTTCGGCTCACCACGACCACCTTCCGTCACTTGCAGGAAATAGATGTTGCGCTGCGTCTCGACCGTCAGGTTGGTCGTGGCCCCGGCGACCACGGGCTTGATGATGAAGAGGTTGGCGCGCTCCAACTTGTCGATCTTGAAGCTTTCCAGATCGCCGATGGCAATCGACTGGATTTGCTCACCGGTTCCAAGTTCGACCAGGGTGACGTTTCTGAGCCGCGTGTTGATCCGGTAAACCTGCCCCTCCTGATAAGTAGCATAGGTCACGCGCGCATCATGGCTGCCGGGCTTGGGCGATGTCTCGGCCAAGGCTTGCAGGGCGGTCATCGAGATCAGAAGCCCGAGCGCAGGAAGAGTCAGGGGATGGGTCATGTCATTCCTCCGTGGGGGCCAAGGTTTCTGCGGTGATGCGGTAGTCCGTCACCAGAAACCCGGTTGGGTTCTGCCAGACGAGATCGAGTGCGGTCTGCTTTGAAGGTTCAAAGCGATAGGTGACCGTGGCGGTGAACTTGCCGATCCGGTCGGGCACGCCCTCGCCATCAGAAACCCAGGTCTTGGTGAAGCGCACTTGCGCGGTGGTGTCCGTCACCGGGGTGATCGACAGGACGTCGATGACCACCTTGGAGTTCTGGCCGTAGAGCTTTGGCGGGTAGTTGGCGTTGCCTTCCGTCCAAACGCTCACGAGGCCTTGGCGCGCATTGCCTTCGGACCAGGTGTAGGCGCGCAAGATGCGGCTCTCGTTATCGTGCTGGTCATAGGTTTCGCGGTCGGTGACATATGCAAAGAGCAGACTTTGCCGGATGGCTTCAGCCTGTTCGATACCGGCCTTTTCCACGGCAACCACGCGTTCGGCGACACCAGTGTCTTTGTCGACGATGGCGAGGAAGGCCTCGGTTTGTTTCAGGGGCAGGAGGGTGACAACGGCGATCATGCCCATCAGGCCGATGGCCAGCCCGCCACCGGCCACGGCATAGGCAATGCGCTCGCGCTTTTTGACGCCGTAAAACATCTCGGCTTCGAGAAAACTTCTCAATTCAGGGGGTGAACCTGTCATTGTCTTGCTCCGGAAATAGGGATTTGTGCGATCGGCGGCTGTGCTGCGTGGGCCAGTTCTTCAGCGTCAACTGTCGCGAATGAATTGACCCAACCGCGCCCTTGCGGCTTGGCCGCGCTCGGCATCGGACCGCGCCTGATCGCGCAAATGGTGGTGTTCGGTCTTGCCGTGCATGAAACCCGATCGCACCTCATTCATTCGGCGCGCTGAATAGTCGGAGGCCTTTTCCAAGGGCTTGCCTGCAACCCGCAGAGCCTGCGGTGCAATGCTCGCGAGGCTGATCTGGCCAGTGATGTGCGTTACGGCATTCGGGATCGCCATCAGGGCAAAGATCCCGACAAAGACTATGACGAAAAAGCCGAGGATGGAGCCGAGGTCGGTGACGTCCTCGGTCTCACGGAACACATCATGCGCCACGGTGACAACAGCGACGATGACCCCGGCGGAGGCGACCGGATACATCAGATAGCCGATCATGGCCGAGAGCCAAGCCTCGAACATTCCCTTGGTTTTCTCGAAGATCGTGGCGCCGATGGCGATCGGGGCAACCCCAAGCAGGAAAGCGATCATCAACTTCGAGAAGCCGACGATGAACACGTAAACTGCCATCAACACGCCGAGGACCACGTAGAGAACTGCCGCCACAAAGCCGCGCATGATCGAGGACATGGCTGAAGACACGGAATCCACGTTTCCGGCCATCATGTTCGCCATGTCATCCATTGCTGCAGTGGCGGATGCACCGACACCGCCACCCCCGAGCCGGAAGTATTCCAGCGCAAGAGCACTGAGCCCGTTGCTGGCGGCGTCATAGATCTGGGTGAAGTTGGACCAGGTCAGACCGAACATCAGGACCATCACGATCCGGAACGACAGCTGAACAGCGTCGCGCATGGAAATCCGATAAACATTCAAGGCCGCGTTGATCCCGACCATGACAAGCAGAAGGGCGAGCAGGGTCGTGTAGATCGGCCCGACAGCACCGGCTGTCGCCTCGAAATACTGCCGCCCGGCTGAGGTGATCGCCGCATCCAGCGTCGACAGAATGGTCGAGACACTGTCCATCAGAAGCTGCCGCCACACATGGTTTCGGCGATAGCGATCAGCTTCTTGGCTTCTGCGGAAACCGACTCTGTTTGTTGCCAGCCAAGACGCTCGGTATCATGCCGCTCGCGCAAAGCGGCCGCGATCTCCTCGACGCCATCCCATTTTGCTACTTTGCCAGAACAGCCGCAGTCCCTTGTGGAAATGACATTTCGGGCGCGCACAAAGCTGTAGATATCGCGCAGCGCCCGCGCCTCGGGGCCAGACCGCGCCAACGCGTAGCCTGCGGGCCAGGAGGCTTCACAGTTCCGGAATTCTTCGTTCACTGCTCCGGGGATCGGCTCCACATTTTCTGGCACATCGACCTTGGGCAAAACGCCGAGATAGGCGTCCTCTTGGGCAAGGTCTGCCGGGACAGGGGTTTCGGCCCAAGCTGCGGCCGAGAATACCGCGATCAGCCAAAGGGCACCGCCCATCGTTCGCACTTTGAAATCATTGGCCATGCTCATTCTCCCCCAAGGACTTTGATGAACTTCTGCTCTTCGGCTGCGGTGGCGGCATCCATGACGCCGGCCTCGCCCATGCCCATCAGTTGGGCGGATTCCATGTTCCAGATATTGGCAAGTGCGATCGACAGTTCCGCCGTCACGCGGGTGTTGAGGTCGATGGCCTCTTTCAGCCCCTCGGTGTCCGGGATTTCCTGCACAAGCTCGTGGACCCGCTCGAGGCTTTCAGAAGCCTTGACCGAGGAGGTTTCAGCCGCGGCCGAGAGGAAGGCAGCAGTGTTGGCTTGTGTGCCAATCCGGGCGGCCCCTTCGTCTTCGCTGTTCGCAAGGGTGTCGACTGTGGCCACATCAAGCCCGGCAGAGGCGAAGAACTCAGAGACATATTGCGCGGCGGGCTTGTCACCCACTTTACCCGAGGTCGTCATCAGAGAATACTTGCCATCTTTCGCCGAGATCAGCCCGCCGGTTAGATCAGCCACATCTGGCAGAATGTCATCAAAGAAGGTGTCCGGGTCTGGAATGCCCAAGGCTTCTAGGGTCAGCCCGTTGCGCAAGGCGTCAAGCTGCGCCTTCAGCGTGGCGATCTGTTCGATCTGCTTCAGGATCTGCTCATCGAGCTTCAGGTTGGAGGCGATCATCTCCTTCACCTGCAGCTTGGCCTCGGTCAGCACCTCCCCGATCTTGGCGATGCTAGTCAGGTCAACTGTTGGCACGCCCTGCGCGAGGGCAGGGGAGAGCATAGCGGCAGAAACCAGAAGAGGGCCAAGACCCCGGACAAAATTGCGGATCATTCGGAACCACCCTTCACTTTGATGACTGTTGCGTCGATGGCATAGGCCTGCAGCCAGAGGGCATAGCGGGCCTGATCGACTTTCACGCGCGCTGCCTTGACCCGCTCGACCATGAGCCCGATGCGGACGGCTTCCGCCCGGGCATAGCTGTTGAGGTCCAGCGCCTCTTTGGTCGATTTTGTTGTGGGAATGCGCTCGATGATGGAACGCAGCCGCTTCAGCGACGCCTCAATCTCCAGAGAGGCGGCCATCCCGTAGTGCAGCCCCGCGTCAGCCGTGTTGCTGGCCTCGGCGATCGCCATGTCGCGCGGGTCGAAAGTGCCGACCTGATCCACGCCAGTGATCTTGCCGGCATAGGCATTGAAGAACCCTGTGATGCGGACGACGTAATTCTGCGTCTCCTCAAACGGTGGGATGCCACCATACTTTGTGACATTGCCGGGACCGGCGTTGTAGGCCGCCAAGGCCAGCGGCACAGAGCCGAAGGTGTTGAGCTGGGTCAAGAAATACCGCGCGCCACCATCCAGTTGCAGCATCGGGTCATCATAATAGGCGGGGTAAATGCCGAGACCTTTGGCGGTGTCGGGCATGACCTGCGTCAAGCCAAAAGCTCCAACCGGGCTACGCGCCCCGATGGAAAACCCGGATTCCTGTTTCACAAGGCTCTGGAACCAAATGCGGAACTCGACCGGGTTTAGCCCGGCGCGGGCAAGACCGGGGTGACCTGCGTATTTCTGCGCGGTGGCAACGATCATCTCTTCGATGCTGGTCTTGGCATCACCGAAAAGCCGAGCGGCATAAGGGTTGTTGTCCTCGACGGCATAGAGGACTTCCGCCTCAGCCCCGGGGATCACTTCGAGATCGCCGATCCAGGGTGTCTGACCCGTCATCATCGCCAGCGTGGCATCCAGCGCATCGAGTTGGTCCTGGTGCAATTCGTCGATTCGACGCTTCTTGTCGGCCTCAAGTTCGCGCCCACCGGTCAGATAGGACATCTGAGCGATTTCCAGGCCGTGCTGGATGATCGACTTCGGGTCGACAATCGGCACGCCCTGCGCCGCCGCAGGCCAAGGCAGGACCGCCACGCCCAAAGCCAAGATCCCGATCAGGCCGAGAGGTTTATTCGCAGGGAATGACATTAAGACCCGAAGTGTTGCCGCGTGAGACAAGCCCCGCATCCGGACTTGCGCCCTTGGTGGAAGTGGTCACAGTAGAACCAGCGGTGGCCCAGCAATTGGTCTTGGCAATCGGCACGCCAGTGCAGCCCGCAAGCCCCGAACATCCGAGTCCGATAATCAAGGTTATGTAATATATTGATTTCATTGGACAATCATTCCTTCCAGAATTTGGGCCGTGCGGCGTAGTCGGCGCCAAAGGCGTTAAGCCCGGCCTGACCACCGCCAAGCGCTGTCAAAAGCGGCCCCAGGGCTTTGAGATCGACGTTCAGCACGGTTGAACTGCGCGGGGTACGTGACAGCACCATGCGCTGACCCGGGATCGGGCTCAGGACAAAGTCCAACTCGCCATCGGTCAGCCGGAACCCGTCATAGTCGGCACTTGCCGCTTCGCCGTTCGGGAACAGGAGCTGGTTCGGCAGCGCTTCCAGGATCGAGCGGGCTTTTGAGCCGCGGATCTGGCTTGGGAACTGGGTCATCATCACGACGACCACATTCTTCTTTCGGGCGGTCACCAGCCATTCGGCGAGTTTCTTCGCGAAGTATTCGTCGTCTAGGACCTTCCAGGCCTCGTCGATTAGGATCAGCGTCGGTCGCTTTTCCTCGATCAGCATCTCGATGCGGCGGAAGAGATAGCCGAGGATCGCTGTGCGTTCAGTGCCGAGGTCGAGGATTTCTGTCAGATCAACGGCCGTTACATCACTGCTAGTGAAATCCACCACCGGCTCGTCGGCCTCGCCAAAGACCCAACCATAGCGACCTTCGGGGCCCCATTCGCTGATCCTCTGCGCCAGATCGAGCCCGTCGCCGACATCACCAAAAAGCTCCTGAAACGCGCGGAAATTCCGCAAGCCTTCGTGGGCTTTGCCGTTCTGGGAAATGGCAGATTTCAGGGCCTCAGATTGTAGCGGTGTCATCGGCCCGCTGCGTTGTTCCAGAAGTGCCACCAGCCAATCCAGAATCCACGCCTCACCGCGTTCGCCAGATTCCGTGGCAAGCGGATTCAACCCTGTCGGCCGCCCAGCCCGGACTTCTGCGTATCGGCCACCAAGGGCGCGGACGGCCATTTTGAGACCTGCTTCCTTGTCGAAGATGATCGTCCGGCCCCCTGCCCTCTGAGCCTGGGCTGCGAGGAAGGCGACGGTCGTGGTTTTGCCGCCGCCAGATTTGCCCAAGACGAGCGTGTGGCCGTTGGTCGGCTCGGCCGCCGGATCTCCGGGTTCATGGAAGCTGAACCGGTGCAGCGAGCCTTGCAGGGTTTGGAACAGCGTCAGCGGCGTTTGCCATGGCAGGCGCGCTGCTTCGGTCCCGGTGTCAGCCGCATGCAGAGCTGCCATATCGGCGAAGTTCAGGGACGAGACCGTCATGTCGCGTGCCCGGTAATCCATATTGCCGGGGTGCATGGCGAAGAAGGCGGCCTCGAGCGCTGTGACCTCGCGGACGAGCCGCATGCCGTTCTGATGCGCGATGCCGCGGATGCGAGCGACTTCGGTGTCGAGGGCAGCCTGATCCCCGGCAAAGACCGTGATGGTCATCTGGTGGATACCAAAGCCGAGCTCTCCGCTTTCGGATTTGTCTGCGGCCTCAAAGAGTTGGGCCTCAATCGTGGCAGCGATGTCTTCGGAGGCCCGCATTTGCGCGACCCGGCGCTTCACCCGTTCCGTGATGCTGCCGCGCTCGATTGGCGTGTAGCTGTGGGTGATGATGGTGTCGCGGCTGGCCCCAAGTGCATCAAGCATGCCGGGCCAGGTCGAAGTGGCATAGGATTTGACATAGAGGACAGCGCCGACGCGCGGCGTGTCTGCCCCCTCCTCCACCGCGAACTGACCATTGCCAAAACGAATGGCGGCATCGCTGGCATCCTCGGCGATGATCCCGAACGGGCCGCGCGATTTGGCCCGCAACTCGCCGGTCAGGAGCGAGGCGTAGAATCCGATCAGGCTGCCATCGCTGATCTTGAGGCGGTGGGATTTGACGCCAAGTCCAGTCTCAAGGATCGAGACCACCTCGCGCAATTCTTCGAGGCGCCGGTCAGAATCCTCGCCCCAGACCTTTGCCGCCGCCTTACCGAACAGCGGCACCGCCAGCGGCGCAACTTGCCGCCGGACGACCGTCAGGATCAGAACCGATTCCTGCAGATTGCGGCGTTGCAGCTCATTGCTCCATGCCCGGTCGATATCGGCGGCAAAGCTTTGGCCGTGGATAGGTTTCAGCTGGGCTTGGGCCGGGCGCATCATGCGGTGCAGATAGAAGCTGAAGCGCTCATCGAGGGTATCTAGAAGGTGTGCGAACCCGGCGCGCAGGGCGGTGACGGCCGAAGACCCGGACGTGATCCCATCGATTCCGGTCACCTCGAGCGAGATCATCAGGCCGTTGTCGCGGGTGCGAACCACCTCGTCATCCATCTCAATGACATAAGGCAGATGCGCATAGATCTTCGGGTCAGCCGGGATCAGCGCACGCGCCCTGCCCTTCAACTCTTCCCTCTCAAGAAACATGACGCCGCCCCTTCCGGAGAATGGCCATCGGCGTCACCTGCATCATGACGGCAAAGACATGATGCCCGTTCGGGTTCAGCTTCGTCGCAAAGCGCGCGAGCCCGTACCAGATCGGGGCGGTCAGGAACCACCAAACTGGCTTGAACAGAATGAAGGGCAGCACGGTCATCGCTCCCACTGCCATGGCATAGGGCATCGGCAGGCCAAGAAACTTGGCTTGCCTCGAGAGCCCGAGAATGACCGCGCTTTTCTCCATCTTGGTGATCCCGCCTCAGCTGAAGGACGAGCGCAGGTTGGCGAC
>CAUJIP010000041.1 GCA_963205235.1 Pseudomonadota bacterium
GCCCGGAACGGCGGGTCTGCGGATCGAGCGTGTCTCTTATCTGCCGAACGGCAAGGTGGTTGAATTCACCCGCTCGATCTATCGCGGCGACGCCTATGACTTTGCGGTCGAGCTCAAGCTCGCCGACGACCCCGAAAGGACACTCCCATGACCGCGCTTCCGATCAGCCACATGGCCCGCGAAGTGGCCGAAATACCCGAAGCTGTCGCCCGCTTCCTTGATCGGTCGCGCCCTGCGGTCACGGCCGCCGCGCTGGCCCTGCGGACCCGCGATCCCGGCGTGATCACCACGGTCGCGCGCGGCACCTCTGACCACGCCGCGACCTATCTGAAATACGCCATCGAGCTTGCCGCCGGGGTGCCCGTTGCCTCGGTCGGCCCGTCCATCGCCTCGATCTACCACCGGCCGCTGCGGCTGTCGGGGGCTGCGTGCATCGGCATCTCGCAATCGGGCAAAAGCCCCGACATCGTGGAAATGATGCGCAGCGCAGGGCAGGGTGGTGCGCTGACCATTGCGATCACCAACTTCGCCGAAAGCCCGATGGCGCAGGTCTCTGACCATTGCCTGCCGCTGCAGGCGGGCGAAGAGAAAAGCGTCGCCGCAACCAAGACCTTCATCGCCTCGGTCACCGCAGGCCTTGCCGTTCTTGCCGGATGGCAACAGGACGCCGACCTTGCCAAGGCTGTCGCTGCCTTGCCGGACGCCTTGGCCAAGGCGGTGGCGCTTGACTGGTCGCCGCTTTCGGCGCGGTTGGTCCGGGCGGACAGCGTCTATGTGCTTGGCCGTGGCCCCGGCTATGCCGTCGCCTGTGAAGCCGCGCTGAAAATGAAGGAAACCTGCGGGCTGCATGCCGAGGCCTATTCCGCCGCCGAGGTTCTGCACGGCCCCGCCGCGCTTGCCCAGTCGCAATTCCCCGTCCTTGCGCTGGGGGTGCAGGACGCAGCCCTTCCCCAACTTCTGGCCACTACTGAACGGCTGGCGGCGCAGGGGGCCGATGTTTTCGTCACCGGGTCCGAGGCAAAGGGGGCTTTGACGCTTCCCACAGTGCCCGACCTGCATCCCCTTGTCGCACCCCTTGTCCTTGCCGCGACCTATTATGCCTTTGTTGAAGGTCTGGCCCGCCGTCGCGGCTTTGACCCCGACAAGCCCCCCCATCTGCGCAAGGTGACGGAGACGATCTGATGCAAAGCGCAATCGTCGGTGCCCGGCTGTTTGACGGCGAAAGCTTCCATCTAGGGGCCGCGCTGGTGCTTGAAGGCGACCGGATCGCCGCCCTGATCCGGGAAGCCAACCTTCCCCCGGATATGCCGCGCCAGACCCTTGGCGGCACGATCGCCCCCGGCTTTGTCGATCTGCAGGTGAACGGCGGTGGTAGCAGGATGGTGGACGGCTCGACCGACCTTGCCATGCTGCGCGACCTCTGCGCGCTGCATCGCAGCCTTGGCACCGCTGGCATCCTGCCGACCCTGATCACCGATACGCCTGCCGCAACCGCCACCGTCATCGCCGCCGGGATTGCAGCCGCCCGCGCGCAGGTGCCGGGGTTTCTGGGCTTGCATCTGGAAGGCCCGCACCTTGACCCCCGCCGCAAGGGCGCGCACGACCCCGCGCTGATCAGGCCGATGACGGGCGAAGACCTGACCCGCCTTTGCGATGCTGCCCGCGCGCTGCCTGCGCTGATGGTCACGCTTGCGCCCGAAAGCGCCACGCCCGACCAGATCGCCACGCTTGCCGGTGCCGGGGCCGTGGTCAGCCTTGGCCACAGCGACTGCTCTTACGATACCGCCATTGCCGCCCACCGCGCCGGGGCCCGCATCGCCACCCACCTGTTCAACGCGATGAGCCAGATCGGCAACCGCGAACCGGGGCTCGCCGGGGCGGTCCTGACCACGGACCTTTGCGCCGGGGTCATCGCAGATGGCATTCATGTCCACCCCGCCACCTTAAGCCTTGCCCTTGCCGCCAAACCGCAGGGCCTGTTCCTTGTCACCGACTGCATGGCATTTGCCGGCAGCCCGGCCACCGAGCTTTTGCTGAACGGACGCCGCGTCCTGCGCCGCGAGGGCCGGCTGACGCTGGAGGACGGCACCCTTGCCGGGGCCGACCTGACCATGGACCGCGCAATCGAGGTGCTGATCCACCTTGCCCACTGCCCGCCAGACCGCGCGCTTGCCATGGGGATGTCCATCCCGGCGGATATCCTCAAATCCCGCCTGGGGCGCCTGCAACGCGGCACCCCTGCCGATCTGGTCCAGTTCGCCGACGACTGGTCGCTGCGCGCCGTTTGTCAGGCGGGCCACTGGTCCCCGACCTAAGTTCCGCGCATTCCTGCACATATCCCGCGCAGGCCTGCGGAATTGAGTGTTGGCGCCAACAGGCACACATCCTGACAGCAACCAACACCGCTGCAGGAGCCGCAAAATGTCCCGTAAACCCAAGATCGCGATCATCGTCTCTTCGACCCGCGCCACCCGTTTCGCCGATATCCCCACCGCCTGGATCAAGGCCAAGGCCGAAGCCCGTGGCGACATGGATGTCGAGGTCGTTGACCTGCGCGACTATCCGATGCCCTTCTTTGCCGAAGTCGCCTCGAACGCCTGGGCCCCGACGCAAGACCCGGTTGCCGTGAAATGGCAAAAGAAACTGGCCGAATTCGACGGCTATGTCTTCGTCGTCGCCGAATACAACCGCTCGATCTCGGGTGCGCTGAAGAACGCGCTCGATCAGGCCTATGTCGAATGGGCGAAAAAGCCTTTCGGCGCGGTAGCTTATGGCTCGATGGGCGGCACTTCGGCGCTGGCGCATCTGCGCATGATCGGCGTGGAACTGCAGATGGTCCCCGTCCGCAACACCGTTCACATCGGCGGCGGCGACTTCTTCCGCGTCCATCCGGGCTTTGGCGGTTCGGGCAACCTCGCCGACATCGAAGCCGGTATCGGCGGTTCGGCTACCGCGATGTTGGACGACGTGGTCTGGTGGGCCAAGGCCACGATGGCCGCCAAGGCTGAAGGCGTCGCGAAAGCGGCCTGATCCGTCAGCTCAGGGCGTGCATGCAGTAATTGCCGTCGCCCTTCAGGTCCGGGTCATCCTTCCAAGGGTGACCCGATTTCGCATTCGCTTCGAACCGCGCGACGTAAAGGCGGAATACCTGCTTCACGTCCGCGTCGACCGACAGCGTCGCCTTTGTCAGGTCCTGACCCAGTTCGACCCGGTGCTGCACCGCCTGATCCAGCCCCGTGGCCGCCGCTGCCAGCATGCGCTGACTTGGCCCGCTGCCACCATGTTCCTCGCGCCAGTAATCCTGCGCGTAAAGCATCCCCGCACAGCGAATGCCCGCGACATCCCAGCCGGGGGTGTCATGGTCGGCCCCAAACACCTCGATCAGGGGCTCCAACTCAGTCAAAGGGTCCGCAAGGACGGGCAGGGGGGCAAGGATCAGGGCAAGGGCAATGGCATGTTTCATGGCCCGACCATCGCGCCCCCATCGCAAAAGGGCAAGGTCAGGATTGCCCGCCCCCATGGGTCCGATCCTAGGCCTGCACCCTTATCGTCGCCGTCCCGTCCACCACCACATTCGCGCCGGAAACGAAGCCGGCCTTCGGGCTGGACAGGAACACCACCACATTCGCAATCTCTTCCGGCGTGCCCATCCGGCCCATCGGATTGAAGTCGACGTTCGACTGGAAGTAGTCCGGGTCTTCCTGCCGCACCTTGTCCCATGTGCCGCCCGGAAACAGTACCGTGCCGGGGGAAACCACATTGGCCCGGATGCCCCGCGCCGCCACATGCCGCGCCAGCGACTTGATGTAGAACAGCAGCGCGGCCTTCATCGTGCCATAGGACACCCCGTCAAACCCGTAATCCTCGATCCCCGAGATCGACGAAATCGCCGTGATCGCGCCGCCCGCTTCCATCAACGGCAAAGCCGCCTCCACCGCCGCGCGGGTGTGCATCAGGTCCACCTTGTAGGCCGTGTCAAACTCCTCCACCCCGCGCCCCGAGGCCATGGGACTGGCATTCGCCACCACCCCATCCAGCCGCCCCATCGTGGCATGCGCATCCCGGACAAACGCAGTCAACGCCCCCGCATCCGCCACATCCAGCGCCCGCCCAAAGGCCCTGACGCCCATGGCCCTCACCGCCAGAACCGTCTCTTCCACCGCCCCCGCATCCCGCGCGCAGATCGAGACATCGGCCCCCTCCGCCGCAAACCCCAAGGCAATTGCCCGTCCGATCCCGCGAGAGCCGCCGGTGATCAGGAAATGCTTGCCGTGAAGGTGAAGGTCCATTGGATGCTCCTTGGGTTTGCACGCCATCAATAGCGGCCGCCCCTGTCGCCGTCACGCGGGAACGCAAAGTTCAAGTCCCGATCCAGCAGGATGCCCGAATTGACAGTCGCAAATTTTCGCCATATAAATACACAAAAACGGGTGCCAGATGGTGCTGACCAACAGTCGTGACATAATCCGCAGGCTTGAGGCGGAAGGTTGGCTTCTGGTGTCAACCAAAGGCTCGCACCACAAGTTCCGCAAGGACGGTCAAAGCCTGATCGTGCCGCACCCGAAGAAAGATCTGCCACTTGGCACCGCCCGCAGCATCGCGAAGGTGGCCGGCTGGCTGAAGGAGACGTGATGAAGACCTATCTTGCCCTTGTCCACAAGGACCCGGACAGCGCTTATGGCCTGACCTTCCCCGATCTTCCCGGCTGCTTTGCCGCCGCCGACCGACAGGACGACATCCTGCGCGCGGGCGTCGAGGCGCTGGAACTCTGGTTCGAGGATGCCGCCCCGGTCCCCCCGCGCGGACCCGAGGCGATTGCAGCCGAGGTTGCCGATGACCTCGCGACGGGGGCCTTCCTGATCGCCGTGCCGCTGGTGCAGCCGTCCTCGCGGCAAAAGCGGGTGAACATCAGCCTGGACGCAGGCACGCTGGACGCCATCGACACGGCGGCAGAGGGGCTTGGGCTGACGCGCTCAGGCTTCCTGACCATGGCCGCGCTGAACGAGATCAGGGGCGGGCATTAGGGGTAGATAGGTTTGAGGAGAATGGTCGTGGGCGTGGGCAAACAGAAATGATGTTGCAGCTACTTGAAATGCAATCGAAAAATGGATTGTGCGATCCGAACTTCCCGTGTGCTAGTCCGATGACTCCTTAGGAAAGTATCTGTAAAACCAAGCCGTTTTGCGCCCGCGTCAAATATGGCTCTCGCGGGGAAATACAATGCGACTTCTTCAGTAGGGCCGATCTTGCTTTCCATGGACGTGTCTTTCCATTTCCCGGTGCTGGTACCTACGGGATAGGATTCGAATGCTGTCATGAGATGTAAGCCGTACTTGCGGGTATGCAGGTAGCCGCCATCCGTGAAGAAGGCACTCCGAAGATGAACGTCACCTGGTCCGTGATTTGTAGCAACGAGAAGAAGAGCCGGAAGAGAAAGCTCGGTCTTTACGTCGCTATTTAAGTATGCCCTTCTGGATGCGAAGAACCGGGTAGACGCCGAGCGCTCATGAAAGAAGCACGCAACCGCCCTGACATGTACTTTTGGTTTGGGATAGATAAACTTAGACCAAATGTTCCAAATGAAACCAGCAAGCGATAGAGCCGCTGAGAACAGACTAATCACTAGCGCATAGTCTGCCGTAGTCCACCCTACTGGCGAAATAGCAGGGTTCACTTCATCGCCATGCTCGCAGCGCTCTCCGGCAGTTCCTCGGCAAAGCACCGCTGGTAGAACTCGGCCACGGTCTGGCGTTCCAGCTCGTCGCATTTGTTCAGGAAGGTCAGCCGGAACGCATAGCCCACATTGCGGAAGATCTCGGCGTTCTGTGCCCAGTTCAGCACGGTCCGGGGCGACATGACGGTCGACAGATCGCCGTTCATGAACGCGGTCCGGGTCAGGTCGGCCACGGTCACCATCTGCGAAATGGTCTTGCGGCCCTTCTCGGTGTTGTAATGCGCGTTCTTGGCCAGGACGATGGCCGTTTCCGCGTCATGCGACAGATAGTTCAGCGTGGCCACCAAGGACCAGCGGTCCATCTGCGCTTGGTTGATCTGCTGGGTGCCGTGGTAAAGGCCCGTCGTATCGCCCAGACCCACCGTGTTTGAGGTCGCGAACAGCCGGAAATACGGGTTCGGCGTGATGATCTCGTTCTGGTCCAGAAGCGTCAGCTTGCCGTCATGCTCCAGCACGCGCTGGATCACGAACATAACGTCGGCCCGGCCCGCGTCGTATTCGTCGAACACGATGGCGACGGGGTTGCGCAGCGCCCAAGGCAGGATGCCTTCGTGGAACTCCGTCACCTGTTTGCCGTCGCGCAGCTTGATCGCGTCCTTGCCGATCAGGTCGATCCGCGAAATATGCGAGTCAAGGTTCACCCGCACCGTCGGCCAGTTCAGCCGCGCGCCGACCTGTTCGATATGGGTCGATTTCCCGGTCCCGTGATAGCCCTGGATCATCACCCGGCGGTTATAGGCAAAGCCGGCAAGGATCGCCAAAGTCGTATCCGGGTCGAACTTGTAGGTCGGGTCGATTTCCGGGACGCGGTCCGTCCGCTCGGCAAAGCCCTTGACGCGCATGTCGGTGTCGATCCCGAACACATCGCGAACCGAAATTTCCTCGGTCGGTTTCATCACCTGATCTGCCATCGTCCCGGTCCATCACTTGCCGCAGTGCCCCTTGCACGGCGCGGCCCATCCTTGGATGATATCGCCGGGGGGTTCAAGGGGAGCACTCGCTGACAGCCCCGCCCGACGTCAGAATTTGCCGAAGTATTCGGTGATGTCGAAGTAGACCTCAACCGGCTTTCCGTCGACGGTCAGCGTCAAAAGGTCGTAGACCCGGCCCTTGTCATCCAGCAACGCCTGCCCCTCGACATCCGCATCGGGGTAGGCTTTGTCGATCCATAGATATTCAGCCGGCACACCATCGCTTTCGCTCGTCGCGCCAAGAATGATCACCGCCGCCTCCACACTGGACCCATCGCCACCGCCATAGGTGATTTCAGCCGCCGCAGGCAGCGCAAAGGCAAACGTGGCAAGACAGGCAAGACCAAGGAAGCGGCTCATCAGGAGTCTCCGGGTTCCGATTGCCGCCGCAGTATGCTGTCGGCATCTGCCCTCCACAACTCAGCGATTCCCGACCCTTGCCGCCCTGAAGGTTCCGGGTCGCCTGACCTCGCTGTCGATGGCGCGCCGCAACACGCAACCGGCCCAACCCACCCAGACCGCTGCACAAGCGCTGCACGAATGCTGCGGGCGAGGGCCGCAAGCTTTCGGTCAGACTCGGCAAAAGCCCCAACCGAAAGGTCCTACGATGCCCGCCTTCCACCGCCTTGCCGCCGCCGCCCTGATCGGCACCTCTGGCACCCTTGTGATGCTAGCCATGCTCTGGCCGCGCTGGCACCAGGACTGGCCCTTCCTGATCGCCGCCACGCTTGGCGCCTCACTGTCCGGCTGGTGCCTTGCCGACTGCTTTGGCAAAGGCCGCGGACTGGGCCTCTTCCTCGTCGGTGCCGTGGTGGCAACACTTCTGGGGGCCGCACTGGCGGGCCTTGGCCTTGGGCTCATCTTCGGCGCCGGGCTGGAGGGGATGATGATCGGCCCCGCAGCGGTCGGTCAGGCGCTGATCACCCAGCCGCATGTCCTGATCACATGGGGCCTGTGCATGGCGGCGTCCCAGCTTGTGCTTTCAGCGCTGCAAAGCCGCCACCTGATGCCCAGCTAAGCCTATTCCCGGAAATGCCGGCTGTCCTTCAACTGATCCCAGGCCCAGACCACTTCCTGCAGCCGCTCCTCGTCGCGTCGGTCGCCTCCGTTCATGTCGGGATGCAGGTCCTTGACCAAGGCCTTGTATTGCTTGCGAATCTCGGTCTTGGTCCAGGTATCCCGCGCATCCAGGATCTCGATCGCCTTCCGCTCCGTCGGCGGCAGCTTCCGCGTCGCGGTCGAGGCGGGTTTGCCTGGGTTCTGTGTCGCCTTCTCGCCCAACAGGGCCATCGGGTCGTTCACCCCCAGCCGCGCCCAGGCATTGCCGTCGCCGATCCGGGAAAAGGGCTTAGTCTCGCGTTCCCAGACCCGGTCCTTGTCCAGAAACTTCTGGAACTCCTCATCCGAGGTGCCGTTGAAGAAGTTCCACTTCAGATTGTACTCGCGGATATGGGTTTTGCAGAACCAGAAGAACTCGTCCAAAAGATCGGGCGATTTCGGCGCGCGATAGGCCGCCTTGACCCCGCAGCCCGGATAATCGCAGGCCTTGTCCGAGGTCTCGAACGCCCCCGACATGCCGCGCCGCACGGTCTGCTTGCGTTTCTTGTCCGACTTGACCCGCAGGTCGAACTCGAAGGGGGGGCGACTGGTCATGCGAAGGGGCCTTTCCGACTCGGGGCTGCGAGTTTAGGGCTTTTGACGGCAGATTGAAGGGGGCAAGGCTGACATGACGGTGAAAGACGAAATCGAGGCCCGCCTGACCGCCGCCTTTTCCCCCACGGAACTGGTGGTGACGAACGAAAGCCACAAACATCAGGGCCACGCCGGGGATGATGGCTCAGGGGCGAGCCATTTCCACATCCTGATCCGGGCAGAGGCGCTTGCCGCGATGACCCGCGTCGCGCGGCACCGGGCGGTGCAGGCAGCACTTGGGGACCTGAATCAGCGGGTGCATGCGATTGGGTTGGATGTGGGGTAATTCCGTGAGAGCGGCCGCCAATCAATGTCGATCGGTCGCCTAACATACGAGAGCGTCGTTGTTCGCCACTTCTTTGAGAATTTTGCAAATGAAAGCGACCGCTTCTGACGATTTACCGTATGATCTTTCGAGAAGCACGGTCAAATAGTTCTTGCGCTTATTGGGTTGACACCTAATCGATCATCTGATCAGACTGCTCCCAGTCTGCAGAGTTTGGAAGGGAGAGCGTTTTGGATTTGATCTTTTGGGCGGTGGGAATTGCAGTTCTTCTGTCGATTGTTCTGGCCGTAGTTCAAACTGGCGCGCAGTCGAGACGCGACGAAGCAATACAAATTGCCGCCGACGGAATTAGAGCGCGCCTAGAGGCAAAGTTTCCGGAGTATTCTGGAAAACTATTTGTTGGTGGGGATAAGCTTGCAATGATAATTAATGAAGAGAAGCGAACAACTCTTGTCGCAAATGGAAATGGAGTCGCAAAAGAGATTCCGTTTTCGGCTTACAAGAGCATCGAGATTTTGACCGGTGGCGTATCTATTGCTGAGACAACAAAGAAAGGTGGAGTGACACGCGCGCTAGCTGGAGGACTCATGTTGGGCGGGGTGGGCGCAGTTGTGGGGGTTCTCACGGCGAAGGAGGTTCAAGCAATTCATCAAAACATTACGAGCATAGCCGTTTCCCTGAAAATTGATGATCCTCATTTTCCAGTAGTGACGTGGTTCACTTGGCAGCCATTTGGAATAATGACGGAATTGAAGCCGCACGAGGTTCGCCCTCATATGATAGAGGCAGTAAATTTCTACAATCAGTTTGCGCCAATCTTCACTCTGCATGCAGACGAAGATTCTGGATTGGTCTCTATTTAGAAGGCGCGGGCTGGTATCTGTCAAATTATTTTCCTATTCAGTTCTAGCACTGCAAACGGAGTATGAATGGAGCAAAACGCCTTTCCTGATAGTATGGGCTTTTCTCATGTATCTTTGCGAGGCCAAAACGTAGCCTATGCTGTTCCCATTTCCCTCCCCAAATATCCTCTGGCGTTGGGGGCGAAGCGCCCTCCGACGAGGCAAAAGCCTTGCGGCTGCAAAGCCGCTCCGCATGAAAACCGCCCCGACCCGCGGGCCACCAGATGTTAACACGCGGTAAATGTCCACAGCCAAGCCTTTGATTCCAAAGGGCCCGAAAACCTGCCCACGCGCGGGCACCTACCCCGCCTTGACCCGCAGCCGCCAGGCATGCAGCAGGGGTTCGGTATACCCCGAAGGCTGCTCCCGCCCCTTGAAAACCAGCTCCACCGCGGCCTGAAACGCTGCCCCCTGGAAGGACGGGGCCATCGGCCGGTAGAGGGGGTCGCCAGCATTCTGCCGGTCCACCACGGCGGCCATCTTCTTCATCGCCTCGGTGACCTCTTCACCGGTCACCACCCCATGATGAAGCCAGTTCGCGATATGCTGGGCGGAAATCCGGCAGGTCGCCCGGTCCTCCATCAACCCAACATCGTTCACATCGGGCACCTTCGAACAGCCGACCCCCTGGTCAATCCAGCGGACCACATAGCCAAGGATTCCCTGCGCGTTGTTCTCCACCTCCCGCACCACCTGCGCCCGGTTCCACGACTGAAAGCTGGCCAGCGGGATGTCGAGGATCCCGTCGACATGCGCGCGGCGTCCGCCCTTGGCAAGCTTGGCCTGCACGGCCAGCACGTCGACCCGATGGTAGTGCAGGGCATGCAGGGTGGCGGCGGTGGGGGACGGCACCCAGGCCGTGTTCGCCCCGGCGCGGGGGTGGGCGATCTTTTCGTCCAGCATCGCGGCCATGAGGTCGGGCATCGCCCACATCCCCTTGCCGATCTGCGCCCGCCCGGAAAGCCCGCATTCCAGCCCGATATCGACGTTCAGCGCCTCATAGGCGGTGATCCAGCTTTTCCGCTTGATGAAGTCCTTCCGGCTGAACGCCCCCGCCTCCATCGAGGTGTGGATCTCGTCCCCGGTCCGGTCCAGGAACCCGGTGTTGATGAACGCGACCCGCCCCTTCGCCGCCCGGATGCACTCCTTCAGGTTCACCGAGGTCCGCCGTTCCTCATCCATGATCCCCAGCTTCACCGTGTTCGCGGGCAGGCCCAGCAGCCCTTCAACCCGCGCCATCACCGCGTCGGCAAAACCCACTTCCTCCGGCCCATGCATCTTCGGCTTCACCACATAGACCGAACCGAGGACCGAGTTCCGCATCCCCTCAGTCTTCTTCAGGTCGTGCAAAGCAATGGCCACCGTCACCATCGCATCCATCAGCCCCTCTGGCACCTCCGACCCGTCCGGCAGCAAGATCGCCGGGTTGGTCATCAGGTGGCCCACGTTCCTGATCCACATCAACGCGCGGCCCTTCAGCAGGAAGGGGCGGCCCATCGGGTCCAGATACTCCCGGTCCGCCGCCAGCCGCCGCTCAACCGTGCGGTCACCCTTCTGAAACGCCTCTGACAGCGTGCCCCGCATCAGCCCCAGCCAGTTGCGATAAGCCCCGACCTTGTCTTCGGCATCGACACAGGCGACGGAATCCTCGCAGTCCATGATCGCGGACATGGCACTTTCAAGCTGCACATCCGCCAGCAGGGCCTGATCGCGCGAGCCGATGAAGTGGGCGCGGTCGAAGACCAGTTCGACATGGAGGCCGTTGTTGCGCAGAAGGACGGCATCCGGGGCCTTGGGGTTGCCCCGGTAGCCGACGAACTTTTCAGGCTGAACCAAGGGCAGGTCGTCAACCAAAAGCGCGCCGTCCTTCACCAAATAGCGGCGCACGTCGGCGTGGCTGGTGCCGGCGATGGGGAAAGCCTCGTCCAGAAACACCCGTGCCCGCGCGATCACCCGCGCGCCGCGACCGCGTTCATAGCCGCCCGCCGGGGGCTGCGAGCCCATCGCGTCGGTGCCGTAGAGACAGTCGTAAAGGCTGCCCCAGCGGGCATTGGCGGCGTTCAGGGCATAGCGGGCGTTGGTGACCGGAACCACAAGTTGAGGGCCGGGAACCTTGGCAATTTCGGGGTCGACATTCGCGGTCTCGATGGTGAAGGCGGGGCCTTCGGGGAGGAGGTATCCGATCTCGGCCAGGAAGGCCTTGTAGGCGGCGTGGTCATGTGGCTGACCCCGACGGGCAATGTGCCAAGCGTCGATTTTGGACTGCAATTCATCCCGGCGGGCCAGTAGGGCGCGGTTCTTCGGGGCGAAGTCGGCCAGAAGGCCCGCGAAGCCATCCCAGAAGGTCGGGGCGGAAATGCCGGTGCCGGGCAGGGCCTCGTCTTCAAGGAAACGGGCCAGGATCGTATCCACCTGAAGCCCGGCCCGTTCGGTGCGCTGTGCCATGCTGTCCTCCGGAAGGCCCGACGGGCCATTGTATGCCTTGGCACACAATAGGCGAGAGCTGCCGGGGACAGCAAGCGCGGCAGGGCCGCCATTCCCGGCTGTTGGCGAATTCACCTTTCGCGAAAAGGCGAAGGCGGAAACTTTGCTGATTGGCTAAGTTTTTGCTTGCCGGATCGCGCGTGAGGTGTATGGTTAGCAATATGGCTAAGCATGATCCGAACCTTGACCTCTTGTTCCACGCCCTGTCCGACCCGACGCGGCGGATGATGCTGGCGCGGTTGGCCGAGGGGTCGGCGGCGGTCAGCGAATTGGCGGGGCCGACGGGATTGCGGCTGCCGACGATCCTGCGGCACCTGTCCGTGTTGGAGGAGGCGGGGCTGATTGCCACGCAAAAGGATGGACGGGTGCGGTCTTGCGCCCTGCAGCCGCAGGCCCTGGCCCCGATGCGCGACTGGCTGGAAGAGCAGCGCCGCGTCTGGGAGGCGCGGTTGGACCGGCTGGATGACTATGTGATGAACCTTATGAAGGAACGGAACAAATGACTGCCACCCTGACCCCCGATCTTGATCCCGAGTTGGATCTTGTCCTGACCCGAGAGGTCAATGCCCCGCGCGAGGTCCTGTACATGTGCTGGACCACGCCTGAGCATCTGGTTCACTGGTTCGTGCCCAAGCCGCACAAGGTGACGGCCTGCGATCTGGACGTGCGGGTCGGCGGGCGCTGCAACACGACCTTCAACGTCGAAGGCAACGAAATGCAGAACAACGGCGTCTATCTTGAGGTGGTGCCGAACGAGCGCCTTGTCTTTACCGACGCCTATACCGAAGGCTGGAAGCCCACGCCCGAGCCGTTCATGACTGCTATCCTGACGTTTGAAGATATCGGCAACGGGCGGACGAAATACACCGCCATTGCCCGGCACCGGAACGCGGATACGGCAAAGGCGCACAAGGACATGGGGTTCTATGACGGATGGGGGACGGTGGTCACCCAACTGGAAGAATATGCACAGGGGTTGAAGCCATGAGCGGGGGCCGCTTTGCCACGTTGAATTTCAGCCGCGAAGTTGCGGCGCCGGTGTCGACCCTGTGGCACGCCTGGATATCGCCTGCGGCGCGGGCGGTCTGGTCTGCGCCTGCGCCGGGAGTGACGGTCGATTACAGCGAGGCGGACTCCCGCGTTGGCGGCATCGAACGGTCGATCTGCCGGGTGGACGGCTATCCGGATGTGCATGTCGAGGGGCGCTGGTTGGAGATGCAGCCGGGGCGGATCAGCGTGAACTCCGAGGTCGTGGCAAGCGAGGGTGTGACGGAAAGCGCCGCCCTGGTGACGGCGGAGTTTTCGGAGACGGCGGCGGGCAGCCGGATTGCAGTGACAGTGCAACTGACCTCATTGGCGCAGGACATGGTGGGCGGGTATCAGCACGGGTTCAACGGGGGGCTGAACAACCTTGTGGGCGTGGCCGAACGCAGCATGGTGATTGCCCGTGTGATCAAGGCCCCGGTCGCGGCGGTCTGGGGCGCCTGGGTCAATGCGGAAAGCCTGCCGAAATGGTGGGGGCCGGACGGGTTTTCCTGCAAGACCAAGCGGATTGATCTGCGGGATGGTGGGGAATGGGTGTTCGACATGATAGCACCCGACGGGACGGTGTTTCCCAACCACCACCGCTATGGCAGGATGATCCCCGAGGTGCGGCTGGATTATGTGCTGCTTTGGGGCGAGAACGGGCCGAAGCATGCCGATGCCTGGGCGAGTTTTGCCGAAGCAGACGGGGTGACCACGGTGACCTTGGGCATGGTCATGGCCACGCGCGAGGAATGGCAGACCGCCAAGGGCTTTGGGGCCGAGGCGCTGGGTCTGCAGACGCTGGGCAAGCTGGCGCAGGCAGTGGGGGCGGGTTGATCGGGGAAGCATGGGGCCTTGCGCTTGGGGGATAACCCCTTAGCTTGGTGGGCAAAGGGAGAAGCCCATGCCGCTTGCGCAAAAGACCGTTCATCTGGCCGATTACCAGCCGTTCACGCATATTCTGGACCAGGTTGATCTGACGTTCCGCCTGGCCCCGTCGGCCACGCGGGTTCTGGCGCGGATGGCGTTTCGCCCGAACCCCGCGCGTCCCGGCAAGCATGTCTTGCGGCTGGATGGCGAGAAGCTGAAGCTGTTGTCCTGCAAGATCGATGGGCAGGCGGTGACGCCCAAGGTTTCGGCGCAGGACTTGACCATTGCGGCGAAAGACCTGCCTGCGGGGCCTTTCGTTCTGGAAACCGAGGTCGAGATCAACCCCGAGGCCAATACGGAACTTGAGGGGCTGTATATCTCGCGCGGGATGTACTGCACGCAATGCGAGGCGCAAGGGTTCCGGAAGATCACCTACTATCCCGACCGGCCCGATGTGCTGGCGCGGTTCAAGGTGCGGGTGGAAAGCGATCTGCCGATCTTGTTGTCGAACGGGAACCCGGTCGCGTCAGGCACGGGTTTCGCCGAATGGAATGACCCCTGGCCAAAGCCCGCCTATCTGTTCGCGCTGGTTGCGGGCGATCTGCGGGCGCATGCGGCGGATTTCACCACGGCGTCGGGGCGGGCGGTCAAGCTGAACATCTGGGTGCGTCCGGGGGACGAAGACCGCTGCGCCTATGCGATGGACAGCCTGATCCGGTCGATGAAGTGGGATGAAGAGGTCTATGGTCGGGAATACGACCTGGACGTGTTCAACATCGTCGCGGTCGATGATTTCAACATGGGCGCGATGGAGAACAAGGGGCTGAACATCTTCAACAGCCGCTATGTTCTGGCCAGCCCGGACACCGCGACGGATGACGATTACGGCCGGATCGAAGGCATAATCGCGCATGAATATTTCCACAACTGGACCGGCAACCGGATCACCTGTCGCGACTGGTTCCAGCTTTGCCTCAAGGAAGGGCTGACCGTTTTCCGCGACCAGCAGTTTTCGGCGGACATGCGGTCAGAAGCCGTCTGCCGGATCGAGGATGTGCTGACCCTGCGCGCGCGCCAGTTCCGCGAGGATGCGGGGCCCTTGGCGCATCCGGTGCGGCCTGAAAGCTTTGTCGAGATCAACAATTTCTATACGGCCACGGTCTATGAAAAGGGGGCCGAGCTGATCGGGATGCTGAAATCCCTTGTCGGTCCAAAGGAATATCGCGCGGCGCTTGATCTGTACTTTGACCGCCATGATGGCGATGCCGCGACTATCGAGGATTGGTTGAAGGTCTTTGAAGACGCGACCGGGCGCGATCTTTCGCAGTTCAAGCTTTGGTATTCGGAAGCCGGAACCCCGCGGCTTGGGGTGAGCGAGGATTGGGCGGATGGGGTTTATACCCTGACCTTTACGCAAAAGACGCCAGCTACGCCGGGCCAGTCGGTCAAAGCGCCGCGCGTGATCCCGATCAAGGTCGGGCTTCTGAACCCGAATGGTGACGAAGTCGTGCCGACGATCATGTTGGAAATGACGAAGGCCAGGCAAAGCTTTCGGTTCGAGGGGCTTGCCGCGCGCCCCGTGCCTTCGATCCTGCGCGAGTTTTCGGCCCCGGTGATCCTGGACCGCAAAGTTTCGGCCCAGGAGCGGGCGTTCCTTTTGTCGCATGACACCGATCCCTTCAACAAGTGGGAGGCGGGCCGCGCGCTGGCCAAGGACGTGCTGGCCGAGATGGCATTGAAAGGGGCTGCGGTCAGTCAGGACTGGCTGGAGGCGATGGCCGCCGTTGTCTTTGACGAAAGCCTTGATCCGGCATTTCGGGCGCTGTGCCTGAAGCTTCCGGCGGAAGATGATCTGGCGCAGACGATCCATGCCATGGGACGGGTGCCTGACCCCGCCCGCATCTACGCCGCCCGGCGCGAGATGGCGGGGGTGCTGGCCGTTCGGCTGGGCGAAGGGTTGCAGCGGCTTTATGCCGGGCTTGATGACGGCAAGGCGGCCTATTCGCCGGGGGCCGAGCAGGCGGGTCGGCGGGCGCTGCGGCTTGCCGTGCTGGGGCTTCTGACCCGGCGCGACGGTGGCAAGCTGGCGTCGGCGGCCTATGCAAGGTCGGGCAGCATGACCGAAACGGTAGGGGCGCTGTCGGCGCTTTTGGACGTGGGCCAAGGCAAGGCCGAGCTTGCGGATTTCGGCGCGCGCTGGCGCGGCAACCGCAACGTCATGGACAAGTGGTACACGTTGCAGGTGGCCCATGCCGAACCGGGGGAAATGGCCGGGGTCGCCACGCGCCTGCTGGAAGCGCCCGATGCGGACTGGAAGAACCCCAACCGATTCCGGTCGGTCATCGGCGCGATTGCGGCGAACCACGCGGGCTTTCATCACCGCTCGGGCGCGGGGTATCGGCTGGTTGCGGACTGGCTTTTGAAGCTGGATCCCCTGAACCCGCAGACGGCGGCGCGGGTGTCTTCGGCTTTCGAGACCTGGGCCCGCTATGACGCCACCCGGCGCAAACATGCCAAGGCCGAACTTGCCCGCATTCTGGAAACGCCGGGTCTAAGCGGCGATCTGCGCGAAATGGCGGAACGGATGATCGCGACCGGATAGGGCCATACTGGCCCGCCGCGTCGGGTCGGCGTGGCTTATCCCGCGCGGCAATAGGGTTGGGTGCTGGTCCAGGCGGCCATTGCGGCGCGCTTTTCCTCGCTGCGCAACGGGGCCCAGTCGCGGCCCACGCCCTGGCTGCCGTTGCCGGCCACCAATCCATCGCGGGCGACCTGTTCGGACATGATCTCGACCGCGCATTCCAGGTTGGCTTCGCCGTCTTTCAGCGCCGAAGCCGAGGTCGCTTCGCAGCCGTAATTCTTGGCCGAGCGCGGAGAAATCTGCATCAGGCCGATCCAGCGCCCACCGCCGCCGGAAGCCAGCGGATTCCAGGTGCTTTCGTATTTTGCGACCGAAGACATCAGCCCGGCCCAGAAGGCGCGGCGGGCCTCGATCGGGGCTTCGACATAGCCGGGGCACCAGGTTTCGATGTCGGCGGGAACCTGTTCGGACAGTTCTTCATCCTTGGTTGACAGGGCCACCAGCGTCGAATCGGTCCACTCTTCCGCCTCGGGGTGGCTGTCCCACTGCATCGGAGGCTCGATGAAGGACATCATTTCGGCAGGTTTCTGAGGGGCACATGCAGACACGGAAGCCACGAGAAACAATGGGAAAAGCAGCGATTTGCCACCAAGTGTGACATTTGAAATCCACGTCTTTTCCATCATTCCGCCCTGATTAGTCGCATGCTTTGTTCAGGGGTTGCTGTCGCACCCCCCTTGGATCGAGTGGATGCTGATTACTCCGGCCCTTCTGCATGTGAAAACCCACACCGGCCGCGGTCGGCAGGAAACTGCCGTTCGTCTGGAAGCCCGGGGTGTGGCAGAAGGGTATGCGCTGGATGGTCTGACCGCCGAAGACGTGCTGGCGCGGCTGGATGTTCCGGTCATGTATCGCGGCCCCGAGGCGACCGAATGGCAATGCATCCGAGCCGACCATGGCGCGATGGCCGATGCCGGGGAATGGACCGATCTGTTGGAGGCGCTGCGCTTTGCCGATCAGGATCGGACCATGGTGTCAGGTGGCTATCGGATGGCACCCCTGATCAGCGAAGGCATCCGGGGGCGGCTTTTGTCGGCGCTGGAGGCTGGCGATATGGCCGAGGCCGAAGCTGAGATCCGGCGGTTCGAGGCCGTCCACTCTCTGCATGTCGAGAATTATGCCGCGACCCATCTTCTGGCGCAGGCGATGATTGATCTTGGGACAGCCAAGCTGGACTTGGCTCAGGGCTTCGACGCGGACGCGCGGTTCGCAACCGAAGCGACGGCGCATTTCGATGCAGCCGAGGCGTTGCTGGCGCAGTTCGACCCGATCGAGGAAATGTCGCCCCTGCTGGCCGCGACCCGGTATAACCTGCTTCCGGGGCTTGAGGACGCAAAGAGCCTTTGCTCGGACTGGTACGAAGACTGGTGCGATCTTGATCCGGAAGACGCCCTTGCCCATGCCGCGCATGCCAGGATGCTGTTGCCCGCACCCGGCATGTCGTCGGCGGGTTTCGAACGGGCTGCGCGCAAGGCCACGGCCCTGACCGGCCAGATCACCGGCAAGGCGGCCTATGCGATCTTTCACCTGACGGCGGTCGAGCGGCGGGGCACAGCGCTGCCATCGCTTGACCTCGTGCTTCTGGCGCAGGGGTTGATGGATTTCCAGTCGGCGACCGACTGCCAGCACCGGGCAAACGTGGCGGCCAATCTTCTGACGGAACTTCTGCGGGACTATCGGCTGGCAGGACCGGCTGCGACCTATCAGCTGACCAAGGTTCGGGCCGCGCTGTCCGACGTGCTGTGGAACCGGCTGCGCGAAGTGCATCTGGAAAGCTGGACGCACGGGGCCGACAGTCTGGCCTTTGCCTTGGGCGAGGTGTTCGGGCCAGCTTTGCGCAAAGGCGGCCGCATCCAGCGGGCGGGATCGGGACTTGGCACCCGCGTTCCGCGCACCTGACGGGCCTCGCTGCCCCCTTGCCCCAGCCTCACGACCGGCCTAAACCCCCAAGCGTATCGTTGATCCGGAGGCAACATGCTTGACCTGACTTACACCGCGCCCGCACCAAAGGTGATTGCCGGGGCAAAGCATGATTGGGAACTGGTGATCGGCATGGAAATCCATGCGCAGGTATCGTCCAACGCCAAGCTATTCTCGGGGGCTTCGACCACCTTCGGGGCCGAGCCGAATTCGAATGTCTCGTTCGTCGATGCCGCGATGCCGGGGATGTTGCCGGTGATCAACGAGTTTTGCGTGGAACAGGCGGTTCGCACGGGGTTGGGGCTGAAGGCCGAGATCAACCTGGTGTCGGCCTTTGACCGGAAGAACTATTTCTACCCCGACCTGCCGCAGGGTTACCAGATCAGCCAGCTTTATCACCCCATCGTGGGCGAGGGCGAAGTGCTGGTCGAAATGGCCCCCGGCGTGGCGCGTCTGGTGCGGATCGAGCGGATCCACCTGGAGCAGGACGCGGGCAAGTCGATCCATGACATGGACCCGACCCTGTCTTTCGTCGACTTCAACCGGACGGGGGTGGCACTGATGGAGATCGTCAGCCGCCCTGACATTCGCGGGCCGGAAGAGGCGGCGGCCTATGTGACCAAGCTGCGCCAGATCCTGCGCTACCTGGGCACCTGCGACGGCAACATGCAAAACGGCAACCTTCGGGCGGACGTGAACGTGTCGGTCTGCCGTCCGGGGCAGTACGAGAAATATCAGGCGACGCAGGATTTCGGCCATCTTGGCACGCGCTGCGAGTTGAAGAACATGAACTCGATGCGGTTCATCCAGCTGGCCATTGATTACGAGGCCCGCCGCCAGATCGCCATTCTGGAGGATGGTGGCAAGGTCGTGCAGGAAACCCGGCTTTACGACCCAGACAAGAACGAGACACGCTCGATGCGGTCGAAGGAAGAGGCGCACGACTATCGCTATTTCCCCGACCCGGACCTTTTGCCGCTGGAGATCGAACAGGCTTGGGTCGACGGGGTTGCGGCTTCGATGCCGGAACTGCCCGATGCCAAGAAAGTGCGCTTCATGGCTGACTACGGCCTGACCGACTATGACGCCAACGTCCTTACTGCGGAACTCGACAGCGCGCGGTATTTCGACGAGGTCGCCAAGGGCCGCGATGGCAAGATGGCGGCGAACTGGGTGATCAACGAACTTTTCGGGCGGCTGAAGAAAGAAGGCCACGACATCACCGAAAGCCCGGTTTCTGCCGCGCAACTGGGTGGGATCATCGACCTGATCGCGGCGGGCACGATCAGTGGCAAGATGGCCAAGGACCTGTTCGAGATCGTCTATACCGAAGGCGGCGACCCGGCGGCGATTGCCGAGGCGCGCGGCATGAAGCAGGTCACCGACACCGGGGCGATTGAAAAGGCGGTGGACGAGATCATCGCCGCCAACCCCGAGCAAGTGGAAAAGGCCAAGGCCAACCCCAAGCTGGCGGGCTGGTTCACCGGTCAGGTGATCAAGGCGTCGGGCGGCAAGGCCAACCCGGCCACGGTGAATGCGCTGGTTGCGGCGAAGCTGGGGCTGTGATGGCCAAACATTGCCAAGGCCGCCGGGACAGGTTTTCCCGATTTGCGACCTTGGCAAGAATGCCCTATCACTCGGTCTGACCATTTCCGGAGACCCCGATGCAGCGTTTTGAATTCAAGGTCATTCCGGCCCCCAAGCGGGGCGAAAAGGCGCGGGGGGTGAAAACCACCGAGGACCGTTTTGCCTTGGCAATGACCCATCTGATGAACGAACTTGGGGCCGAGGGGTGGGACTATGTCCGGGCCGATGCGTTGCCTTGCGACGAACGGGTCGGATTTACCGGCTCGAAGACGACCTATGTGAATGTGCTGGTCTTCCGCCGCCTGTTGGCGGAGGGGGCCGAGGCGCGGCCTGCCGTCTGGCTGAACGCGCGCGACAAGCCCGAGGCTGGCGCGCCGCGTCTGGGGCCGGCTTATGCAGCCTTGCCAGGCAAGGCCCCGGCGGTCGGTCCTGCGATTCCACAAGACGATGACGACGAGGATGAGGACGCCCCTGCCGATCAACCCGCCGCCAGCAAGGCCTGAGGCAGGGCTTCTTCCAGCAGGTCCAGCGTCGCATCGTCCCCAAGGCTGATGCGAATGCAGCGGTCCAGCGGGGCGACACCCGGCATCCGAATGAAAACGCCAAGCGTGCCAAGTTCGGTCAGAATGCGTCGGGCGTGGTCGCCGTCGCGACCGCAGTCCACCGTGACGAAATTGGTGGCCGAGGGCAGGGGAAGCAGACCGTTGGCCTGGGCGATTGCTGACAGACGGTCGCGCGCCTGTACCGTGCGGGTCTTGACGCTGGTCAGCCAGTCCTGATCGGCAAGGGCTGCCAAGGCCCCTGCCTGACTGATCCGGCCCATGCCGAAATGGTCGCGGACCTTGTCAAATGCTAGAGCAAGCTCGGGGTTGGTGATCGCATAGCCCACCCGCGCCCCGGCCAGACCATAGCCCTTAGAGAAGGTGCGCATGCGGATGACTTGCGGATGATCGGCGGGGATCGTCGGGACGGTGCCGGGCGGCGCAAGGTCGGCATAGGCCTCGTCCAGGATCAGAAGCGTCCCGTCCGGCAGGTTGGCGACCATCGCCTCGACCACTGCGGCGGGATGGTGGCTGCCCATCGGATTGTCGGGGTTGGCAAAGTAGATCAGCTTTGCCCCGGTGGCCTTGGCGGCGGCAATCAGCGCCTCGGGATCTTCATGATTGCCGCGATAGGGCACGCGGGTCAGAACGCCGCCGAAGCCTGCGACGTGAAAATTGAAGGTCGGATAGGCGCCAAGTGAGGTGGCGACGGGCGTTCCCGGCTCCAGCACCAGACGGCACAGAAGGCCCAGAAGGTTGTCGATTCCAGGGCTGATGGCGATATGGCCGGGGCTGACGCCCAGATGTGCCGCAAGTGCCTGTTTCAGATCGTGATTTTCCGGATCACCATACATCCAGGCCTCAGCCGCGGCAGCACGCATCGCCTCGATGGCCTTGGGTGAGGGGCCAAAAAGCGATTCATTCGCACCCAGCCGGGCGCGAAACGGAATGCCAGTGCGGCGTTCAAGCGTCTCGGGTCCGGTAAACGGAACGGTGGAGGGCAGGGCGGCGGCGTGGGCTGTCAGGAAACGGGTCATGATGCGGTCACGCTGGCATGGGGCTTCGGGCTTCGCAAGGGGATGGCGAAGCAAAGCGGCCCTGCGACCGGCTGTCGCAGGTTGGCCGTTTCAGCAATTGATCTGGATCAAGGGGAAATTTCCCGTCTGAGGTGAGCAAGGACGCAAGATATTTCACCTATGAATGGAGTCTGCCATGCGTTCTTTTCTAGTGACCCTGAGTGCTGGGGCAATGTTCGGAGCGCCCGTTGCCGCTGACCCCCTTCGTGATGCCGCCGCCCAGTTCTATGGCCCTTTGCCTGCCACAGTGACCGAACTTGAGGGGCATGTCGCGACGCCGGAGAAGGTGGAGCTTGGCAAGAAGCTGTTCTTCGAGACCCGTCTGTCTGCGTCCGGCAGTCACTCCTGCGTCTCTTGCCACGACCTTGCCAAAGGCGGGGTGGATGGCTTGGCAACGGCGCTTTTGCCTGATGGGCAATCGGGGCTGCGCAATACTTCGTCGGTGCTGAACGCTGTCCTGAACACGGACCACTACTGGGATGGTCGCGAGGCCGATCTGGCGGCGCAGACCGTGGGACCCGAGCTTGCCGGGCTTGCCATGATCAATACGCCCGAAGCCGCCGTTGCGGCGCTGAAAGCGATCCCGGCCTATGCCGAGGAATTCGCTTTGGCCTTTCCGGGCGAGGCCGATCCGGTCACGGCTGACAATCTGGCCCGCGCGCTGGAATCGTTTGAAGCCACGCTTTTGACGCCTGCCCCCTTTGATGCCTGGCTGGCAGGGGACGATGCTGCGCTAAGCGATGACCAGAAGGCCGGTCTGCAGATCTTCATGGACAAGGGTTGCGCCTATTGCCACTTCGGGCCATCAATCGGCGGGCAAGGCTATTATCCGCTTGGACTGGTCGAGCTTCCTGGGATCGACATCAAGGCCGCTGACGAGGTTGCTCAGGCCGCTGCCGCGGACCCCGAGGCCGAGGACTTTGTCTTCCGCACCGCGCCGCTGCGCAATATCACCCTGACGGCCCCGTATTTCCATTCGGGCAAGGTCACGGATCTGGCAATAGCAGTCGATGTCATGGCGGCTGGCCAGCTTGGCAGCCCGCTTGCGCCCGAGGAAACCGCCGGGATCGTGGCCTTTCTGGGCAGCCTGACCGGAACCCTGCCCGAGATCGCGCCGCCGACGCTGCCCTGAGGGGGGGCGGCTTAGCGCAGGAACTTGCGGCGGGCCTCCTCGGCCATGGCCTGCCGCATTTCCAGCCTCGCAAGTTCGGCCATGGCGGCCTTGCGCTCGGCCTCGTCGGTCAGCGTGGCAAGATGCGCACGCTGGGCGGCGACCTGCTTTTTCAGCGTGATTTCTTCCGGCAGGACCCCGGCTTCGGCCATGATCCTGAACCCTACCGCGTCGCCGGGCGAGATGAAGGCATCGCCGGGCCGGTCGGGCAGGGGTTTGCCCTCGCCCTTAAGCCCCTGAAGCTGGCCCTTCAGGCGGGCCTTCTGGATCTGACGTTCGGCAAGGCGGGAAAGCCAGGACATGCGGCACCTCTGATCTGAAGGTGGCGCTTGAGGGCTGGCGTTGCAAGGGGGCTGTCAGCCCCCCTCGTCGCTGCGCTCCTCACCCCCCGAGGATATTTTGGCAAAGATGAAATCAGCGGCTGGGAGGGCCGTAGGCGACGGTCAGGGCGTAATCGGCAAGGAGAGGGTCACGGCCAAGCGCCCCGACGTCATCCTTCGTCGGCGAAAGGGCCACCAGCGTCAGGTCCAGCCCTGCGACGGTGGCAGAGCGGCTGCCGTCGTCGCACAAGTTGCACAGGACGATATCCGTCGCCGCACCCGTGGCCGGGGTGACGGTGATCTTTGCCCGGATCATGCCTTCCCAGAAACATTCGACGTTTGACGGGCAGCGCTGGTCGGTGATGTCGGACAGAAGCAGTGTCGCGCCAGTATCGGGGACCGTCGTCGTCAGGCCGCCCTGAAGGATGACTTCGGGCTGCGCCAGTTCCGTTTCGGCCATGGCGACGCTGGCGATCAGGGTCAGAAGGGCGGCGGCAAGAAGGGCGTGCATGGTCGGATCCTTTCCGGAAGTGATGACACTATGACGCATCACCACCGGAAAGGCTTGGGCAGGCTTTCCTTACCCGCGACTGGCCTTAGCCAAGATCGGCAAGGCGCATCAGTGCGGCGCGAAGTTTTTCGGCCTCTTCCTGACGGGCTTCCAGATTCGACTGCGCTTCCATCACCACGTCCTCGGGCGCGGATTTGGCGAAGTTCGGGTTGTCGAGCCGCCCTTTCAGGCCACCGATTTCCTTGCCCAGCTTGTCGAGGGCCTTTTGCAGGCGGGATTTTTCTTCGGCGATGTCGATCAGGCCCTGCAGCGGGATCGCGAAGGCCGCGCCTTCAGCGGCCACCGCGATGCTGCCTTTCGGGGCTGGGCCTTCGGTGACGCTGTCCACGCGGGCCAGCCGCTTGATCAGGAGTTCGTTGCGCTGGAAGGCCTGTCTTGCGTCGTCGGTCAGGCTGGTGGCCACGAGGTCGGCTTTCAGGCCCACCGGCACATGCACCTGCGCCCGGGCGCTGCGGATGTCGTCGATCAGGGTGGTGACGAAGGTCATTTCCTGCGTCGCGGCCTTGTCGATCAGGCTGGCGGGCAGCGTGGGCCAGTCGGTGTGGACGAGGAGTTTTGCGCGCTTGCCGGTGGTGCCCCACAGTTCTTCGGTGATGAAGGGCATGAAGGGATGCAGCAGGATCATCGACTGATCCAGCACCCATGCCATCGTCGCGCGGGTTTCAGCGGCGTCGGGGCCGTCGAACAGGGGCTTGGCGAATTCGACATACCAGTCGCAGACCTTGCCCCAGACGAACTTGTAAAGCGCGTCGGCGGCGGTGTCGAAGCGGAAGGTTTGCAGCGCCTCGTTGACCTCGGCCAGGGTGCGGGCGGTTTCGCCGATGATCCATTTGTTCGCGGTGGCTTGGGGCGAGGGGGCGGGGCCGGTCGCATGACCCTCCCAGACCCCGTTCATCTCGGCAAAGCGGCAGGCGTTCCAGAGTTTGGTGCCAAAGTTGCGGTAGCCCGCGATCCGCTGGGTATCCAGCTTCAAGACGCCCCCAAGCGAGGCCATTGCGGCATTGGCAAAGCGCAGCGCGTCGGCGCCGTATTCGTCGATGATCTCCAGCGGGTCGATGACGTTGCCAAGCGACTTCGACATCTTCTTGCCCTTGGCGTCGCGGACGAGGCCGTGCAGATAGACGGTGTGGAACGGCACGGCGTCCACCACGGCCAGCTGCATCATCATCATCCGGGCGACCCAGAAGAAGAGGATATCCTGCCCGGTCACCAGGACCGAGGTCGGGAAGTATTTCTTCAGCTCCGGCGTGGGTTCCGGCCAGCCGAGGGTGCCGATCGGCCAAAGGCCGGAGGAGAACCAGGTGTCGAGGACGTCGGGGTCGCGGTAGAGAGAAATCTCTGACCAATCTGTTTTGGAGACTGGCGGCTCGGATGCCTCAGCAACGTCGAAGATGACATCGGCATCCTGATCAATCCCGAACTTTTCGGCATAGAACCAGCGTGCCTGTTCTGCCGCTTCTTCGAATGTCGAGGCACAGAAGGGAACCAGGTTTCCGGAATCCCAGCGGGTGCGGAAATCGCCAAATTTTCCTCCGGTTGGCTTGCCATCCGGACCCAGCGAGTCACGCATCTCGCCTTCAGCGGCAGGCCCATACCACACCGGAATCTGGTGGCCCCACCACAGCTGGCGGCTGATGCACCAGGGTTCGATGTTTTCCAGCCAATGATAATAGGTCTTTTCGCCCGATTGCGGGATGATCTTCGTCGCGCCCGACCGCACCGCGTCCAGCGCGGGTTCGACGATCTTCGCGGTGTCGACGAACCACTGGTCGGTCAGCATCGGCTCGATCACCACCTTGGAGCGGTCGCCGAAGGGCTGCATGATCGGTTTGGACTCGACGTAAGGCACCAGTTCCAGGTGTTCTGCGCCGGTTTCCTTGTCGACGGATTTCTTCAGGGTGGTGACCGCCAGCCCCTCCGCCGTGATCGCCTCAACCACACGCTTGCGGGCTTCATACCGGTCCAGCCCGCGCAGGTCGTCGGGGACGAGGTTCAGGGCGTCGATCTCGGATTCGGACAGCGTGAATGGCTGTTCGGCAATCCCCGGCGTCGCGTAGCCCTTGGCGACCAGCCAGGCGCGGGACATGCGGCCTGCAATCTCTGCCGCCTCGGCATAAGGAACCCCATCCGCCCGCATCTGCGCGCGGGTGTCGAGGAGGCGGTAGCACGGGATATCGCCGCGCTTGGCGACGGCGTAGTCGTTGAAGTCATGCGCGCCGGTGATCTTGACGGCACCGGAGCCGAAGGTGGGGTCCGGATATTCGTCGGTGATGATCGGGATCAGGCGGCGATGCTCGGCAGGGCCAACCGGAATTTCGCATAGTTTCCCGACGATTGGCGCGTAACGTTCATCTGATGGATGAACGGCGACAGCGCCATCCCCCAGCATGGTTTCAGGCCGGGTCGTGGCGATGGAGATGTAATCCCGCGTCTCGCGCAGGGTCACGCGGCCTTCGGCGTCCTTCTCGACGTATTCATAAGTCTCCCCGCCCGCGAGCGGGTATTTGAAGTGCCACATATGGCCGGGGACTTCGGTATTCTCGACCTCCAGGTCACTGATGGCGGTTTCAAAATGCGGGTCCCAGTTCACCAGCCGCTTGCCGCGATAGATCAGGCCCTTGTTGTAGAGATCGACGAAGACCTTGATCACCGCGTCGTGGAAGTTGCCTTCCTCGCCCGCAGGCGCTCCCGGAGCGCCCGACATGGTGAACGCCTCGCGGTCCCAGTCGCAAGAGGCGCCAAGGCGCTGCAACTGGCCGATGATCGTGCCGCGCGATTTCTGCTTCTGCTCCCAGACCTTGAGCGTAAAGGCCTCACGCCCCATCTCGCGCCGCCCGACGTTCCCGGCCTTCGCCATCTCGCGTTCGGTCACCATCTGGGTCGCGATCCCGGCGTGATCGGTGCCGGGCTGCCACAGGGTGTCGTCGCCCATCATCCGGTGCCAGCGGGTCAGGATGTCCTGCAAGGTGTTGTTGAAGGCATGGCCCATGTGCAGACTGCCGGTCACGTTGGGCGGCGGGATCATCACGGAAAAGGCGGGACGGCCGGGCTTGGCATTCGCGCCCGCCGCAAAGGCCTTGGCGTCAAGCCAGGCTTTGGAAATCCGGGCCTCGGCCTCGGTCGCGTTGAAGGTCTTTTCCATCGGCATGCGTCTAATCCCCTTGATCCCGCGCCTTCTAGCGCGGCCCGTGCCGAAGGGAAAGCGTCAGACCGCCCGGTCGATCTTGGTCGACAGGTGGATCAGGCTTTCCGACGCCCTGACGCCGGTCAACGCCCCGATATGGTCCAGCACCTGGTCCAGAACCTGGGTGCCGGGGCAGGCGACCTGAATCAGGAAATCGAACCGGCCCGAGGTGGTGAAAACCCGCTCGACCTCGGCAATCGACTTAAGCCGCGCCAGGACGGCGGCCTGCGCCCGTGGCTCGATGGTCAAAAGGACCGAGGCGCGCAGTCGCCCCTCGCGCATCGCCTCGCCCAGTTTCAGGGTATAGCCCGCGATGGTGCCGGTGCTTTCCAACCGCTCCAATCGGGCCTGCACGGTTGACCGTGCCACCTTCAACCGGCGCGAGAGGGTGGCCACCGACATCCGCGCATCGGCCCCCAGAAGCCCCAGTATGCCGCGATCAAGATCATCCATTCAATTTGCCGCCCTTTTCGTCATTATATCATCGCCGCGCTGCAATTATACAGTTTTGTGCGGTGAGTTTGTGCCCCATATGCGGCATCCTCGATTGCAGGAAAAGGGCGGTTCATACGCACCTGGCCTGGTTCACTTGAAACCACGCTGGTGCCCGATCCCCAAGGCTGCAAAGGGAAGGGCGAAGCGTCTTGTTGGCAGAAGGAAAAACGCCGATGGGACTTTCCAAGACGATCTGGCAGAATCCGACCGAGTATCTGCGCTCGCAACATCCCGAGAACCCGGTGCTGTTCTTTGCACCCGCCGCCGCGCAGGCCGCCGCCCGCCGGTTCATTGATGGCTTTCCGGGAATGGTCACCTATGCGGTGAAGTCGAACCCCGGTGAAGCGATGGTTGAAAATCTGGTGGCCGCAGGGATCACCGGTTTTGACTGTGCCTCGCCGCACGAGATCGACCTGATCCGCCGCCTCGCCCCCGAGGCCGCGATCCACTACAACAATCCGGTCCGCGCCCGCCACGAAATCGCGCATGCGGTCAAGGCCAATGTCAAAAGCTATAGCGTTGATTCGCATTCGGAACTGCAGAAGCTGATCGAGATGGTCCCGGTTGAGGGCTGCGAAATCTCGGTCCGGTTCAAGCTGCCGGTCGCGGGGGCTGCCTATAACTTCGGGGCCAAGTTCGGGGCTACGGTCGAAGTCGCAGCCGAGATATTGAAAACGGTGGCGGAAAAGGGGTTCATCCCCTCGATCACCTTCCACCCCGGCACGCAATGCACCGATCCCCATGCCTGGGAGGCCTATATCCGCGAGGCGGCGACCATCGCCCGTCTGGCCGCGGTCAAGATCGCCCGGCTGAACGTGGGCGGCGGGTTCCCCAACCACCGTCTGGCGGCTGTCGTGCCGCAGCTTGACGAAACCTTCGCGCTGATCGACCGCGTCGCGACCGAGGCGTTCGGCGCGGACCGTCCGGCGCTGGTTTGCGAACCGGGTCGGGCGCTTTGCGGCGATGCCTTCGCGATTGCTGATCGGGTCAAGGCCGTGCGTGACAACGCGCATGTCTTCTTGAACGACGGCGTCTATGGCGCGCTGAACGAACTGCCGATGATCGGGGTGATCGACCGCTATTCGGTCCTGTCGCCCGACGGGGCTTTGCGCAAGGGTGCCCCGGTGCCAAAGGTCGTCTTCGGGCCGACCTGCGATTCGGTTGACCGGCTGCCGGGCGAACTCATGCTGCCGGCCGATCTGGCGGAAGGCGATTATCTGGTCTGGGCCTCGATGGGGTCTTATTCCCTTGCCACCAATACGCGGTTCAACGGCTTTGGCGACCTGCAACTCGTCACGGTGTTAAGCCTGAACCTCTGATCCGGTAATTCTTACCGACACTTGGGCACCCGGCTGGACAATTTCGGTCGGGTGCTTAGCTTTTGGCTTGCGCACTGATCCGGGCAGCGGACCACTACTCGTTGCGGCACCAAGGGAGGACGGCCACGCGAATCCTTGATCGCCTTCGCAGGTTCTTCCGGCCCCATGCCGGTGTCACCGCTGAACCGGCCCCCGCTCCTTTACCGGGGCGTGTGCGCGGGCCTGTCGATCATGTCGTGATCTTGGACGGAACGCTGTCATCGCTGGAGCCTGGGCAGATCGGCAATGCCGGGATGACGTTCCTGCTTTTGCAGGAAATGGGGCATCGGGCCAACCGTCGGCTATATTATGAGCCCGGCATGCAGTGGGAAGGCTGGCGGCGCGGTGTGGCGTTGATGGAGGGGCGGGGGGTCGCATCGCAGATCCAGCGCGCCTATGGCTGGCTGGCCAGCGGTTATCGGGAAGGCGACCGCATCTTTCTGTTCGGCTATTCGCGGGGCGCCTATGCCGTGCGATCTTTGGCCGGGGTGATCGACCGGATCGGGCTTTTGCGTCGTGAAGCCGCGACCCAGCGGATGGTGACTCTGGCCTGGCGGCACTATGAACGCGCACCGGGCAGCCTTGCCGCGCAGGCCTTCACCAAGGCGTTCTGCCATCTGGAAACCGGCATTGAAATGGTTGGCGTCTTTGACACGGTCAAGGCGCTGGGCCTGCGTCTGCCCTTCTTCTGGTTGTTCAGCGCCGACCGCTACGGGTTCCACAACCACCACCTCGGCAGCTCGATCCGGCACGGGTTCCACGCGCTGGCTCTGGACGAAACCCGCGAGGCGTTTGCTCCGGTGCTGTGGGAATGCCCGCCCGGTTGGGAAGGCAACGTTCAGCAGGTCTGGTTTCGTGGCGCGCATGGCGACATTGGCGGCCAGATCGGCGATTTTGCCGCCGCGCGGCCCCTGGCGAATATCCCGCTGGTCTGGATGCTGGAGCAGGCCGAGGCGCTGGGTCTTGCCCTGCCCAAAGGCTGGCGCCCCCGATTTCCCTGCGACGCAAAGGCACCGATGGTCGGGACCTGGCGGTCCTGGGGCAAGTTCTTCCTATGGCGGAAGCCGCGGGTGATCGGGCGTGACCCGTCCGAGCGCCTGCACCCGTCGGCTTTTGGCCATGCCAAGGGGCGCTGGCCGCATTCGGCAGACTAGGCAGGCGCTGCTTGGTGGGAAGCCGAACCGGAACCCCTGCGGATTCCGGCGTCTGGCCTTAGCGGTGGCGCAGGTCGGTGTAATCGCGCCGGGCCGGGCCGATGTACAACTGCCGCGGGCGACCGATTTTCTGGTTTTTCTCGCCGATCATCTCTTTCCACTGGCTGATCCAGCCCACAGTGCGGGAAATCGCGAAGATCGGTGTGAACATCGAGGTCGGGAAGCCCATAGCCTCAAGAATGATGCCGGAATAGAAGTCGACGTTGGGATACAGCTTCTTCGAGATGAAGTAGTCGTCTTCCAGCGCGATCCGCTCCAGTTCCTTGGCGACTTGGAGAAGCGGGTTGTTGTGGACACCCAGCAGTTCCAGAACCTCGTCAGCGCTTTCCTTCATCACCTTGGCGCGAGGGTCAAAGTTCTTGTAGACCCGGTGGCCAAAGCCCATCAGACGGAAGCCGGAGTTCTTGTCCTTGGCCTTGGCGATGTATTCCGGGATCCGGTCGACCGACCCGATTTCCTTCAGCATCTCAAGGCAGGCCTGGTTCGCCCCGCCATGGGCCGGACCCCAAAGGCAGGCAATTCCGGCCGCGATGCAGGCAAAGGGGTTGGCGCCCGAGGACCCCGCCAGACGCACGGTGGAGGTCGAGGCGTTCTGTTCATGGTCGGCATGCAGCATCATGATCCGATCCATGGCTTTTTCCAGGATCGGGTTGACGACGTAATCCTCGCACGGGACCGCAAAGCACATGTGCAGGAAGTTGCCAGCATAGCTGAGCGCGTTCCGCGGATACTGGAACGGCTGACCGATGGAATACTTGTAGGCCATTGCCGCGATGGTCGGCAGCTTGGCGATCATCCGGATCGAGGCAACCTCGCGGTGCCAGGGGTCGTTGATGTCCAGTGAGTCGTGATAGAAGGCGGACATTGCGCCCACAACACCGACCATCGTCGCCATCGGGTGGCTGTCGCGACGGAACCCACGGAAGAAGTTGTGCATCTGTTCATGCACCATCGTGTGCTTGGTCACGCGGCTGGTGAAATCGGCAAGCTGTGCTGCGGTCGGCAGTTCGCCGTACATCAGCAAATAGCAAACCTCGAGGTGGCTGGACTTTTCAGCCAGCTGTTCGATCGGATAGCCGCGATACAGAAGCTCTCCCAGATCGCCGTCGATATAGGTGATCGCGCTTTCGCAAGCGGCGGTCGAGGTGAAGCCGGGGTCGAAGGTGAAAACATCCGCCTCGCCGTAAAGCTTGCGGATATCCAGTACGTCGGGGCCCAGCGTGGGTTTGAGGACCGGAAGATCGTAGGTCTTACCGTCCAGTTCCAGCTTTGCGACGTTGTCCGACATGTTGGTCCCCATTCTTTTCGCTATCGGCAGCCCTGGCAGGGGTGCCCCAGTCCATTGCTCGGCATCCTGCACCCCCCGAAGGAGGGCTTCAAGACCGGGGGGCGCGGGTCACGAACTTGCGTCTTCCAGCCTTGCAATCACCTCGTCCCGACCGATGACTAGCATCATGTCGTAAACCGAAGGTGTAACAGTCCGACCCGCAATCGCCGCCCGCAAGGGTGCTGCAAGCTTGCCGAACCCGATGCCGTTTTCTGCGGCGATCTCGTTCAGGATAGGCTCAAGCGCGTCCTTCGACCAGCTAACATTTTGCAGTCGCGGCGTCAATGATTTCAGTATACCACGGGATACCGTATCTAGGCTTGCCGCTGCCTTCTCATCCGGTACCACAGGCCGCGACACCATCAGGAAAGCCGCTTTTTCAACAAGTTCCGGGAATGTCTTCGCAGACTTCTTCAAGAAGGACAGCGCATCCTTCATCCGCAGTTCCTGCACCTCTGTCAGGGCCGAAAGCCCAGCCACCGCCAGGAACGCCTTCAGTTCATGCAGCAACGCAGCATCCTCGGCCATCGCCATGTGATGCCCGCAGGTGTTTTCCAGCTTCTTGAAGTCCAGCCGCGCCGGCGCGCGCCCGATTCCCGCAAGGTCGAACATCTGTATCGCTTCTTCGCTGGTGAAAATCTCGGCGTCGCCATGCGCCCAGCCAAGCCGCGTCAGGTAATTCCGCATCCCGGCGGCGGGGTAGCCCATCGCCTGATACTCCTCGACCCCGGTCGCGCCATGGCGTTTCGACAGCTTCTTGCCGTCAGGCCCGTGGATCAACGGGATATGCGCCCAAACCGGGATCGCCCAACCCATCGCGTCATAGACCATCTGCTGGCGTGCCGCGTTGTTCAAATGGTCATCGCCCCGGATCACATGGGTCACCCCCATGTCATGGTCGTCAACCACCACCGCCAGCATATAGACCGGTGTTCCGTCGGACCGCAGGACGATCATGTCGTCAAGCGTCTCGTTCTTGATGATCACGCGGCCCTGCACCTGATCCTCGATCACCGTCTCGCCGGTGCGCGGAGCTTTCATCCGGATCGCAAACGGAGCATCCGGGTATGTCGCCGGGTCCGCATCACGCCAGGGGCTGACAAACACGGCATAGCTTGCGCCTTCCGCCTCACGCGCGGCGCGGAATGCGGCGATTTCTTCCTGAGTGGAGAAGCACTTGTAAGCCGTTCCTCGTGCAAGCATCTGATGCGCGACCTCGGCATGGCGGTCGCGGCGTTCGAACTGGCTCACGACCTCTCCGTCCCAGTCCAGGCCCAGCCAGGTCAGCCCGCGCAGGATCGCCGCCGTCGCCTCGGGGGTTGACCGTTCGCGGTCTGTATCCTCGATCCGCAAGAGGAACTTGCCGCCACGTCCCCGGGCGTAAAGCCAGTTGAAAAGGGCCGTCCGGCCACCGCCGATATGCAGATATCCCGTGGGTGACGGGGCAAAGCGGGTGACGACGGGGGTAGAAGACATCGACGTTAACCTTTCGGAAACCATGCAGGGCCTAGGCTTTGCGGGTCTTAGGCAATCATGGGGCGGGAAACAAGGTGGCGTGGGGCCGG
>CAUJIP010000042.1 GCA_963205235.1 Pseudomonadota bacterium
TTCGCTGGCCTGAATACATCACAACCCCGCGCGGGCAGGATTGGTGGATCCCCTCCACCATGCCCGGCGCCTGAAACCGGAGAGAGACATGATGCAGACCTATCGCCACGGGTCCGAACCCTTCAGCCTGCAGCGCCGCAACCTGAAAGGCGGCACCAAGCCGCTGGAAGGCTGGGGCTTTCGCAACGAGACCGACCCGCTGACAGATGTGCTTCTGGGCAGCCCGGCGCATCTGCGGCACCTTTCCACCTCGTCCCTGTCGCGCAAGTTCCTGCGGGAAGAGCCGTGCAACGTGCAGGTCGGTCAGGCCCAGCATGCCGAACTTGTCTCGGCCTATGAACATTTCGGGGTCAAGGTGCATATGCACAAGCCGACCCCCGAACTGCCGATGCAGGTCTATGCCCGCGACAGCAGCGTGATGACCCCCTATGGCGCGATCATCACCGCCATGGCCAACTGGTGGCGGCGCGGCGAGAACTATGCCGCGATCCGCACCTATGAGGAATTGGGCATCCCGATCTATGACATGGTCACGGCAGGCACATTCGAAGGCGGCGACTTCAACGTGATCGAGGAAGGTTGCGTGTTGATCGGCTGTGGCGGCGCCCGCACGCAGGAAGAGGGCGCGCGTCAGGTGGAAAGCTGGTTCAAGGCCGAAGGCTGGGAAACGCGGCTGGCCTTCATCGACGAATACTACGTCCACATCGACCTGATGGTGGTCCCGATCGCCCCCAAACTGACCGCCGTTTGCCTGGACTGCACCGAACCCGGCATCGTCGACTGGCTGAAGGGCAAAGGGCATGAGATCATCGACGTGCCGTTCCGCGACACCATGGCGCTAGGCTGCAACTTCATGTCGCTTGGCCGTGACCGGGTGATCGCCCCGAAAGTGTCGAAAACGCTGATCGACCAGCTTCGCGCCCGTGGCTTCGAGGTTGCTGCGATTGACATGTCCGAAATCTCGAAGACTGGCGGCGGAATCCACTGCATGGCGCAATCCCTGAAGCGCGAGGCCGCCTGAAGCCGACCCCGAAACGGAAAGCGGCGCTTTACCAAAGTGCCGCTTTTCCGGTGACGCCTGGGCTGATCCCTCGCGGTCGCTTGAAATCCGGGGTTTCGCAACCGGGTGAAAGTGGGCCAATCAAGGTGGCCTGCACGGCGATCTTATCGTGCCAGCTTCATGGCCTGCCCCGCGGCCCAGGCGGCAAAGGCTTCGGCGTTCTACGGGTCATGACCCGGGCGGGCAGGATAAAGGCCGCAGCAACCCGCCTTGGGTTGTTCAGATCGCAGTGACCACACATTCGGGCAAAAGCCGCATCACGTCTTCCGGACGGCAAAGCTGGGTTGCGTCCGTCGTCACTGCCGCCGAAGCAGCGGCCGAGCCAAGCGCAAGCGCTTCGGCATCCGACTGGCCGCGCGACAGGGCAAGGACAAAGGCCGCGACAAAGCTGTCGCCCGCCCCCACCGTCGATTTGACGCGCACTTTCGCCGACCTGGCATGCAGACGGTGTTCTGCGGTTGCCAGCACATTGCCATCGGCCCCGCGTGCAACAATCACAGTCCGCGCAACGCCCGCGCGCACAAGCGACTGGGCGAAATCGGCAGTGTCTTCCGGCTTTTGCAGCGGGTGACCGGCCAGTGCCTCGCCCTCCTCGCTGTCCATGCGCAGCACGTCAAGACCCGGAATCGGGCGACGCACGGCCTCAGTCAGCGTTGCACCGGACGTATCCAGCACGACCCGGCTTTCCGGCATCGAGGCCGCAAGCTGGGCCGGGAAATCGACCGGCACACCAGGTGGCTGGCTGCCCGAGATGACGGAAATCCCGCCCGGACGCGCGGTGGCGCGCAGCAAGGTAAATACGCGCGACCGCTCGGCATCGCCCCAGACGGGGCCGGGCAACATGAACCGGAACTGCTTGCCAGTCACGGCCTCGTTCACGGTCAGGGATTGCCGGGTTTCGCCGGGGCCCAGGATCGAAAGGAACGTTACCCCTTCCGCCCGGATCAAACCGGCCAGCCGATCCCCGGTCAGCCCGCCAATCGCCACAAGCGCCAGACTGTCACCGCCCAGCGACTTGATCGCACGGCTGACGTTCAGCCCGCCGCCACCGGGATCAAGCAGCGGCTCGGCGCAACGCAGTTTGTGGCCGGGCACGATCTCGTGCACCTCGGTCGCCATGTCCAGCGCGGGGTTCAGGGTCAGGGTCAGAATCGGCAGTTGGGTCATGCGGCACCACGGATGTTACCGCTATCATAGAGGGGATTGCCGGGAAATGGAACCAGGAGAGCCGCAAATCGCTGATGGTCCAGGTTTCTTCCTAAAGGAATTTGGCGGCAGCGCCTATTCCCACCAAGGGTCAATCCCGGCGATATCCTCGTCAGACCAGCCGAAGTGATGCGCAAGTTCGTGGACCACGATGTGGCCGACAAGCTCGGCAATCGAGACGTTGCCACGTTCGGCCCATTCATCAAGGATCGGACGGCGGAAAAGCCAGATCACATCCGGCCGCGTCACCTGATCCGAGACGGATTTTTCCGTAAGCGGAATGCCGTCATAAAGACCGGTAAGATCAAAGGCGTCCTCGGCCCCCAGTTCTTCCAGCATTTCGTCGGCGGCAAATTCCTCGATCCGCAGGCGGATATGGGTCGCAGCATCGCGAAACGGTCCGGGAAGGGTGGAAATAGTCTCATGCGCCAACTGCTCGATCAGCGCGAGAGAGGGGGCGTGGCTTTCGGGGGATGGCTCGGTCATGCCCTGAAGATAGGGGGCCTTGTCGTTCGGGGAAAGCCTGGCCTTTGGTTTTCGCCGCGCAAAACCAGTATTTCGCGTTCTGCCTGAAAGAAGGGCCGTCCGCGGGGCATCGAACCCCTTGGACGGCGTTGCCACGGCCTTGTTTCACCGGTGCTGCAAACTGGACAAATCCGGGGCCGTGTGACAGGGAAGCGCCTGAAGGAGCCCGTTCCATGACTGTCACCACCCGCTTTGCCCCCTCGCCCACCGGCTGGATTCATGTCGGCAATCTGCGCACCGCGCTGATGAACTACCTGATCGCGCGCCAGAACGGCGGCCAGTTCATCCTGCGGCTTGACGACACCGATCAGGAACGGTCGAAGCAGGAATATATCGACGGTCTGAAGGCCGATCTGGCCTGGCTTGGGATCAAGTATGACCGGATCGAACAACAGTCGAAGCGCATGGCGCGCTATGCCGAGGCGGCCGAACAGCTGAAGGCCGCCGGTCGCTTTTATGAATGCTTTGAATCGCCGGTCGAGCTGGACCTGAAGCGCAAGAAGCAACTGAACATGGGCAAGCCCCCGGTCTATGACCGCGCGGCGCTGAACCTGACCGAGGATCAGAAAGCCGCCTACCGCGCCGAAGGGCGGCAGGGCTATTGGCGCTTCAAGCTGGACCTTGAGCGGATCGAGTGGAAAGACGGGATCATCGGGGATATCTCGATTGACGCCGCCAGCGTTTCGGACCCGGTGCTGATCAAGGCGGACGGTCAGGTGCTGTATACCTTTGCGTCCTCGGTCGATGACGTGGACATGGGGGTCACCCATATCGTGCGCGGTGCCGACCATGTGACGAACACCGCGACGCAGATCCAGATCATGAAGGCCCTGGGCGGGACACCCCCGACCTTTGCGCACCATTCGCTTTTGACCGGGCCGCAGGGCGAGGAATTGTCCAAGCGTCTGGGCGTTCTGTCCCTGCGCGACCTGCGGGCGCGGGGGGTAGAGCCGATGGCGCTTCTAAGCCTGATGGCGCGGCTGGGGTCGTCAAAGCCGGTTGAGCTTGCCTCGGGCATGGACGATCTGGTGGCCGGGTTCGAAATCGGGTCCTTTGGCGCGGCACCCACCAAATTCGACGCCGAAGACCTGTTCCCGCTGACCCGGCATCATGTGCAAGGCCTGCCCTTCGCGGCGGTCAAGGACCGGATCGCCGCCTTGAACGTGCCCGAAAGCGAAGCCGAGGCGTTCTGGGCCGTGGCCAAAGGCAACATCACGGTACTGGACGATCTGGCCGAGTGGTGGACGCTGTTCCGCGACGGGGCCGAGCCGGTGATCGACGAGGCCGACCGCGACTTCGTGCGGCAGGCCTTTGGCCTTTTGCCCGCCAAGCCCTGGACCCAGGCAACCTGGGGCGAATGGACGGCGACCGTGAAGGAAGCCACCGGTCGCAAGGGCAAGGACCTGTTCCGCCCGCTGCGCCGCGCGCTGACGGGCCGCGACGCCGGGCCAGAAATGGCGGATGTGATGCCGCTTCTGCAAAAGCTGCCGACCGTCTGAGGCCTTGGCCGGCCCCGGGGGCGCTTCGCCCCCCGGTCCCCCCGAGGATATTTGTGCAAATGTGAAAGGCTGATCAGAGCCTTTCGTATCCAATGCATTGGGAGTCTGACGTGGCAGTACCGGGCGGACAGGCCAAGTTTGTCGAGGGCAACCTTTTCCGGCACCTGACGGTTATGGCGCTTAGCTCGTCCGTCGGGTTGATCGCGGTCTTCGTCGTTGACCTGATCAACATGGTCTATATCAGCTGGTTGCAGGACCATGTTCTGACTGCAGCGCTTGGCTATGCGGGAGCGGTCCTGTTCTTCACCACCTCGTTCGGGATCGGGCTGTCGATCGGGGTTTCGGCCCTTGTGTCTCAAGCGGTCGGGCAGCGCGACCCGAAGCTGGCGCGCGAGAGGGTCACCGAGGGCTTGGTCCTTAGCCTTGTGTTGGGAACGCTGTTTTCGGCCCTGGTTTTCGTGCTGTTGCCAGAGATCGTCAGCCTTCTGGGGGCCACGGGGCGAACCGCCGAGGAAACCCTGCTTTTCCTGCGGCTTTACACTGCCAGCCAGCCGCTTCTGATCATCGCAATCGTCGGCGCGGCGGTGTTGCGGTCGCATGGCGAGGCGCGGCGCGCGATGATGGTGACTGTCTGGGGGGCTGTTGTCCTTGCGGCGCTGGACCCGGTCCTGATCCTTTGGGCCGATTGGGGTCTGACGGGCGCGGCGCTTGCGGGGGCGGGGTCGCGGGCTGCGATGGCGGCCATGGCGCTTTGGCCTGTGCGCCAACGGATCGGTGGCTTTTCTCGCGTCAGTACCGAGGGGTTGCGCTTTGGTCTGGCTCCGCTTTTGACCATCGCCTTCCCGGCTATCCTGACCCAACTGGCAACCCCGGTCGGACAGGCGCTGGTGACGCGCATGGTGGCGGGGTTCGGCGAAGCGGCGGTGACCGGCATGGCCATCGCCGGGCGGCTGACGCCGGTTGCCTTTGGCGTGATCTTCGCGATGACCGGGGCGATTGGTCCGATCATCGGGCAGAACCTGGGCGCAGGCCGGATGGACCGCGTCCGGCGCATCTTCATCGACGGGCTGATCTTTACCGGCCTTGTGATCCTTGCCGTTTCGACCGTGCTTTTCGCGCTTCGGTCAGTCATCGCGGACCTTTTCCACGCCGAAGGCGACGTGCGCGATCTGGTCTATCTGTTCTGCGGGCCGCTTGCACTTTTGTGGTTTTTCAATGGAATGATCTTTGTCGGCAACGCGGTCTGCAACAACCTTGGCCGCCCGTTCTGGTCGACGCTGGTCAACTGGGGCCGCCACACGGTCGGGACAATTCCGCTGGCTCTGTGGCTAAGCGGGACCTGGGGGGCGGAAGGCGTTCTGATCGGTCAGGCCATCGGCGGAGTGATCTTTGGACTGGCCGCGGCCTGGCTGGCGCTGATGGCGATCCGGTCGCCTGTGGCGGCACCGTCGCGGGCGGGCCAGGGCGAAAAACGCGCTTAAGAAGCGGTAAGCGGACCGCGCAGACCCTGTCGGCAGACGGCAGGGCAAAATCATGCACAAGTGCTTGGGAACGCTGGATTAATCCCGCCTATTTTGGGCTTTCCCTGCGTCTTCTTTCCGTCTTCCAAACGTCTTGCTTTTGTCTTGCTACGGCATGTCCGCGCAACAGGGCACGGCGCCTTTAACCATGCTTAGCGAATCGGGCGAAGTCGGGCAGGTCGGGCACTGCATACCGTCGTATCCCGAATCCTCTTGCCTAGACCGGGGGCGATGCGCTACCCAAGGCGCGTCAGGTTCGGGAGAATCCGGCGGGCCCGAGTGCCCAATGGTGCCGAAGGAGCAACCGCCCCGGTAAACTCTCAGGCGCAAGGACCGTTTCTGACGACAGACTCTGGAGAGTTCCCGGACAACCGGGACGCCGAAGGGATAACGATCTCAGGCGCGCCAAAGGGCGCAAGGACAGAGGGGGCATCGCAGGGTGGGGATTTGCCCGCCTGACGGTGCCGGTTTGCTCCGGCCATGGAACGGGAGGGCGGCGATGGCCGACCTTGAGGACGGAGACCTGCTTCTTTTGGGGCTTGATGCCCTGCATGAAGAACTGGGCGGCAAGATGGTGCCTTTTGCGGGCTACCGGATGCCGGTGCAGTACCCTGACGGGGTGATGAAGGAACATCTGCACACGCGCACGGCGGCCGGGTTGTTCGACGTGTCGCACATGGGGCAGGTGATCCTGCGACCCAAGGGATCGATGGACGATCTGAAGCTGGCCTTCGAGACGCTGATGCCGGTCGATGTGCTGGGTCTGGGTGAGGGCCGCCAGCGCTATGGCATGTTCACCAATGATCAGGGCGGCATTCTGGATGACCTGATGTTCACCAACCGGGGCGATCACCTGTATGTGGTGGTGAATGCGTCGTGCAAGGCGGCGGACGTTGCCCACATGACCGCCGGAATGCCCGGTGTTTCCGTCGAACACATCACCGACCGCGCGCTTTTGGCGCTGCAGGGGCCGGGGGCCGAAGCGGCGCTGGATGCACTGCTACCCGGCGTCGCGGCGATGCGGTTCATGGATCATCGGGTCTTCGGCGACATCTGGGTCAGCCGGTCGGGCTATACTGGCGAGGACGGGTTCGAAATCTCGGTTTCTGATGCGCAGGCGGAAGGGTTCGCGCGCAAGCTTCTGGCGCAGCCGGGGGTGATGCCCATCGGCCTTGGCGCGCGGGATTCCTTGCGGCTGGAGGCGGGGCTGTGCCTTTACGGCCACGACATCGACACGACGACCAGCCCGGTCGAGGCGAACCTGGTCTGGGCGATCCAGAAGGCCCGCAAGGCCGGTGGCGCGCGGGAAGGTGGCTTTCCCGGCGCGGCGCGGATCCTGAAGGAACTGGCCGAAGGGCCTGCGCGGTTGCGCGTGGGCCTACAGCCCGAAGGCCGCGCGCCGATGCGCGAGGGCGTCGAGCTTTTTGCCGAGGATGGCACGCCGGTTGGCCGCGTCACCTCGGGCGGGTTCGGGCCTTCAGTGAACGGCCCGATTGCAATGGGCTATGTCGCCCGCGCCCATGCCGCGACCGGCACCAAGCTTCTGGGCGAGGTGCGCGGCAAGCGCCTGCCCGTGACTGTCTGCGACCTGACTTTCCAACCCACAACCTACAAACGCTGAGGCGAGACGATGAAATATACCAAGGATCATGAATGGCTGCGCGTCGAGGGCGACCTTGTTGTTGTCGGCATCACCGAACATGCCGCGACCCAGTTGGGCGATGTGGTTTTCGTGGAACTGCCCGAACCCGATACGATGGTAGCCGAAGGTGACGAAGTCTGCGTCATCGAAAGCGTGAAGGCGGCGTCGGACATCCTGGCCCCGGTCGATGGCGAGATCGTCGCGGTGAACCAGAAGCTGGTCGACAATCCGGGTCTGGTGAACGAGGACCCGACCGGCGCGGCCTGGTTCTTCAAGATGAAGCTGGATGACCTTTCCGTGCTGGATCAGTTGATGGACGAAGACGAGTATCAAGAGCTGATCGGCTGACCGTCCCGCGCGCCCCAAATTTCTTAAGCAAGAAATTTGACAAAATCCTTACTCAAGGATTTTGGGGCATGACGCCCGGGCGCTTTTTCCGACCATTCGAGGTGTGCGATGACCTTCACTCCGACCGACTACAATCCCTATGACTTCGCCAACCGCCGCCACATCGGCCCCTCTCCTGCCGAGATGGAAGAGATGCTGGCCGCCGTCGGCGTCCGCAAGCTGGACGAACTGATCGAGCAGACCGTTCCCGCCAGTATCCGCCAGAAAACTGCGCTGTCCTGGGCGCCTTTGGCCGAGCATGAGCTTCTGGCAAAGATGAAAGAGGTCGCCGAGAAGAACCGGGTGATGACCCAACTGATCGGCCAGGGCTATTACGGCACGGTGACGCCGCCGGCGATCCAGCGCAACATTCTGGAAAACCCGGCCTGGTACACTGCCTATACGCCCTATCAGCCCGAGATCGCCCAGGGCCGGCTTGAGGCGTTGTTGAATTATCAGACCATGATTTGCGATCTGACCGGGCTGGACGTCGCGAACGCCTCGCTTTTGGACGAGGCGACGGCGGCGGCCGAAGCGATGACCATGGCCGAGCGGGTGGCGAAGTCGAAGGCGAAGGCTTTCTTCGTCGACCGGTTCTGCCATCCGCAAACCATCGCCGTGATCAAGACCCGCGCCCTGCCCCTTGGGATCGAGATCATCGAGGACATGGTCGAAAACCTGGACGCGACCAAGGTTTTTGGCGCGATCTTCCAATATCCGGGCAGCTATGGCCATGTGACCGACTTTACCCCCGAGATCGAGGCCCTGCACAAAGCGGGCGCGATTGCGGTGGTGGCGACGGACCTTCTGGCGCTGTGCATGCTGAAGGAACCCGGCGCGATGGGGGCGGATATCGCCGTCGGAAGCGCCCAGCGGTTTGGCGTGCCGATGGGCTATGGTGGCCCGCATGCCGCCTTCATGGCGGTGAAGGATGCGCACAAGCGGCAGATGCCGGGGCGGATCGTCGGGGTGTCGATCGACGCGCAGGGCGGTCGGGTTTATCGGCTGTCGCTGCAAACGCGGGAACAGCATATCCGGCGCGAAAAGGCCACGTCGAACGTCTGCACCGCGCAGGCTTTGCTGGCGGTGATGGCGTCGATGTATGCGGTTTTCCACGGGCCGAAGGGTCTTCGCGCGATTGCCGAGCGGGTGCATTTCCTGACCCAGCGGCTGGCGCGGGCGCTGAAGTCTGCGGGGGCGAAAGTGTCACCGAAAGCCTTTTTCGACACGATCACGGTCGAGGTTGGCGTCGGGCAGGCGGGCATTCTGGCGGCTGCACGCGGTGAGGGCCTGAACTTCCGCAAGATCGGGACGGATCGGGTCGGGATCAGCCTGGATGAGACGACCGACGAACGGGTTCTGGTCCGGATCCTGCGCGCCTTCGGGATCGACGGTGTTCCGCCCCATCGCGCCACCTTGGGCTTTCCCGAGGCGATGCTGCGGACCAGCGATTACCTGACCCATCCGGTTTTCCACATGAACCGGGCAGAATCCGAGATGATGCGCTATATGCGCCGCCTTTCGGACCGCGATCTGGCTTTGGATCGGGCGATGATCCCGCTTGGGTCCTGCACGATGAAGCTGAACGCGGCGGCCGAGATGATGCCGATCACCTGGCCGGAATTCGGGTCGCTGCACCCGTTCGCGCCGCGCGATCAGGCGGCGGGGTACACGGAAGCAATCAACGACCTTAGCCAGAAGCTGTGCGAGATCACCGGCTATGATGCCTTCTCGATGCAGCCCAACTCGGGCGCGCAGGGGGAATATGCGGGCTTGTTGACGATCCTCGCCTATCACCACGCGCGGGGCGATCATCAGCGCAAGGTCTGCCTGATCCCGACCAGTGCCCATGGCACCAACCCGGCCTCGGCACAGATGGCGGGGATGGAGGTTGTCGTGGTCAAGTCCATGCCCAATGGCGACGTGGACGTTGAGGATTTCCGCGCCAAGGCCGAGGCGGCGGGCAACCGGCTGGCGGCCTGCATGATCACCTATCCGTCCACCCATGGGGTGTTCGAGGAAACGGTCAAGGACATCTGCAAGATCACCCATGACCTTGGCGGGCAGGTCTATATCGACGGGGCGAACATGAACGCCCTTGTCGGCCTGGTGAAGCCGGGCGAGGTCGGCGGCGATGTCAGCCACTTGAACCTGCACAAGACCTTTGCCATCCCGCATGGTGGCGGCGGGCCGGGGATGGGGCCAATCGGCGTGAAGGCCCATCTTGCACCGCATCTGCCGGGGCATCCTGAAACCGGCGGCGACGGCACGGTTTCGGCGGCACCTTACGGGTCGGCGTCGATTTTGCTGATTTCCTGGGCCTATTGCCTGATGATGGGCGGGCCGGGGCTGACGCAGGCAACGCGGGTGGCGATCCTGAACGCGAACTACATCGCCTCGCGGTTGGCGCCGCACTATCCGATCCTGTTCATGGGCAACAAGGGCCGGGTGGCGCATGAATGCATCCTGGATACCCGCCCCTTCGCCGAGGTGGGTGTGACCGTGGATGACATAGCCAAGCGCCTGATCGACAACGGTTTCCACGCGCCGACCATGTCCTGGCCGGTGGCGGGGACGCTGATGGTCGAGCCGACGGAAAGCGAGACCAAGGCCGAGATCGACCGGTTCATCGTAGCGCTTCTGGCGATCCGCGAGGAAATCCGGGCGGTGGAGAAGGGCGAGATCAGTTCCGAAGACAGCCCCCTGCGCCATGCCCCGCATACCGTGGCGGCGCTGATTGGCGACTGGGGCCGGAAATACAGCCGTGAAGCCGGTTGCTTCCCGCCGGGGGCGTTTCGGGTCGACAAATACTGGCCGCCCGTGGGCCGGGTCGACAACGTCTATGGTGACCGCAACCTGATCTGCACCTGCCCGCCGGTCGAAAGCTATATGGAAGCGGCGGAGTGACGGCCCAAAATCCTTGAGAAAGGATTTTGACAAATTTCTTCCTTAAGAAATTTGGCCCCCGAGAAACCTCGGGGGCCATTTCATTGCGTCACATCGAAAGAATCAGGGCTGCGGTTTCGGGGCGGGCGTGCCAAGCGCGCTGCCGGTCCCGACGCCGGTCGTCCGCGGTTTGGTCAGATCCGGAACCTTTGGCGGCGGCTTCTTGGCCGAAGGCGGCGGAGTCAGGACCTTGCCGCCACCCGCGTTCTGCGCAAGGCAGGCCTGGGTCTTCGACAGCGCCTCGCTGATGCCGGTCACATCATAGCCTTCGTCGATCCCGATCCCGAGCATCCGGAAATACTGCCCGCCAGACAGGAAATCGACGGTCGGCTGGATGCCTTCATAGGTGATGCCGGCGAAATATTCGTCCCAGGCTTCGCCAACCCCGGTCCAGGGCAGGCCCCATTCCATCATGATGGTCACATCAAACTGTTCGCCCCCCCTGAAGCGGACATCCGGGTGGGACAGCAGGATCGAGATCGTGTCGTTCGGGTAAAGCCCGATCCACAGGGTCTCGCCATTGGTATAGCCGACCGAGACCGAGCAATAGGCAAAGTTGCCCCGATCATCGGTATTGGCCGCACCGGACCAGTTTCCGGCGTCGAAGGCGGTGCCGGGGATTTCCTGGGCAAGGGCCGGTGTCAATGACAGTACAGTCAGAAACGAAAAGGCAAGCGCGCGCATGTTCGAGTTTCCCGAAATAGATTCCATAAGACCAGCATGGCAGGGCAATGGGGGTTTGCGCAAGTAAGGGTTTCCACTGCGGCATCTTGGCATTGACCCGCCTTTCCGGGCGGGTTAGCGCAAGCGTTGATGAGCGTTGAGCGTCCCTCTTTCCTGTCCGGCCTGTCGGCAAGTCTGCCGATTGTCATGGGTTATTTCCCGATCGCCTTCTCCTTTGGCGTCGCGGCGACGCGCGCAGGGTTCACGCCGCTGGAGGCGTTTGCCCTGTCGCTTATCATCTATGCCGGGGCCTCGCAGTTTCTGGCGCTGGCGCTGTTGTCTTCGGGTGCGCCGGTGCTGGTTTCGGCCTTCACCCTGATCGCGATGAACCTGCGCCATGTGCTTTATGGCCCGGCCCTGATGCGTGCGGCGGGGCGCGAGGCTGGCACCCGTCACGCCTGGGCCTGGGCTTGGGGTCTGACGGATGAAGTCTTTGGGCAGGCGTTGGGGGCGCTGGCGCGGGGGCAGCGGTTTTCCGAACCCTACATGTTCGGCCTTGGGCTTGGGGCCTATGTGGCCTGGGTGTCGGGCACTGTGGTCGGGGCCTTTGCCGGGGGTGGCGCGCTGGACCAGTGGCCTGCCCTGAGTGCCGGGCTTGGCTTCATGTTGCCTGCCCTGTTCCTGGCGCTGCTGTTGTCGATCATGAACCGCCGTCAGCTTCCGGTCATTGCTGTCGCTGCCGTTGCGACCGTCGCTGGAACTTTGGCGATTTCGGCGACCAGTGGCATCCTGCTGGGCATGCTGGCCGGGGCGCTGGCTGGGCTGGTGCGGCGATGAACTGGGATCTTCTGACTGTTGCCGTCATGGTCGGTGCCGCAAACTGGGCTTTCCGTGCCCTGCCGATTCTGGCCCGGACCGACCGGCTTGCTGCGGGTGGGTGGCTGGAGCGGTTCCTGTCCGCAACCGGCCCCGCTGCCATCGCGACCCTGTTCGTCGCCTCGATCCTGCCCGCGCTTGTGCCCGAGGTTGCAACGCTTTTGCCGGTCATCACCGGAACGCTTGCCGTCCTGGCGACATGGTTCGCCCGCCATTCGGTCGTGCTTGCAACTTTGGCGGGGGCATTGGCCCATGGTGCAACTGTCTGGCTTATTACCTGAGCCAGTGCTTGCGCTGGCCGACCGCATGCGCGACCATGCGGCATATCGGGGAGACCACCATGCTTGAAATCAGCCCAGAGAAAGTCGTGCAAGTGATCTTCCTTGCCCGCGAAGGACCGGCTGGCGAGGCCGAACTGCACGCCTTCATCGATGCGATGAACATCGAGGAACAGGCGCAACTGACCGCTGTGGCCTGG
>CAUJIP010000043.1 GCA_963205235.1 Pseudomonadota bacterium
CTTGATCATACCTCGGGCGGGTCATCCGGTGGCGCGGGCGCTGCGGTTGCGGCCGGGATCGTGGCCTTTGCCCATGGCTCGGACGGAGGCGGTTCGGTGCGGATTCCGGCCAGCTCCTGCGGGCTTTTCGGGTTCAAGCCGACACGGGCGCGGCTGCCGGACGGACCTTATGCCGGTGAGGGCTGGGCGGGCATGGCGATTGACGGATTCCTGACCCGGTCGGTCCGCGACACTGCGACGATGCTGGACGCCTGCGAAGGGGCCGACCTTGGCGCACCCTATTGCGCCCCGCCGCTTGCCCGTGGCCATGCGCAGGCGATCAGTCGCCCGCCGCGGCGGTTGCGGATCGGGATTTGCGACACGACCCTGACCGGCGATGCCATCCACCCCGAGGTGGCCGAGGCCGTCCGGGCAGCGGGCCGTTTGCTGGAAAGCCTTGGGCACCGGGTCGAACCGGCCCTTCCGAAGGCGGATGTGCCCATGATGATGCGGGCCTGGACCGATATTGTCGGCGTGGGCACCGCGCTGTCCATCCGCGCGGAAATCGGCGACCGCCCCCCGCGCGAGGATGAGATCGAGGGTGTCGGGCGGGGGGCCTGGGCCTATGCCCAGACGCTGCACCCGACCCGCTATCTGCAGGCCGTGGGCGAAATTCACCGCTTTGGCCGCCAGATGGCGCGGTTCTTTGACGAGGGCCCCGATATCCTGTTGTCGGCCACCCTTGCCGAGCCGCCCGCGAAAGTGGGGCGTTTCTCGCACATGACCGAGGATTATGTCGCCTATCGCACTGGGCCAGAGGGCATATTCGCCTACTCCCCGTTCTGCGCGATCTTCAACGCCTCAGGTCAACCCGCCGCCAGCCTGCCAACCGGTTGGACGCAGGACGGTCTGCCGATCGGGGTGCATCTGGCTGCGGCCTTCGGACAGGACGAAGAGCTGATCGCACTTTGTGCAGAAGTCGAACGCGCTGCCCCTTGGGCGGCAAAGCGCGCATCCTTGGCGGGTTAGGCTGGAAGGAATCGCTTGCCTTATCGCGGCTGGCCCGGACATTATGATCAAAAGTCCGGGATCAGGGGGAATGTCCGTGGGCGCTGATACTGCAATTTCCGTTCAGAACGTCGTCAAGGCCTTTGGTCAGGGCGCTGCTGCTGTTCGGGCGCTGGACGATGTCTCGGTCGATATCCGTCAGGGTGAATTCTTTACGCTGCTGGGGCCCTCGGGCTGCGGCAAGACCACGCTTCTGCGCCTGATCGCCGGGTTCGAGATGCCGACCGAAGGGGTGATCCTTTTGGACGGTGCCGACATTACCAACCTGCCGCCGAACAAGCGCCCGGTGAACACGGTTTTCCAATCCTATGCGCTGTTCCCGCACCTGACCGTGGCGCAGAACGTGGCTTTCGGCTTGCAGATGCTGGGACGCCCCACGGCACAGGTAAAGGCGCGCACCGACGAGATGCTGGCGCTGGTCAAGCTTGATGCCTTTGCCGACCGCAAGGTCAGCCAGCTTTCGGGCGGCCAGCAGCAGCGCGTGGCCCTTGCCCGCGCCCTTGCCCCGGCGCCCAAGGTTCTGCTTCTGGACGAACCCCTGTCGGCGCTTGACCTGAAACTGCGCCAGGCGATGCAGATCGAACTGAAGCGCCTGCAGCTGGAAACCGGGATCACCTTTGTCTTCGTCACCCATGACCAGGAAGAAGCCCTGACCATGTCGGACCGCATCGCGGTGATGTCGAACGGCAAGATCCAGCAGGTCGGCACCGCCAAGGAAATCTATACCCGCCCGAAGAACCGTTTTGTCGCGAATTTCATCGGCGAGACGAACTTCCTGACCGGCGAATCCCAGGACGGGGCCTTGAAGCTGGCCAGCGGCGAAAGCATCGCGGTTCCGGGGCTGAAGGCGGGCGGCACGGCAACCGTGATCGTGCGTCCCGAGCAGTTGCGCCTTGGCGCAGAGCAAGAGGGCGTCCTGAAAGCCAAGGTCAGGACGCTGGTCTATTTCGGCACCGACACCCATTGCCACCTTGCCCTGTCCGACGGAACCGAGATCGTCGCCCGTCTGCAAAGCCCGGCTTCCGGCGATGCCGGGCTGGCCGAAGGGCAGGCCGTCGGCATCCGGTTTGCCGAAGGCGCCCTGCAGGCGGTGGAGGAATAAGATGAGCCCCGCCGAGGAGAATGTCGTCCGAACCTCGGCCCGCAACGGCTGGCTTCTGTCGCTGCCGGCGCTGGTCCTGCTGGCCGTCGCCGCTGTCGGGCCGCTGTTGATTGTCGCGATCTATTCCTTCCTGACGCCCGGAACGCATGGCAACGTGGTCTGGGATTTCTCGACCGAGGGTTGGTCGCAGATCCTGTGGTCCAAGGATATCTTCACTGACAGTTATGTCTGGGCCGACGCGCACCTGACCATTCTGTGGCGGTCGATCAAACTGTCGCTGATGACGACGATCATCACCTTTGTGGTCGGCTTCCCGACCGCCTGGTTCATCGCGACGCGGCCGCCAAAGGCCCGGGCGCTGTGGCTGTTCCTGATCACCATTCCGTTCTGGACCAACATACTGATCCGCACCTATGCAATCAACGAGATGATCCGCCAAGAAGGGCTGATCAACGTGATCCTGCTGAAGATCGGGGTCATCTCGGAACCGTTGCATATCATCTATACCGATGTCGCGATCTTCATCGGCATGACCTATGTCTACCTGCCGCTGATGGTGCTGCCGCTGTTTGCCGCCATCGACCGCTTTGACATGCGGATGCTTGAGGCGGGCTATGATCTTTACGCCAGCCGCTGGCAGATCCTGCGCCGGATCATCCTGCCCATCGTCAAGCCGGGCATCATCGCCGGGTCGATCCTGGTGTTCGTGCCCTCGCTTGGGGCCTACGTCACGCCGCGCATCCTGGGCGGCGGCAAGCAGATGATGATCGGCAACCTGATCGACATGCAGTTCGGTCAGGGCAAGAACTGGCCGCTTGGGGCCGCACTGTCGCTGACGCTGCTGGTCATCGTGACGGTTGCGCTGCTGTACTATGTCAAGGTCGCGAACGGAGAGAAGAAAAATGGCTAAGTCCAGCTTCTCTGTCTCAAGCCTGCCGGGCTTTGCATCGATCGCGATCTTCGCCTTTGTCGTACTGTATCTGCCGATCCTGACGCTGGTCGTCTACAGCTTCAATTCCGAAGTCACGATGGGGCTTTGGGGCGAATTCTCGCTGGACTGGTATGCCAAGGCCTGGGCGAACGAGCGGGTCAAGGATGCCACCCTGAATTCGCTGATCATCGCCAGCTGCGCGGCAGTGATCTCGACTGCGGTGGCCACGATGGCCGCGCTTGGCACGACCCGGCGGCGGCATTTCAAGGGGCAGACCTTCATCTATGTGATGATCAACCAGCCCCTGATGGTGCCCGAGATCGTGACAGCCGTGTCGCTGTTGATCCTGTTCGGCATGATCAAGCAGGCAACCGGCATTCAGGGTCTTGGCTATCTGATCCTGGCACATAGCGCGTTTTGCATCCCCTTTGCCTATCTGCCGATCCGGGCGCGTCTGGAAGGCATGGACCTGACCCTGGAAACCGCTGCCGCCGATCTTTACGCCAGCCCCTGGGAAACCTTTCGCCGGGTGACACTGCCCCTGATGATGCCGGGTATCATCGCCGGGGCGATGCTGGCCTTTGTCGTCAGCCTGGACGATGTGGTCATCACGGAATTCGTGAAATCAGCGGGCCAGGACACGCTTCCCACCTATATGCTGGGCCAGCTTCGCCGCCAGCTTACACCCGAGATCAACGCCATTTCGGCAGGACTTCTGCTGATCACCGTGCTGATGCTTACCGCCTTCTTCCTGCTGACACGCAAGAATGACTGAAACCTGACCAACTGGGAGACGACAATGAAAAGACTTCTGACTGCAACCGCGTTCCTGATGTCCACCTCTGGCCTGGCCCTGGCCGAGGGCGAGCTGCAACTGTACAACTGGGGCAACTACACCAGCCCCGAACTGCTGGCCAAGTTCGAGGCCGAGACCGGCATCAAGGTCACCGTCACCGACTATGACAGCAACGACACCGCCCTGGCCAAGATCGAGGCCGGTGGCCATGGCTTTGACCTGGTGGTGCCTTCGGCCAACTACGTCCCGATCTTCATCGAAAAGGGTCTGGTGACCGAACTTGACCTGACCAAGCTACCCAACCACGGCAACATCGCCCCGGAATGGATGAACGTCGAGTGGGATGCGGGCCGCAAATACTCGGTTCCGTGGCAGTGGGGCACCACCGGTGTCGCCGTGAACACCAGCGTCTATTCGGGTGACATCAACACCTCGGCCATCTTCATCGACGTCCCGGACGAGCTGAAAGGCAAGATCAACGTCGTTCCCGAAATGATGGACATCATCGGCCTGGCCACCAAGTATTACGGCGGCGAGTTCTGCTCGGAAGACCTGGAAGTCCTGAAGAAAGTGCGCGACGGCCTGATGGCGGCCAAACCGAACTGGATTTCGATGGACTACGGCGCGACCGAGAACATGTCGAACAATAACTGGGCGGCTTCGGTCAACTGGAACGGTTCGTCCATGCGCGTCCGCCTTGCCAACCCTGACGTGGCCTATGGCTATCCGAAGGAAGGCTACATCATGTGGATGGACTCGGTGATGCTGCTGAAGGATGCGCAGAACGTCGACGAGGCCTATGCGTTCATCGATTTCATCATGAAGCCGGAAAACGCCGCCCTGATATCCAACTTTGCGCGCTATGCCAACGGGATCGCCGGCTCCGAAGCGTTCATGGACCCCGAAATGGCCACCGCGCCCGAGGTCGTGATCCCCGAAGAGCACAAGGCAGCCGGTGGCTTCCTGCCGATCTGCAACGAAAAGTCGCGCGAATACATGACCGCGATCTGGACCGAGCTGATGAAGTGACCTTGGGTCATTGACCCTTGTGCCGGGGCTGGCGACGGCCCCGGCATTTTTCTGTTCAGCCCATCGAACATTTGCACCACGAGGACGTCATGCTGAACTGGTCTGCGACCGAACTGTCGCGCGCGATCCACGCCCGCAAACTGGCACCGTCCGAGGTGATGGCGGAATGGCTGGCACAGGTCCAGGCCGTGAACGGGGCGGTGAACGCGCTGGTGTCCTTGCGCGATCCCGATGCCTTGATGGCGGAAGCGCGCGCCTTGGATGATGTGGCGCCCGTGGGCTGGCTGCACGGAGTTCCCTTTGCGGTCAAGGATCTGGTGGCCACCAAGGGGCTGCGCACCACCTTCGGCTCGCCCCTGTTCAAGGACAATGTGCCGGCTGCCGATGACATCCTTGCCGCCCGGATGCGCGCGGCGGGGGCGATCTTCACGGCCAAGACCAACGTGCCGGAATGGGGTCAGGGGTCGCACAGTTTTAACCCGATCTTTGGCGTCACGCGAAACCCCTATGACCTGACGCGCAGCGCTGGCGGGTCTTCCGGCGGGGCCGCAGCGGCGCTGGCCACGCGGATGGCCTGGGTGGCGGATGGGTCCGACATGATGGGCAGCTTGCGCAACCCGGCGGGGTTCTGCAACGTCTACGGGCTGCGCCCGACCTGGGGGTTGGTGCCGTCGGACGCTGAAGGTGAAAGCTTCATCGCGACGCTGGCCACCGAAGGCCCGATGGCCCGCACCGTCGAGGATATTGCCCACCTTCTGCTGGTGCAGGCCGGGGAAAACCCTGAAATGCCCTTCCCCCGCGCGGTGCCTGATGTGCTTTCCGGCCTTGATCGCGGCGTAAAGGGCCTGCGGATCGGCTGGCTGGGCGATTGGGGCGGGGCCTATCCGATGGAGCCGGGCATCCTTGACGCCTGTGAGGCAGGCTTGCGCGTGCTGGAGGGTCTGGGGGCGGTGGTCGAACCTTTGGCCCCGCCCTTCCCGGCGGAAAAGCTGTGGCAAAGCTGGATCACTTTGCGCGCGGCGCTGAACGGGAACGGCTTGCGCGATCTGGCGGAAAGCCCGGCCAAGCGCGCCCTGACCAAGCCCGAGACCCTGTGGGAAATCGAACAGGGCCAAGGCCTTACCGTCGCGGCCCTGTTCGAGGCCAGCACGATCCGTTCGCGCTGGTATAAATATGCGGCCCAGCTTTTCGACCGCTACGACGCGGTGGTCCTGCCGACGGCGCAGGTCTGGCCCTTCCCGGCCGAGTGGCGCTGGCCCGAGGCGGTCGCAGGGCGGAAGATGGACACCTATCACCGCTGGATGGAGGTCGTGGTGCCTGCCAGCCTGATCGGCCTGCCCGCGCTGTCGGTGCCGCTTGGGTTCGGGCCTCAGGGCCTGCCGTCGGGCATGCAGATCATCGGGCGGTCTGGCGATGATGCCAGGGTTCTGGCCATCGGGCAGGCCTATCACCGCGCAACCGAATGGCCGCAGAAGCGCCCGCCACTGGTTGCCGGGGCGATTTCGGCATAAGTCGGGACGAAACGGAGGGCGGCAATGATCCTTGGTCACATCGGCGCGCGGAAGGGCTCGAAAGGCGTTCCGGGCAAGAATTTCAAACCCCTCTGCGGCAAGCCCCTGATCGACTGGTCGCTGGACCAGTTGTTCGCCAATCCCCGTGTTGGTGCGGTCGTGGTTTCGACCGACGACGAGGAAATTTATGCCCATGCCGTGAAACGCGGCGCGCTGGAGATCGGTTTGCGCCCGGCAGAGCTGGCCACCGACACCGCGCCGAAATGGGGGGTCTGGCAACATGCCCTGGCCGCCAGCGAGGCGCTGATCGGGCCGGTTTCCGCCTTCCTTGACCTTGACTGCACCTCGCCCCTTCGGCTGCCCGAGGATATCGACGGCGCACTGACACTTTACCAAATCGAACATCCCGACATGGTCATGAGTGTCTGCGAGGCGCGAAAGAATCCATATTTCAACATGGTCGAACTTGATGGCACTGGCAGGCTTCAGGTGTCAAAGCCCCTGCCGGGCGGGGTCTGGGCGCGGCAGAATGCGCCCGTGGTCTATGAACACGTGGGCCTCGTCTATGTGGTCGACCCGGCCTACCTGCGCCGCGCCAAGACAATCTATGAGGGTCGGGTGATCCCTTACGTCATCCCGTCCGAACGCTGCCACGACATCGACACGCCCTATGACATGCGGCTGGTCGAGTTCCTGCTGTCCGAACAACTGCGCGAAGGGCTGGTCAAGGTTTAAGGCCTGTCTGGTTCCGTTTGAACCAAACGGATCGGGAAACGCGGTCGAGCGAAAGCAAGAGGCAGCGATTTTCGCTTCAGATCGAACCGGACAGGTCTAAAGCAGCGGCGCAATCGCCGCCATGGTCCGCGCGCCCGCGCCGGAATGGGCGGTGATGAAGGCGGAAATCGCCTCGGGCGTGGGATCGGGCCAGGTTTCGATGTCGCGGGCCAAGGCTTCTGCCGAGGTCTGCAAACAGACACCTGCGGCAATCGCCTCCACCGCCGGATATTCGATGGTGTGGATTTCTGGCCCGACGATCACGGGTTTACCCAAGGCCAGCGGCTCGATGATGTTGTGCGATCCCTTGGGCTGGAAGCCGCCGCCAACCACCGCCCGGTCAGACAGTTCCAGGTAGAAATACATCTCGCCCAGACTGTCGCCCAGAAGGACAGTGCCCCCGCGCAAGGCATGCACCGTTTCCGGGGCCTTAAGGCCAAGGCCTTGATCCAGAACCGAAGTTCTTGTCACAGCGGTCAAACCCCGCACCGCCAAGGCCTCGGCCATCGGGCCAAACCGTTCGGGCGCGCGCGGGATCAGGATCACCAGCGGCGGGTCCTGAGCCGCGAAAAGGCGTGCGATGACGTCTAGGAAAAGCCCCTCTTCCGGCTGGGTCACCGAAGCCAGCGCAACCACCCGCCGCGCTTGCAAAAGGGGACGCAAGGCGCGGGCCGCTTGCACCTGCGCCACGGGGGTCGGCTGGTCAAACCGCAACTCTCCGGTCACCGTGATGTTCAGCACGCCGACCGAGGCGAAGCGGTCCCGTTGCAGGTCTGACTTCACGAATGCCCCGGCATAGCCCTGCATCAGCTTGTGACGCAGCTTCAACTTTGCATCGCGAGCCATTGATTTTGTAGGATATTGCGCGTTGCACATGAACAGCGGCACCCCGGCGCGGCGACTGGCAAATATCATCCGGGGCCAGATTTCAATCTCCATCACCAGGCCCAGTTTGGGCCGGAAAGCGCGGAAGAACCCACGGTAGGCCCAGGAGGTTTCCAGCGGAACCCAGACCGCAAACAACCGTCCTGCCGCGATTTCGGGGGCAAAGACCCGTTCTGCCTCGCGCCGACCGGCGGGGGTGAAATGGGTGGTGACCACCGTCTCGCCCCGATCCAGCAGGGCGCGGATCAAGGGCACGGCGGATCGCAATTCGCCCAGCGACACCGCATGAATCCAGACAGAACCGGGCAGGCCCCGGCCATAGCGGCCAAAGCGTTCGGCCAGATGCTGGCTGTAAAGCGCGTCCTTGCGTCCCCTTTTCCACAAGTATATCAATATGATGGGTAGACCAAGGTGCCAAAGGGCTGACCAGAACCGCAGGAAAAGCCAAAGCCTCATGCCAGCCCCGCCAAAGCCAGAAGCTCTTCGGCAAGCGGCGCCAGTGCCCCCTGTGCGCCCTGCGACAGGTGCCCCGCCCGCAGCGCCATCTGCGCGTGATCCTGTGACAGGGCGGCGGCAAGGCTTTCCGGAAACACCGGCATCGCCGCCCCTTCGGCATGCAGCGCGGCATAGTCCCCGGCAAAATTGGCGACACGCGGGCCATGCAGGATGGCCGACCCCAAGGCTGCGGCCTCCCATGGGTTGTGGCCTTCGGTCGCGCCAAAGCTGCCGCCGATCAGGCTGACCGGGCAAAGCCGATACCAAAGGCCCAATTCGCCAATCGTATCCACGATCCAGATCGCGGCATCCGGCCCTTCGCCTGTGCTGCGGCGGGTTGAGGACAGCCCGTGTTCGGCGGCGCGGGTGGCAATCTCATGCCCCCGACGGGCATCGCGCGGCGCGATCAGCATAAGCGGCGCATCTGGATGGCCCCGCAGGGCGGTGAACAGCGCCGCCTCATCCTCGGGGTGGGAGGAGGCCAAAAGCACAGCCCGCCGTCCGGCCAGCGCCTCACGCGCGGCGGCAAGGGCCAGGGGGTCAGCGCTCAGCGAAGGGGCTGCGGCCTTGAGCGAGGCCCCCAAGCGCACATCCTTGGCCCCAAGCCCGGCCAGGTGCATGGCCGTCCCTTCATCCTGTGCGGCGATCAGCCGGAACCGGGCGAACAGATCGGCGTAAAGCCCGCGCCAGTGCCAGCGGCGGGCAAAGGCATCGGCATTCATCCGGGCATTGACCAGCGCCAAGGGAATGCCGCGCCGCGCCGTAGCGACCACCGCGCCGGGCCAGATGTCCTGTTCGGCCCAGACCGACAGCGCAGGCCGCCAGTGATCAAGGAACCGCGCCAGATAGCGGGGCGCGTCCAGCGGCAGGAACTGGTGCCGGGTGCGGGGCGGCAGGTTGCCCGCCAGAACCTCGGCCGAGCCGCGCGTGGTGGAGGTCACCAGAAACTCGACCTTAGGCGCACGATCTGCCATGGCCGCAATCAAGCCACGCAGCGCCAGCACCTCGCCCAGACCAACGGCATGCAGCCAGATCAGCGGACCCTTGGGGCGGGACAGGGTCGCAATACCCAGCTTTTCGTGCCAGCGGGTCGAAAGCTCTTTCCCCCGGCCAAGACGGCGCTTCAACAGCATCGGCGCGGCAAGCGGAATGGCCCGCGACAGGGCCAGATAGGCCCGCAGGCCCGCACCTTTGGGATCAGGCGATGTCACGGAAGGCCTTTTGCAGGCTAAGGTTCCAGAAATCGGGCCGCGCCAGCACCTGAACAAAGCGTTCTGCAGCAGACCCTTGACCGAACCCGTGATGCGGCGTGGCCTCGCGCCCCCAATGATCGCGCAGGAAGCCAAGGATCATCGCCTGATCCCCGGCATCGCAGGCCACAACCGAAGGCGCATCCGACCGGTTCGATTGCCGGGTGCCGATATCCAGCGATGGCAGGCCAAGAAAAGGTGCCTCGCGCACCCCGGCGCTGGAATTTCCGACCATGCAGGCGGCATTCTTCATCAGTTCCGAGAAATGAGCGAACCGCATTGATGGCAGCAGCCGGAACCGGTCCTTCGGCAGCCCTTCCAGCAACCGGAAGATATCCTGCGAACCGGGATCGTTGTTCGGCGCAATCACAACGAAATGCCTCCCCGACGCCTCCAGCGCCCCGAACAGCGCCGCCGCCTGCGCGCCAATGGTATCCTGTTCGGATGTCACCGGATGGAAGGTCACGATCCCATAGTCCGGGAAGGTGATCTCGTACCGCGCGCGGACCTCGTCCAGCGTCACGCCCGAGGGCCGCGCGTGGAAATCCAGCTCGGGCGAGCCGATGGCATGGATGGTTTCCGGCGGTTCGCCCAAGGCCATGACCCGGCGGGCGGCGGCTTCGGACGACACGAAGTGATGCGTGCAAAGCTTGGTGTTGCAGTGGCGGAACACCTCATCAATCGTGCCCGAAACCTCGCCCCCTTCGACGTGGGCGGACCGGACATAGTTCGTCGCCGCAACCAGGGCCCCGGCCAGGGCTTCGATCCGGTCGCCGTGCAGCACGATCAGATCGGGCTTGGTGGCGGCAACATAGGCGGAAAAGCCGGTCACCGTGCGGGCCAGGATCAGGTCCTGCGGGTCGCCTTCGGACTGGTTGACGAACTCTTCGACCCCGACCCCGGCCATGCGGCGCACTTCGTTGCGGGTCAGGCCATAGCGGTCCATCATATGCATGCCGGTGACAAAGAATGTCACCCGATGCCCTGCCTCCCGCGCGGCGGCGGCCAATGGCTCCAGCTTGCCGAAATCGGCGCGAGTGCCGGTAAGGAAAAGAAGGTGGCGGGTCATATTGGGGGCTTTCAGCCGCAGGTTCAGCTTCGATATGGACAGTATGCAGCAAATTGTCTAGCCAAGCCCAATCTTTGAAGAACAAGGCGAAATCCCATGCCGCAAGAGCGCGTTGTTGTGTGCATGAAATGGGGGACGCTGTTCGCGGCGGACTATGTCAATGTCCTGTTTCGTGCGGTCGGCAGGCATCTGACACCCGGTTTCCGCTTCCTGTGCCTGACCGACCGGACCGCCGGGCTGATCGGCGGCATCGAAACCGCTCCGATCCCGGACATCGGCCTGACGCCGACCCAGATCCGCGCGCCAGGGGTTTGGCGCAAGCTTTCGCTTTTTCATCCCGCAGTCGCCGCACTTGCTCCGGGCGCGCGGGTGCTGGTGATCGATCTGGACATGATGATCCTGGGCTCGCTGGACCCGTTCTTCGCCGCGCAAGGCGGGATGATCCTTCTGGACACCGGCCACGACTGGCGCGCGCATGAGCCGGTGCAGCCATCGACCGGGATCTTCGCCTTTACGCTGGGAGAGCAGCAGCAGATCCTTGCGGCCTTTCAGGTCGATCCGGCGGCGGCGATGGCTCGGTTCCGTAACGAACAGGATTTCGTTGCCGCCCATGCGGTGGATATGTCGCTCTGGCCGACGGGGGCCGTCCTCAGTTTCAAGCGTCATTGCGTGCACCGCTTTGGCCGCGACCTGATCTTGCCCCCGCGCCCGCCCGCCCCCGGCACGGGCATCCTGGCCTTTCACGGCGACCCGCGCCCGGCCGATCTGTTGCAGCGCGGGGTCTGGGGCCGCTTCCCGCATCTGGGGCGCGGTCCGGTTGGATGGGTGCGCGACTACTGGACGGGGCATGGCGGCAGGCTGCCGATTGTCAGGGAGACCGAAGGATGAAACTCCTTTCCAATCTTAAGCGCGCCTTTCGGCGCAAGCGCCTTGCGGGGCGCGAACCGGCGGAGATCTTCACCGACTATGCCCGCGCCAACAAATGGGGCGACAAGGACAGCAAGTCGGGCAAGGGGTCGAACCTGGAAGCGACGGCAGAGGTGCGAAAGCTTCTACCCGTCCTGCTGCGCGACTTGGGTGCGCGGTCCTTGCTGGACGTGCCCTGCGGCGACTTCTTCTGGATGGCCCATGTCGATCTGACCGGGATCGACTATCTGGGCGGGGATATCGTGCCCGACCTGATCGAGGCGAACCGGGTCGCCCATGCCCGGCCCGGCGTGGCGTTTCAGGTGGTGGACCTGATCCGCGGCCCGGTGCCGAGGGCGGACGTGATCTTCGTGCGCGACTGTCTGGTGCACCTGTCGCACGACCATGTGCATGCCGCGCTGGCCAATATCGCGCGGTCGGGCGGGACCTGGCTTCTGACCACGACTTTCCCGGACACGCCCGCGAACGAGGACATCGCTACCGGCGAATGGCGTGCGATTGATCTGACGAAGCCCCCCTTCAACCTCCCCCGCCCCGAGCGCCAGCTTCCCGAGGGCCAGGCGCATCTGAAGGGCCAGCGGGCCGACAAGATGCTGGGCCTGTGGCGGATTGCCGACCTGCCGGGGGCGGGTTCATGAGCGCCTAGTCCAAATCCCCCCACTTCAACTGGGTATTCCTGACCACGGCCCGGTTCAGCCGCTTGCCGACCACCTTGTCGAAATCATAGGCCGCGATCTCGCCCGACCCCGGGCGGCGGGCCCAGATATCCTCTTCGCGGATCACATGACCGGCGGCCATGTCCTTGTCGGCCACGACCGACCCGCGGGCAAAGCGATAGACGTCTTCTTCCGGCGCGGTCCGCTGTTTCGGGTTGTTCGCCGCGATCCAGATTTCCTTCGACCGGTCGATCAGGAACCTCAGTTCCGCCGGGTCCATCGAGTTGATGATATCCGGCCCCTTGCGATAGCGGGTATCGGTATAATGCCGTTCCAGAATGCAAGCCCCCAGCGCGACCGAGGCCAGCGCCATTTCCGGCCCGATGGAATGGTCACTGAACCCCACCACCGCCTTGGGGAAGGCATTCTTCAGGTCGGTCACCCCGCGCAAGCTGACGATCTCGGCCGGGCTGGGGTACAGGTTGGTGCATTCCAAAAGCGCGTATTCCACCCCGGCCTGGTCCAGAATATCGACCGAGGCGCGAATGGTTTCAATGGTCTGCATCCCCGTCGACAGGATCACCGGCTTGCCCTTGCGCGCGATGTGGCGGATCAGCGGCAGGTTGTCGGCCTCGCCCGACCCGATCTTGTAGGCGGGCACGCCCTGCGTTTCCAACCAGTCCGCCGCCGCCCGGCTGAACGGCGTCGAAATCCAGATCAGCCCAAGGCTTTCGGTGTACCGCTTCAGCTCTGCCTCATCGTCCCGGCTTAGCGCGCAACGCTCCATCACATGCCAGATCGACACATCGGCGTTTGGCGGAAAGATCTGTTTCGCCTCCTCCGTCATCTCGTCTTCGATGATGTGGGTCTGATGCTTGATCATCTCGCAGCCCGCCCCGGCTGCCAGGCGCACCATCTCCTTGGCAACAGCCAGATCGCCGCCATGGTTGATGCCGATCTCGGCGATGACCAAGGGCGGGTGGTTCGGGCCGATCTCGCGGTTGGCGATCTTCATGGGGCTCTCCTTGACTGGCCTTGGTGGTGCAATGGGCAGGGCGGCTTGTCAATCGCCGGGGCCAAGTGCTGTGCGGACGGCGTCGGCCAAGGGCGGGACGACCAGGGCCGATCCGGCCAGCGACAGGTGGTTGGCGTCGAAGTAAAGCGGCCGGCCGTCGCGGACGACCCGGCAGGCACCGCCGGGGGTGCAGAAGAGCGGCGCAGGATCAAGGATGACGACGCCGGGCAGGTCTTGCGCAGCGCCCGTCAGCATCGTGCGGGCGGCGGTGGCGTAATCGGCAAAGGCTGGTTCGGGGTACTCGGTGTGTTGCGCCGGATCGAGACCCAGCCAGAGATCGCGGGCCAGACGATCAGGCAAATCGAAGCCAGGCTCGGGGATCGGACCAAGGATCACCACGCGCTTTCCGGCCTTGGTCAGACGGACAAGGGCTTCGCGGAAATGCGCAGTCAGCGCGGCGATGCGGTCTGCATCCGGCAAGTCATCGGCAGCCTCCAACGGCACGGCGACCAGACGGTCGCGGACCAGCGCCCCCGCCCGGTTGTCGAAATCGCGGGATTCCACGTAGCTGTTCCAGTAGGCGAAGATCACCACGACCCGCAGATCGGGATCGGCCAGCATGTGCGCCAGCATCAGGTCATTGTGGATGGCGCAATACTCCGCCCGCTTCAGCGCGGTGTTGCGCACGCCGGGCACCGGCATGCAGGACGATCCGGAAAGCTCCCGCAGGGCAACCCCGTCGGCGGCCAGAGCCTGACCCAGCGGATTGGCCAGAACGGCGGCATGGCTGTCGCCCCAGATCGCCACAGAGGGGGACGTGTCAGCCGCACCATGGACGCAGGCTGTTGCGGGATCGAGACGCTCGCCCTCTTTCCGACCGCCGATGCAGCGCTTGTAGGTTTCGGGAAAGGACTGCGACCAGGCCAGAATCTCGCGCACCTGCGGAGAGACGCGGGACGGGTAGCCCTCGGTGACATGGCCGCCGATGGCGAAGGCGGCGATGGTCAGGCCCCCGGCCCAAAGCGCAAGCCGCCCCGGGCGCCGGTTGGCCAGGCCATGCCGGAAGGGCTGTTCGACAAAGCGCCAGGACAGCGTGGCCAACACCAGCGTGGCCAGGATCACCAGCCCGATCCCGGCCCAGTCCGACGGCTTGCGGTCAAGGATCGCCAGGAACCCCAGGATCGGCTGATGCCAGAGATAGGCCGAATAGCTGACCAGCCCCACCCCCACCACTGGCGGCAGGCGCAGCACCCACCGCGCGACCGAGCGTTGGTGGCCGTACAGCACCAGAAGCACCGCGCCCCCCACCGGCAAGATCGTCCAGGGTCCGGGCCAAAGCGCCGCGTGCGGCACGACGAACAGCCCCGCCAGCACCAGACCCAGGCCAAGGTCCGCCAGTATCCCGCCGGCGCGGCCCACCCCTTGCGCCCGGGCAAAGCCAAGTGCTGCCAGCACCCCGGCCAGAAGCTCCCAGGCGCGGGCGTGGATCAGATAGAAGACCGCCATCGGATCGTCCGCGCCAATCGTCACGGCGGCCGCGAAACTGGCAACCGCCAGCGCCACCAGCACCCCCACCCGAACCTTTGGTCCAAAGCGCCAGATCAGGAATAACAGGATCGGCAGGACGATGTAGAACTGCTCTTCAACCGCCAGGCTCCAGGTGTGGATCAGCGGGTCTTCGGCGGCATCGGGATTGAAATAGTCGATCCGATTGTAGAACCAGACGTTCGATAGGAAGACCAGGGTCGAGATCGCCCCGCCGCCGAAATAGCGCAGCTGCTCGGGCGTCATGGTCAACCAACCCGCGACCAGCGTGACCAGGATCACCAGGAACAGCGCTGGCAGGATGCGACGGGCGCGGTGGGCGTAGAACCGGCGCCAGGAAAAGCGGCCCTCGGCCATCTCGCCCGCGACGATGCCGCCGATCAGGAAACCCGAGATGACGAAGAAGATATCGACTCCGGCATAGCCTGACCCGACCAGCGCCACCCCGGCATGGTGCAGGATCACCCCCATCACCGCAAAGGCACGCAACCCGTCGATATCGCGACGGTATCCGGTCACTGCTTCGCCTGCCTGCACCTTGACCGATCCTCTTGTCCTTCCCACCTCAGCAGCACGACCGGACAGCGACTGTCAAGCCTGCGTCAGGGGGTATCGGGCCAGGACCCGGTAGTGCGTGCCCTTGGGCGAAAGGTGGCTTTGCCAGAGGGTAAGTTCCGCAACTTCCCAGGGGCCCGCGCCGAAGGGTGTGGTTGCCACCGCCCGCTCCAGCCGCATCGCATCTACGGGGGATGGGGGCTGGAAACGACCCAGGGTGACATGCGGGGTGAACTTGCGCGCGTCGATCTTGCACCCCGCCTGCCGGGCGATGGTTTCGAGCTTGGCCTGCAGGTGAACAAGCTCCCGGGATGGGGACACCCCCGCCCAGGCGCAATGCGGCTTGTCTTTGCCGAAAAGGCCAAAGCCTTGCAAGGAAAGCGAAAAGCTGGGTTCTTTCAGCGCCTCGCAGCCTTCATGCACGGCCTCAAGCAATGGTTCCGGGCAGTCGCCCAGGAATACCAGCGTCAGGTGCAAGTCCGCCGGGTCAACCTTGCGCGGCAGGGGAAGCAGGAATTGTTGCACCTCCAACGCGCCCCGCACAGCGGGCGGCAGGTCGATGCCAAGAAAGGCGCGGATCATCGGCAAACCGGGTCAAACCGGAAAAACGGGGCCTCGGGTAGGGAATTCCCACCGCATTCACAAGCAATTGCGTGGAAAAATGCTGTAAATCAAGAGGCATCCATGCAATAGTTGCCAAATGAAATTTCGAGCAGGGCCAGACCCGGAAACCGGGCGGCATGAT